>JAJFFX010000064.1 GCA_021776455.1 Hyphococcus sp. | reverse complement strand
TCCCCCGCAAACGGGGGAGGAATTAGGTTGTGCTTGAGGTGAGGCTTTTCTTCCCCCGCCCCGCGCGCGGCGGCGCGCAAACTGAAAGGTCGGGAGAAGTGGCCGCGAAGCGGTCGAAGGGGGGGGGCCGCCGTCATCCCGGATGCGCTGCGGTGTGAAACACTGCTGCGCTGGTCCGGGATCGGTTGCAATGGGTTGGAACATGTTGTTAGCGATCCCGTGTCTGCAAAGCGGCATTTCATGCCGCATTGCGCACGGGATGACGGGGAAAATCCACTGCGCCCACCGCTCATTATAAGACCATTCCGACCCGTGAGGATGAAATTTAATATATTAAATTTCATCCTCACCGATTCCAGCGGCCCTATACTGCTGCGCAGTCCGGGTATAGAGAAAGTGTTTCGCCCCCACCTCAATCACGTCGCGAGCATTCTTCAACGAACCGGAATTGCGAGAAAGGAGAAAACCAGATGCAGCGAATAAAGACATCCCGGCGACAGACGGCGATCACAGGTGAAAATGTTGGACCAGATTCTGCTACAAGCCCCGTGGCTACAGGGCTCACATCAAGCGCGAAGGCCCTTTTTCTGACGTCTCAGTCATCCGTCAGTCCCCGGAGCGCTTGCTCCAGCGCCACCGGATCGCCAATGAGTGTGATGGTTTTCAGCCGCACGGTCTCGCCGGCGCTAACCGACAGGGTGGATTTCGGGGCGCCGAGCGCCTTGGCGAGGAGCTTGATGATGCTCGCATTGGCTTTGCCTTTGTCCGGCGGGGCGGTGACTTTAACCGCGAGGCGGCGTTCATCATCTGCGCCGCACCACAGACCTGTGATCTCGTCCTTCGCAGCGCCCGGGTTTGCGCGCACAAAAAGTTGTGCGCCGTCATCCGTCAGTGTGAAGACGTCACGCCCCGCCAAACGGCTAGACGCCAATGCGCAGCGCGACCCACTGGTTCATCTCGCGCAGGAAGAAAACACCGAGGAGCAGGATCAAAGGCGACAGGTCGAGCCCGCCCATGGAGGGCAGAACATTGCGGATCCGCCGCATCAACGGCTCGGTCATCGCCATCAGCGTGCGCCAGATCATGTCAACGACCTGATTGTGACGGTTGATGACATTGAACCCAAGCAGCCAAGACATGATCACCATCGCGAAGACGATGAATGTATAAAGCTGCAAGATCGCATCAATCAGCAAAAAGACCGGCATCGGGATGATATGCACGCAAAGCTCCTGTTTGGCGTATCACCCGGACTTAAGCGCAGTCGCCCAGTGTTGCAACAAGCGGCCGCGCGGCTCACCGCGCCCCGGGCTCGCCCGGCAGACACAAGACCGGGCTGGCAAACCCACCGACGCGAACAAAGCCGACGCCGTCTTTCTCAACAATCACCAGGGTCACGTCAGCGCTGAAGCCGCCGCGCCCGGAAAGGAATTCGACATCATCCGCCGCCCAGATCAGCCGCCCGTTCACCGCCGCCCTCTCGGCCATGCCGTCCCAGCAGCCGCTATAGGCGCAGACCGAAAAAGCGCCGTCGGCCCGCGCCCATATGTCCATCGGTGTCGTCTCCGCCTCGGCCTTCGCCGTACATTCGCCTTCCGCACACCATATCTCGATCTGGTTCCGGCAGGCCCATATATCTGGCGAAATCTCCAGCCGGTTGGCGGACAACAAGGCGGCGACAAGAAGAAACAACATCGAAAAACCTCCGGGTTCGCGAGAGCCCAACCCTATCGCCTCCAACGGCAGATTGACACAGGCCAGCGCCGGGTCTTAAGACGCGGCCTTCAAGGTTTCGGGGCTATAGCTCAGTTGGGAGAGCGCGTCGTTCGCAATGACGAGGTCGGCGGTTCGATTCCGCCTAGCTCCACCATTTTATATATCTCGCGGCACTTCGCTTCGCGAACGCCTCCGATGGGGCGGCCTGACCGGCCGACGCCCGGTCGGGCGCTTGGTTTTTGGTTCGAGCCTTCTTCGCGCACCTCCACCATTTTATATATCTCGCGGCAATTCGCTTCGCGAATGCCTCCGATGGGGCGGCCAACTTACGTTCGTTTATGTTCTGGAAATCATCCGCGCCGGCGCCTGGCGCCAAAGAAGGTGGACTTTCGCTTTCCTATTCATCACATTCTACGCACGTCTTGCGGATTTGAAAATGGGAGAAACTTTATGCCCGCCGATACCGCCCATACTCTAAGCGCCGACAAAACCGACGGCGAGCGCGAAATCACACGAATTTTCGCACTGCAAAAAAACGCCTATTTGCAAAATCCGTTTCCATCATATGACCGGCGCATCGCCAGCCTCGACAAGCTTATCCAGCTAATTGAAACCAACGAGGAAGCATTCGCAACAGCGATCAGCGCTGATTTTGGCAATCGCTCGAAACATGAAACCATCATTGCAGAAATGCTGGTCTTGCTTTCTGGCGTGCGTCTGGCGAAAAAAAGTTTGAAAAACTGGATGCGCCCCCGCGGCGTGCCAACCCCGCTCCACATGTTGCCGGCGAAAAGCAAAATCGAGCCGCAACCGCTCGGCGTTGTCGGCATCATCTCACCATGGAACTATCCGGTGTTTTTAGCTTTGGCGCCGGCTGCGGCCGCCATTGCGGCAGGCAACCGGGTGATGCTCAAGCCGAGTGAACTTACAGCGCATACAAGCGATGTTTTACATAAATTGGTTAGCGCAGCGTTCGATGAATCAGAATTTGCCGTCATTGTCGGCGGCGTTGAAACCGGTCAGGCATTTACTGAACCCCCCTTTGACCATCTACTTTTTACAGGTTCAACCCGTGTCGGCATACGCGTGGCGCAGGCGGCGGCAAAAAACCTGACCCCGGTAACCCTCGAACTTGGCGGTAAATCTCCGGCGATCATAGACGCCAGCGCCGATATTGAAAAAGCTACAAAACCCCTCACTTATGGCAAAATGCTTAATGCCGGACAGACCTGCATCGCGCCGGATTATGTGTTGGCGCCGACAACCAAAATCGATGAAACCGCCGCTGCAATCGCCGCCGCTGCGCGGACGCTCTATCCGGAAATTGATACGACAACGGATTATACGTCGATTATTTCCGACCGGCATTTTGCAAGACTGAAAGCAATGGTGGAAGAGGCGCGCGACCGCGGCGTGCGGATTATTGAGGTCGGCTCCGCCAATGCGCTGCACCCCCAACGCAAATTGCCGCTGACCCTGGTGATCGACCCGCCGGAGGACGCCGCCATTATGAAAGAAGAAATCTTCGGTCCAATCCTGCCCATTTTACCAATCGACTCAACCGACGCGGCTATCTCTTATATCAACAAAGGCGAGCGCCCGCTGGCGCTTTACTGGTTCGGCGAGGACACCGAAGCGCGCGACCGCGTGATGCAGCAAACTGTTTCAGGCGGCGTTACCATCAACGATACATTATGGCATCTGGCGCAAGAAAACTTGCCCTTTGGCGGGGTCGGGAAAAGCGGCATAGGCGCCTATCATGGACGGACAGGTTTTGAGACCTTCTCACATTTAAAGCCGGTTTTCTATCAGAGCCGTTTCGCCAGCGGCGGTCTATTATTCCCTCCCTATACGGAAAAAGTTGAAAAAACCCTCTCCTTCGTCCGGAAAATACTTTAGGCGCAACATGACAACACAAAACGCCGCCCGTGAAATGTTGGGCGAACTTGACTATGTTATCGTCGGCGCGGGGTCGGCGGGCTGCGTTCTCGCCAATCGCTTGAGCGAGGACGCATCGGTGAGCGTTTGCCTGTTGGAGGCGGGCGGCGTTGACAAGGACCCGCTTATTCATGCCCCGATGGGGTTTGCATTTTTCCCCGAGGGCTCGCCTGTAAACTGGCGGTTTAACACCATCCCGCAAAAGCATCTCAATGATCGCATCTGCTTTCAGCCGCGCGGGCGCGTGCTTGGCGGGTCAAGCTCGATTAATGCGATGATCTATATTCGTGGCTCGCGCGCTGATTATGATCATTGGGCCGCTGAAGGGGCGGATGGCTGGGACTGGGACGGCGTTCTTCCCTATTTTAAAAAGGCGGAGGACAATCAGCGCGGCAGCGACAATTACCATTCGGTTGGCGGTCCGCTATCAGTATCGGACTTACGCTACCGCAATCCGTTATCGGATGTTTTTCTGAATGCCGCCGCTGAATTACAGTTGCCCGAGTGCAATGACTTCAATGGCGCCGGTCAGGAAGGCATGGGCTATTATCAAGTGACTCAACGTAATGGCCGCCGCTGTTCGGCTGCGGTCGCTTATCTTAATCCCGCGAAAGAACGCCCCAACCTTACCATCATTACCGGCGCCCACGCCGAGCGGGTAATGTTCGACGCCAGATGCGCAAGCGGCGTTCAGTTTCTTGAAATGGGCGCGCCGAAATCGGTTGCGGCCAAACGCGAAGTGATCCTTTCCGGCGGCGCCTTCCAGTCGCCGCAAATGCTGATGCTGTCGGGAATTGGCCCGGGCGACCATTTGCGCGAGCATGGGCTCGATGTCGTTTTTGACGCGCCGGGTGTCGGCGCCAACCTCCAGGACCATCTCGATTATCCCGCGCTTTACAAAACATCGTCAGGTGATTCCATTGGCCTCAATTTTGGCATGGTCAAAAAATTCTTCCCATCGTTCTTCGCCTACAAAAACCGCGGCGAAGGCTTGTTCACATCAAACCTTGCTGAATGCGGCGGCTTTGTAAAAACCGATCCGACCGAGACAGAACCCGATATCCAACTTCATTTTATTCCAGGTCTGGTTGATGACCACGGCCGCAAGAAACATCTTGGCGGCGGCATAACCTGCCATGCTTGCGTGTTGAGGCCCAAAAGCCGCGGCAGCGTCACACTCGCCTCAAGCGATTCGCAAGCGGCGCCCGCAATCGATCCAAATTTCCTCGCCGACGAAAACGACCTCCATCGTCTGATAAAAGGCGTGCGGATTATGGACCGGATTTTCGCGGCGCCCGCCTTTAAGGGCGTCAAGGGTGCGTCGCTCTATCTGAAGGAACCCGCCAGCGACGCAGCACTCACTGAAGACATTCGCAATCGTTCGGACACAATCTATCATCCGGTCGGCACCTGCCGGATGGGCGCCGACAAACAAGCCGTGACCGACCCGCAATTACGCGTCAACGGCGTCAGCGGTCTTCGCGTCGTCGACGCCTCGGTGATGCCGTTTGTGGTGTCGGGAAACACCAACGCCCCAACGATCATGATCGCCGAAAAAGCCGCAGACCTGATCAAAGGCGTCGCTTAAGCGCCAAACCGCTGCGTCAGCCACATTGGTTTGACCGGTCTGCCATAACGCTTTACCGGAATGGGCAGGTTTTTGGAAAGAGTCTAGCTTATGACGGCGTGGCGCCAGTCCGTATCGACATTCGAGCGCTGGTTTCGCGATGACGCATTGGCGCTGTGGCGCACCCAAGGCTACGACGCCCGACGTGGCGGCTTTTATGAGTGCCTAGATTTTACTGGCGCCCCGGTGACCGGCCGGCCGCGACGGGTCCGGGTTCAGGCGCGGCAGATCCACACCTTCTCGCAAGCGACGCTATGCGGCTGGGGTGAGGATAGCGAGGCGCTTGCCGCCGATGGGTTTGATTATTTTCTCGCCAATGCCTGCCCCGATGAAGGCGCACGCGGCTGCGTTCATCATTTATCCGATGACGGAACGGTTCTGGATGGGCGACGTGATCTCTATGATCAGGCCTTCGCCTTGCTCGCCTGCGCGTCACGATGGCAGGCGGCGCAAGACAAACGCGCCCTGGCGCTGGCTGAACGCATCATCGCTTTTCTCAACCATGAGCTTGTATCCCCGCATGGCGGCTGGCTTGAAAGCGACCAGCGCGAAACGCCGCGACGGCAAAATCCACATATGCATTTGCTAGAAGCCTTCATGGCGCTGTTCTGCGCCACCGGCGACAGCGCCTATCGCGATTACGCTGCGCAAGTTCACGCACTGTTCGAGACTGTCTTCTACGATCAACGCCATGGCGTCTTGCGTGAATTTTTTGACCATGATCTCTCCGCCCTTAGCACTGACAAAGCTGACCTTATCGAGCCCGGCCATATGATGGAGTGGGTCTGGCTGCTTGGCAATTACGATGCGCTTTTTGGAACCGACAGCACCGCGCAGATGACGCGCCTTTACAGCCGCGCCGAGGAGACCGGCCTCGATAGCGCCGGCTTCCTGCGGGATACGGTTCGCCTCGGCAGTGAAAATTTGACCGGCCCGCGGCGGTTATGGCCGCAGACCGAATATATCAAAGCCGCCATCACTCTCGCCCGGCGCGGCGATCCGGCGATGGCGGCGCGCGCCGGCGCGCTCATCGACATGTTATTTGAAAGCTATCTCGCGCAAGACGTCACAGGGCTTTGGTGCGACCAATTTGACTCCAACGGCGCGCCGCTGGCCCGTGACGTACCGGCCAGCATTCTTTACCATTTATTTGAAGCTGTCGCCGATACTGTAAGCTTTGAAACTGCGGAGCGTAAGCGGCTATGAAAATTCAACCGGTCATCATGTCGGGCGGTTCAGGCACGCGTTTGTGGCCGATGTCACGCAAGGCGCTGCCAAAACAGTTTTTAAAGCTGGTCACCGGCCGCACCATGTTTCAAGACACTGCTTTGCGCGTTTGCGGCAAAGAAGACGACGCCTATCGCGATCCGGTGGTGATCTGCGGCGCCAATCACGGGCCCATTGTCGCCGCGCAATTGGCCGAGATTGGCATCCAGCCAGCGGAAATTATCCTTGAGCCCTGCCCGCGCAACACCGCCGCTGTCGCCGCAGTCGCTGCCGCCTGGGTCGCGCGCGGAGACGAAGACGCACTTATCTTGTTGGCGCCCGCAGACCATCATATCCCCGACGCCGCCGGGTTTCGACACGCCGTTGCGCTCGGCGCCAAGGCCGCAAAAGCCCGCAATATTGTGACCTTCGGCATCAAAGCGCAAAGCCCGCACACTGGCTATGGTTATATCGAATCAGGCGAGCAGCTGTTTCCGTCTGTGTGCGAAGCAGCCGCCTTTAAAGAAAAACCTAGCCGTAAAATTGCCGAGCAATATATCAAAGATGGGCGCTATTACTGGAATGCCGGGATATTCCTTTATAGAGCGAGCGCCATGCGTGACGAGATGGCGCGCCTTGCGCCGGAAATTATGGCCGCCGCAAGCCAAGCGCTTGACAAAAGCGCAATGTCTGACGGCGCCTTGCGCCTTGACGAGGCGGCATTTTCCGCCTGCCCGTCGAATTCCATCGACTATGCAGTGATGGAAAAAACCGACAAGGCCGCCATCGTCGCGCCTGTCGATGTCGGCTGGACCGATATCGGCAGCTGGAGCGAGGTTTCTTCGCAGGATAAAAGCGACAATGTCATTTGCGTCAACGCGGATAATAATATCATCAGAAGCGACGGACCGCTCATCGCTGCGGCCGGCGTAGACAATCTGATTATTGTCGCAACCGGCGATGCGGTTCTGGTGGCGCGCCGCGACAACGCGCAGGATGTGCGGGCGATTGTCGAAGAGTTAAAAAAACGCGGGCTCCAACACCTTTTGTAGGCGGAACATTCCTATGGCTCAAAAAATTGTCGTCACCGGAGGCGCCGGTTATATCGGCAGCCATGACGCCGTCGAGCTATGGGGCGCCGGCCGCGAGGATGTGATTATCGATAATTTTTCCAATGCGCAGTCTGAAGCGCTCGCGCGCATAAAAGAATTAGCGCCGGGCAATCTTGAATTGCTGGAGCGCGACCTCGTCGACCCCGCCCATAGCGATGATGTCATCGCCGCCGTCAAAGCCTTTGGCGCCGACAGCGCCATTCATCTGGCGGGGCTGAAAGCGGTTGGCCAGTCAGTGGCCGAGCCGGCGCTGTACTACCGAACCAATATCGGCGCCGCCTTAACGCTCATCCGCGCACTGGAAGCGGCGAACGCAAAAACCATCGTCTTTTCTTCCTCCGCAACCGTCTATGGCGAGCTTAATGATTGCCCTGTGGACGAGACCGGGAAGACCGGCGCGACCAATCCTTACGGGCGCACCAAACTGATTATAGAAAACATGCTGAAAGACATAGCGGCGGCGGACGGCGCCTGGCGCATGGTGAACTTGCGTTATTTCAATCCGGTCGGCGCCCACGCGTCCGGCCGCATCGGCGAAGACCCGAACGGCGTTCCCAACAATCTGTTTCCGTTTATCGCTCAGGTCGCTGTTGGTAGGCGCAAAAAACTGAAGGTGTTCGGCGACGACTACCCAACGCGCGACGGAACCGGGATACGCGACTATATCCATGTCAGCGATCTGGCCCGTGGCCACCTCGCGGCGCTCGACTATCTGGCGGCGCTGGAGGGTGGCGGCGCGCTGGACATTAACCTTGGAACCGGCGCCGGCTATTCCGTGCTCGAAGCGGTCGCCGCGTTCAAGCGCGCTTCCAACCGCGATATCCCATATGAAATCGCGCCCCGCCGCGAGGGCGACATCGCCGAGGTTTTTGCCAATGCAAAGCTTGCGGAAAAGCTGCTTGGCTGGCGTGCAGAAAAAACCATCGACGAAATGTGCGCCGATCACTGGCGCTGGCAGAGCAACAATCCTGATGGGTACAATACAAAAGGGCAAAATGAGTGACCCATTTTGCACTTTGGCAAGGCCGCCAGCCATTGTGAAAACGGGTCGCCGCGCCCTATGGCGCAAAAGCCTGCATGACGATTGAACGCACGGGCGGTCATTCTTGTTGACCGTTTGTAAAAACGCCTAAGCAGTCCGTTCGGTGAACTGGCCGTATTTTCTGTAAGGCGTCATATAGGTCGGCAAAATCGCTTCCACCGTATGCGGCTGAATATCAAGATCATCAAGCGTTGCAACATCACCGCCCGCGCCCACGACATTGTCCCGCTTTAACAGCCTAACCTGATCACGCGTTAGCAGCGGCTCCATAAATGGGATATAACATGCCGCCTCACCGGCCAAGCCGATCATCGATGCAATCGGGAACGGCACGGGAACAAGCGCCCGCTTGCGGCCAATCTCGTGCAGCATCAATTCCAAAAGCTCTTTGAACGAATAAATCCGCGGCCCGCCCAATTCGTAAATACGCCCCCTGGCTTCAGGACGGACTAGCGCTTCGCAGATCGCATCGGCGACATCATCGACATAAATCGGCTGGAACCGCGTCTTGCCGCCGCCGATCAACGGCAGCACCGGCGACATCATCGCCATGGCGGCGAACTTGTTGAAGAATTTATCTTCCTGTCCGAAGACGATGGATGGCCGGATGATCGTCGCAGAGGGGATGGTTTTACGCAGCGCGGCCTCCGCCTCGCCTTTGGTGCGGGCATAGATGCTGTCGCTTTGCGGGTCGGCGCCGATCGCCGAGACCTGGACAAAATTTTCAACGCCCGCCTCGCCTGCCAGCTGCGCAATTGCGGCGGCCCCCTCCCTTTGCACCGCATCAAAGCGCTGGCGCCCTTCACGGTGAAGAATACCGACCAGATTGATCACCGCATCGGCGCCGACTAGCGCGTCAGCAATTGAAGCGGGGTGGCGGATATTGGCCTGTTTGAGCTGAATCTGGCCCACTGCGCCCATCGGACGTAAGAACTGCGCCAGATGCGGACGCCGCACCGCCACCCGCACGCGCCAGCCGCTTTTAGCAAGCGCGCGCACGGTATTGCGCCCGACAAAGCCTGATCCGCCAAAGACAACCGCCAGTTTTCCCGTCACGCCAAAAGCCTCCGCCTATTTGGGGTATGCCCGCAAACGCCTATCTGAATTCCTCCGCCGGGACAATCTCAGTTTTCAGCCCGGCAGCTCATAGCCTTTGAACATTTTGCGCAGCTCGGTTTTCAGGATTTTCCCGGTTGCGCCGAGGGGGATTTCGTCGACAAACTCTACCGCATCCGGCCAGGCGATTTTGTCGAGCTTGGGTTTTAAAAATTCCTTGATTTCATCCGGTGAAGGATCGGCGCCCTCCGCCTTGACCACAACCAACAGCGGACGTTCCTGCCATCGTGGATGGTAAACACCAATGACGCCGGCTTGCGCGACCCCCTCATGCATCAGCGCCGCATTTTCGATATCGATGGACGAGACCCACTCGCCGCCGGTTTTGATCACGTCCTTTGAGCGGTCGGTGATTTGCAGGAAGCCATCCGGGTCAATGATCGCCACATCGCCAGTGTCAAACCAGCCGTCATCGGTGAGGGTGGGTTTGTCTACCTTGAAATATTGACCAACAATCCACGGGCCGCGCACCTGCAAGTTTCCGTCGGCTTCGCCATCATGAGGCAACACCTCTCCTTCTTCTGAAACGATCCGCATATCAACAAAAGGCAGAGCCCTGCCGGCTTTTAGCTGATAGGGAATACGTTCATCGACGGGCAGCGCTTTGATTCTTGGCGGCAGCACATTAACGGTGCCGATTGGCGACATTTCAGTCATGCCCCAGCCCTGCTGCAACTCAACGCCATAATCCGCATAACCGCGAATGAGCGCCTCAGGAAGCGCCGAGCCGCCGCATAATCCTTTTTTGAGATGGGGAAGCTCCTTGCCGGTTTTTTTGAGATATTGGAGAAGGCCAAGCCAGACCGTCGGCACGCCAGCCGAATAGGTGACTTTCTCCGTATCAAGAAGTTCGTAGAGGCTTGCGCCGTCGAGCTTCGGACCGGGATAGACCTGCTTCACGCCGACCATAAGACAGGAATAGGGAACATTCCACGCGTTCACATGGAACATCGGCACCACCGGGAGCAATGTGTCGCCCTCCATAACATTCATCGCCATCGGCAGGCAGGCGGCGAAGGACTGCAGCACCAGCGCACGGTGGGAATATACAACGCCCTTAGGGTCGCCGGTTGTGCCTGATGTGTAACACATAGTGACCGCGGTATTTTCATCAAATTCCGGCCACTCGAAGACATCTCTCTCTCCGGCGATAAATTCATCATAGGTCGACGCAAACTCGCCAGCGTCGCCGACATTATCGGCATCGGTCAAAACGAAATAGCCCTTTACGGTTTTGAGCTTTGGCCGCAGCTCTGCAACCAGCGGTGCGAAAGTCGCGTCGTAAAACAGGTAATCGTCTTCGGCGTGATTGATGACGAAGGCTGCATTATCCGGCCCGAGACGCGGATTGATCGTGTGCAACACCGCGCCAAGACCGCCGACGGCATAGTACATCTCGAACTGGCGATAGGTGTTCCAGCCGATGACACCAATGCGGTCGCCGCTTTTGACGCCCATATTGGCCAGCGCATTGGCGAGCTGGGCGATGCGCTTTGCCGAATCAGCGATCGTGTAGCGATGGATCGGCCCTTCCACAGTACGCGTCACGATCTCGGTATGGCGAAAATTGCGCACAGCGTGTTTGAGGATATCGGTCGTCAAAAGCGGCCGATTCATCATTTGTCCCATCATCGGGGTTATCTCCCTGTCCCTGTTTTTTATATCAAATCGCCGAAAGCGCTCGAGGTCAAATAGGTTTGGCGGTAATTTGTCCCAATGAGAAGAGAGCCGGCGCAATCAACGCCGTTTCAGGCACGCATGGCGGCGATTTGTGTTTCCAAAATCTCGATAAGCCGGGATGATTCCGGGAAGTCTTCGGCAATCCACTGTGTCTCGGTCGCCTCAAGAATTCTCGCAACCGCCGCACCCGGCGGCACGCCGGCATCGATAATATGGCGGCCCGAGACCGACAGGCTCGGCGCCTGCCAGGCTTTGGCGAGCGCAGTAACATGGGTGTGGGCGGCCTCGTCGATCCGCTCCAGGGCAAAAGCTGCGGCGGCAGCATCCAGAAAGACGTCGCGCCCGAGCCGGTAGATTAGTCCGCGCACAGCTTTATCCGGCAAGCTTAGCACAATCTGCTCCGCACCTTTGAGCGTGTTTGAGCGTATCGTCTTTTCCGCATTGGAAAGGCGCAAGCGCGCACCAACGCCGGTCCCTTGCGCACCAAACAGCACCGCCAACACCACTGGCGCGAGCGCTTCCGGCACGATAGTTTTAAGCCTTGCAACCGCATCAATATTCGCCGGCGCATCCCAGATTGCCCGCAACACGCCGGCGTCCTGCATCGCCTTCAGCCCGAACGCGGCGCGCGGCAGCGCTAAGATCGCCATAAATTCTGCGCCAATACGCTCGGCTGAAAGCCGTGCGATCCCTCCCCTTTGGGCTGTGCAAGCGGTAAGCCCCGGTTCGTCGAAGCGTTCCGAGAAACGCGCCGTGAAGCGGAAGAACCGCAGGATGCGCAAGAAATCTTCAGCAATGCGCCGCGTCGCATCACCGATAAACCGCACTCGCCCCGCCTCTATATCGGCAATCCCCGCAACCGGATCATAGAGCTGACCATCAGGCGTCAGATAAATTGCATTGATGGTGAAATCGCGCCGGCCCGCATCCACCATCCAGTCCCGCGTGAAGGCTACGCTGGCGCGGCGACCATCTGTAGAGACATCGGCTCGCAGCGTCGTCACCTCTACGCCGTGATGGTCGACAATCGCGGTCACCGTGCCGTGCGCTAGTCCGGTAGGCGCAACACCCAGCCCGGCGGTTTTCAACGCCGCCATAACCCCGTCAGGCGCCAGCGTCGTTGCAACGTCAAAGTCTTTCGGCGTATCGCCGAACAGCGCATCGCGCACACAGCCGCCGACAAACCTTACCGAGCCCGGCTCCACTGATTCCAACGCGGCAATCACCTTTTTAAGCGAGGCCGCCTCAAGCCAGTCAAAATGCGTCCGCTGCCGCGCCGTTAAGGGAATGAATTCATCCGCACTCATAGCGCCCCGTCATTGTCCGACTCATCTTGTAAGACTTCGGCCATAGTCCGCAATATTCCAGCGGTAAGACCCCAAATATGAAATCGCCCATAGGGCGCGGCAAACATATTATATTTAACGCCCTTATGCTCGCGCTGTTCGGTAACATGGTTTGAAAGGTCAGCGACAAAATTGAGCGGCACCTCGAAAACCTCGTGCACTTCCCGTGGACAGGGGCGAATATCGGCTTGCGGATGAACAATCCCGACCACAGGCGTCACCGAAAACCCAAGACCACCCTCATGCACGCCAAGTTGCCCGACGATCTCGACGCTACTGGGCTCAATATTGACCTCCTCATGGGCTTCACGCAACGCGGTCTCAACGCGTGAGGCGTCGCCGGGTTCAACCTTGCCGCCGGGAAAGCTGATCTGGCCTGCGTGGGACGGCATATCGGGAGACCGCACCGTCAGCAATATGCTCACGCCTTCAGGGCGATTGATAATCGGCACCAGCACCGCTGCGTCTTTTCGGATATCGCTCCAGCGGCTTTCAAACATTTTGTCGCCGACAAGATGCGGGTTGATTTCACGGAACAGCGCCCGCACGCGTTGCGCGCTCATCCGCTCAAGATTGGATGTAATGCGCGCGCGCCAATTGATTTCTTCTATTCGCGGCCTGCCTCCAGCGACACTCATCACTTTAAATACCTACTCAAAAATTTCATCTGCCGGCCCGAAGGCAAAGAACACGCCGCCGGACCAAACGCCAAACATCTCTACACCGTCCATCTGGCGCTTCTCGCCGAGTTCGACAAGGTCGTAGAACACCGCCCGCGTAATGCGCGCCTCAAGGCCAGCGCGTATGTCGATATAGGGCGCTGCCTGGCCGGTCTGCGCGTGTTTGCGAAACACAAGCCGGTGTTCGGGGCCGGCAAGCGCCGTGTCGCCAACGTTGGAAGTAAATGTCAGCTTTTGGCTGTTACCCGTTCCTTCCACCTGCATCGCAACGCCGACAAAGGGCGCATCTTCGACCGTCAGTTTGAGCTTCTCGACCGGCGTCACCAGGAAATAGTCATCGCCATCGCGCCGTAAAATCGTTGAAAACAACCGCACCAGCCGCGCCCGGCCAATTGGCGTTCCTTCGTGAAACCATGTGCCGTCGGGCTTGATGACGATGTCAATCTCACCGCAATAGTCCGGATTCCATTTGTGAACCGGCGGCAACGATTTGCCGCCCGCGCCTTCCAGTTTGATTGCGTAGCTCAGTAAGTCTTTCATAGTAAAAACCGGCGCCGCTTCCGCAGACGCCGGTTCTTATCTCAGTTCATAGCCGCGCGATAGCGCTGGTGGCTTATTCACAAGCTCGCTATTCGCAAGCCCCCTAATCGCAAGCCAGGCACCGCGCATAAGCAGCATTCGGGTCATTGAACTCCTCAAAGAAGGCGAGTTGTTCGTCGGCCTTTGCAATCAGCGTTTTAACTGCGCCTTGGCGACGGCTGCGAATTTTATCTTCACGCCCGCTTGCCGCTAAAACCTGCGACGACATATTGCCGAGAATGCGTTCGAATGGCGTCTTTTTCTCCACCATATCGACGACGTCATATTCCTCCAGCGCCGCCATTTTCGCCGCGCTGGCAACAGCGTCGTCAAGATTGCCCAACTTGTCGACGAGGCGCAGGTCTTTAGCGCGCTCACCGATCCAGACACGGCCCTGGCCGACGGAATCGACATAAGTTTTATCGAGGTCACGTCCCTCGCCGACGATGGTGACGAAGCGATCATAGCCATATTCGATCGACTGCTGGATTATATCAGCAATACTTTCGGGCAGCGGTCCGATACCGGTCGCCAGGATCGGAGACAGGTTTGTCGTGCCGACGCCATCGACGAATACGCCAACTTCTGCCGCGGTGTTTTCGAATGTGTTGAAATAGCCGAAGATACCGATGGAGCCGGTGATGGTTGTGGGCGAGGCCCAGATCTCATCAGCCGGAGCAGCAATCCAGTATCCGCCGGAAGCGGCAAGCGATCCCATAGAAACGACAACCGGTTTGCTCGCCTCTTTGATCGCAAGGATCTCATCGCGAATAATGTCGGAAGCAAAGGCAGAACCGCCAGGGCTGTCGACACGCAGAACAACCGCTTTGACGTCTTCATCCAGCCGCGCCTTTTTCAAAAGCGCCGCAATAGTGTCGCCACCCGCCGCCTGACCAGCCGGCGCTTCACCGTCGACAATCACGCCGGAGGCCGTGATCACAGCAATATTCGGGTTGCCGCCGTCATGAGCGTCTTCAATAGAACTCAGATACCGCCGGAAGTTCACATGGCTATAGGACTTGCCGTCTTTTTCTTTTCCGAACTCGCTAATGAGATAGGCGCTCTGTTCTGCGCGTGAGGAGAGTTGATCCACCAGACCAACTTTAAGCGCGGCTTTAGCGAAACTGCCGTCAACGGTTTCCATAATCGAGCCGAGATTGTTGGCGTAGTTGTCAACCGTACCCGCATCCAGCCCGCGCGCGGTCTCAATGGCGCTAATATATTCGCGCCACAGAACACCAAGATAGGCTCTATTGGCTTCTTTGGCTTCTGGCGACATGTCATCTCGTAAATAGGGCTCAACAGCAGACTTAAACGTCCCTACACGGAAAACATGGCTTGTGATTTTTAATTTCTCCAGGAAGGATTTAACAAATGTGCCATAGCGGCCATAGCCGTAAATGACGATATTGCCATTATCATTCATGATAATTTTGTTAGCCGTCGCCGCGAGAAGATATTGGTCCTGACTGTAAAAATCGCCGACCGCTACAAGCTTCTTACCACTGTCTTTGAACTTCTTCAGCTCTGCTGCAACGTAGTGGATTTTGCTGGCGCTTGAAGGCGATACCTGCAGCGCGCCGAGATCAAGCACGATGCCGGTAATGCGCTTGTCGTCTTTGGCTTTGCGGATCACCCGCACCAAGTCATGAACCTCAATTTGGGACGGCTTGTTTACGCCATACGCCTCTTCGATCAGAACCTCGAACGGGTCGACGTCTTCAGCCTGTTCCACAAGCACCCCATTAAGGTTCAAGTGCAGCGCTGCGGCATCCGGAATCGAAATGGAAACTTTTTCGCCCTTGCCGGCAATACCGTTGGTGACAGAGACTAATACGCCAACAAAAAGCAGCATCACCACCAGGCCAATCAGCCCCTGCACCAGTAGCAACAAGCCGATTATCAATTTGCCGGCGCCTTTGATAAAGCCCCAGACGGTGAAATTAGATTCATTATCAGACACAAACTGCCCCTTTTTCTACAGACCAAACGCTGAACATCGAGCGCACTAAGTAACTCAAATAGTTGCTGACCCGCCACCCTCAACCATATCAAGCAATCGTGAGCCGGAACTATGACAGTACCGTAAAGAAAATGGGCCCCTGGCCGCAAGAGGCAAGAGTTTTGCGACAATCCGTTCGGTTTTCTTGCCAAGCGGTTGCTAACACGGCAATGACCCATGATATTGAAAATAACCACGGAAAAAGAGACATTTGCCCCTATGACCGACCCGACGCCCGATGCGACTGTCTTACGGAAATTTGAACAGATAGCCGCGAACCTGTCACGCGCAAAAGATAGCCTCTCCAGGGTGGTTTTCGGGCAGGAAGAGGTGATCCAGCTCTGCCTTGCGACATTGGCGGCTGGCGGGCACGGGTTATTGGTCGGCGCACCGGGGCTTGCCAAGACACTTCTTGTGACATCTGTCGCAGACTTGATGGGCCTATCGGCCAAGCGCGTGCAGTTCACGCCGGACCTGATGCCCGGCGAGATTTTGGGCTCGGAAGTGCTTGAACAAGCCGCCGACGGAACCCGGGAATTCCGGTTTATTCCCGGGCCGGTTTTTTGTCAGTTGTTGATGGCCGATGAAATTAACCGCGCCTCGCCGCGCACCCAGTCGGCGCTGTTGCAGGCGATGCAGGAACACCACGTCACCGTCGCCGGTGCGCGCCACGATCTGCCGCAACCGTTTCATGTGCTCGCCACGCAAAATCCGATTGAGCAGGAAGGCACCTATCCGCTGCCCGAAGCCCAGCTTGACCGTTTCTTGTTACAGATCAATGTCGGCTACCCGGACCTTGAAGCGGAGCGGCGCATGCTGGGCGAGACCACCGGCATGGAGACTAGAAAGATTGAGCCCGTGATGACCAGCGCTGACCTGATCGAGATGCAGGCGCTGGTGCGCGAGATGCCAATCGGCGAACAAATCGTCGAGATGATTTTAAAACTGGTGCGATCAGCACGCCCCGATGAAAGCGCAAGCGCACGGGTCAAATCACTTGTCGCATGGGGGCCGGGACCGCGCGCTAGTCAGGCATTTTCATTATCTGCGCGTGCGCTGGCGTTAATTGACGGACGCCACGCGCCGTCGCTCGATGATGTGCGTGCGCTCGCAAAACCGGTTCTGCGTCACCGCATGGCGCTCAATTTCGCCGCCAGATCTGAAGGGCTCGATACGGATCAATTTATCGATGAGCTTTTGAGCGACTTTGAGTAAAGCGTAAACAAGGACACAGCCGCGCTGATGACAGAAGACCAAAGCGCAATCTCCGTCAGGCGCCAAGCCGAAGAGGCCGCCGCTTTTTTTCCGGCGCTGCTCGTGGAAGCTGCACACATCGCGCAGACTGTCGCCTCTGGGCTGCATGGACGCCGCCGTGCAGGGCCTGGCGAGACATTCTGGCAACATCGCGCTTACGCGTTTGGCGATCCGGTATCGGCCATTGATTGGCGCCAATCCGCACGCGTCGCCGATCGGCTTTATGTTCGCGAAAACGAGTGGGAGGCGGCGGCGGCGGTATATCTGTGGCGTGATCCCTCGCGATCACTTGATTATGCATCAACAAAGATGACGCCGACAAAAAGACAGCGTGCGGATGTTTTGGCGACCGCACTGGCGATCTTGTTGTCACAGGCCGGCGAGCGCATCGGCCTCCTGGGTGAAGGGCGCCGTCCGTTTCACGGCCGCGCCGCGCCGTCGCGTATTCTCGAGGCCCTACATGTAACCCAGTTTGACGACGCCGCGCCCTCGCCAGCGTCGGCTGAGCTTGCGCCTGGCGCCCGCGTCGTGATGATCAGTGATTTTTTCACCGATCCCGGCGCCATTGAAAACACCGTCACGACGCTGGCGGCGGCCGGAGCGCGGGGCGCGCTGGTGCAGATTTGCGACCCTGCGGAAGAAGACTTCCCGTTTCGTGGGCGGGTTGAATTCCACGACCTTGAAAGCAATGACCGGTTGACCTTTGGCGAGACCGGCGCGCTCGCAAAAAACTACCGGGCAAAATTCCACGCCCACCGGGACGCTCTGGCGACGCTGACCCGCAAGGCCGGTTGGACCTTCATCAGTCATCGCACCGACCGGCCGGCGCAAACCGCTCTGCTTGCGCTGTTTGCCGCGCTTGGCGATGCTCGAAGCTGGGCCCAATAATCCGTGGGCGCACTTTCCTTCACCTCCCCCTTCATTCTTGCAGCACTGGTTGCTCTGCCGCTGGTCTGGTTTTTATTGCGGGCGACACCGCCCTCGCCAAAACAGGCCCGGTTTCCGGCATTCATCATTTTGCGGCAATTGACGGCAAAAGACGAAACGCCGGATCGCACGCCCTGGCCGTTATTGTTGCTCAGGCTGTTGCTCGTGGCGATTATCATCACCGGCCTTGCCGGGCCGGTTTTGAATGCGCCGCCCGCAGCACCCGGCGGCGGCCCCATCGCGCTGATCATAGATGACAGCTGGGCGGCGGCGGCAAACTGGAATACGCGCCGCGACGAGATGCTACGGGTTGGCGCCGAGGCGGCACAATCGGACCGTTCGGTGCTTATCCTCACCACCGCGCCGAGGCGCACGCCGTTAGTGGTCGCTCCCCTTACCGGGCAGGAAGCGCGAGCGCGGGCGGCCACGCTCACGCCCCAGCCCTGGGCAAGTGATCGCGCCGGCGCAATGGAGACGCTGGATCAGTTTGCCGCCGACAATGGAACAGACCAGCGCTGGGAAATCCGCTGGCTCTCCGACGGCCTCGCCGGCAGCGATGACCAGGCCTTCGTCGACGCCTTGCGTCAACGCGGCAATGTGGTGTTGCTGACCGATCCGGCCCGGCCCGCGCCGATCCTGCGGCCGCTGGCGGCGACCCCTGCAGGACCAGCGTTTCGCATTGAACGGTTGAGCGGCAATGACGCCTGGGAGGGCGCATTCGTGGCCTCCGCGCGCGACGGACGCGAGCTTGCGCGCATCAATGTCGCGCTAGACGAAGGCCAAACCGAAGTCGATGTCACCGCGCAATTGCCATTGGCGCTACGCAATGAACTCGGTTCGGTGCGTATAGACAATTCGGTCTCTGCCGGCGCGGTTCAGTTAATCGATGCGCGCACGCGCCGCGCCTTAATTGGCCTGGTTGGCGAGGCGCGCCCGGCGCGCAACAATCTTCTTGCCGGCGCTCACTATTTGCAGCAATCCCTTAATCCTTATGCAGAGTTCCTAACCGATGGGCTGGGCGCCATTGTCGCCTCGGATGCATCGGTGATTATCCTCGATGATGTCGCCGCCATGCGCGCCGGCGATATCGACGCGCTGTCCGGCTGGGTTGAAAAAGGCGGCGTTCTCATTCGCTTTGCCGGGCCGGTGCTGGCTGAGGCGGCGCAAGACCGCACGCCGCCGCTCTTGCCCGTGGTGTTACGCGGCGGCGGCCGCGCCTTTGGCGGCGCGCTCACCTGGGAAACGCCGCAACGGCTCGATGCCTTTCCAGCCGACAGCCCGTTTGCGGGCCTCGCCCCTCCCGACGATGTTTTTGTCCGTCAACAGATCCTCGCCCAGCCTGGTGGCGAGACCACCACACGCAGCTGGGCGCGGCTTGAAGACGGAACCCCGCTAGTGACCGGGCAGCGCTTTGGCGCCGGCGTTATCGTCTTGTTTCACGTTACGGCAACGCCGCAATGGTCGGACCTGCCCGTCTCCGGCATCTTTGGAGATATGCTGCGTAGGCTGATCTACCTTTCAACCCTTGGCCCCGATAGCGCCGACGGCGACGCAGCCGCACGCCAGCCGCCTTTACGTCTGCTGGATGGTTTTGCAAGACTTCAACGGCCGCGCGATACAGACCCGGCGCTCACTGCGGCGGAGCTTAACGAGCCGGCCGGGCCAAACCGCCGTCCGGGATTTTACGGTGAGCCCGACGCGCCGCTGGCGCTCAATGTTATCACCGCCGAAACCGCGTTTGCGCCGCTGGAAGTGAACGGCATTACGCACGCAGCTTACGCTGGCGATCCGCCGCGGCGGCTTGGGCCGACCCTGTTTGCGGCGGCGCTGGCATTATTGTTGATCGACGGGCTGGTCACGCTGATGCTCGCAGGAAGGTTTCGTCTTGGCCGTATCGCGACCGCCGCCATCATCGCATCGATGGCGCTGACGCCATTGGCGCCGCCAGATGCGCGCGCGCAACCGCTCGATCCGGAAATCGACGCCCAGACCATGGCGACGACGCTGACCACAAGGCTTGCCTTTGTAGAGACTGGCGATCCGGCGATGGACAAGCTTTCCGAGCAAGCCCTAGCCGGGCTCAGCCGCGAGCTTTACCGCCGCACCGCGCTCGAACCCGGGCCGCCGGCCGGTGTCAATCCGGAAACGGATGATCTCTCGGTTTATCCGTTTCTTTATTGGCCAGTGGTTGCAGGCGCAGCGGCGCCGACTGAGACGGCGCTTGCTAATATTGAAAACTTCATGCGCTTCGGCGGGCTGATCCTGTTTGATACGCGCGACGACGAGCGTGCCATCGGCGCTGGCTCAACACCAGAGGCGGCGGGTTTGCAACGCATTCTTTCACAGCTTAATACGCCGCCGCTGATCGAAGTCGACGCGACCCATGTTTTGACCCGGTCGTTCTATTTGCTCAACGATTTGCCCGGCCGGCTCGACAACAACCCGGTCTGGGTAGCGGCGCAAACCAGCGGCGCAAACGATAGCGTCACGCCGCTGATCATTGGCGGGCGCGACTGGGCCGGCGCCTGGGCGAGCGATTTCCTTGGCCGTCCGGTCAAACCGATGGGCCAAGGAGGAGAACGCGCGCGCGAGTTTGCTTATCGCGCCGGGGTCAATATCGTCATGGTGGCCTTCACCGGCAATTATAAATCGGATCAGGTCCACACGCCGATCCTCTTGGAGCGGCTCGGCAGATGACCCTCGTCTTCGATCCCTTCCTCGCCAATTGGGCGCTTGTCGTCGCCGCGATCATCGCTGCGGCTATCGCCGGGGTCAGCCTGGTGATGAGCTGGAAAGGCGGCGTCTTTCGCGCCATTGCGATTGCGGGATTGTTCGCGCTGTTGTTGAACCCCCTGATCCGCGTGGCGGAGCAAACGCCGCTCGATGACATTGTCCTCATTCTGGTCGATGAAAGCGCCAGCCAGTCGCTCGATGGGCGCAATGTCATCGCCGCACAGGCTGCGGAGACAGTAGAGGCCGCAATCTCCGCCCTTGGCGGCGTCGAGCCGCGCGTCATTGCGTTTGACGGCGCCGAGGAAACCCGGACCGTTGCGGCGCTGAAATCGGCCATCGCTGACACGCCGCGCGCGCGCCTTGGCGGTGTTTTCATCATCACTGACGGCCAGGCGGCGGATGCACAAGAGGCAAGCCCGCCGCTCGGGATTGAAGCGCCGGTGCATCTCCTGCTGACGGGGCGCAAAGCCGAGCGTGACCGCAAAATCACGCTCATCAATGCGCCGCGCTACGGCATTGTCGGGCAATCGGTGCGAGTCTCGTTCCGAATTGATGATCTGGGACCCGATGAGACCATCATTGAAAACACCGCCCCCGCCATCGTCGTCCTGCGCATCAATGGTGAGGAGGTTTTGCGCCAGCCTGCGCCGTTCGGCGTCGAGGCCAGCTTTGACACGCCGCTTGACCGGCCCGGCCGCACCATTGTCGAGCTGGAAGTCGCCTCGCGCGACGGCGAATTAACCACGCGCAACACTATCGCCGTCCTGCCGATCACCGCCATTCGCGACCGCTTGCGGGTTTTGTTAATCTCCGGTGAGCCGCATCCGGGCGAGCGGGTGTGGCGCAACCTTTTAAAATCCGACCCGGCTGTCGATCTGGTTCATTTCACAATTCTGCGGCCGATTGACAAAAACGACGGCACGCCGGTCTCGGAACTGGCGCTGATCCAGTTTCCGCAGAACGAACTTTTTATCGACAAACTCACGCAATTCGACCTTCTGATTTTCGACCGCTACACCTATCGCGCTGTGCTGGATTCTTTTCACTTCGACAATATCGCCCGCTATGTAGAGCAAGGCGGCGGTATTCTGATTGCCGCGGGGCCGGAATATAATGGCGCGCGCAGCCTCGCCTCAAGGCGAAACCTCTCCTTTATTCTTCCCGCCATCCCAGCCGGCAGCGCCGTTGAACGCGCTTACAGACCGCGCATCACCGACCTTGGCAAGCGCCATCCGGTGACCGACAACTTACCCGAACAAGGCTTCTGGGGCCGCTGGCTGCGGATCATGCAGGTCACGCAACTCCGCGGTCAGACGCTTCTCTCCGGCCCTGACGAGACCCCGCTCCTCATTCTGGACCGCGTCGGCAAAGGCCGCATCGGGCTGTTGTTGTCCGATCATGTGTGGTTGTGGGCGCGCGGCTTTGACGGCGGCGGGCCCCATGCGGAATTGTTGCGGCGCATCGCCCATTGGCTGATGAAAGAGCCCGAACTTGAAGAAGAGGCGTTGTCGCTGACCGGCGAGGGAGAAGCGCTGATGATCCGCCGCCGGACCATGGACGAGACTGCGCCCGCGGTCGCCGTCACGTCACCGGATGGAGTACAGTCAGACTACGCCCTAACTGAAACTTCGCCCGGGCTTTATGAAGCACGCATTGAAAAAGCGCCGCGCGGACTTTATCGAGCCCGCTCCGGTGAACTCTTCGCAGTCGGCGCTGTCGGCCTTGAGGCGGCGACTGAATTTGTCGATGTGGTTTCAAACCGCAAACCGCTGGCGCCATTGACGCAAGCTTCTGGCGGCAGGGTATTTTCAATCCGCAGCAGCGACAAAGCCACGCCGCCATCCATTCGCAAGGTCAGCGGCGGCGCGGCGCGCGGCGGCGCAGATTGGGCGGGCGTGGTTGCACGCAAAGCAGCACGTATCGACAATATTAAAGATAAATCGCTAGCGCCGCCTTTGGCCTGGCTGGTGCTCATCGCCGCAGCGTTATTGGCCGGCTGGCTGGTTGAGGGCGGCCGCTTTAGCCGCCGAACGACGATTAAGGGCGCGCCCGCCGCTACGCCAGACCCTACGGCGGGTCGATAAAATTTAACCATTTGTTTAACGCCGCCTAAAAACCATAGAGCGTAGTCTGACCTTCAATACTGGTATTCGAAGGAGCGGGGCCGCGTGGCGTTTGCAACATCAAAATCACCCGGCGAGGGTAAACCCGCCAAGCGTAGCCCGCTCGCCGGCTGGCTCGGCAGAAAAAAAGATGACAAAGACAAGGACGTCGCGCCGCAGATGGACGTCGCCAGTGGGGTCGATCGCGCCTTGCGCAAGCCGGCAATAATCGTTGAGGCCCCGGTCGAGACTGACACAGAAGATCCGGTGCGCGCCGCGCTCGGCGCAATTGAAGCCGCGCTCTATGCCATCGACCGCATACGCGACACGCTGGAACAGGCTTGCGAAGTCGCCATATCCGCCAAAGATATCGAAGACGCCGGCGGCCGCGCCTTGCTGGCCGAACATTATGACGAGTTGCGCCTGTCGGTTGATTACACCATAGAACAGGCCGATCCGCGCGCTGCGATTTTGATCGGCAAAGGCCAGCGCCATCTTGATGTCAATCTCGGCGGCACTACGCGTTATTCCGTCTCGCCCGTGCGCCTTGACGCCAGCGAGCGCGGCCTTGGCCTGTCGCCGCCGCGCGATGCATTCGCCACCTATGAAGAAATCACCCAGGCGCTCAGTGAGCTTGATCGCGCGCTTGGCAGAGCCGACCGCGCAGCGGCGAATTATTGTCGTGATGCGCAATATCTCATTGCACGGATGAATGGCGACACCGAAAACTAATAGCTGCTCTATTCCTCAACGTCAAAAATACACATCTCGCCATTCGACGGGCGCGATACACGGATCTGTTTGAGGCCTTTAAATATTGGTTTCAACCGCGCCGCCGCCCACCGACAGATATTTTCTAGCGTCGGGCGTTCCAGCCCCTCGACCTCATTGAGGAGGCGATGATCCAGCGCCTCGCGCAGATCTTCCAGAGCATCGGCGACATCACCGAAATCCACCACCCAGCCAGCCTCCGGGTCCGTTTTACCGGCAATCTCGACATCCATGGTGAAGGAGTGCCCGTGCAAACGCGCATAGGGCCGTGCATCAGGGTCATGATCTAAAAAGTGCGCGGCGTCGAATTTAATCGACTTGACGATGCGCATGGCGAGCCTCGTTCTTTTAATCCGCATGGTCACTGTCTCAAGCGATGCCCAGAACTTTATGGGTCTGGACACTGAGGCGCCATTGCGGATTGCGTTTGCAATAATCGACCGCTGCGGCGGTGTTGGCGCCGAGCGAGGGGCCGTCCATAGGCTGCAAAAAGAAAAAGTCAAATCGAAGACCGACAAAATCCTCCGGTCGG
>JAJFFX010000063.1 GCA_021776455.1 Hyphococcus sp. | reverse complement strand
GCCTGGGTGGGCGGCGTTGCGGATTTACCGGCGGCGCCTGAAACGCTGGCCCGCGAGGTCGTCTTGCTTGATGGCGCACTGATGACCCCCGGCCTGATCGATTGCCACACCCATCTGGTTTACGCCGGCGACCGGGCGGGCGAGTTCGAGGCCCGCCTCAACGGCAGATCCTATGAGGAGATCGCCACGGCCGGCGGCGGCATTATCTCCACCGTCAAGGCGACGCGCGCTGCCGGCCAGTCGGAACTGACCGAGACCGCGCTGGCGCGGCTTGACGCGTTGATCGCAGAAGGCGTGACGATGATTGAAATCAAATCCGGCTACGGGTTGGATTTTGAAACCGAGTTAAAAATGCTGCGCTCCGCCCGCAGTCTTGGCGAGGCGCGACGCATCCATGTCAAAACGACATTCCTCGCCGCCCATGCCGTGCCGCCGGAATATGCCGGCCGCGGCGATGATTATATCGACCATGTCTGCAGCGATATTTTGCCGGCGGCGCAAAAGGAAGGGCTCGTCGATGCTGTCGATGGTTTTTGTGAAGGGATAGGGTTCTCGCCCGCACAAATCGAGCGTGTTTTCAAAACAGCTAAGATGCTCGGCCTGCCGGTTAAGCTGCATGCGGAACAATTATCCGACCTCGGCGGCGCCCGTCTTGCGGCGCAATATGACGCTCTGTCAGCGGACCATCTTGAATATCTAAAGGATGCTGATGCGCGGATACTGGCGAAGGCTGGAACCGCCGCCGTTTTATTACCGGGCGCTTTTTACTATCTGCGCGAGACAAAATTGCCGCCGGTCGATGCGTTGCGGGCGGCCGATGTTCCAATGGCGGTCGCCACCGACTGCAATCCCGGCACGTCGCCGATGACCTCGCTGCTGCTGGCTATGAACATGGCGTGCACGCTATTTCGCCTGACCCCGGAGGAGGCGCTGGCCGGCGTCACCCGCCAGGCTGCCGCCGCGCTCGGGCTGGCGGACGAGACCGGTACGATCACGGCGGGGAAATTCGCGGATCTGGCAATCTGGTGCCTATCGGCGCCTTCCGCCCTTGCCTATCATATTGGCTATAACCCTCTGAAAACGAGAATTTTTGCAGGCGAAACAGAATGATTGTAAACCCCGGAGAGGTCAGCTTGGCCTCGCTAGAAGAGGTCTATCGCAACGGCGTGGCGGTTACGCTCGACAAAAGTTGCCACAACGCCATCAACGCATCAGCCGCCACCATCGAACAGGCGGCTACTGGTGCGGACCCGGTTTATGGCGTCAATACCGGTTTTGGCAAGCTCGCCAATCGGCGCATCGATGCAGGCGATGTTGAAACTCTTCAGCGCAACCTCATCCTTTCTCATTGCGCCGGCGTTGGCGACCCGCTCGATATTCAGACCGCGCGATTGATCATGGTGCTGAAATTAATTTCTCTCGGGCGCGGCGTATCGGGCGTCCGTATGGAAATTATCACTCAGATCGAAGCGATGCTGGACAGTGGTGTGACACCGGTGATCCCCGGCCAGGGGTCGGTTGGCGCATCAGGCGATCTGGCGCCGCTCGCGCATATGGCCGCCGTGATGATCGGCGAAGGCGAGGCGTGGTTTAACGGTGCGCGCATGCCGGCGAAAGATGCGCTTGCCGGCGCCGGGTTAAAGCCGCTCGTGCTCGGTCCAAAGGAAGGCCTTGGCCTTATCAACGGCACGCAGGTTTCAACCGCATTGGCGTTGGTCGGCCTGTTCGACGCCTGGCGCGCGATGCATGCAAGCCTAGTCACTGGCGCCTTATCGACCGATGCGGCCATGGCCTCCGCGGCGCCGTTTCGCGATGAGATCCATGCCGTGCGCGGCCATCAGGGCCAAATCGATGCGGCGCATTTTCTCCGTGCGATCATGGCTGGGTCGGAAATCCGTGAAAGCCATCGCGACGATGATGAGCGCGTGCAGGACCCCTATTGCATCCGCTGCCAGCCGCAGGTGACGGGCGCCTGCATCGACCTGTTGCGCCAGGCGGCCAAAACGCTCCAGATTGAGGCCAATGCCGCAACCGACAACCCGCTGGTGTTCGCCGACGGCTCAATCCTTTCCGGCGGCAATTTTCATGCTGAACCGGTCGCCTTCGCGGCAGACCTGATCGCGCTCGCAATTGCTGAAATCGGCTCCATCGCGCAACGGCGCATTGCGCTAATGGTTGACCCCGTTTTGTCCTACGGATTGCCGGCGTTTTTAACGCCGGACCCCGGCGTCAATTCCGGGTTCATGATCGCCGAGGTGACGTCCGCCGCGCTGATGTCAGAAAACAAACACCGCGCCGCGCCTTGTTCAGTCGATTCCACACCAACATCCTGCAATCAGGAAGACCATGTGTCGATGGCGTGTCACGCCGCGCGACGTCTGATCGATATGAACCGAAACCTCGCGCAGATCATCGGCATCGAACTTTTAACGGCGGCGCAAGGGGTAGAATTTCGCAAACCGCTAAAGACAAGCCCAACGCTGCAAGGGGTGATTGCGAAGTTGCGGGAGAAAATACCCGCGCTTAAAGAAGATAGGTTCATGGCCCATGATATGGAGAAGGCCGGCGAGCTAATCAAAAGCGGCGCCTTACAAGAGTCTACATCTGCAATTGTGTCATCACCGGGTTTAACCCGGTAATCCAGACTGGATTGCTAGAAATTGACGGATGGGCGCCATCAACCCGGCAATGGCAAAAAAGAACACTTAAGGATTTGCACATGACTAACCCCCGCAAAAACGCCCGTATCGTTCGCGCGCCGCGCGGATCAGATATCACCGCCAAGCATTGGGTCACTGAGGCTCCAATGCGTATGCTGATGAATAATCTCGACCCGGATGTTGCAGAAAATCCCCATGAGCTGGTGGTTTATGGTGGGATCGGACGTGCCGCGCGGACATGGAATGATTTTGACAAAATCGTCGCGTCGTTGAAAGAGTTAAATGACGACGAGACCCTGCTGGTGCAATCGGGCAAGCCGGTCGGCGTTTTCAAAACTCATAAAGACGCGCCGCGCGTACTGATCGCCAACTCCAATATCGTGCCGCACTGGGCGACCTGGGATCATTTCAATGAACTCGACCGTAAAGGCCTGATGATGTACGGCCAGATGACGGCGGGCTCATGGATTTATATTGGCAGCCAGGGGATTGTTCAGGGCACCTATGAAACGTTCATGGAGGCCGGCCGCCAACATTTTGGCGGCGGGCTTAAAGGCAAATGGATATTGACCGCCGGTCTCGGCGGCATGGGCGGGGCGCAACCGCTGGCCGCCGTGTTGGCGGGCGCGTCGTGCCTCGCGGTTGAATGTAACGAAGAGAGCATCGATTTTCGCCTCCGCACTGGCTATGTCGACGCCAAGGCGACGAGCCTCGATGAGGCGTTGGCGATGATCAAAAACTGGACGGCCGCCGGCGAGGCGAAATCTGTCGGCCTTCTCGGCAACGCCGCCGATATTTTTCCTGAACTGGCATCCCGCGCTAAAGACAATCCTCAATCGCGACCGGATATCGTCACCGACCAGACTTCCGCCCATGACGTTCGCAATGGCTACCTTCCGCAAGACTGGACGATGGCGCAGTGGCGGGAAAAACGCGAGACCGCGCCGGAAGAGGTGGAACGCGCCGCGCGCGCATCGATTAAAATCCATGTTCAGGCGATGCTGGATTTCTGGCATGCGGGCGTGCCGACCCTCGATTATGGCAACAATATTCGCCAGGTCGCCAAGGAAGAAGGACTGGAAAATGCGTTCGATTTTCCGGGCTTCGTGCCGGCTTATGTCCGGCCATTGTTCTGCCGCGGCATTGGCCCTTTCCGCTGGGCGGCGCTCTCTGGCGATGCGGAGGATATTTACAAAACCGACGCCAAGGTCAAAGAGCTGATCCCGGACGACCCGCACCTTCACAACTGGCTTGACATGGCGCGCGAGCGAATTTCGTTTCAGGGCCTGCCCGCGCGCATCTGTTGGGTAGGGCTCGGCCAACGCCATCGGCTGGGGCTTGCCTTTAACGAGATGGTGAAATCCGGCGAATTATCCGCCCCCGTCGTTATCGGCCGCGACCACCTGGACAGCGGATCCGTCGCCTCGCCAAACCGCGAGACCGAAGCGATGCTTGATGGCTCGGATGCGGTCTCCGACTGGCCTTTATTGAACGCGCTGCTCAACTGCGCCTCGGGCGCCACATGGGTGTCGTTACATCACGGCGGCGGCGTCGGCATGGGCTTTTCGCAACATGCCGGCATGGTGATCGTCGCTGACGGTACAGACGACGCCGCGCGGCGCATTGAACGCGTGTTATGGAATGATCCGGCATCCGGCGTGATGAGACATGCCGATGCCGGATACGAGATCGCAAAAGACTGTGCGGCGGAACATGGCCTCAACCTGCCGGGTATCCAATAATCATGCCGGACTTGTCGGTAAACGAAATATCTCTCTATTATGAGGTTGTCGGCGAGGGCCAGCCACTTGTCCTGATCTCCGGGCTCGCCAGCGACGGCGCCAGTTGGGCGCCGGCAACGCCCTTCCTAACGCCGCACGCCAAAGTAATCCTACCCGACAATCGCGGCTGCGGACAAACACGGACGAAAGATAACGCGGTAACGCTTGAGGCGATGGCTGACGACATTATCGCCTTACTGGACCATCTTGGAATTGAACAAACGGATATGCTCGGCCATTCCATGGGCGGGGTCATTGCCATGGCCATCGCCGCGCGGCGCCCGGAAAGATTGCGGCGGCTTATCCTGTCCGCGACAACGCCGGCGGTCCCTCCACGTGCGCGCTCGGTCATAGAAACGCTGGTCAGCCTGCGCGAGGCCGGCGTTCCGGAAGAGGTGTGGTACCGTGCATTCTTCCACTGGCTGTTTCACCCGGAGTTTTTTGAAAGCGAGGCCGCTGTGAGCGCCGCCATCGCCATGGCCAAAGCTTACCCTCACGCCCAAACCCCCGACGATATGCGCCGGCAAGTCGATGCGCTGCGCGCATACGACGCCAGCGCCCTGCCCGCGCAGATAGAAACCGAAACACTTATTCTCGCCGGTGAAGGCGACTTATTGTTTTCCCCGCAGATGATTGCGGAAAACTTCCGTTCCCTGAAGAACCACCGGGTTGAAATTTTGCCCAACGCCGCGCACTCGCTGCAATGGGACCAGCCGGAAGCTTTTGCACATGCTGTGGTGCGGTTTTTGAGGTAGGGCCTTCCTGTCTACGTCGCAATTTTTACTTCGCTGTAACAGCCCCCTTCGTCGGCTCCGCTGACACTTCCCCCGCAAGCGGGGAAAGAATTTGGTTGCACCAGGCTCAACGTAATTCCTCCCCCGTGACAACGGGGGAGGTGTCAGCGAAGCTGACGGAGGGGGCTCTTCCTTCCAAAAAACATTCAAATCCGCACAACCTCAACACGAATCGAATCTTCGATTTCACAACCCTGAGAGGGCAGTTGGCCATAAAACCTATATTTGGTGAAAAGTTATCCTCACGGCATTAGGCGCCCTTACACTCTCCCCAACGTCGAAATGCGGCCTATCTCACAGGCGATGGCTCACAAAAGGCATCGCAAAACCCAGCAGGCTCTTTCAGCGTTCATGCGCAGGGAATGCGAATTCGTCTGTGCGGGCTCTTTGACATTGTGAATATGCTAGCGGCGGCGATAGTTGCGCCATCTATAGGCTCGGCGTTGCGCCGCATAGCAAGCCTCCCTACCCGGAGGTTTGGGTTGAGTGCGCGCGGATTTTGCGCTAGATCTTAGCCTGCGTAACGGATAGCGCTCGCCGCCAAGAAAAATGGCCGCCCCTATCGAAAGACCATGGGGTGTCAGAGCGCGGACCGGGATCGCCCTGGCGTCGAGAAAAATGAACGCTATAGGGTGCGCCGTCGCAACCGGTCGAAGCGCTGCGGCAGCGAGAAAAATGCTCCCAACGCACTTTGTAACCCGATAAAGTTGAGCGACGTCCCATGAAAAACCTGATGAGCTGCACCGCTTTGGTGAGCGGTCTAATGTGCAATTGCGCCTTTGCGCAAAACGAAACGCAGGCTGCGGCGCCGGCGACAAGAGACGTGATCACCGTGACAGCACTCCGTCGCGAGCAGTCTCCGCAAGATGTCAGCGTCGCTCTCACCGTGCTCGGCGGTGATGAACTGATCGCGCTTGGTGTCGATACGCTGAACGGGCTGGAGAATTTCACGCCCAGCCTCGAAATTGAGAGTCAGTTTGGCGGCGGCCAGCCGAGCTATTCCATTCGTGGCGTCGGGTTTCGCGACTATGCAACGTTGAATGCGCCAACCGTCGGCATCTATGTTGACGATGTCGCGTTTCCGGTTCCGGTTATGACGCAGGGGGTGTTGTTCGATGTCGACCGCGTCGAAATATTGCGTGGACCGCAGGGCACGCTCTATGGCCGCAACACAACCGGCGGCGCGATTAAGGTCATATCCGCGCGACCGACCGATGAATTTCACGCCGGCCTGGTGGTTGAGGGCGGGCGTTTCGGCCGGGTTGATACGGAAGGATTTATTTCCGGCCCGGTGAGTGAGACCGTCCGCATCAGGCTGTCCGGCGCTAGCGCCCATGGCGGGGACTGGCAAACCAACCGCGAGACCGGCGAGGAAATCGGCGATGCGGAGAAATATGCGCTGCGCGGCCTTGTTGCCGTCGATTTATTGGAAAACATTGAAGCGCTGATCAATATTCACGGCTTTATCGATGATTCCGACGGGCTTGGCTTGCAGCTGTTCAACCCGTCCGTGTTCGGTGCGCCCGCACATGCGGGACGGCGCGAGACCAGTTTTGGCTCGTCCGATGAGTTCGCGGCGCTGGTCGATTTTGACGCCGGCCAGCACCCGTTCCGCAACAATGAAGGTTGGGGCGCAAGCCTAACGCTGGGCGCCGTGCTCGGCGACGTCGATCTCACCTATATCGGTTCCTTCGAAACCTTGAACCGAAAAGAATTCAACGATTGGGATGCACTAACGACTGGCGCCGCCGGCGTTTTCTTTCAGAGCAGTATTGAGGTTATGTCTCACGAGCTGCGCTTCAGCGGCGAAACTGCAAATCGTTTGCACTGGGTCGGCGGGCTCTATTACGCCGATGAAGATTTGAACGAAGTCTATCAGTCCGATTTTGTGGCAAGCTTCGGTCCCGGCTTTGCCGTCACCACGCCTTACAAACAAGATGTCCGCACGCTCGCAGCTTACTTGCATACAGACTTCAACGTCACCGATAGGATCACCGTTGTTGCAGGCATCCGTTATGAGGACGAAAAACGCCGCCTTCGTGACCTCGGCACTTTTGCAACCGGTTTTGGCGCGCTCAACTTCGCCAATGGCGCGGTCGATGGGACGCTGGAAAACCGAGATCTGAACTCCGACAATGTTAGCGGCAAGATTGGCCTCAATATCAAGCCCACTAAGGATATCCTGTTATATACATCCTATAGCCGCGGGATAAAATCAGGCGGCTTTACCGCCTACAATACACTCAACCCGCGCGCAGTGGACCCATTCACGCCGGAAAGACTCAACGCTTATGAAGCCGGGTTCAAAACCCAATTCGCGGGCGGCGCAGTGACGATGAACAGCGCAGTTTTCTACTATGACTATAAAGATCAGCAGGTCCAATCGGCAATTTTTGACGCTGGCACAGGTGCGATTGTTGGCCGCATCGTCAATGCGCCGGAAAGCGAAATTTACGGCGCGGAGTTGGAAATCGCCTACCACCCGACACCTTGGCTGACGATTGGCCAATCGCTGGGTTACAAAAACGGCGAATTTAAATCCTTCACCGATCTCGACACCGCCGCAACTGCGGCTGCGTCGACAGCGGTTTTTGTCGATCGTGCGGGGCAGGATTTAGGCTTTCCCAAGCTCGGCTATCAAGGTTTCGTCACCGCGGAAATGCCGCTTTCGGAAACATGGCGCCTGGGCGGACGCATTGATTATTCTTATCGCGGAGACCTTGCGCTGCCGCTTCTTGGTCCGAATTATCGGGTTGAGGATTATTGGCTCACAAATGCGCAACTCACTTTCGGACCGCAAGATGATCGCTGGGAAATCGCGCTTTGGGGCCGCAATATCTTTAACGCCGATTTCGACGAAACCCGCAATTTCTTCATCGCCCCCGGCGGCGTTGCTGATGTCGCCGCGCCCGGCCCGCCGGCGACTTATGGCGCACGGCTGTCGGTCCGTTATTAGAGGATTCCTGCTGGTTTTGAGAATAAGAATCAAGTGCTTATGCTGCCTTCTTGATCCTGGGTTTAGGCCTGAAAAACGGGCGCGGCGCGCCGAACAGTAATGGAGACATATGGCTCGGCGGTTGACGTCTTTGTTTGCGTTCTTGATGCGCACGCCTGTCGCCATCATCGCTTTTTGCCTGATGGCGGCGCCCGCAATCGCCGCTGGCGCGCTTAATGTTGGCGTGCAGCTAGAGCCGCCTAATCTCGACCCCACTAGCGGCGCAGCGGCGGCAATTGATGAAATAGTCTACGCCAATATTTTTGAAGGACTGACCCGGATCACCGAAGATGGCAGCATCGCGCCAGCGCTGGCGACGGGCTGGACGGTATCCGCAGACGGACGAGTCTATGAATTTGAGCTGCGCCGCGGCGTGCGTTTTCATGATGGCGAAAGTTTTGACGCCGAAGATGTCGTCTTCACTTTTGATCGCGCCCGTAGCACAACCTCGACCAACGCCCAACGCATAATCTTTGAGCGCATTAAAACAGTCACTGCTGTTGATCCGCTCACGGTTCGCATCACTTTAAATGAACCGCTTGGCGCTTTTCCGATCTATCTCGGCTGGGGAGATGCGGTGATCGTTGCGCGCGGTAGCGCGGCGACGAATGCAAGCCATCCGATTGGGACCGGACCGTTCAAATTTAAACGCTGGCGCAAGGGCGCCTCCGTCACGCTTGTCCGCAATGACGCCTATTGGGGGCGACGCCCGCCGCTCGATCAAATCAACTTCATTTTCATCCCCGATCCGACCGCAGCCTTTGCCGCTTTGATGGCGGGCGATGTTGACGGCTTTCCGAATTATCCGGCGGCCGAGAACCTGGCGTTAATCGAAAGAGATCAACGATTTCAAATCGTTTTCGGCGTTGGTGAAGGTGAAACATTAGTCGCGATAAACAACGCCCACCCGCCTTTTAACGACATTCGCATCCGGCGCGCGCTCAATCATGCCATCGACAAGCAGGCGGTTATCAACGCTGGCCTGTTTGGCTACGGAACGCCCCTGGGCAGCCATTTCTCGCCGCATCATCCGGCCTATATCGACCTTTCAGATCGATACGCTTACGACCTTGCGAAAGCGCGGCGCCTTCTGGCTGAGGCAGGGTTTGCCGATGGCTTTTCCACAACACTCACCCTGCCGCCGCCTGCCTATGCGCGGCGCGGCGGTGAAATTATCGCCGCACAACTTGAGGCCGTCGGCATTGACGTCAGGATCCGTAACCTTGAATGGGCGCAGTGGCTTGAACAAGTCTTTTCAAACAAGTCCTACGATTTGACCATTGTCTCCCATACCGAGCCTCTCGACATCGATATCTATGCGCGCGCCGATTATTATTTTCAGTACCAGAATGAAAATTTCAATCGCGTTATCAGCGCGCTTCATGAAACATCAAATACCGCACAACGAAACAAACTCTATAGCCAAGCCCAACGCATACTCGCCGACGATGCCGTCAATATCTGGATAGCCTCTTCTCCAAAGATAGCGGTGTGGTCGAGCGATGTCTCCGGTGTGTGGGCGAATGCGCCGTTACAGGCGAATGATTTTACCAAGGCTGACATCGCCAATCGCGCGCCTGTTCTTGCCGCGAAAGCGACGAAATCCGCGTTCCCCATCTTTACTGTCTGGTTGATCGTGGCGGCGTTGGGCGCGGCGGCGATCTATTTCAGCCGGGCAAGCCCGACGTTTCTCTTAAACCGTCTTGTCGGGATGGCGGCGACCTTGGCCGCGGCGTCGGTCGTCATCTTTTTGCTGATCGAGGTGGCGCCGGGCGATCCGGCGGCTTTCATGATGGGTTTGAACGCCGATCCAGAGTCTATCGCGGCGCTGAAAGCCGAACTCGGCCTCGACCACTCAGCTTTGGTCCGATATTTCACCTGGGTTGGCGGGTTGATGACCGGCGATTTCGGCGTCAGCTATACCTACCGCGTTCCGGTCGCAGACTTGATTGCCGAACGGTTTTGGGTGTCCTTACCGCTGGCGCTGTTGGCATTTGTAATTTCAACGGCAATAGGGATTCCCGCAGGCGTGATGGCGGCGGCGCGACGGGGACGGCCCGGCGGTCGCGCAATCATCACCGCAGCGCAGGCCGGCGTTGCGGTTCCGAATTTTTGGCTGGCGATTATGCTGGTGTTGATTTTTGCGGTCGGCATCCGATGGTTTTCCGCTGGCGGTTTTCCGGGATGGGATACAGGGCTCATACCCGGACTAAAGGCGTTGTTTCTGCCGGCCATCGCGCTTGCCTTGCCGCAGGCGGCAATCCTGACACAAATCATGCGGACATCAATGTTGGGTGTGATGGACAATGATTATGTCCGCACCGCGCGCGCCAAAGGGCTATCCCATGACCAAGTCCTGCGCCGTCATGCGCTGCGCAACGCCTTAATCCCTGTCCTAACTATTCTCGGCCTGCAATTCGGATTTTTGCTCGCCGGAAGTATAATCGTTGAAAATGTGTTCTATCTTCCGGGTCTCGGCCGGCTTGTATTTCAAAGCATCGTCCAGCGCGACCTGATCGTTGTTAAAAGCATCGTCATGGTTCTGGTCTTCATCGTTATCCTGACGGCGTTTTTCATTGACCTTGCTTACGGCGTAGTTGATCCGCGTCTGCGGCGGCGGGCGGCGTCATGATCGGTGCAGCTTTCACGGCCAAGCAGCAAAAATCAAAGCGCGATCCTGGTTTTCTCGCCGGCGCCGCGATCACGTTGACATTCATTGCTTTTGCCTTCGTCGCCTTGTTCTGGACGCCCTATGATGTCGCCGCCCTTGATATCGGGGCGCAGTTCTCCGCGCCCTCCCCCGGCCATTGGTTCGGCACAAACCATCTTGGCCGCGATGTGTTGTCGATGATTATGGTTGGCGCACAAACTTCTATCTCGGTCGCCTTTCTGGCAGTCGGCATCGGGCTCGTCATTGGCGTATCGCTCGGCCTTTGCGCAGCCGCCTTTGGCGGTTTTGTCGATGAAGCACTGATGCGGTCGGGGGATCTGATCTTTGCTTTCCCGGCGATTATTCTGGCAATCTTAATCACGGCTATCTTTGGCGCGACGGCGACCAACGCAATCATAGCAATTGGGGTTTTTAATATCCCGGTCTTTGCCCGGCTGACGCGCGGCGCGGCCCTGCCTTTATGGACGGCGGGCTTTGTAATGGCGGCGCGCACTGCTGGGAAGAACCGCTTTGCGATTTCAGTTGAGCATATTTTCCCGAACCTCGCTCACCTCCTGATTGTTCAAGCGACGATACAGTTTTCGCTGGCCATTCTGGCTGAGGCGGGACTTGCCTATGTCGGGCTTGGCGCACAACCGCCAACACCGAGCTGGGGGCGCATGTTGGCCGAGAGCCAGACCATGGTCAGCTTTGCGCCATGGCTGGTTCTGTTTCCAGGCCTTACGATTTTTGTCTTTGTGCTCGGACTCAATTTGCTTGGCGATGGCCTGCGTCATCGGCTGGATCCTCGGCGAGAGCGGGGCCTTTAGATGAACAAGGTTCTGGAAATCAAGAATCTGCGCTTGAAGATAGGCGGCGAGACCATCCTCGACGGTGTCAATCTCTCGCTGGAACGCGGGGAAATTACCGGTCTGGTTGGCAGATCGGGCTCTGGCAAGTCAATGACCGGGCTTGCGGCAATGGGGCTGGCCCCGACGGGGGCGTCCCTGTCCGGCGCCGTCGCCTTAAACGGACAGAGCCTGCTCGACCTGCCCGAACGAGAGATGTGCGCGCTACGCGGGCGCGGCCTGGCGATGATTTTTCAAGAACCGATGACTGCGCTGAACCCGCTACAAACCATTCAGGCGCAAATTGCTGAAACGATAACTATTCATGGAGACACTCCGCAGGCGCAAGCCTTGGATGAGGCCGTCGTATTAATGCGCCGGGTCGGGCTCAACCCTGATGTCATTTCTCCAGGACGGTTCCCACACGAACTTTCCGGCGGACAGCGCCAGCGGGTAATGATTGCCGCGGCAATCGCAATGAAGCCCGCAGTTCTGATCGCCGATGAGCCAACCACCGCGCTTGATGTCACCACCCAGGCGGAAATTTTAAAACTGCTGCGCCGGCTGGTCGAGGAAGACGAGATGGCGCTTTTATTTATCACCCATGACCTGGCGGTGATCTCAAACATGGCGGACGCAGTCGCGGTGATGGACAAAGGCCGTATCGTCGACACCGACACGCCGCGCAATTTTTTCAAAAAAGGGCTTGGCGGCGCCCTGTCTGGCCTAGTTGTTCAGTCGACAAAAAGAAAGCTGGCTTTGAAGACCGCAGCGGACCGCGAAACCATTATTGAAGCCAAAGACGTCAGTTGCGTCTACCCAGCCGCCAGGCAAAACCTGTTTTCACCGGCGGCGCCGGTTCGCGCGGTGAACGGGGTCAGTTTATCGCTGATGCGCGGCGAGAATCTTGGTCTTGTTGGTGAGTCCGGATGCGGCAAGTCAACGCTGGCCAGAGCGATATTGGGCTTGCAGCCGATGAGCAAAGGCGCGGTCGAGATTGAAGGGATGGGGTTTCCGTCCGCTGGCAAGGCGATGATGCGGTTGCTGCGCAGAAAAATCCAAATCGTCTTTCAGGACCCCTATTCGAGTTTTAACCCGCGTCATAAAGTCGAAAAAATTATCGGCGAGCCATTTCACCTGTTCGACAAGCCGCCAAGCAGAGCCGAACAACGCGAGAGGATCGGCGATGTGCTTGCCTCGGTCGGCATGAGTCTCTTGGATATGGAGAAATATCCGCATGAATTTTCCGGCGGCCAGCGCCAGCGGATCGCTATTGCGCGCGCGCTCATTACGGAACCATCTGTCATCATTCTTGATGAAGCCACCTCTGCGCTTGATGTCGGCGCACGCAACCGGGTGCTCAATTTGTTGATGACCCTTTCAGATCAGCGCGGCGTCAGCTATCTTTTTGTAACCCATGATATGACGATTATCCGGGATGTCGTCGACCGGGTTCTTGTGATGAAGGATGGACGGATCGTTGAGGAAGGCGCAACCAGCGACATACTGGGTCATCCGCAACATGACTACTCACGAAGCCTGATTGAAGCGACCCCAAAGATAAACTGGCCACAATGAGGCGCACATTATGATAGAAGCAAAGACATATCGGAGGTCCGCCAATGCCCAAACCTGGCGCGCATAACCTCATCACCGATATTGCCGGCCTGACTGTCGGCAACGCGACGGATGAAAAAGTGAAAACCGGCGTTACAGTGTTGCGCTGCCGGGAGCAGTTTGTGGCGGCGGTTGACGTGCGCGGCGGCGCGCCGGGCGTGCGCGAGACCGATACGCTGGCGCCGGAAAATCTTGTCGGACGCATCGATGCGATTGTGCTGACCGGCGGGTCGGTGTTCGGCCTTGCCGCCGCCGACGGCGTTACCAATGCATTGTCGCAAAGCGATGTCGGTTTGAAAATTTCTGACGCCGGACCGGCAATCCCCATCGTCCCGGCTGCGGTGCTTTATGATCTCGGTAATGATGGAGACAAAGACTGGGGCTCCACGCCGCCTTACAACAGGTTGGGCGGGCAAGCCCTCGCTGCCGCATCGCAAACTTTCGCGCTTGGTTCGGTCGGCGCCGGTCGCGGCGCCATGGCCGGAACCGTGAAAGGCGGCCTCGGCTCGGCGTCAATGGTTCTCGATGACGGCGTCATTGTCGGCGCTCTGGTCGCGGCCAATCCGGTTGGCTCGGTGTTCATGCCGGACGGCAAAACATTCTATGCCTGGCCGTGGGAGCAAGGTGGCGAATTCGGCGATAGGCCTTTACCGCAGGAACGCGATTGCGTCGGGCCGATCCCGCCCTTCTCCCGGCTGACGCAAAACACAAGACCGGGCGCGAATACGACCATTGCGATTGTCGCCACCTCTGCGCCGCTAACCGGCGTTGAGGCCAAGCGCGTAGCGATGATGGCCCATGACGGCATCGCCAGAGCCGTACGCCCGGCGCATACGCCGCTCGACGGCGATATTGTTTTTGCAGTCTCCACCGGAGCGCATCCAAGTCAGGAAGGCGCCGACGCGTTTCGACCGATGCAGATCGCCGCAATCGCCGCCGCCGCCGCCGACTGTCTCGCGCGGGCGACGGCGCGCGCAGTGTATGAAGCAGGACTGCGTTAACCAAGCTCATAAGTATAATGATGAATGTCATCACTGCTGCCGGTATTCGGCCTGTTCTTTGAATATTAAGGGGCGGAAGCGGAAACTTGCCCCATGCGCGACGTCATTCTCATCGGTTTTATTGCATTGTGTCTCGCAACGGCGATCCGCTATCCTTTCGCGGGCCTTTTAACCTGGGCCTGGTTTACCATAATGACGCCGCATCAGGCCGCATTCGGCGCGTTTGGCCTCCCCCTAAACCTCATCATCGCGGCGGTGACCATCGCCGGCTACGTGTTTTCAAACGAGGCCTCGCGTTTCAAAGTCGACGCTATCACCGGCCTCATACTAATGTTCGCCGGTTGGCTGACGCTGTCGCAACTCTTCTCGCTCGAGCCACAAAACTCAGAACCCTATTACGAGCGGATGATCAAAACGCTTATTTTCGTACTTCTCTGCATTCAGATGGCTACCGATAAGCTGCGCTTTAATGCGTTGGTCTGGGTCGTCGTTCTCGGCGTTGGGTTCTTCGCCGCCAAAGGCGCGGCGTTCACCTTCGCGACCTTTGGCGCCTACCGGGTGCAGGGGCTTGCCCATACTGTTCTTGAGGACAACAATCATTTTGGGATCGCCGTCGCGACCATCCTTCCACTGATCTTGTATCTTCGAGGCCAGGTCTCGCAGCTGTGGTTACGCCAGAGTTTGCTGGCTTTATTTTGCCTGTCGATTGTCGCTATCATCGGCACGCATTCACGCGGCGCATTCCTGGCGCTTCTGGCTTTCGGCGGCGTCTTTTGGTGGGGGGCAAAACACAAGGTTTCCATTGCCGCAGGGTTAATCCTGCTGATGATTCCAACCATCGCCTTCATGCCGGCAAAATGGACCGAGCGCATGAGCACTATTGGCGAGGCGACGCAAGACGCTTCGTTCATGGGTCGGGTGGACGCCTGGGTCATCAATTACAAACTGGCGAAGGAAAATCCTTTCACCGGTGCGGGGCTGCGCAATTCTTATCAACCCGATATTGCCAAGGAAGTTGACGCCGAGCGCGCCCAACGCGCAAAGGCAGCCCATAGCATTTACTTCGAAATCCTTGGCGGCGCCGGGTTCGTCGGGTTGGCGTTATATCTTTCGATTTTTGCCGCCGCATTCATCGGCGCCAGGCAGGTCATGTCCAATGACGACCCCGTGCTCGCACCGTGGAAGTCTGAATTTGCGCGCTACGGGCAATTGTCGTTGATGATCTTTATGGTCGGCGGAGCCTCGACATCAATGGAAATGTGGGACGGCTATTGGGTTGTCATCGCGCTGATAGCGGCGCTCACAAAGATGAGCCAGACCAACACAGATGGCGCCGGTTCAGCCCTGGAGCGGATGCGAAGAACGTCTTGGCGTCAACAGCAGAGAATTAGAGGCGTCCTCGCCCGCCAAAACAGCCAGTAGCCTTATGGCTTCTGCGCCGCAAAGGTCGGATCCGTTTGACCATTGCTGACCGTATTTTCACTCGCAATACGTTGCGTGCCTCGCGCCGGTGACAAACCTTCCGCAGGCAGACACTCGTCAGGACAGTCACCGCGAACTTCAACTTGTATGGTTGAATGATGGATATCGTATTTCTGATCGAGATATTCCTTCGCGGCGGCCAGTGCAGCAGCGGCGTCACTGGCATTGTCTACGCAAGCATGCAGCGTCAGCCGCGGCTGATCCGGCGTAATTTGTGATATCTGAACGTGATGAACATTGCAGATCAGCGGTGTTGAACCTTTAAGTCCATCAGCAAGCTCGACAATATCAATATCTGACGGCGCGCCCTCCAGTAAGATGAAACCGGATTCACGCACCAGCCGGTAGGCCGAAACGCCAATCAAACACGCAACAAGCAAGGACAATAATGGGTCAATCTGCATCCAGCCGGTGGTCCATATCACGATGGCGGCGATGATGGCGGCGACCGATCCCATCAGATCGCCGATCACATGTAAGAGCGCGCCGCGCATATTGAGGTCGCGTTCGCCCGGAGAATGCAGGATAAAAAAAGCAACCACATTAGCGGCGAGGCCAATGATGGCGACCCCTAACATCAACGGCGCATCGATCTCAATCGGGTTGAGGGATCGTCGGATCGCTTCATAGACAATCCACGCCAGTAACACCGCCATGAAAATGCCGTTGACGAAGGCCGATAGAACCTGCGTCCGACGATAGCCAAAATGTAACTTATTATCCGCCGGGCGGACGGCAAGTAATTGCGCACTGGCGGCGAGTGCGAGCGCAAGGCCATCCGTCAGCATATGGGTTGCATCGGCTAATAACGCCAAGGAACCTGACAATATTCCGCCAATAATCTCGACGACCATAAAGACAACAATGACGCCAAAAGCCCATAACAGGCGGCGTGTATTGTTGTTTTCTTTAGACTGGTGATGGTCGCAATTCGCCACGCGCCCGTCCTGTTCTTGTTGCGAACGCTCAGGTTGTACCTGCAATTGACAATACTCCGCCTTGTTCGTGAAGGGCAAGCAGCCTGTGCAATCTTCACGGGAATATCATAAATTTAGTGATTTATTTAACCGCCTTTTAATCGGTAAAAATAGTGACGTGATAACATTTTCGTTGCTATCCTGGCTTTTTGGGACCATTGCCAGTGGTGACGGTCGCGCGCGCCGAGAAGGGATGACGCATTTTGTTTGGGGATTTGCAGGCCATACCTGGCTTGGGCGCAAGCCTTGTTGCCGCGGTGATAAGCCTCGCCGGCGTAATGGCGATTGCCGCATTTGGCGCGTCGGCCCAGCGTAACAGCGCATATATTTCTGCTTTCGCCGTTGGGTTGTTAACGGTCAGTGTGCTGTTTCATTTGCTGCTTGAGGCAATGAACATTTCGTTCAATGCGCTTGGATGGGTTGCCGGCGGTTTTGCCTTGATGGTGTTGATCGGCATTAGTGTTCAGACCGCCGTTAACAGGCGTGCTGACGGCGCCGCCCTCACTTTCGGTTATGCATCCATTATCGCCCTTTCCGCACATTCGGGCCTTGATGGGTTTATTTATGCGGCAGCCTTTCACAGTGAGACCTTTACCGGCTGGTTTGCTGTTGGCGGACTGCTCTTTCATGAATTTCCCGAGGGCGTCATCGCGTTCTTTCTATTGACTGAGGCGGGAATGCGGCGAGGCGGGGCGGTCTTGCTAGCATTCTTGGCCGCCGGTGGAACAACAGTTCTTGGAACGCTTGGCGCAAGCTCCCTGCTGGAGAAGGCGGAGGTTATTCCAATGACCGCGTTGCTGGGCGGCACCGCCGGCGCTCTGTCTTATGTATTAATCTTTCACCTCGTCCCCCACGCGTTGAAGGCACCAGCCAAAGGCGGATTTAGGGCCGTCAGCTTTGGTGTTGTGATTGGCGCTATTGGCGTGATTTTAAATACGTTCGGCGGACACTGATAGGGCTGCAGCTGCAAGCGATAGCGGCCTGCCCCTAAACCTATTTTCCTTTGAAAACCGGCTGTCGTTTTTCAAGCAACGCCATGGCGCCCTCGGCGCAATCGTCCGTCGCAATCGCCGTACGCTGGGTCATCGCCTCAAACGTCATAGCGTTGCGAAGCCCGGCTTGCGCGGCGGCGCGAAATGTACGTTTTGTCAGCGCCATCGCTATTGGCGCCCGCTGTGTCAGCGACCGCGCCCAGTCGAGGGTATTTGTCAACACATCCGCGCTCGCAACCGTCCGGTTTACAAGTCCCCACGCGAGCGAGCGCGCGGCGTCAATTTTTTCCGCCTCGATGGCAAGCTGATAGGCTTTGGCGTAGCCGATCTGTTGGGTGAGGAGTAACGAAAGGCCGCCGTCGGGGACGAGCCCGATATTGGCGAATGCGCTCATCAGATAGGCGCCCTCGCCCATCACTCGTAAATCGCAAGTAAGCGCGAGTGTCATACCAATCCCGGCGGCAGGACCATTAATCGCTGCTATCACCGGTTTGGGCATGGTCGCAATCGCGCTCAAAAATCCGCCATATTCAATATTGAGAATATCCTCGACATTATATTTGTCGTTGACCACGCTGATATCGGCGCCGGCGGAAAACCCTCGCCCGGCGCCGGTGATCACGACAGCACGGATGCTGGCGTCAACCGAGGCACGCTGCGTTGCGTCCATCAAATCAAGGCGCATCTGCCGGTTGAACGCATTTAGTTTGTCCGGGCGGTTCAACGTAATCAGGCATACGCCGTCGCTCGGCATTTCATAATCGACCGTCATAGCGCAACTCCCGAGGCGCGTTCATCCGCCACCGTTCCGCTAAACTACATCCACGCTGCGGAATGAAATAATTTTCGTCGGATTTTCAGGCGGTTCACCGTGCGCCGCCGCATCGACATGCTCCATGCCTTCAACGACTTTGCCCCAGGCCGTATATTGACGATCTAGAAATGACGCATCGTCAAAGCAAATGAAAAACTGGCTATCGCCGCTATCCGGGTCTTGCGCACGGGCCATGGAACATATGCCGCGCTGGTGATTGGTGTCGTTGAACTCCGCTTCAAGCTTTTCACCGGAACCGCCAGTGCCGTCGCCACGCGGACAGCCGCATTGCGCCATGAAACCTTCTATGACGCGGTGAAAGATGAGGCCATCGTAAAAACCATCTTCCGCCAGCTGCTTAATCCGCGCAACATGCGTGGGGGCTATATCTGTAAAAGTCTCAATCATGACGTCGCCGGTGTCGAGTTTCAAAATTAGCCTGTCGCTCATCGTTCAATCTCTCCATTGATGCGCGCCGGGATTTTGATTTCGCAAATGTCCTTAACATAGCCGGTGTCATCGACATCGCCTCGCGCCTTAATATATCTCATAAATGTCTCGCTATCCGTACGCAGCACTTCAACTCTGCGGCGTTCGTTGTCGGACACATCGGCGGCGATGCGAACCCGCATGATCGGCGTCGGTCGCGTCGGCGGTTCACCTCTGGCGATACGGCGGCTCGCTTCAAAGCCATCAACTATCCACCCCCATGCGGTGTAACGCCGATCAAGATTGAGACGAGAGTCGCCGATCATCAAGAAGAACTGGCTGTTGGCGCTGTTTGGGTCGCCCGCCCGAGCCATCGACATGACGCGCGGGCAATGCAGCGGCCACAAATCGACGTGCCGATCGGTTTTAAACACACGCAGCGCTTCCGGCTGTGCGGCGAAGGGCATGCCATTGATAAACCCAACCCGGGGAGCGATACGGTCACGACCGACTTCAACGAACGCATCGGTTTCCGACGTGTCTCGCGTGAACTCGGCTTGGAGGTTCGGCAAGCTCGACCCGCCAGCGCCGGTCCCTAACGGATCGCCGCCCTGGGCCATAAATCCTTCAATGACGCGGTGAAAGCTAAGGCCGTTGTAAAATCCATCGCGGACCAATGCTTTTATCCGCTCCACATGCCCCGGCGCGAAGTCCGGTCTGAGCTCAATAATAACCGTACCCGCGGGCAGGTCCATATATACCGTATTTTCCGGATCGATTTCGCGCCACACCGTGTCTGGCGCGGCGGTAATGATCTGCGCGGGCGTTAGCGGTTCTACCGGTTCGTCCTGGGCGCCGGCGCCCGTTGTCCACTGTGTAGCCGCCAACACAGCACTTGCCAGCACGGTCATGCGATCTGCACTCAAAAATAAACGCCAAATACTCATCAACAAACTCCTTGCGGTCTATCGCCCGAGCTAACCACGCCCGAGCCTACCGTGTTTTGTAAACCATCAGCCCGTTAAAACTTATCACGAAGCCTTTTTGCCACATGATTGGGAACGAATGTACCAATATTACCGCCAAGGCGCGCAATTTCTTTGACCAGACGCGATGCGATCGATTGATAGCGCGCATCCGCCATTAAAAACACTGTTTCAATATCGTCGTTGAGCGTCTGGTTCATGCCGACCATCTGGAATTCATACTCAAAGTCGGAGACCGCCCGAAGACCGCGAATGATGATGGATGCACCAACATCTTCGGCGAATTTCATCAGCAGGATTTCAAAGGGCGTAACCCGAATAGGCACGCCGCTGGCTTTTGAAATTCTCGCCGCTTCCTGTTCGGCCATCGCGACGCGCTCTTCTAGCGAGAAAAGCGGGTTTTTGTCGCGGTTGATGGCAACGCCAATGACCAGTTCGTCAACCAGCTTTACAGCCCGCTCGACAAGATCCGCATGGCCCATCGTCAAGGGGTCGAACGTACCGGGATAAAGTCCAATGCGCTTAGTCATCTGCCCCCTCGCCAGTGATCTCAGTATCATTGATGTCATCATCATCAACATCTTCAATGCGGCCGACCGACACGACCTGTTCGTCGGGGCGGGTTCTGAAAATCGTTACCCCTTGGGTGTTGCGACCGGCTATACGAACATCATTAATTGGTGTGCGAATTAATTGACCGCCATTGGTGACCAGCATGATTTGGTCGCTTTCCTCTATCGAGAAGGAGGCGACGACGCGGCCATTGCGCGCCGATGTCTGGATGGCGATAATGCCTTTGCCGCCGCGTCCGGATGTGCGGTATTCATAAGAAGATGTCCGCTTGCCATAACCGTTCTCCGTTACCGCCAGTACAAATTGTTCTGCCGCGCCAAGTTCGGCAAGCCGGCTTGTACTGATTGCGACATCCGGTGCGTCGCCATCTTCCGGGCCTTCAGCATCCGCCTCTCCGGCCGCCCGGCGCATCGCCGCGGCGTGTTTGAGGTAGGTGCGCATCTCGTCGGTTGAGGCCTCAACATGATGCAGCGTCGCCATCGAAATCACTTCATCGTCGGCGCCCAACCGAATCCCGCGCACGCCTGAGGACGTGCGCCCGGCAAATACGCGAACCACATCGACTGGGAAGCGGATGCTCATGCCCGAAGCCGAGGTTAGAAGAATATCCTCATCCTCGCGGCAAATTTTGACGCCAATGATTGCATCGCCCTCTTCGAGCTTCATGGCAATCTTGCCATTTCGGTTAATCCGCTGGAAGTCAGACAATTTATTGCGCCGAACACCACCTGAACGGGTGGCGAACATAATTTGCAGCTTTTCCCAGGCCTCTTCATCATCCGGCAGCGGCAAAATATTAGTGACGCGTTCATCCTGCGCTAATGGCAGTAAATTCACAAACGCCTTGCCTCTAGAATTTGGAGCGCCTTCCGGCAGCCGCCATAACTTCAGCTTGTAGGCCATGCCGGTCGAGGTGAAGAACAATAGCGGCGTATGCGTATGGCCGACAAAAAGCTGGGCGACGAAATCTTCGTCCTTGAACTTCATGCCCGCCCGGCCCTTGCCGCCACGTTTTTGCGCGCGGTAGGTCGAGAGCGCTGTGCGTTTAACGTAACCGGAATGGGTCACGGTCACGACCATGTCTTCCTGAGTGATCAGGTCTTCGTCGTCAACCTCGCCTTCGGCATCGACCATTTCCGTACGCCGCGGCGTCGCGAATTCGTCTTTGACGGCAACCAACTCGCTTTTGATGATCGACATAACCCGATCGCGACGACGCAGAATATCGAGATAGTCGGCGATTTTATCGGCGAGCCCTTTTAGCTCATCGCCGATCTCGTCGCGGCCAAGCGCGGTCAAGCGCTGGAGGCGCAAATCGAGGATGGCTTTGGCCTGCTCTTCCGACAGTTTCAGCATATCGCCGTCGCTCATCATGTGACGAGGATCGGCAACCAGCGCGACCAGGGGCGCCAGGTCCTTCGCCGGCCACCCGCGTTCCAGTAATTGCGCCTTTGCCGTCGCCGGGTCCGGCGCGCGCCGGATCAGTGCGACAATCTCGTCAATATTGGCAACCGCAATCGCCAGCCCGACCAAAATATGCGCCCGGTCACGCGCCTTGTTGAGCTCGAATTTCGTGCGCCGCGTAACCACTTCCTCGCGAAACTGGATAAACGCCGTTAAGACGTTGCGCAGCGACATTTGTTGCGGCTGACCGCCATTGAGCGCCAACAAGTTGACGCTGAAGGTCTGTTGCAATTGAGAATGGCGGTAGAGCTGGTTCAAGACCACATCGCCGGCGGCGTCGCGGCGCAACTCTATAACGACGCGGATACCCTCGCGGTTGGACTCGTCGCGAATATCGGCGATGCCTTCGATTTTCTTTTCCCGAACCAGCCCGGCAATCCGCTCGATCATCAGCGACTTGTTCACCTGAAAAGGGATTTCGGTAATGATAATGCCGTAGCGATCCTTGCGCACCTCGTCGATGGTTGCGCACCCGCGCATCACCACCGAGCCGCGCCCCAAAAGCAACGCGGCTTTTGAACCGGCGCGGCCGAGGATCATGCCGCCGGTCGGAAAGTCTGGTCCCGGAACAATACCGATCAGTTCCTCATCGGTAATCTCCGCATTATCGATCATCGCAACCGTGGCGTCGATGATTTCGCCAAGATTATGCGGCGGGATATTCGTCGCCATGCCGACGGCGATGCCGCCGGCCCCATTAACAAGGAGGTTCGGAAAGCGCGCCGGCAAGACCTTCGGCTCATGTTCCGAGCCGTCATAGTTGGGCTGGAAATCGACCGTCGCCTTTTCAACATCTTCGAGCAGCGCATGCGCTACCTTTTCCATCCGCACTTCCGTATAGCGATAGGCGGCTGGCGGATCACCGTCGATAGAACCGAAATTCCCCTGACCATCAAGCAACGGCAGGCGCAAGGAAAAATCCTGCGCCATCCGCACCAACGCATCATAAACGGATTGGTCACCATGCGGATGGTATTTACCGATGACGTCGCCGACAACGCGGGCGGATTTGCGGTATTGCTTGTTCCAGTGATTGCCGTTTTCCTGCATTGACCACAAAATCCGCCGGTGCACGGGTTTGAGGCCGTCACGCGCATCGGGGATCGCGCGTGAGACAATGACGCTCATCGCATAGTCGAGATACGACCTGCGCATCTCATCTTCGATTGAAATCACAGAAACACCAGACTCGTTCTGAGCCCCGTCCTTGTCATTAGAATTGTCGTCATTATTGTCGTCCGACACGCGGGGAACCTTCCGGAATCAAGTGGGAAATTTAGCGTCTCGCTTAGCATTGAGCCCCGCCAAAGCCAAGCATTTGCGCCTTTTTTCGGTCGGTTTATTCCCCGCCCAACCTGGGTTATAATCACTTACCGCCTCTGTTGGGGAAAACTGTGAACCGAATTAAAAAATTACTATTAATTACAAGTGGTTCTGTACTGGCGCTCAGCGCTTGTGGGAATGGTGCTAAAAATACCGAGGCGCATAGCGCTGACGCCGCCTTGCTGGATGAGCTGGCGCCCGCAAGCTGGGCCGACGCCGCCGGGCAGTTTATCAGCGCCGATGGCGCGCCAACGGGCCATGTGATCCTCACCAATACCCCACGCGCCGGCGTCTTGATACGCGTCGATCTCACCGGCCTTAGCGAGGGCTGGCATGCACTTCACTTGCATAAAGTCGGCGACTGCCGCGATTTTGCAGACGGCTTCAAAGCGTCCGGCAGTCATGTCGACCCAGACGATCAACCGCACGGGTTACTGAATATTTATGGGCCGGAACGCGCCGATATGCCGAATATCTATGCCGGCGCCGATGGGCATGCGACGGCGGAGATGTTTAACGGAACTGTGGCCTTGTTCGCCAGCGAAGCCAGCGCCGCGCAAGCCGGTCCGTTTCCACTTGTTGACGATGATGGTTTTGCCATCATCGTTCACGAGAGCGCGGATGATCATTTGACGCAGCCGATCGGCGGCGCCGGAAAGCGCATTGCCTGCGCGGCTATTCGCGGGGCGGGTTAGTTCAAATAGTATGAGTAGGGGAAGACCATGACTAGGATTAATCGGCGCGCGATTGTCGCCGGCGGCGGCGCGGCGATGATCGCAGCAACTTGCAACGCACCGGCAATGGCGCATGAAGGGGATGCCTCGCTCGGCGCCTGGACGCCACTGGCGGACATGCCCTTTCCAGTTCAGGAAATTTACCCGGCGCCGTTCTGGAAAGCATCAGGAACGGCGACGGGTCTGAAGCCGCAAGCCTATAACATCCTCGTCAATGCCGGCGGCCTCACTCCCGGCGGCAAAAATAATGTCACCGACGCCGTCACCTATTACGATCCGTCTGACGACCGATGGCGCCATGGTTCGGCGCTGCCCGAAGCACGCCATCATATCGCGCTCGTCAACAATAACGGGTTTTTGTACGGCGTAGGCGGCTTCGCCCGTGATGCCGGTGGCGGCTGGCAGATGCGCGCCAATTGCTGGCGCATTGGCGCCATCGATGCGCCGTGGGAATGGATGGCGCCCCTGCCCCATCCACAGGCGGAGGCGGTGTGCGCATCGATTGGCGGATATATCCACTTCGCCGGTGGGCGCGCGCCGGCCGGGAGCCGCAACCAGAGCTGGTCCGATCATATCGATACCGATGAGCATTGGGCCTATGACGCGGCCGCAAACAGATGGCGCGCACTCGCGCCCTTGCCGAGCCCGCGCAACTCCGCCGCCGGAGCCGTTGTCGGCGGCGTCCTTTATGTCATCGGCGGGCGCACCGTGAATGACGGCAACACCGGCGTTGTGGAAGTCTATGACCCAATGTCAGATCGCTGGGAACAGGCCAGACCCATGCCTCAGGCGCAAGCCGGCCTCGCCGCAGCGGTATTGGGCGGCAAAATCTACGTCTTTGGCGGTGAATATTTCGCGCCCGGCGGCGGCGGCGTTTTCGTCGAAGCCTGGGAGTATGATCCACGCAAAGACAAATGGCGCGCCGTCGCAGCTATGCTCCACCCCCGCCACGGTCTCGGCGCAGTGACGCTAAACAACACCATCTACGTCCTCGGCGGCGCCTTAAAAGCCAGCGGTGAAGGCACATCGGCAGTGCTGGACAAGTTTGAGATTTGATTGAGCAACAATTTGTTAAGTATATAGCGATGCATTAGCGAGATCAAAAGGAACTCAATTATTAAGCTCCTGATTAGCTGATAGATCTTTCGTTACAAATATTCTCTATACATATTAACTGACGCCTTCTCAATGTGCGTTCTATTTTGTCCACCATATTCGATAAAACCATAGGCCGTTCTTGCCCTCTCTCCCGCCAAAGCAGCTAATATCTTTAGTTAATATTTACCAATTTATCTAAAGATCAACTGTTTCAAAGAACACGGGAAATGGGCAAATGATGACTCTTATTCGGTCACACCTCCGAATATCAAAATGCTCTTTCCGACTTTTGGCGGTGCTAGCCAGCGCAATTTTACCAAATTGCGCCCTTGCTCAAACAACACCCTCTGAATTAACGGATATTAGCTTCGAAGACCTCCTGAATGTCACTGTAACGGACAAATCAAGGGCGAAAACCGATGAACGTTGGACGATAAACTACACATACAAACGTTCAAAAGTCGCCGGGTACAAAAATGGGACGAATGAGCTCAGTTTTGAGGATGTTCTCTTCTCGCCAGGAGAAGTCAGAACAGCGCAAAATTATCCGGTTGTACCTACTTTTATCACCCAATCTGTGCACGCCGCCTCAGCGACTTATGCAGTTACCAGCTCCACTTCCTTGATGCTTGTTGTTCCCTATGTTTCGCAATCGACTGAACATATCAGCATCGTGCCAGGGTTCAGCGAATTCGTTCTTTCGACAGACGGTATAGGCGATATCACATTAAATGCGGGCTACAAGAAGAATTTGAATGCTGACGGAAGCGTAACCGCGAATATTGGCATCAGGTTTCCGACAGGGTCTATTGATAAAATGGGCGACACGCCAAGAAACGGCGCCGGCACCCTGGAGCGCTTGCCATACACTATGCAATTGGGGTCAGGAACCTATGACATTAGTGCTTCGTTCGGACATAACAGATCATTTAATTCCCTCACTGTCCATGCAAACATTAACGCTATCATCCGGACTGGTTTGAATGATAACGCCTATCGGCTGGGTAATAGTTATGGCCTAGTCATATCATCTCGGTATACGAAGCATTATTGGCTCCAGCCTGGGATACGATTTAGTCTTCGTCACACCGGTAATATCGTCGGACAAGATGAATCGCTACTCGTTCCAGGAGCCTTTCCGTTTCCCGCAAGTATTACTGACCCGAACAACTATGGCGGGGAAAACGCCACTACTGCGATTTCGCTAACGGCCTGCACAAATATTCGATGCAGGTTAAGCCTGGTGGCTGAAGTCAGCACTCCCTTATATCAAAATCTCAATGGCATTCAGCCAAAACAGCGGCGTATTTTTTCCATTGCCGCAATAGCCCATTTTTAAGAAAAGCTGACAATGAAGTATCCGTGGGTTGTTTCCAGTTGCTTAGTGCAAGTGCTCAAGCAGCAGATACTGCAAGCCGCTATAGCCCTGTCCCTGCTGTGTTTTAGTCCAACCGCCCACGCGCAGCCCATCGCCGAAACGGATATTAAGGCGGCCATCATTTACAACCTCGCACGGTTTAGCGAATGGCCGCCGGCCATATTGCCTAATGATGAATCCTCTTTTCGTCTTTGTGTGCTAGCACAAGACCCGATGGCGGAAACGCTTCAAACACTTTCCGGAAAGTCTTTGCATGGCCGGCCACTCGATATTCAATTGATCGCGGAGCGATCTGAGATTTCCAATACGTGTCATCTGGTATTCTTCTCCGAGACAATCAGCGCTGAACTCGACTTCATGGCGATCGCACAGCGCGGTATCTTGACAATCGGCGATGGCAAAGACTTTCTTGACATGAATGGTGGAATTGCTATTCGCCGCCGCGGTAAGAAGCTCGGATTTTCGATAAACAAATCGGTGATGGACGTGGCCAATGTGTCGCCAAGTTCAAAAATCCTGAGCCTTGCAGTTGAGGTGCATTAAGATGTTGACCCTCAACTGGTTTCGAGACCGTCCATTCAAGATCAAAATCGCCCTACTGATCACGCTTGCCGTCAGTACAGCCATTGCAATGGTTTCTGCTGGTTTCGTTTTTTTTGAAATTGGCGAATTCAAGAAAAATCTCGAAAGCGAGAGATTAAACCTGTTGCGGGTTGTTGGCGCCAATCTGACGGCCGCGATCCTGTTCGATGACACTAACGCCATTGAAGAAACATTGAGCGTGTTTGAAGAGCTGCCGGAAGTTCGGTCCGTTGCACTTTTTTCTGCTTATGGCGAGATAAAAAGTCAATATTTTCAGGCCAGCGGCACAGTGTCTGCTGATCCTACGCTGGCGCCCATTGGAGAGTTCTCCAAGCAAACCGTTGTTTTCGACGATGGTCATTTGATTGTGCAAGTGCCGATATATGTCGATGAAGAGCTCATTGGCGCGTTACAAGCGACAACGACGCTTCAACAGCTTCGAAACAAAATAGAATACCACATACTAATTGCCGCCGCCATTACCGTTTTTGCCATATGGGTTGCGTTTTTGATTGGCCAGCTGTTCGGAAAGTTCCTAGCGCGACCAATTGAGGAATTAACTCAAACCATGGCGCAGGTAAAACGCACAAATAATTATGAGCTTTCAGCTTGCGTTATCTCCAACGATGAACTTGGAAAACTGACGGTAAGCTTCAATGAGATGTTGACAGAAATTCGTCATCGCGATGAAAAACTTGAGCAAACTGTCGCAGAGCGAACACACGAGCTTGTAACCGAGAAAGAGAGGGTGGAGGCGGCCAGTAAAGCTAAATCGTCATTTCTCGCCAATATGAGCCATGAACTACGCACACCGATGAACGGCGTTATGGGCATGGCTGAGCTAATGGCGAATACGGAGCTCACTGAAAAACAGAAGATGTTTGCTGATACTATCTACCGATCGGGTTCAGCGCTAATGACAATTCTCAATGATATTCTAGATTTTTCCAAAATCGAGGCGGAAAAATTAGAGCTTGATCCTACAGCGTTTGCTCTTGGCGCTGCCATCGAAGATGTAGCGACGCTGCTGAGAACTGCCGCAGACAAGAAAGAAATTGAACTTATCGTACGCTGCGCCCCCTCTTTGCCAAAAATTGTTGAAGGTGACGTAGGGCGCATTCGGCAAGTCCTGACCAATCTTGTTGGCAACGCCATCAAGTTTACGCATGAAGGCCATGTGTTGATTGATATAAGTGGCGCCATGAATAATGAACGTGTCAGCTTGCACATATCTATTGAAGATACCGGCATCGGAATTGCGCCTGATATGGTTGACGCAGTATTTCAATCATTCACTCAGGCAGAGAGTTCCACGACGCGTAAATTTGGCGGCACAGGTCTTGGGCTTGCCATCAGCCGTAGTCTCGTCGAAATGATGGGCGGCAAAATCGGGGTTACATCTGACATTGGCCTTGGCTCGACATTTTGGTTTGAGCTTGAACTGCCGGTCATCCAAGAGCAATCTTCAAAATGCACAAGCGCAATTGACTTCAAAAATCGAACATTCCTTATCGTCGCCAATGCTTCAAAAGACTGCCAAGCTCTTGCTGCCCATATCAAGTCTTTGGACGGCGAGGCGGTGATGGTTGATAATGATGCAGAAGCTCTTGACGCCCTTCGAGCCGCTGAGGCCGCCGGACGCTCTTTCACGATGGCGTTAATTGCCCATCATATGCCAAAAGTCGATGGCCTTTCACTTGTGCGCAAAATTCGCAGCGAACCGAAACCCGCCTGGCTTCCTTTGATCATACTATCTTCAGTTGACGATGATGTGGAAGCAAAAAAATTCAGAGATCTTGGCGTGAATGAATACATCGTCAAACCTAGTCATACGGCTTCGTTGAAGGATGTTATTCTGGAAATGGTGACCGATATGCAAGTTGGCTCCTTACGGTCAGTCGTCAATCCGAAAACTTCACAGCCGGAGAAAAGCCTGGGAAGTGATGCGCCACAGGCTACACTTAAAGGACGCATTCTGGTTGCGGAAGATAATGTGGTCAATCGGATGGTGATGGAAAACATGATCGACGGCGAGCAATATGATGTCGTGTTCGCTGAGAATGGCAAAGAGGCCTATGACGCCTTTCGAAATGATGCGTTTGATTTAATCTTTATGGACATATCCATGCCGGTGATGGATGGGATAGAAGCCGTAAAGGCAATCCGGTCGCACGAGCACAAATTAAATTCTGACAGAACGCCTATCGTTGCGTTAACGGCGCACGCCATGAATGGTGATAAGCGACGTTTTCTTGATGCGGGTATGGACGATTATGTTTCCAAGCCTGTGAAAAAAATCATGCTCGACGAGGTGGTGTGTCGTTGGCTCGCACAACAAAATTCATCTCATGATTTATCCAAAATGAACTGAAGGCGGATAGCGCCCATGTTGAGATGAACACAAAGCATCGCCGGCAAGCATGCTGAGACCAATCACAAATTGGAACAGGCGCACTTTCGCCGACGACGCGATTATGTTGTTGGAACGGGACAAGAACAAAACAACCAGTGACAAACTGGAATCACCTAAGTGGCAAACCCGTTGATTTAATTGACAAAAAACATGGGGTGGTAGGCCCTAGGGGAATCGAACCCCTCTTTCCAGGTTGAAAACCTGGCGTCCTAACCGATAGACGAAGGGCCCGTACCGGCTCGCCGCAGCGGCGAAGGCGCTGTATATGCGAGGGATGCGGGGGCTTGCAAGCCCCCAAGACCTGCATCCGCTAAAAATCATGACGCAGGCGCCGCGTCGCTGATCTGCAGCTGGGCGGCGTCACCGCCGCGCCAGTCGTCGGCCTTGACCCGGCCGGCGATATGGAGGCGCCCGCCGGCGCGCAAAACCTCGCCCAGCGGCTCGCCTTCAGCGCGGAATGCAATCGCCCGCACGCTCTGGTTGGCGTCGCTTTTCAGCACCAGCGAGATATGGTTTTGCCCAACGGTTTTGACATAGTCGGCGCGCATATCGGTAAGGGCGAAGACCGGCTCCGGATTGCCCGGACCATAGGGTCCCGCCTCAGCCATCATTTCCGCGAATGTTTTGGTGACCGCGCCGGGCGCAATCACGGCGTCGATTTCGAGCGTTCGGTTCTCGCGCGCCCTGGCGATATCCGCCGCCAGCGTGGCGTTGAGCCGCTGGCGCAACACAGCAATTTTATCCGGCGCAATCGTCAGCCCCGCAGCCATCGCATGTCCGCCGCCAGCGATTAAAAGCCCGTCATTTTTTGCAGCACTGATCGCCCCGCCGAGATCGACACCGGAGATCGAGCGACCCGAGCCTTTGCCGACGCCATCGTTGACCCCAATAATGACAACCGGCCGATCGAATTTTTCTTTCAGCCGTCCCGCAACGATGCCAACGACGCCCGGATGCCAGCCCTCGCCCGCAACAATGATGGCGGCATCTTCATAGAGCTGGTCTTTTTCAACCGCACGCAACGCCTCTTCCTGCACTGCGCCCTCAATCGCCTGACGCTCGGCATTCATCACATGGAGTTTTTCTGCAAGATATTGCCGGCGGGCATCGTCCGTTGTCGTCAAAAGCTCAAAGGCGAGGCGCGCATGGCCGATGCGCCCGGCGGCGTTAATCCTCGGCCCCAGTAAAAAACCCAGATGGTAGGTTGAAGGCGGGCCCTTCATGCCGGCGCGCGCGCCAAGCGCGGCGAGGCCCGGATTGCCGTCCTGCCCCAGCACTTTCAGCCCTTGCGCCACCAGAACCCGCGTCAGGCCGGTGATCTGCATCACGTCGCAGACAAGCCCCAGCGCCGTCAGATCAAGCAGCTGCAACACGTTTGGCTCAGCGCGGTCCTTAAAATAACCGGCCTCGCGCAAGGCCCGGTTGACCGCAATCACGGTCATGAAGGCCACGCCCGCCGCTGAGAGATTTTCAAGCCCGGAAATATCATCCGGCCGGTTCGGATTAACGGTCGCAACCGCGCCCAGTGGCGGCGGGCCGTTCATCATGTGGTGATCCAGAATAACGATATCGAGGTCTTGGGCGGCGGCTTGTTTAATCGGCTCATGCGCAGCCGCGCCGCAATCGACGGTGATGATAACTTTGACGCCTTGTTGTTTCAGCGACAGGAACGCGTCGATGGAGGGCCCGTAGCCTTCACTCATCCGGTCCGGCAGATAAATTTCCAGCGGCGCGCCGATAGCGTTGAAATATTGCTTTAAAATCGCCGCCGCAGATGTTCCGTCAACGTCATAATCACCGAATACGCCGACACGCTCTCCATTGAGAAGGGCGCTGGCTATCCTTAAGGCCGCCGTTTCCATATCCTTCAAACAATAAGGATCAGGCAGGCTGCCACGCAGCGTGGGGTTGAGATAGATTTGCACGTTTTGGCAAGTGACACCGCGCGCGGCGAGCACCCGCGCCAGCAGCGGCTCGATCTCGGCTTGTTGCGACATTGCCAGCGCTTCGCGACCATCGGCCTCGCGCAGGCGCCAGCGCCGCCCGGACGCGGTTTGCGCGATGGGCGGCAGTGCAAGGTCAGCAAACGCCGCCGATTGATCCGGCGTTATCGGCGAAAAAGCGGTCATATCCGCCGCGCCCGCCTCATCGACATGTCCGCGCCCGGATATAGCGCACGGTTGAGGTTTTCGACCGCATCACAACGGTGTGGGTGTTTACAAACCCGCGTTCCCATTTGACGCCGTCGAGCATGGTGCCGTCGGTGACGCCGGTGGCCGCGAAGATGACATCGCCGGAGGCCAGGTCGAGAAGATCATATTTGCGGTCCAACTCGGTAATGCCGATGCGTTCGGCGCGGCCGCGTTCGTCGTCGGTGCGGAAATGCAGCCGACCTTGCATCTGACCGCCGACGCAGCGCAACGCCGCCGCCGCCAGCACGCCTTCCGGCGCCCCGCCTCGGCCGATATAGAGATCAATGCCAGTCAAGGCCTCGGTCGTATGGAACACACCTGCGACATCGCCGTCGGAAATCAAAAACACCCGCGCGCCCATTTTACGTGCACCCTCAACCAACGGCTGATGGCGCTCACGATCGAGAATACACAGCGTAACTTCCGAGGTTGGCTCGCCCTTGGCTTTGGCGATGGCGCTAATATTGTCCTCAATCGATGCATCGAGATCGATGGTACCGGGCGTATAGCCTGGCCCGCAGGCAATTTTGTCCATATAGACATCCGGCGCATGTAAGAGCGTGCCGCCTTGCGCCATAGCGACGACTGCAAGCGCGTTTGACATCGCCTTTGCCGTCAGCGTCGTTCCTTCCAACGGGTCGAGTGCGATATCGATTTTCGGTCCCTTCCCGGTGCCGACTTTCTCGCCGATATAAAGCATCGGCGCTTCGTCACGCTCGCCCTCGCCGATGACGACCGTGCCGTCCATCTCAAGCTTGTTGAACGCTTCGCGCAACGCCGTCACCGCCGCCTGGTCGGCGCCTTCCTTATCGCCGCGCCCGATCATGGTCGATGCAGCGACCGCCGCCGCCTCCGTACAGCGCCCGACTTCCATGGTCAGGACCCGGTCGAGATATGCCTCTTCAACTGCCATGCGTTCTCTAATCCCTTCAGGCGCAAGGATCTCGACCTGCGCCAATAATCATTAGTTCGTTTATTTTTCAGCGCGTTCGTCGGATACCACGGTTTCATCTTCGCCAACCTGCTCGATCAGTTGATCACGCGCGGTAATGATGTCGCCTGCGGTTGTGCGATCCTCATCGACAGCCGCCCGGTCATCAGCCACCTCGACAGCGAGCACTTCGCGGGCTGCCGCAAGCGCGTCTATATCCGCCGTTATTTCGCCTTGGCTGCGTTCGGCCGGAAGATCGCTCTGCGACGGCGCTTGTGAGAGGTTTGGAAAGTGAGTCTTTTCTCCGTCTTTTCTCTGCGCAATCTGTTCTTCAATCACCGGATTAGGCGGTTTTTTGCTGGCCAGTTCCTCATATTTAAGGATGCCCGGCGGCGCCAGACGGCGCCATTGCACACCCGAGCACCCCACCACCAGGAGCGCGGCTGTGAACACAAAAAGGTCTTTTACCATTGTCGGTCTTACACCTGGCGTCAGAGCCGCCTATAGTCGGCCATCATCCCCCTTTAGAACCCCAACCGGCCCAATGAAGCAAGCAGAAGACAATCCCAAAGCGCTGAAAAAACGCAAACAGAAGCGGAAAAAGAAGGCTGAGGCGAAAGCCGCGGCCATGCCTCCGGCTGATGCGCTCAAATCCGATGGCGTAGAGCCGCCTAAAGCCAAGTCGCTCTATGAGGATTTTGATGCACTGGCCGAATATCTTTCAAAGATTTCAGGGAAAAGTCAGGAAGTGGTTCGGGAGTTTTTCACCAATAATCCAGGGGCCCAAAAGATGGGCGGCACGCTGCCGGCCGACCCGCTGAATGTCGGCGAGGCGTTTCAGGAGATGATGAAAGGTCTTGCGGCTGACCCCGGCGTTGTTATGCAGCGCCAGTTCAATCTCTGGGGCGACTACGCAAAGCTGATGGCGACTATGTCCCGACGCATCGCCGGAGAAGACGTTGCACCAGCGATCACACCCGAGCAAGGCGACAAGCGTTTCATCCATCCGGCGTGGGATGAAAACCCGATGCTGGATTACGTCAAACAATCCTATCTTGTGTTTGCGCGTTGGCTGGAGACAACAACCGCTCAGCTCGACGGTATGGACCCGCACGAAAAAGCCAAGGCGGAATTTTACACCAAGCAATTTATCGACGCGCTGGCGCCGACCAATTTTGCCGTGCTCAACCCGGAGGTTGTTGAGGCGACCATCGCCAGCAAGGGCGAGAACCTTCTAAAAGGGCTTGAGAATCTGCTTGAAGATATTGACCGCGGTCATGGCGAGCTAGCGATCCGGCAGGCCGATCTTGAGCACTTCAAGCTCGGCGAAAACATCGCCACGACCCCGGGCAAGGTTGTCTTTCAAAATGAAATCCTGCAGCTCATTCAATATCAGCCGACCACGGATGAAGTCGCCAAGTTGCCGATGCTGATCATTCCGCCCTGGATCAACAAGTTCTACGTTCTTGATTTACAACCGCAAAACTCGTTTATCAAATGGCTGGTCGATCAGGGCCGCACGGTATTCATCGTTTCTTGGGTCAATCCGGGCGTTGACCTCAAAGACAAAACCTTTGAGGACTATATTCATCAAGGCGTATTTGAAGCTCTGGATGCCGTTAAGACGGCGACAGGCGAGGCGAGCGCGGACACTATAGGCTATTGCATCGGCGGTACGACGCTGGCGACGGCGTTAGCGCTGATGGCCAAAAAAGACGACCGCCGGGTTAATTCCGCAACCTTCTTCACCGCCCAGGCGGATTTTTCCGAAGCTGGCGATCTTTTACTCTTCGTTGATGACGAACAACTCAGCGCCATTGAAAAACAGATGGACGCCGCTGGTGGCGTGCTCGAAGGGCGCGCTATGGCGAATACGTTTAATATGCTGCGCTCAAACGATTTGATCTGGTCGTT
>JAJFFX010000062.1 GCA_021776455.1 Hyphococcus sp. | reverse complement strand
CCACTAGAAAAACCCTCATCCTGAGGTGCGAGCCGAAGGCGAGCCTCGAAGGATAAGCTTCGAGTCCAGCACTTGCGTCATATGCTTCGAGGTTTTTACCTTGCAAAATTCCTCAGCATGGGGGCGGGAGGCTAAGGCGATGAATATGCAAGCTTTCGTCTACATTCTCGAATGCGTCGATGGTTCTTATTACGTCGGTTCGCATCGCGGTACGGATGTTGAGCACCGTGTCGCGGAGCACAATATGGGCTATTATAAAAGCGCGTACACATTCACGAGAAGGCCGGTAAAATGCGTATGGTCAGACTGGTTCTCCCGGTTTGATGATGCGGTTGCTTTTGAGCGCCAACTCAAAGGTTGGAACCGAAAAAAGAAGGAAGCCGTTATTTGTGGCGAGTGGGATGCGCTGCCGGATTTAGCCAGGAGGCCGAATGCTCGTAAAAGCAAAATTCCCTCATCCTGAGGCGCCATCGCATATGCGATGGCCTCGAAGGGTGGAGGCATGGGCTGTGCTTGCGGCATATCCTTCGAGGCCTGTTATGTCGATCCAAGATCAACATAACAGGTGCCTCAGAATGAGGGTTCAAGGTAAATGAAAATCCCCTCCGTCACTTGCGGCACCCATGGCGAACAGCCCCAGACATTTGTCTGTGCGCATATCATTGAATCATTGAAAACTGACAAACCGAAGGGTTTTTGGTGGTCGCGCGGGGAGGACGGAGTTTGGGATGCGGTTTGTGATGCGTGCAACAACCTCTCTCAGGAGGCGTTCGAGGCGCTTGGGCCCAACAATATCGGCATCGTTTGTCTCGGTTGCTTTGAAGATGCCGCAGCGCTCAATGAAATCGAGCTAGAGTAAGCGTGCGCCTATTCCGCTGCTTCTGCGTGGGGCGTTGCGGTTGCGGTGCGCTGTTTTTGCCAACGTACAAAACGTCGCTTCCATGGCTTCGGCCAGAAATGGGTCGGGACGACCTTGTATCTGCGTGTTAGCAAATTCTGGCGTCTTTGTTTTCGTGCGGGCGCTTCATCAAGCGTGTGTTCTTCTTCTAAATGGCCCTGGACAATTGTGTCTGACGGCGGCTCGTCCGGTTCAGGGGCAGGCTCAGTCTCTGGCGCGGCCTCTGGTTCGGGAGAGGGGGCGCTAACACCAAGCGGTGCGGGCTCCTCTTCAAAAGTAAGCTGGTCATCGAACGAGAATTGTTGCGTTTCATGCTGGCGCAAGCCCGGCGGCACGGCGTTGAACGCGTCGCTAGGGGGTGTGGCGGCAGCGGGGGATTGCGGAGGATGGTTGAGGCGTGCGTCGCCGCTGACACGGACACCCTGACGGAAATGCGCGCTTGGGGCGTTGACATGCAACTTGACCGCCCCCTTTGCATCGTTTTCCGTTGCTGCCCGTGGTGTTTGTTCATCAGATGCGGGGGGCTGTTCCGGCATTGTAGAGGCGTTTTGTTGGTCTTCGGCTTGCTCGTTTACAGACAGGTTTGACGCATCAGCGGCGGCATTGATATCTGCGGCTTCTTGATTGGACGCTGCGGATGCGGTTTCATCATCAACTGGCTTGCTGTCGTCGGTATATTCCTGCACCAGGCGATCTTGTAGTGCGCGGGGGGCGGCGCTTGGCGGTAAGCCGGCATCAGGCGTGTCCACAATCATTGCGCTTGGCTGTTGTTCTGCCAACTCTTGCTGCGTTTTGGCGGCTTTGGCCTTTGCGCGTTTGATCGCCGCCGCTTTGCGGATTTCGCGGGCCTTGGCGCGCTTGGCGAGCGCCAGGGCTTTTGCTTTTTCCCGCGCTAAAGAACGTTTTTCCTGATTTTCGGTGTTGGTAACTGTCTCAGCGTGCTCTGTTTGTTTTTGGGTGCGCGCGTGTAGGCGTTCGATGAGCGTGTCTGTTGTTTCGTCGCCATCACTTGCCGTCGTGTCCACATCACCGGTTTTCAGTGCCGGCGCCTCGGTTCTGAACAGCGCCGTCAAATCTTCGGCTGACAAAGCTGGAAGTCCTAGCAACTCGCGCACCTCGTTGACGCGGCCGGGCCGGAAATCACTGAGGTCGCCGACTTTGCCGAGATGATTGCCTTGGGCGGCGGTAAACCCAAGACCACGCAGCGCAGCAAGTGAGGCCTGGTCTTCAACGCCGACCGCAGTAATTAGGGCGTTGGCCTTATTGGCGATATCAAGAAGATCGGAAATTGCGCTAAGCCCGGGCCCTCGAACCGTGCGTGCAAAACGCAGAATAGATGCGCCGCCGGTTTTGATTTCATCAAATGGAAACGGGTCGATATTACGCAGAAAATCGTTCGCTCGGCCGCGTACCTCAATCGCGAGGCGGACGCCGCATTTACGCAACGCTGCGAAATTCTCCGCCGCCGCTTCCAGGTCCACGTCAACTAGCGGCATTGGACATTCAAGCGTGATCAGGTCAGCTGGAAAATTCCGGTCGCGTAGGATTTTCTTAAAATGTCGCGCGAAGGCGTCGTCAGAAACATCAGTGAGGGCGAGATTGATCGAAAATCCGGGCTCAAACGGCCCGCGCCAGCCGAGATAGCCGTCCAGCGCTTCGGCTAGGACATAGCGGGTCAACTCGCTCATCCGGCCTTGGGTTTCGAAAAACGAGATAAACGCCCCCGGCGGCAATACGCCGAGAGACGGATGGCGCCAGCGCACAAAGGTTTCCATGCGCGCAAGGGCGCCATTGCCGAGGTCAAAGATCGGCTGAAAACGGACTTCGAAGTCCTTGTTTTCAAGGGCTTTATCAATATCGACATTAGAAAGCCGAACTGCCTGGGCGCCCATCAATTGTTCCTCCGCCAGCCGATCGCCTGTCCCCGAAATGACCCGTCTCCCGCAAAGACCGGCCCCTATAAAGAATTGGCCGATAATCCTTGAGCCGGGTTAATTCTCGCTGAACAGCTTAGTGGGCAATTCACCCATACTGGCATTCAGCAAGACTTTGAGGCGATTCAGGTTGCTGCGTAAACTCTCTGTGAACCATAAAAGTTACGGCGACCGCGCCGCCAATGGCTTCGGTTACGGCCAATACCCATGATTCGCCGTCGATGGGTCCTGGACAATTTTCAGCGCAAGAACCGGGTGGGCGCAAAGGCGCTCCAAGTCCATTGCATGTGGCATATGTTTTTTAAGGGATAACACCATGAACCAACTAGCAAACAAGGTCGCCATCATCACCGGCGCCAGCAGCGGTATTGGCTATGAGACATCGAAACTCTTTGCGGCGGAAGGGGCGGCGGTGGTGATTGGCGCCAGGCGGAAAGCAGAGCTTGAAGCGCTGGCTGTGGAAATTGAATTGGCGGGCGGCAAAGTGCGGATGCTGGCGGGCGATGTGAGAGATGAAAGCTACGCCCGCGCGCTTGTTGCCACAGCAACCAACGCGTTTGGCGGACTGGACATCGCCTTTAATAATGCAGGCGAACTCGGTGAGCTTGGCGATATGCCGTCAATGTCTGTTTCCAGCTGGACACAAACGCTGGAAACCAATCTGACAAGCGCATTTTTGGGCGCGCGTTTTCAATTGCCAGCAATGTTAAAGCGTGGCGGTGGCTCCTTGATATTTACCTCATCTTTCGTCGGCAACACCGTCGGCATGGCTGGCATGGCGGCTTATGCAGCGAGTAAGGCGGGTGTTGTAGGATTGATGAAAGCGTTGGCGGTTGAATTTGGTCCGGTAGGCATCCGTATTAACGCGCTGTTGCCAGGTGGCACGGAAACCGACATGGCGCGTCGCTTTGCAGATACGCCAGAAGCTATGGATTTTGTGCGCAGCCTTCACGCGCTGAAGCGCATCGCTTCGCCGGACGAAATAGCCAAATCAGCTTTGTACCTCGCATCGGATGCATCAAGTTTTACAACCGGCGCGGCCTTGTTGGTTGATGGCGGCGTTTCCATCAGCAAAGGCTAAATGCGCTGTACGCCACGATTTAATAATCAAACTGTTCGTGCAGGATACGCTCATCAAGGGAATGGCCTTTATCAAACAGGACGGTCATCGAGATGGTGCGGTCTTCTTGTGCGGTCACTGAGACAACGTTGCGGACTTCGTAATTGTCGGCAACCGCAGAGACTGGGCGGTGCTGTGGCTTGGTCGCTTCAATCGTGACGATCGCATCGCGCGGGAGTAACGCGCCGCGCCAGCGCCGCGGTCGGAACGCGCTGATCGGCGTTAATGCCAGCATTTGTGCATTGATTGGTAAAATGGGCCCATGCGCTGAAAGATTATACGCCGTCGATCCGGCTGGGGTCGCCAGCAGGACGCCGTCGCAAATCAGCTCTCCCATCCGGACTTTGCCGTTCACGAGGATGCGCAGATGCGCGCTTTGACGGGTTTGACGAAACAGCGAGATTTCATTGATGGCTTTGGCGGTCTCTGTTCTTCCCTCTGTGGTGGTCGCGGTCATGGTCAGTGGGTGGATGGTTGCAGGTTCTGCCGCGCCGATATTGTCTGCGAGTCCCTCAAAGTCCTGCGGGTTCATCAAAAATCCGACCGTGCCGCAGTTGACGCCATAAATCGGCGTCTTGCCGCCTATGTGGGCATGCAACGTGTCGAGCATGAAGCCATCGCCGCCAATGGCGACAATCACATCAGCGTCATCGGGTGCGCAATCGCCATAACGTTCCACCAGCGCCGCCCGCACTGGCGCGGATTCGGGTTTGTTGCTTGCTAAAAATGCCAGTTTTTTTATGGCCATAGGGTTAATTTGTCCGGTTGGCTTTTGAGTAGTCTTGTGGGCTATATTACGCAGGTGCGCAGCAGAATGAAATGCGAGCCAACCAATGGCGTTTGAATCTCCGATATTCACCGATCGCGGCGCGCTAAGCGCACAATTTCGCGACGTTCGGGCAAATAGCGAGCGCCTTGCTGCGCCGCTGGCGCCCGAAGACTGGATGCTGCAGTCGATGCTTGAGGCCAGTCCAGTGAAATGGAACCTCGCCCATACGAGCTGGTTTTTTGAAACATTTATCCTGCAGGTCCATGCAGAAAACTACAAAGATTTCCATCCGCAATTTGGTTATCTATTCAACTCCTATTATAATCAGATCGGCGATATGCATCCGCGTCCCACGCGCGGCCTGCTGTCTCGCCCGACGTCGCAGGAAATCCTTTGCTATCGCGCTCATGTCAATGATGCGATGGAAACATTGATTGAAACGGCGCCACAAGACGTCGTTGAACGTATTGCGCCATTGGTCGCCATGGGCGCGGCGCATGAGGAGCAACATCAAGAACTATTGGTCACGGACCTGAAGCACGGCTTTTATCAAAATCCACTCGCGCCAAGCGTATACACTGATACGCCTACAGATAAAACGGGGTCAGCGCCAGCGATGCATTGGCGGGAGATGGAAGGCGGCTTGTGCGAGATTGGCTGGAACGGGCAGGGGTTTGCGTTTGATAATGAAGGCCCGCGTCATAAAATTTATCTGCATCCGTTTCAAATGGCGAACCGGCCGGTGACCAATGGCGAATATATCACCTTCATTGAAGAGGGCGGCTATGACAACGCCAACTTCTGGCTGGCTGACGCGTGGGAAGCGATCAAGGCTGAAGGCTGGCAGGCGCCGTTATACTGGCGCAAAGCCGACGATGGCTGGCGTGAATATACGCTCTTTGGAGAGCGGCTGCTCGATCTTGAAGCGCCGGTGGCGCATATCAGTTTTTATGAAGCCGCCGCTTATGCGGGTTGGGCGGGCGCGCGGCTACCCACAGAATTTGAGTGGGAAGCGGCTGCCTCGCTGTTTCCGATTGAAGGCCGGTTCATGGAAGACGGCGCCCCGCGCGCGCCAGCGCCAGCCCCGGCCGATGAGGGTCTTCTCCAGCTTTATGGGGACGTCTGGGAGTGGACCGCTAGCCCCTATGTCGCCTTTCCTGGCTTTGCAGTCGCGGATGGCGCTATCGGCGAATATAACGGCAAGTTTATGTCCGGCCAGATGGTGCTGAAGGGCGGCTCATGCACCACGCCGGCAGGGCATATACGGGTCAGCTACCGCAATTTCTTTCCGCCGGCGGCGCGTTGGCAATATTCCGGCTTTCGGCTAGCGCGGGACTGCAAATGAGCCATGCAATCGCGCGAAGATGCGATTACGATCTAGCGATAAGCCGTGTCTGTCAGGAGGGTTATTATGAGCGCAGAAATTCATGGGCCACATACAATTAGTCAACAAACGGGGTTTGATATTCCAGACCCGCTAAGTCTGCCGTCGCTGAAAGGCAAAGTGAGCGACGAGGAGTGGCGGCTGCGCTGTGAACTGGCGGCAACCTATCGCCTGACCGCGCTTTATGGTTGGGACGACATGATCTTCACGCACATCTCGGTGCGCTGCCCGGATGAGGGCGGTAAGGAACGGTTTTTGATCATTCCGTACGGCGTGTTCTTTGATGAGATGACTGCGTCGTCGCTGTTGAAAATTGACATTGACGGCATGGTGGTTGGCGAGACGCCTTATTTTTCTAATCCCGCCGGTTTCACAATCCATTCCGCCCTCCATATGGCGCGCGAAGACGCTCATGCGGTGATTCATCTGCATACGCCCTATGGCGTGGCGGTGTCGGCGCAACAGGACGGGCTCAAGCGCTATTCTCAGTTCGCGATGGTCGTTCACGACGATGTCGCCTATCATGACTATGAGGGGATTGCGACCGATCTCGATGAGCGCGATCGCCTTGTCGCAGATATGGGCGCGCACGGGCTCTTGATCCTGCGCAATCACGGTACGCTGACAGTCGGGGCCAATTGCGCGATTGCTTTTTTGCGGATGTATTTTCTAGAACAAGCCTGCCGGGCGCAAATCCTCGCTCAGTCGGACACCAAAGAACCGCGTGCAGAACCGCCTGCGATGAGCGCCAGGGTGCAGCAGCAAGGCGGGCCAGCCTTTGCGCCCGGCCTTGGCGATAATCTCGCCTGGCCGGGTTTATTGCGTAAGTTGAACCGTGAAAACCCAGGCTATGATGTTTAGTCTTCGGCGGATTTCAGCGTTTTCAGATAAGCGATAATCGCTGCACGATCTTCCGGATTTTTCTCGCCGGTATAACCCATACGATTGCCGCGCATGAAGTTTTGCGGATTTTCAATAAAGGCGCTGAGATTGTCTTCGGTCCAGACGATGCCGGCCTCGCTCATCGCCTTTGAATAGGCAAACCCCTCTGCTGCGCCGGCGGGCTTGCCGACAATACCAAAAAGATTGGGCCCAACCCGGGCGGGCTCGCCTTCTTTGACTGTGTGGCAGACCGCGCAGGCACCAAAACGCTTACGCCCCTGGTCTGCGATGCTGACATTTCGTTTTGGCGTTGCCTCGGTTGGTTGTGCTGCTGTCGGAGCAGATTTATTCGGCTGAGGCGCGGTCACGGCAGTTTCGCCTTCATCGCCGCAGCCCCCAAGGGCGGCGGTAGCGAGCAAGCTCATGATCATGTGTGTTTTCATGAGACGGGTTTAGCCGATTTTCCGGGACATGCCAGCCCGGTTTGGCTGTCATAATAATCTCCTTCGGCGTTTGCTTCTGCCTCTGGCCAACGCCGCCGCAATCGACTAAACGAGCCCCGCGCCCCTATAGCTCAGCTGGTAGAGCAATTGATTTGTAATCAATAGGTCCGCGGTTCGAGTCCGTGTGGGGGCACCACTCGGCACTCCGTTGACATCCAAGAGTGTATAATTGTACAATCAAAACAGTAAGTTATGTAAGTGACGAGTCCGGGGTAATCCAGTACTATCCGCCTAAATACCGTCACGTTGGCGGTATTTTTGACGGTATTTCGCGGAGTGAGTCCCAAATATACCGTCAGCCGGATTCGGAGTGAGTCCTGCTTTGGGGCACATCCGGCGGTACTTCGATGAAATTGGTGAGGGAGTTCGAGTCCCAGTTTCAAAAGTGTTGAGTAAGGAGTGGGATGCACATGGCGCTAACACAAATGGCCATCCGAAACGCTAAGCCCCGTGAAAAGCAATATAA
>JAJFFX010000061.1 GCA_021776455.1 Hyphococcus sp. | reverse complement strand
CTTGACGCCATCGCCCGCCGTTATGGCGATCTGGTGATTATCGAAAATGTTAGCTTTGAATTGAAGCGCGGCGAGACTGTTGCGCTGCTCGGACCGTCCGGCTCAGGCAAGTCGTCCTTGTTGCATATTGCCGGATTGCTCGAAGCGCCGTCAGCGGGTGAGGTTTTTGTCGGCGGTGTTGCGACGTCAAAACTGAACGATGCGGAGCGCACCCGGATCAGGCGCGATGCGCTTGGCTTTGTCTATCAGTTTCACCATCTGCTGCCGGAGTTCTCTGCCGTCGATAATGTTGCGCTGCCCTTGCTGATTTCCGGCGTCAAGAAAAAGACCGCCGTGACGGAAGCGTCAAGACTGTTAACAGCGCTCGGGCTCGGCGGTCGGCTGACGCATCAGCCGGGACAGCTTTCCGGCGGCGAACAGCAACGCACCGCCATTGCGCGGGCGCTTGCCAACAGCCCAGACCTTCTGCTCGCAGATGAACCAACCGGCAATCTCGACCCGAAAACCTCCGACGTCGTCTTTGACGCGCTATTGAAGATCGTTCGCAATGAAGGGTTGTCAGCGCTGATTGCGACCCATGACCAGCGCCTCGCCAAACGCATGGACCGGATTGTCGTGATTAAGAACCAACGCCTGGTCGAAATTGAGCGTGCGCCGGGTTAAGCCCTAGAGAACGCCGGTCGATAAGCAGTCGTGGACATGCACGATGCCGACGGGGCGCTTGTCTTTGACCACAAAGAGAGCCGTAATTTTTTCCCGGCTCATCAGCGCCAGGACATCGCCAGCCAGCGCCTCCGGCGGCGCGCTGCGTGGATGTTCCGTCATGATGTCGTCGGCGGTCAGTTCCGAAATATCGCCGCCATAATGACGCCGCAGGTCGCCGTCAGTGATGATGCCGATCAGCGCCTCTTGATCGTCGATAATGCCGGCGCAACCAAATCCGCCGGCGGTAATAATTTTGACCAGATCCATCATCGGCGTTGACGCCGCCGCAAGCGGCAACCGGTCAGCGCCATGCATGAGATCTGAAGCACGGCGCAACGCCGCGCCAAGATTACCGCCGGGATGGAAACCTTGAAAATCATCGGCGGTGAATCCGCGGTCGCGCAACAGCGCAATCGCCAGCGCATCGCCAGCGGCCATCATCATCGTCGTCGATGTCGTCGGCGCCCGCGTCTCGCCGCAGGCTTCTTTGGCCGGCGGCAGAATCAGCGCCGCTGTTGCCGCCTTGGCCAGCGTTGAGCCGGACTGGCAGGTGATGGCCACAATCGGAATAGAAAACCGGGCGGCATAGGCCAGAAGGTCGCCGAGCTCGTTCGTTTCGCCGGATTTTGACAAGGCCAGGATGACGTCATGGCCAGAAATCATGCCGAGATCGCCATGGCTGGCCTCTCCCGGATGCACGAAAATAGCAGGTGATCCGGTGGAGGAAAATGTCGCCGCAATCTTGCGGGCGACATGGCCGGACTTGCCCATACCGGTAACCACAACCCGGCCCTCGGCCTGGCGCAGCGCCTCTACGGCGTCCGAAAACCCCTTGCCGAGGGCATTTTTAAGGGCCCTCAGGCCGAGAATTTCAAGATCGATCACCTCTGAAGCGATATCGAGATGCTTCGTCATATATGCTCCACTGATGCGCCCAACCGGCAGACAGCCTATTGCCCTGTGCGCTGGCTCAGGTCATTTAAGGGATGTTGGCCAGGAATGCCACGGGCAGTCACAAACGGAGCAATTTATGGCCGGCATGGGCGATATCGTCACCATCAGCCTTAACGGCGCGGCGACCAAGATCGGTAATGCGCTGCCACTGACTGTATTTGCAGGTCCATGCGTGCTGGAGAGCCGCAACCATGCGCTTGAATGCGCAACCGCTCTTAAGGAAATATCTGAGCGCCTTGGCGTTGGGCTGATTTTTAAATCCTCCTTCGACAAAGCCAACCGCACGAGTGCGGGCTCAGTGCGCGGTATCGGCTTGAGTGAGGCGCTGCCGATTTTCGCCGAAATCCGCGAGACGATCGGTCTTCCCGTGGTTACTGATGTGCACCAGCCGGAGCAATGCGCGCCCGTGGGACAAGCGGTGGATGTATTGCAGATCCCGGCGTTTTTGTGCCGTCAGACCGACCTTCTGGTTGCCGCCGCCGCGACCGGTTGCGTCGTGAAAGTCAAGAAAGGCCAGTTTCTGGCGCCTTGGGATATGCGCAACGTCGTCGCCAAAATCCGCAGCGCTGGCAACGACCGCATTCTGGTGACCGAGCGGGGGGCCAGCTTTGGCTATAATACGCTGATCAGTGATTTCCGCAGCATACCGATCATGGCGCGCGAGACCGGCTGTCCGGTGGTGTTCGATATCACGCATTCGGTGCAGACCCCGGGCGGGGCGGGCGCGACCTCAGGCGGTCAACGTGAATTCGCCCCAAGCCTTGGGCGCGCCGCCGCCGCTGTTGGTGTCGCGGCGGTGTTTGCCGAAACCCATCCTGATCCGGACAAAGCGCCGTCGGACGGGCCGAACATGATTGCGCTCGGTCAGTTCGAGGCGTTTTTAAAAGATATTCTCGACATTGATCGGATTGCCAAAGCGAGAAGTTCCTTGCACGGATTTACTAGCGAAAACGCCTAGAGCCGTGCTAACCTATCTGATGCAAGCAGCCAAACGCCGGCCCAAAAATCGGCCGTGCTTTTCGGGCCGGGCGTTTCACTCAATCGAGCGCCGGTTGCGGGTTTGTTAAACGTCGCGACAGCCAACTGAATGGGACCGAAAACGACGTAAGTCTTCACGATG
>JAJFFX010000007.1 GCA_021776455.1 Hyphococcus sp. | reverse complement strand
TAGTATGAGTATCATGGCGTTCATTCCCGCGACTGGACTTCCTGGCTCTTTCTGGGCGGTCTCGGCGAGGGTAAAACCCGAGCCGGCGAGTAGTGGATCCGAGACGCAGTCGCCGACGGCGCCGCCAATGATAACAGTACGGACCATAACAAAGCCCGGGCCATCGCGCTGGTGGCTGAGACATATGCCGATGCGAGGGAAGTCATGATTGAGGGCCCATCCGGTCTGTGTGCGGTCGCGGCAGACCTCTCGCGCCCGACCTATGAGCCCTCGCGCCGCCGCCTGGTCTGGCCTAATGGCGCGATCGCTTATGCATTTTCCGCAGAAGACCCCGATGGCTTGCGCGGCTATCAGTTCGATGCTGCGTGGGCGGATGAACTATGTAAATGGCGCTATCCGGAAGAGACCTGGTCCAACCTTCAGCTTGCCTTGCGGTTAGGCAAAAAGCCGCGCCAGATCGCAACCACCACGCCGCGGCCGATGGCGTTGATCAAACGCCTCATCGCCGCCGCGACGACGACGCTGACGCGCGCGTCCAGCTACGTGAACCGCGCCAATCTGTCGGAAGCGTTCTTCACTGAAATTGCTGCCGCCTATGAAGGCACAGCACTCGGCCGCCAGGAACTGCTCGGTGAAATCGTTGATGATGTGATCGGCGCCTTGTGGTCGTGGAGCATGATTGAGACGTCGCGGATTTCTCATTACCCGCCGCTGTCGCGGATTGTCGTTGCGGTCGATCCGCCGGCGACCTCTGGGCCTGATGCCGATGAATGCGGCGTCATAGTGGCTGGCGTCGGCGAGGTCATGGGCGAGCGTGTCGCTTATGTCCTTGCTGACCGTTCCGCGCCGGGGCTGTCGCCGCGTCAGTGGGCCGAGCGCGCCGTTGCCGCCTTCCACGAATATGAAGCCGACCGGATTGTCGTTGAGGTCAATCAGGGCGGCGAGATGGTCAAAGCGGTAATCGCCCAGGTTGACGCCGCCGCGCCGGTAAAAAGCGTTTACGCGACAAGAGGCAAGCGCCTGCGCGCCGAGCCAATTGCCGCGCTCTATGAACAGGGACGCGTGCGCCATGTCGGCGCCTTTCCCGCGCTTGAAGACCAGATGACGTCTTATGTAGGCGCAACACGTGCAGTCGGCAAAAGTCCCGACCGTCTCGACGCGCTGGTCTGGGCGCTTACCGATTTGATGTTGAACCCCGCCGCGCCGCGACCCGGCGTTCGGCGGCTGAGTTAGGAATGATTGATATGTTGAATACCCCCTTCGGCCCTTCGGGCCACTTCCCCCGCAAGCGGGGGAAGAAAGTTCATAATTTCAACGGAACGAATTCCTCCCCCGTTTACGGGGGAGGTGTCAGCGAAGCTGACGGAGGGGGCTCTCTTGCCACGGATCGCTGCCCAAAAGGAGCCAGCCCATGCCGCTAATTCCCAAAATCTTTTTGCAAAAACCGCCCCAGGCGAAAGCTTCCGCCGCCAAGGGGCTGATCGCGCTGCAGCGGCTTGGCGCTCCGGCCTGGACGCCGCGCGATTATGCGTCGCTGGCGCGCCAGGGTTATGAGAAAAACGTCATCGCCTATCGTTGTGTGCGGCTAGTGTCAGAGGCGGCCGCGTCCGCGCCGCTGAAAGTGGTCGAGGCCGGCGCCGTCCTCTGCGACCATCCGCTGATTGACCTGCTTGCCCGGCCGAACCCGGCCCAGTCCGGCGCTGAGTTGCTGGAAAGTTTCTATGGGTTTTTGCAGACTGCGGGCAACGCCTATCTCGAATCCGTCGCCCTCGACGGGACCCCGCGCGAGCTTTACGCGCTGCGGCCCGACCGGATGAAGGCCCGGCCCGGCAAATCCGGCTGGCCGGAAAGTTATGAATATTCCGCCGGCGGCCGCAAAGTGGTGTTCGCCAAGCCGGAAGATAGCGCGGGCGCGTCGCCGATCCTGCATCTCAAACTGTTTCATCCGACCAATGATTATTACGGCCTGTCGCCGCTCGAAGCGGCGGCCTCATCGGTCGACCTGCACAACGCCGCCTCGGCCTGGAACAAGGCCCTGCTCGACAATGCTGCGCGGCCGTCCGGCGCACTGGTCTATAAGGGCCCGGAAGGCGCTGAAAATCTTTCCGCTGAACAGTTTGAGCGGCTCAAATCCGAACTTGAGGACGCCTATCAGGGCTCGGCCAATGCCGGGCGTCCGCTGGTGCTCGATGGCGGGCTGGAATGGCGCTCAATGTCGCTGTCGCCGTCAGACATGGATTTCATCGACGCCAAGAATATGGCTGCGCGCGAGATTGCGCTGGCCTTCGGCGTGCCGCCGATGTTGCTTGGCATTCCCGGCGACAATACCTATTCGAACTATAGGCAAGCCAATCTCGCCTTCTGGAAACAGACCATCCTGCCGCTTGTGAAAAAGACCGCCGCGGCGCTGACCGGATGGCTGGCGCCGGCCTATGAGGGCGCGCAAATTATTTGTCAGACATCGGAGATTGATGCGCTCGCCGCTGAACGTGACGCGGTGTGGGCGCGCATTTCCCGTGCGGATTTTCTTACCGATGATGAAAAGCGCGCTGCGCTCGGTTTTCCTCCCCTTGATGCGCCGGCTTTCGAACAAGATGAGCGAGGCGATCATGCATAGGGTGTCGCTGCCAAAACTAGCGCTAGAGCGGCCGCCGGAATTGCGCATTACCTTTGCGATTGGCGCAGCGCTCATCGTCCAGGCGGCGCTGGCGCTGGTGTGGACTGGCGCCGCATCTGAACGCCTGGCCCAGCTGGAACGCGGGGCTGAGCAAAACGCTGAAATCATCGAACGCACCACACGGCTCGAGGAACAGGCCCGTTTTGCATCCGCAACGCTGGTGCGCATCGAGACCAAGCTTGACCGCTCAGTGATGGAGGGCGGGTCATGAGGCAAGAAAATTACTTCGTATGGATAGTTGTTTGCACGGAAAGAGCCCCCTCCGTCCCTTTGGGACACCTCCCCCGTAAACGGGGGAGGAATAGGTTGCGCTTGAGGCAAGCCCTTTCTTCCCCCGCAAGCGGGGGAAGTGTCAGCGAAGCTGACGAAGGGGGTTCCTTTGGCAAAACCAAAAACCCACGGAGCCTCACATGAACGACACAACGCTCATTGCCGACATTGAAGGCTACGCATCGGTGTTCCACACCCGCGATTTGAATGGCGATATCGTTGCGCCGGGCGCGTTTAAGAACTCTCTTATACAGCGTGCGGCGCCGGTGCGCATGCTCTATCAGCACGCCGCCGACACGCCGATTGGCCGCTGGACGTCCTTTGTCGAAGACCGGCGCGGGCTGTTCGTCCGTGGCGAGATAATCTTGTCCTCGCCGAAAGCGTGCGAGGTGCATGCATTGTTGCGCGGCGGCGCGCTGGATGGCTTGTCGATTGGCTACCAGGCGGCGAAAGCGCGCAAAGGCCCGGTGGGTGCGCGGCGTATTATCGAAGCGGAATTGTGGGAGGTCTCTATCGTCACCTTCCCGATGGCCGCCGCCGCACGCATCACCCATGTCGGCCTCCCGCGCGAAGGCGCGGAGATAAGAAACGGGCCGCCTTTGCGGCCTGGGCGCGAAGGCGTGCAAACAGGAAACGGGTCGCGTGCGGCCCGGGCGGGCGTCTGTCTCCCCCCAACAGACGCCCGCCACTTCGCCGACGCCTTACGCAGCGCGGCAACAATCGCTTCTACCATGACGATCTAAGTTTAGTAATCTTTGAGGGCGTTGGAAGCCCTCTGCATAAGGAGTAAATGAGTAATGACTATCGAAACCAAAGCAGGAACGGAAGGCGGCGCGGATGTGCGCGGCGCTATGCGTGAGTTTCTCGGCGCGTTTGAACAATTTAAAAACGCCAATGACCAGCGCCTGAAGTCGCTGGAGAAAAAGCGTAAAGACGATGTCGTCCTGCGCGACAAAATCGACCGCATCAACGATGCGGTGACCGAACAAAAGGCCGCCGTTGACCGGATCGCGCTGAAAGGTCAGCGTCCGCAATTGCACGGGGCCGCTCGCGCGCTGCCTGACGAAACCAAAGCCGCGTTCCAGCGCTATATGCGGGTTGGCGATGCGACGTCGATTGCGACGCTGGAGGCGAAATCTCTCAATACCGGGACCGATCCGGAGGGTGGTTATCTGGCGCCGGAACAGACCGAGGCGATCATTGCCGCGGCGGTGAAAGACATTTCACCCATCCGCCAGGTCGCCAGCATCCGCGAAATCGGCGCTAATGTTTTTCGCAAACCCGTCTCCAATGGCGATGGCGCTGCGGGCTGGGTCGGCGAAACCGGCGCCCGCGCGGAGACCACGTCGCCGACGATTACGGCGATCGATTTCCCGACCATGGAACTTTACGCGATGCCGGCCGCAAGCCAGACACTGCTCGACGATTCGATTGTCGATATCGACCAATGGTTGGCTGACGAGGTGCAGAGCGAGTTTGCGGTGCAGGAATCGGCGGCGTTTGTGAACGGCGACGGCATCAATCAGCCGAAGGGATTTTTATCCTACACGATTGCGGAAGATTCCGTAAAACTGGCGGGCGAGCTCGGCTATATCGCCACCGGCGTTGACGGCGGATTTCCGGTAGCCAATCCGTCGGATGTGTTGCTAGATCTCATCTATGCGCCGAAACAGGCTTATCGCGCGAATGGCAGGTTCGCGCTCAATCGCTCTGTGCTCGGACAATTGCGCAAATTCAAAGACGCCGATGGTAATTACCTGTGGCAGCCCAATGTCCAGCCCGGCGAGCCGGCGCGGCTCCTCGGTTATCCGGTGTCGGAAGCTGAAGATATGCCGGATATCGCCTCCGCCAGTCACTCGATTGCGTTTGGCGACTTCCGGCGCGGCTATCTGATTGTCGACCGTGTTGGCGTGCGGGTGCTGCGCGATCCCTATTCATCCAAACCGTTCGTGTTGTTCTACACCACCAAACGCGTTGGCGGCGGCGTTCAGGACTTTGACGCGATCAAATTTCTGAAATTCTCGCTGAGTTAACAAAGGTGCAGCGTTCTACCTCCCCTTAAAAAAGGGGAGGTAGATGAATACGAACCAAAAGGATGAGTAGCGTAATGTCCATAAGTCAGATTTCTCCGCCATCGGCGGAACCGATAACGCTCAGTGAGCTGAAAGACCATTTGCGGATCACTGACGCCAATGAAGATGCGTTGATCAATGGTGCTCTGGTCGCGGCGGTGCGTGCGATTGAGGCGCGCGGCAGCCTGGCGTTGCTGACGCAGCAATGGCGCTTAACGCTTGATGCGGTTCCGGATGAGACCGTCATCCTTCCGCTCAGTCCGATGACCAGCATTGATGTGGTCACGGTCATTGATACGGCTGGCGCGCCGCAAATATTGGCCGCGGCGCTTTATGAGACCGCGCCCGGCTCGCCCGGGCGGTTGCGCCCGGCGGGGCCGTGGCCCAATCCCGGTCCGCGGCTCAATGGTGTCCAGATCGACTTCACCGTCGGTTATGCCAACGCCGCCGCGACGCCGGAACCTTTAAAACAGGCCGTTAAAATTCTCGCTGCACATTTTTTCCAAGCCCGTGAAGTGGCGCAAGAAGAGCGCCTCTATTCTGTGCCGCAGAGCGTTGATGCGTTAATCGCGCCCTATCGCGAGGTGCGGTTATGATCGGCGCCTTGCGACATAAAATTGAATTGCTGACCGAATTGCGGGTTGTTGACGACGCCGGCGGCGCCATGGTGACCTGGTTGCCCGGCCAGGAATTGTGGGCGCGAGTCGAACGGCTCACCTCGACGCGTGATTTCGCCGGCGACCGCAGTAACCGTCTGATGCGTATTGCAGCGTCCATTCGCTACCGCACCGATGTCGGCCTCGGACAGCAACTCAAATTCGATAATGACAATTTTGAAGTCGTCAGTATCGAGAGCGAAGATGAACAAGGCCGGCGTATCACGCTTATTTGTGAGGAGATCGGCGGATGACCAATGCTGAATGGGAGCTGCAACGCGCCGTCTATCAGGCGCTCGCCGCAGACACGGCGATTAAGGCCGAAATTGGCGATCCGCCGCGGGTTTATGATGACCCGCCAGACGATGCGGCATTTCCTTATATGACGCTGGGCGAGGCGCGTGCGCGCGACTGGCGCGGCGTCGATGGCGGGCTTGAACATGAGGTTCGGTTTCATGTGTTCTCCCGCTATGCCGGACGGCGAGAGGTCAAGCGCATTATGGGCGCGGTTTATGACGCGCTTCATGACGCGACACTGACCTTGGTCGGCCATCGCCTCGTCAATATCCGTTTCGTCTTTGGCGACGCCTTTCGCCGCCAGGACGGAGAAACCTATCAAGGCGCAATCCGCTTCCGCGCCGTGACGGAGCCGGAGTGAGGGGTGTGGGTAAGATTTTCCAACATCGCAATTTCTCTCCGCTCATTCCGGAAGCCGCACTGTCCGAAATCTCTGATTTCGATGACAGTGCGCGCTATCCGGGATCCAGAATACATTGGGAATTTTGCGTGCTGCTGGATCCCCGCTTGCGCGGGGATGAGCGGCATAATTGCGACCACAGAATAAAGGATTAAGACATGCCCGCACAAAGAGGAAAAGACCTGCTTTTAAAGCTCGGCGATAATGGCGCGCCGGAAGTATTTACGACCATTGGCGGGTTACGCACCCGAACTCTGTCTCTCAATGCGCAGAGTGTTGACATAACCCACTCAGCCTCTGCCGGCGGCTGGCGCGAATTGCTGGCGGGCGCCGGCGTGCGCCAGGCGTCAATCGCCGGGGCGGGCGTCTTTTTGAGCGCTGGCGCGGCTGATGATATCCGCGTGGCGTTCTTTAATAGCGAGATCAGAAACTGGCAGGTGATCGTCCCCGGTCTTGGCGAAATCGCCGGGCCGTTTCAGATTTCCAACCTCGATTACGCCGGCGACCATGACGCCGAGGCGACAATGTCGCTGGCGCTGGAATCGGCAGGCGCCCTGACCTTCACGCCGGAGGGTGTGTGATGACCCACCGTCCGGGCGACGCTGAAATCACCATCAATGGCGAGCCCATGAGGCTGCGCTTAACGCTTGGCGCGCTGGCGCAAATCGAGGACGCGCTGGGCGGTGATTTCGATGCTTTGCAAGCGCGGTTAAAAAACCCGCGCATCAGCGATGTGATTTTAATTCTGCATGCGCTGTTGGCGGGCGGCGGCGCGGGACTGTCGCTGCAGCTTTTAAAGGCCAGCGATGTAGACCTTGCGCAAGCCGCACGCGCCATCGCCGCAGCGTTCCAGGCGCTGGGCGATGATGCGGAGGCGCCGGGAAAGCCGCAAGCCAGCCCATCGGCGTTGTCGGCGGAGGCATAGACAAATGGCGCCAGTGGTATGGATTTGCGGTTCTGGGATGGGGGCTTGCGCCCAGCGAATTCTGGGCGCTGCCGCTTGCCGAGTGGCGCTGGATGGTCAGCGCACATTTGGGTTCCAACGCAAACAGCGTAGCGACCGATCCCGCCACATTACAATCTCTTATTCATCTTTATCCGGATAAAAACCCATGAGCGAACATATCAATCTTAAAATAGACGCCGGCGGGCTTGCCGCCGGCCTTAGCGAGGCGGGTGCAGAAATTGAGCGCGTGGCGCGCGAGGAAATAGCCCCGGCCGCAGCCTTCATTGATGCGGCCTTTGCCGAGGCAGCCTCGTCAATTCAGTCCAATCTTGCACGCGCCGCCGAGCGCGGCGAGATCTCGCTAAAAAAGCTGACCCGTGCATTGGGCCGTGACCTGCGGCGCTTTGCAATCGATAGTCTGGTGCGCCAGCCGGTCCAGAATCTCCTGACCAACCTGTTCGCCGCACCGTTTGGAGGGGCGAGGGCGGGCGGGGGTCCGGTGGCGCCGGGTCAGTCGTTTCTGGTCGGTGAGCGCGGGCCGGAATTGTTCACGCCGGGCGCTGCCGGTTCCGTCCGTCCTCTGAGCCCATCCGGCGTCACCGTTAACATTGCGCTGCCAGGCGTTTCCGACGCGGAAAGCTTCCGTCGTTCCGAAACCCAAATCGCCGCCGCCTTGGCAAGAGCCGTTGGCCGCGGTCAACGGAATTTGTGATGCGCGTTTTTCAAAAACCCCCATCGTCCCTTCGGGACACTTCCCCCGTAAACGGGGGAAGAAATAGGGTAGCAAAAAAACGCGACCTTATTCCTCCCCCGTTTGCGGGGGAGGTGTCAGCGAAGCTGACGGAGGGGGTTCTGTGCAGCCCGCGAAAACCCAAACCAGTTGAGTACCAAAAATGTCCTTTCACGAAATCTTATTTCCCGTCGACATTGCGCTGAACTCCGAAGGCGGACCGACGCGGCGCACTGATATTGTCGCGCTAGTCTCCGGCTATGAGGAGCGCAACTCTCCCTGGGCCGGCTCGCGCCGGTCGTTCAATGCCGGTTACGGCGTCAAATCAATCGGCGACATTGAAGACATCATTGCGTTTTTTGAAGCCCGTCAGGGGCGCCTGTACGGCTTTCGGTTTCGCGATCCGTTCGACTTTAAAAGCAGCAAAACTGCCGCAACGCCCACAGACGCCGACCAGCTGCTCGGAACCGGAGACGGCGCGGCGACCATGTTCCAGCTGACAAAGCAATATCCGTCAGGGCCGGCGAGTTATACGCGTGCGATTAACAAGCCGGTCACGGGCTCGGTTGTTGTGGCGGTCGCGGGCATGGCGCAAAGTCAGGGTGCGGATTTTTCCGTTGACGACACAACCGGCCTCATCACGCTGAGTGGGCCGCCGGTCTCCGGCGCCGCCGTCACCGCCGGATTTTTGTTCGACACGCCCGTTCGTTTTGATACGGATGCGTTGCGCATCAACCTTGCCGCCTTCAAGGCCGGCGACATCCCGTCCATTCCCTTGATTGAGGTGCTGGTCTGATGCGCGCGCTTGATCCGAATTTGAAAGCCCTCCTCGCCAACGGCGCAACCACGCTCGCCACCTGCTGGCGGATCACGCGGGTCGATGGTGCGGTGCTCGGGTTTACCGATCATGACCGCGCGCTCGTCTTTGACGGGACCAGCTTCCTTCCCGATAGCGGCGCTACCGGCTCAGGCATGACCTCCACCGCTGACCTTGCCGTGGACAATGCTGAAATTGAAGGCGCCTTGTCGGATGCTGCGCTCAGCGCTGATGATCTGGCGGCCGGGCGCTATGATGGCGCCGCGGTTGAAATTTTCCGTGTCAATTGGGCCGATCCCGAGACCCGGCTGTTGCTTAAAAAAGCGGTCATCGGCGAGGTTCGTCGCGACGGCGATGCGTTTCGCGCGGAGTTGCGCGGGCTATCGCATTTTCTCGATCAAACCACCGGCCGGGTCTATCAACGGCTCTGCGACGTTAATCTCGGCGACGCCAAATGCGGCGTCGATCTCAATGATGCGGCGTATAAAACCACCGGCGCCGTCACCGCATTACGTGATGACCAGAGCTTTATCGCCAGCGGCTTTGGCGCCTTTGCCGATGGCTGGTTCGCACACGGATTGCTGACCTGGACGAGCGGCGCCAATCAGGGTGCGAAGGCCCATATCAAAACCCAGGGAACCGGCGGCGCGATCGCTCTGTGGCTGCCCGCCGGCGGCGATATCGCTATCGGCGACGCTTTCATTGCGACCGCCGGCTGCGACAAGCGCTTTGCAACCTGCGGCGATAAATTCGCCAACACCATTAATTTTCGCGGCTTTCCGCTCATGCCCGGCAATGATTTCGCCATCTCCTACCCGTTGCGCGCGGAAAACAATGACGGGGGGAAGCTGAAATAGTTTTCATTAACGCATTTCAACATTCGTAGACGAAAGGCAAGTCAATCATGGTACAGAGTAATGAATTCTCATCGGCGACCTTATCCGGCGCCGTCAAGAAAGCCACAGCGGCATATCGTTCGGACGAGGGGCTTGAGCATAAAGGTATTTGCAGCGATCTCGTGCTCGAACTGGCAGATTTCAAACGGGCAGCTGCTGATGTGCTCGATGATATAGAAGATCTTGAGCAGGATGTAGAAAGGTTGCGAAACGAGGCTAGGCGCGCGGCCCTTGAAGCTGTGGTGAGTGCGGCGATAGCTGCATCCGGCGGTCTCGGGACTGCGGTCAGAGCGCTGCGTACGTTAAGGCGCCTGAGAAAACCGGACCTCAGTCGAACAGAGTGGTTTTCGCTGGTTCCGCTTGTCGGCGGCGGCATTCTTTCAGCGGTGAAGGCGCTAGAGGCCGCCAACAAATTTCGCGAAGCGGAGCAGTTGGCGCGCAGAGCTGGGGTGTTGCAGCGTAATGCGGACCGTCTTGGCGACAACATACTGCGTATTGCTGCGCAATATCGGCGTTCGGGTTGTGCTGCGTCAGATCGGATCAGCTAAAATGAAGGTCTTTGACTTAGTGACTCGCGAGAAAGATGTCCCGCAGCCAAAAGGTGTCAACCGCCGCAAGTGCAAAAAGCATAATGATCGCGATTGCGA
>JAJFFX010000060.1 GCA_021776455.1 Hyphococcus sp. | reverse complement strand
CGGCGTTGGTCCGGACAAGGACCATATTCACCTCAATCTGTCACATCTCGACCCGAAAATTCTGGCGCACCGCCTGCCCGGAATTTCTGAATCGGCGAAAATCTTCGCTGGCGTCGATGTCACCAAGGAGCCGATACCGGTGATCCCCACCTGTCATTATAATATGGGCGGCATACCGACGAATTATCATGGCGAGGTGGTGACCAAACGCGGCGACGACGCTGATACGGTCGTGCCTGGACTGATGGCGATTGGCGAGGCGGCCTGCGTCTCGGTCCATGGCGCCAACCGTCTTGGCTCTAACTCACTGATCGATCTGGTTGTGTTTGGCCGCGCGGCAGGGCTTCGCTGCGGTGAAGTGGTGGCCGCGCAAGGCGCAGCGCCCGCACTTCCACAATCGGCGACCGACAGCACGCTCGCCCGGCTCGACAGGTTTCGCAATGCCTCCGGCGCAACACCGACAGCCGCGTTGCGCGACCGCATGCAACGCGTCATGCAGGAAAATTGCGCCGTCTTCCGCACTGGCGAGGTGCTAGAGGAGGGCGTCAACAAAATCCACGCGGTCTATGGCGCGATGGACGATATAGGCGTTTCCGACCGCTCCCTCATCTGGAACACCGACCTGGTTGAGACCCTAGAACTCGACAATATGATCAGCCAGGCGGTCGTCGCGATGGAGGGCGCCGCCAACCGAACTGAGTCCCGCGGCGCCCATGCGCGCGAGGACTATCCCGACCGCGACGACGCCAACTGGATGAAACACACCGCCGCCTGGTTTGCAGGCGGTAAAACCACCATCGACTACCGCCCGGTGCATGACTATACGCTCACGGACGAAATGGAATATGTCGAGCCGAAGGCGCGGGTTTACTGAGCGGCGCGTCGCTTCTACGCAAATAATTTACCGCTGGAAATTTAAAGTCGCACGCCGGTTGGTTGACAGCCGTGCGACGCCGTTTGTGGTTTCCGGTTCGAACCGCCATTTAGCAATCGCCCGCAATGCAGCTTCGTTGAAGCACGCATTTGAGGACACTCCGGCGCGCGCATTCGCCGTGCGGCCATCTGGCGTCACGTCGAAGAAAATGGTGACGGTTTCAAGTTCCGTCGCCTTGCGCGCGCACCGCGCCGGATAGCGCGGCGCCTTTGAGCGGATCAGCTTCGGCTCGATGATAAACGGCGAGACGTGAACCGGCGCCGGCGCCTCTACGAGAGGCGCGCGTTGCGTTTCATGCGAAGCGATTTCGGGCGTCTCTTCCAGAAGGGAAATATCAACCGGCATTTCAGTCATCGCAGGCTCAGAGATCGGAAGATCCATGAGCGGTTGATCGGCGGTCGCCAGATCACGCGTCGCGGAATCAAAAACCGCCGGGCCCGACGCCATGGGCGCATCGGTTTGGCCGCCGCCATCTGCGGCAATAGGCAGAGGCGTCTTTTCAGCGAAGGGTTCCGGTAGCGATGCAACCTCCAGCGCCAGGCTTGTTTGCTCCGCTACTAACTGTGGCCGCGGCGTAGGCGTCGGCGCGTGGCCTACCACGCGCATCGGAGGCCCAGCTGCCGCCTCTGTGGCGTCACCGCGGTCTGTCCCGCCGGCGACCTGAACGGCGATCCATGCGACGAACATGAAAATAACCACAATCGCGGCCATTGAGACCAGGCGTACGCCAGCGCCTTCACCAGCCGCCTGCGGGAGCTCCACCGGGATCGCCTGAAGCTCAGGCGGCGCAATATCGGTCTTGAACCGGGCCCCAATCGCCTCAGCATCGAGGCCGAGGAAACCGGCGTAAACCTTAACGAAGCCCACCGCATAGGGCAGCGCCGGCAGGGCGGCCCCGTCGCAAGCTTCAATCGCTTCCAGATGGCGGGTTTTTATTTTGGTCGCATCGGCGACATTGGCATGGCTGAGACCGGCTGCGCGCCGGGCATTGGCGAGAAACACGCCTGCCGTTTCGCCCGCCGCCAGCTTCTGGCGCGAAGTGTTAAGATCGATAATTTCCGCCGCCTTTTCCCACACCATGGAAACTGCCGCCCACTCTACTCAACCCGCCGCACCATCACGGCCACTAACCCCCAAGCATAAAAGGCGCCAGCACAAAGCCCCGCTGCGCGCCCGTCCAACCGCCAATATATCCCCAGAACTGCAAAACGGGGCCGAAACCGGCTCACACTGCATTTCAAATTATCCCGGCCTCATTTTAGGATATCATCGATCCCGCAAATTGGTGAATCGGCAAAAAAGCGGAGACGCGTATGGCCTATGAATGTTTCGATCTGACGATTGAGGATACAATCGCGCATATCCGGCTGTCGCGGCCTGAAAAGGCCAATTCGATGACGCCCGCTTTCTGGCGCGAGCTACCCGAGGCGGTCAATGACATCTCCGATAACGCCCGGGCGCGGGTCATCGTTATCTCGGCGCAGGGCAAACACTTCACCGCCGGCATGGACATTTCGGTGTTCATGCAAGGCGGGCTTGATGCGCCGGCGGAAAATCGCGAGACCGCTGCGGAGGCGTTTCGCCATCACGTTAAAATGCTTCAAAATACTTTCTCGGCGCTTGAAAATGCGCGCCAGCCGGTGCTTGCCGCAATCCAGGGCGGCGCCATCGGCGGCGGCGTCGATCTCGTCACCGCCTGCGACTGCCGTTACGCCAGCACCGACGCGTTCTTCTGCGTCGAGGAGACGGCGATCGGCATGACCGCCGATGTCGGCAGTTTCCCGCGGCTGGCCAAAATCATCCCCGAGGGTTGGGCGCGTCAGCTTGCCTACACCGCAGAGCGACTGCCCGCCGCCAAGGCGTTAGAAATCGGGCTCGTCAACGAAGTCTTCGACAGCCATGAGGCGCTGTTGGAGGGGGTGATGAAAATTGCGGGCGCCATCGCCGCGCATTCCCCGCTCGCAGTCTCCGGATCAAAGCGGATGATCAATTATGCACGCGACCACTCAACGGCGGATGCGCTCGACTATATCGCGCTGTGGAACGCGGCGATGTTGCGCGCTGACGATATCAAGGAAAGCTATGTCGCAAAGATGGAAGGCCGCAGCGCGGCTTATAGCGACCTACACTCGCTCAAGAAATCGTTGTAGCAACGCCTTGATATTTCCCTGGCCCAGAGCGCTCTGCGCCAAAGCTCGCTTACGATTGACGGCGCGACGGCTTTATGCCGCCATCTGCGCGCCAACCGCCGCTGGCGGCTTTCCACACACCAATGATTGATATATTTGTTTTACAAATCAGCGCAGCATCCGCATCGTCGAGATTCGAGCCCGGCGACCCACACGGTCGTGTTTATGATTGAGCGATAACAAAGGCGTTTTTAAAATGGTCCAACTGACCCTGCCCAAAGATTCCAAGGTCAACAAAAGCGGTAAGACCTTCAAGGCCGAGAAGGACGCAAAGCAAATCCGCACTTTCAATGTCTATCGCTATGACCCAACGACGGATGACAACCCTCGACTTGATACATATGAAGTCGACACCTCAGACGTCTCCATGGTTCTCGACGGCCTCATCAAGATAAAAGACAAAATGGATGCGAGCCTCGCCTTTCGCCGCTCCTGCCGGGAGGGCGTTTGTGGATCGTGCTCGTTTAATATCAACGGCTCGAACACGCTCGCCTGCACCGCCAGTCTTGATGATCTAGGGCCGGGCGATATCACCATCTATCCGCTGCCGCACCAGCCGGTTGTGAAGGATCTGATCACTGACCTTTCCAATTTCTACAAGCAGCACGCCTATATTGAACCTTTCTTGAAGACGAAGGCGAACGAACCGGAAACAGAATGGAAACAATCCCAGGAAGACCGCGCCAAACTTGACGGGCTTTACGAATGCATCCTTTGCGCCTGCTGCTCGACCTCTTGTCCGTCCTATTGGTGGAACGGCGACGCAACGAGCGGCGCGGATGAATATCTAGGCCCGGCAGCGCTTTTGCAGTCCTATCGCTGGCTTGTCGATAGCCGCGATCAGCACACGAATGAACGCCTCGACAAGCTTGAAGACGAGTTCAAGCTCTATCGCTGTCATACAATCATGAACTGTACGCAAGTTTGCCCCAAGCATCTTAATCCCGCCAAAGCGATTGCCGAGGTTAAGAAAATGATGGTCAACCGGCCACCGCAAAAGGCGGCAAAGGCGCCGGCTGAGTAACCTGCGCCGCGCAAATATCCCTGCCCTGACGAAGATATTCATAATAAAAACCTTTCCGCCCACGCCAGACCGCCCTGTTTCCGGTGAGTAAGGCCAGCGGATATTAACCATTCGTGGGCTGAGTTGTGCTATCATCACTATTCCGCAACGACGGAGGGCCAGATGCGTATCGCATTGGACTTGGCAATATTCGGTGTGGTGTTGGTTTTTGGGATGACCGTTTTTGAAAGCGCGGCGCTTGGCGCGCTTGCGGGCGTCATCATCGTTGCAGCAGCAGACGCGCTGGTCTGGGACACGAACAAACGCTGAATACGGATTAAGCGCTGAGCGAAATCTACCGCCGAGCGCCGGGGCCTTTTATCAGCCCCAGGACGAAACCGGTTTTCGCAACAGCAAAACGGGCGCTGCAAACCGCGCGGGCTGCTTGCGGTTTTCAAGCAAACAGCCGCCAGTTCAATGGCATTAAGGCGCAGCCCTGAGCCCCCTCCAGCGCAAGCAGCCAAACGCCGGCCCAAAAATCGGCCGTGCTTTTCGGGCCGGGCGTTTCACTCAATCGAGCGCCGGTTGCGGGTTTGTTAAACGTCGCGACAGCCAACTGAATGGGACCGAAAACGACGTAAGTCTTCACGATG
>JAJFFX010000059.1 GCA_021776455.1 Hyphococcus sp. | reverse complement strand
GGGGCTGTCCCAGAAGATTTACTTCCTTGAGTATGGTTTGAGCCAGTTTCGGAGTGTTTTCAAGAGCTGGTCCGCCGTGCCGTAATTGAAACGCCACTCGCATTCTTTCAGGAAGAGTTGAAAGTTTTGACGCGGGACACCGTTGTATTTTCGCAAGTGTCTTTTGGCCTGGTTCCAGAAATTTTCAATGCCGTTGATGTGGTTTTGCTTATCGGCGAAGAGCTTTGAATGATTGATCCGCATGTGGTGGAAGTCGGTGATGTCGAGCGTGTCGTATGAACGGTAGCTATCGGTGTAAACGATGCTGTCAGGCTGTATTTTGCAGGCAATAATGGGGATTAGCGTATCGGCTTTTGTATCTTTCACAGCCATCGTGTAAACCCGCCCGCCGCGTTTCAGAAGGCCAAACACGGGAACCTTTCCAGCCGCGCCGCGTCCTCGTTTCCCTTTCCGTCTGCCACCGAAATAGCTTTCATCGACCTCAACTTCTCCAGCAAGTTCAGCCGCCTCTTCAGTCAATTTTTCTGCGATCACAACACGCAATCGGTGATAAAAATCGGCCGCCGTGTCCTTGTTGACGCTGGCAAGTAAACATGCTGTTCGGGCCGGCGTCCCGGCAACGAAGTGTTCAAGCAGCTTGTTCGTCTGATTATGCGTGAGTTTTGAGTGCTTTAACCGCATCCCGCCATCCTAGATGTTCTAAACATCTGGGACAGCCCCAAAATTTATATCTGAACTCTCTAAGAGCGGTGCAGATTTTGATCTGATCCACACAGCGTACTTTAAGGTCAAGGAGTTTCAAAAATTATGTGCCTATTTTATTCTTCGACAATCGGAGTCCGACGAAGCTAAGAAAATTGTAAATTTTGCTGAGTTACAACACTATGAAGATCAGTACTCACGATCATTGCCTGTGACACAACTCCGTGAGATCTGAATCCTCGGTTCGATCTCACGCACTCAATTTGCAACTTTGACTTCACTGATACAATTATTAGCTGAGAAGCTCTTTACGTTAGCTTCAGTCAGATCAGACGAAGATGATAGTGATACACAATCATAGCCAATTGACCTCTATAGGCGGAAATATTTCATGCTAATTCCGTACCCTAATGTTGGATTATTCAGCAAATAGGTTTTTTGAGAATCTTTCTCACCATTTTAGCGACCCCACCCCAGCCGCGCTTAGAAAATCGCTCCGCAAGCGTATCGGCTGAAGGGCACTCGATATTTTGCGCTTCATAGCGTTCTGTAACAATCGCCGCGGCTTTTTCTATTGATGCACCGCCAACATTTGGGTGAAGAATCTGTTGCATCACTGAACTTTCGTCGAGCAACATCTGGGCTTCGTTTTTCGCAGTCGTTTTACCTTGGCCTCGATTTGTTTTCAGCAGTTTTGCCAAGTCTTCTTTATCCGGCGAGGTTAGATATTTTTCCAAGGCATCATACAGCCAGTCGAGAACCCATAGCGGCGGATAAATGCCGCGTTTATGCGTTTCCACAAAAGCTTCCATTGCATGGATCGGGTTCTCTTTTGTGGTTTTATATACGCCGTTGAATAGATTGCGCTGTAAGTCGCTCAATACGATCGACAAATAGATTGCATCTTCTTCAGTAGGTTGGAACGGCTTGCCGTCTTGCTGCCTTTGTTGAAAGTCTTGAGCCCAATCGGCTAGCTCCGTATCGGTAATATACGGATCGATCTTGCTCAATTCGCTTTCCGATATCGTTTCTTCCGGTGATTGTATGGCGCCGATGACGCGGACCATTTTTGAGCGTTGTTTATTGCGCCGCTTAATCTGAGTAGATGTCTTTTTCATTTTTCATTCCCATCGCTAGCAGGAAGCTTGCTTTGAAGCTCATTCAGATAGTCCGCCCAAACCTGCATCATGCGCACGCGCTCATCCCAAAATTCTGCGGCGTGGGTGTAAGCGCGACGAACTGGGTTTGTTTCCTGGTGCGCCAATTGACGTTCAATCGCATCCGCCGACCATTTACCCATTTCATTCAGCCGTGTTGCAGCCATCGCTCGAAAACCGTGGGCGGTCATCGCTCCTTTCGCATATCCCATACGGCGCAAGGCGCCGGTCATTGTGTTTTCGGACATTGGCCGGTGGTGCCTGCTGACGGTTGGGAAGAGGTATGGGCTTTTGCAGCTAATTGGGCGCACAGTATCGATTATGGCGAGCGCTTGCTTGGAGAGCGGCACACGATGAATACGCCGCATCTTCATTTTCTCCGCCGGAATTTCCCAGATGTTTTCATTGAAATCGAATTCTTTCCATTCCGCATGTCGAAGCTCTCCAGGGCGGACGAATGTTAAGGTAATAAGCTGTAAGGCCAGACGGGTTGTCGGATGTCCGGTGTAGCTTTCGATTTTTCGAAGGAGCGCGCCGATTTCATCAGGCTTTACAATCGTCGCATAGTGCTTGGTCTTGGGGGCGGTAAGCGCGCCTCTCAAGTCTTGCGTAGGGTCGCGCTCGGTACGGCCCGTTGCAATCGCTAAACGGAATACTTGTCCGCATTTGCTCCGTAGGCGGCGGGCAGTTTCAAAGTGGCCTTTCGCCTCAACGGTGCGCAGTGCAGCCAAGACTTCTTGAGCTGTTATTTCATTGATAAGTCGATCACCGAAAAATGGATAGGCAAAATCAAAAACCCATTTTGTTTTATCAATCGTGACTTGTGCACGTTCTTCGCTTGCCATTTTTTCGATGAGCTCTTCGGCAACATCCCGAAAGGTCTTTCCCGGCTTTGCACCGGTCAACCTTGCGACTTTGCGCGCATGGCTGGGGTCCAGGCCATCGGCGATTTGCCTTCGCGCATGCTCGCGTTTAACGCGGGCTTCCGCCAAAGTGACTTCTGGGTATACGCCGAGCGCGAGCGTCTTGTGTTTGTTGCGATAACGGTAATCGAGACGCCAATATCGTGCGCCGCTCGGTTTCACATAGAGATACATGCCAGCGCCATCAGCGATCTTGTAGGGGCGTTCGCGCGGCTTGGCGTTTTTCACAGCCATCTGGGTTAGTTTCGACATCAATTTCCCTCCAGTCCCGATTGAGACTCGAGCCACCCAGCCGATACCTGCATATGCAGGACTCACACCAAGACACGGTGTTGATGTGAGCGCTCTACGCCGTAGCTGATGCCCATTTGAGGACCGTGACGGCGCTCGGGTACCGAACAAGGACTCGCATTAATTCCGCTTGGGACTCACTCCGAAATACCCGCAAAAGTACCTGCAAATGTGCAGGTATCTCATGGATACGGGTGAACACCCCTGAACGGGGCATAAGCCCAAGCTACTGAAATTATTGTAGTTTTAGACGTATAAAAATGTCAATGGATGGTCATTTGGTGCCCAGGAGAAGACTCGAACTTCCACGACCTTTCGGCCACTGCGACCTGAACGCAGCGCGTCTACCAATTCCGCCACCTGGGCTGAGGGTGTGTGCGATAGATTGGGATAGCGCATCTGTCAAATGCTGATGGGAAGGGGGCGGTTTGCGCCCCTCTCTGTCTCGCCCCAAGGTGGGTTTTACAAGAACGCGCGAGGCGCGCGCCCACGGCGCCCTCAATTTGCTTGACGCCGACGCCGCGGCGCCCGATGAGCGCGCGAAGCCACACTACATTCGCATATGACTGACGCTTATCTCAATCGCCGCACCTTTGCGATTATCTCGCATCCCGATGCTGGCAAAACCACGCTGACCGAGAAGCTGTTGCTTGCCTCCGGCGCGATCCGGCTTGCCGGCGAGGTCAAGGCCAAGGGCGACCGGCGCCGCGCGCGGTCCGACTGGCTGGCGATTGAACAAAAGCGCGGCATCTCGGTAACGACTTCGGCGATGACCTTTGAGCATGACGGGGCGATCTTTAATCTGCTCGACACGCCGGGCCACGAAGATTTCTCAGAGGACACCTATCGCACGCTCACCGCAGTCGATTCTGCGATCATGGTGATCGATGCGGCCAAAGGCATTGAAACACAGACGCGAAAACTTTTTGAAGTCTGCCGCCTGCGCGACATCCCGATCATCACTTATATCAACAAGGTCGACCGCGAAGGCCGCGATCTGTTTGAGCTTCTCGACGAGATTGCCGATCAACTAGCGCTCGATGTTTGTCCACGCGTGTGGCCGCTGGGGACCGGCGGACGGTTCAAGGGGTGTTATGACTTAGCCCATGACCGGGTGCTGTTGCCGGCGGACGGCGATAACAGCGGCGCATTCGGAAAGACGATAGAACTTAATAACGCCGATGATCCCCGTCTTGACGAATTGATCGGGGCTGACGACGTAGCTGATGCGCGCGAAGCGATGGAACTGGCGCGCGAGGGCTATGCGCCGTTTGACCTGAATGCGTTCCGCGAGGGCACGCTGACGCCGGTCTATTTCGGCTCGGCGCTGAAAGAATTCACCGTCGCCGAACTGTTGCGCGATGTCGGCAAATTCGCGCCGCCGCCGGGACCGCAACAAGCCGGCACGGAAGAAGTCTCGCCCGATGACGAGGCTGTTTCGGGCTTTGTGTTTAAAGTCCAGGCGAATATGGACCCTAACCATCGCGACCGCATTGCTTTCGTGCGGATATGTTCCGGCCGCTTCAAGCGCGGCATGAAGCTAAAGGTCACACGCACTGCGAAGGCACTCGCCATCAATGCGCCGATCTTTTTCATGGCCCAGGACCGTCAGCTTGCGGAGGAAGCCGTTGCCGGAGATATTGTCGGCATCCCCAATCATGGCGCGCTCGGCGTTGGCGATACGCTGAGCGAGCGTGACGGTCTTAAATATACCGGGCTGCCGGACTTTGCGCCGGAGATCATCCGCCGGGCGCGACTTGACGATCCGATGAAGTCAAAACAGATGAAGCGAGCGATGATTGCGTTGGCTGAAGAAGGCGCCAGCCAGGTTTTCACCCCGGTTCTGGGCGCTGATTTTTATGTCGGCGTTGTCGGCGCCCTGCAACTTGATGTGATCGAGGCGCGGCTCATAGCAGAATATGGCGTGGCGGTGACGCTGGAGGTTTGCGGCTATGAGACCGTGCGCTGGCTTGGCGGCGACAACGACGCCGATGTCCAAACTTTCGTCGCCAAAAACCAGGGCGCCGTCGCCCATGACCGCTATGGCGCGCCGGTCTATCTCGCCCGGTCGCAATGGGAAGCCGGCTATGCGGAAGACAAAAATCCGGGCGTTCAATTCCTGAAAACCCGCGAGCGGACTTAAGCGCCGAACGCATCACCCCGTTAACGACTTGGCGCAAGAGCATCGAGCGAAAAGTGGGAACCGGTTTTCACGTCGCGACCGCGAAGGCGGTCAAATTATAATTTGCGCGCCTTCGCGCACGATGCGACGACAAATAGACTATAGCAAAATACAACAATTCATATTTAATGCATTTTGCTATAGGCTTGTTTTCCGGTTAAGTCGGCAAGTGGTTAAATGCGAGCATGACGGATGATTGACTATAGGCAAGGTACACCCATCGCGGTTCTCGGCATGTCGGGTGTCGGCAAGACCCGCATCGCCTCGATGTTGCGCGCGCAAGCTGGCTGGTTTCACTACTCGGTCGATTACCGTATCGGCACGCGCTATATGGGCGAGGCGATTGTTGATAATTTCAAACGCGAGGCGACGAAAGTTCCGCTCTTGCGTGAGCTTTTGCTCTCCGATTCGATTTATATCTCGCCGAACATCACCTTCGACAATCTCGACCCACTATCGACCTATCTCGGCAAGCCTGGCGATCCGGCGAAGGGCGGCATCGCTTTTGAAGAATATCTGCGCCGCCAGCGCCAGCATCGCGACGCAGAAATCCGCGCGCTGAGCGACACGTCGCTATTTGTCGAAAAGGCGCGCAACATTTATGGCTATGAACATTTTATCTGCGACACTGGCGGCTCGATCTGCGAAATCGTCAATCCGGAAGACCCGAATGACCCGGTGCTGAACGCGCTGTCGGAGACATGCCTGTTGGTCTATTTCGAGGCCGACAACGCGCATAACGAGGCGCTAAAAAACCGCTTCGATAAGACGCCCAAACCGATGTATTATAACGAGGGTTTTTTGCAGCAGGTCTGGGCGGATTATTTAGGCGAGACCGGCCTGCCGGAGAATAAGGCGGACCCGGATGATTTTATCCGTTGGGGATTTGCAAGACTGATCGAGTGGCGCACGCCGCGCTATCAGGCGATCGCAAAAAACTGGAGCGTCACGATCCCCGCAGCCAAGGCCGAACTGGCAACAACTCCGGAAGCCGTCATGGCGCTGGTCGATGCGGCGGTGAAGGCGCGACACTAATGCGTGCTGCGCTTACTCTGCGCTAAGTTTTTCCACTGCCTTCGAGCCATTGTGCGCATTCCGGGTCCAGCTCTTTCATCGCTCTCGCCTCATACGCCACACAATCTTCCGTGGTCAGCGTATCGCGCCAGCGCCCGTTTGATCCCTTATTGATGAACGTTTTCGCGCCGCCCTTCCAGGGTTGCCCGCCAAGCGGCACGACTTTATCGGCGTGGACCTTCATATAGTCAAAACTGCAATGCTCAATTATTGCCGGCCACGTCTCCTCCACGACATCAATATCCAGAAACTTTGCGATGCGGCGCATCTCGCCCGGCATGTCCGCTTTCAGATCGTTGAAATGGATGAGCATGACATTCGGCAAATCGCGAACCGCCCACCATGTCCGGACATTTTCCCACAAGGACCAAACCGGAAAGCCGTTTTCATTTAACCATTCGAGAAAAAACTGGCGCGGATCTTCCGGCGCCGGCGTCAGCGGCGGGCCAACAAGGTTTGGCGCGGTATTGAGCGCCTCCATCATTTCCGACGTCATATTGATTTGATGATTATGCATGCTCCAAATCGCGTCGCGCCCATCACGGGCGATATAGAGATATTTAACCGCCGGATTGAAAACCAGCGCATCGACCGGCAGGTGGGTTTTGATAAACCGCCGATGGGTCTGCGCTTCCAGCGCCTCAAGCTTGACCGGCGCCGGCGGCACGCGCAGATCGAGCCAGGGCGACATCTCCGAGACGTTCAACCCCTCCTCACCGTTAAAGATCAGTTGCGAGACAATCTGCTGCATCCATGTGGTGCCGGACTTCGCCCATGTCGCAATGACGATGTCGTCATCACGGAACTTGAAGTCGTTCCAGATGGTTGAGTCCATATGGTTGTTATGGATTTCACGGGTTTTTTGCGGCTGTGGTGTTGTCATTGGACAAGTCCCCTTCTTTGCGCGGGAACCTATCGCGGAATGAGCGCGCGTGCAAACCACTCTTCACCAGAGATCAGTTCGATTTCTTGACGAACTCCGTCAGTATAACGATCTGCTGACCGTTGACACGGCCTTCAATATGTTTGGGATTGTCTGCGACTAAGGAAATATTGCGCACCGCCGTACCGCGCTTGGCGGTGAAGCCCGCGCCCTTCACATTCAAGTCCTTAATCAACGTGACAGCGTCGCCAGCGGTCAAGACGACGCCATGTGCATCGATGTGTTTGATGACGCCTTCGTCGTTGCGCGCTTCACCTGCCTTCGCCCAGGCTAAAGTTTCCTCATCAAGATAAAGCGTATCGAGCAACTCACGCGCCCAGCCTTCGTCGCCCAGGCGGTTTAACACCCGCCACGCCACCACCTGCACCGCCGGCGTCTGGCTCCAGGCGGACTCCATCAGACAACGCCAATGATGCGCATCGATTTTGTCAGGGTTTTCAATCTGATCGAGGCACGTCGCGCAAATCAACACGCAATGATCCGCAGCGTCATCGTCATGCGGCGGCGCTTGGTAAACTGCCAAGCCCTCGCCCGCGCCACACAATTCGCATTTCGACGCCGAACGGGTGTGTAAGGTTTCTTGTGTATTCATCCTTTGTAGTTTCCTGAGGTTGAGTGGCTGAAGTGGTGGAAACCTCTTCTGAAAATCAACGCTAACGCTGATTCAATTTCGTTGTCGGAGCAAATTCTCCACAGCTTGGTGACAAGCGTTCAGAATAAATCTCGACTCGGCAAGAATTTGTTGATTAGTTGCCCCACCTCTAATCATCTTATTAAGGCGAGCATCTGCATCAGATACGATGCCCAGCATTTCTTCGCCGAGAGAAGCTGCCACATCAGGATTCTGCCTAATAAGGTGGCTGGCCCATTGAGAAAATACACCAAACTGCTGGATAAGCCCGCTCAATTTTTGTGAATACTCTTTGTGTACAGAATGCTTGAGATTAAGAAAACCTAGACTTACCCCAAACTCCACATTGTGGAACTCTTTATCTGGCGCATTTGAACCGTGCTCAACAGCTATTTCAATATTCTTGATATGGCTCTGCATAGAGTCAATTGCGTCTCGAAGTTGGCACAACGGTGTGTACGACGATTCCACAAGGTGCGTTTGGTCCGGCTTATGTTTGTCAAGAAGTTTGAACGTCTGTATGAATTGCAGAGCAACAGTCGCCGCCGCAAGACACGTTGTAGTTACGATAAAAGGATCGGGATCGACCAACTCCAGATCATCTATATCATTCTGCATTGGAGCACTTTCATAAGCCGCGTTATCGTTATAACTACCTAGACCTAACGGGAATTGTGTACCTGATAACAATATTTTTCCAAACCTTGGAACCTATCACCGTACACGCTTTCGCACCGTCACTCCCAAATCCCCTTGCCGCTCCCCGGCAGGCCCAGCCTCTCCCAAAGCGCATCGACCCGCCTCACCACCGCCTCGTCCATCCTTATTTCCTTGCCCCATTCTCGGGTTGTTTCCGGCGGCAATTTATCGGTGGCGTCGAGGCCGATTTTTGAGCCTAGCCCATTTTCGGGCGAGGCGAAGTCGAGATAGTCTATGGGCGTGTTCTCGATGATGGTGATGTCGCGCGCTGGGTCCATTTTTGTGGCGAGCGCCCACATCACATCCTTCCAGTCGCGCGCATCGACGCTGTCATCGACGACGATGATCCATTTTGTGTACATGAACTGGCGCAGATAACTCCACGCCCCCATCATCACCCGCTTGGCGTGGCCGGGATAGGCCTTCTTCATACTGATGACTGCGATGCGGTAGGAACACCCCTCCGGCGGCAGCCAGAAATCGGTGATTTCAGGGAACTGCTGTTGTAGCAGGGGAATAAAAACCTCGTTCAGCGCCTCGCCGAGGACGCTGGGCTCATCAGGCGGGCGGCCGGTAAAAGTTGAGAGGTAAATCGGGTCTTTACGGTGGGTGATCGCAGTGATGGTAAAGGTTGGGAACCGCTCCACCGCATTATAATAGCCGGTATGGTCGCCATAAGGACCTTCATCGGCATATTCATCAAGCGAGACATAGCCTTCAAGCACGATCTCCGCTTCGGCCGGAACTTTGAGCGATTGGGTTTTGCAATCGACAAGCTCAAGCTTTTTCCCGCGCAACAATCCGGCGAATTGGTATTCCGACAATGTGTCCGGTACGGGCGTCACTGCTGCAAGAATTGTCCCGGGATCAGCGCCGATGACAGCGGCGACCGGCAGTGGTTCTGATTTTTCTTTAGCCCAACGCTGATGGTGTTGCGCGCCGCCGCGATGTTTCAGCCACCGCATGATGGTTTTATCTTTACCAACCTTCTGCATACGGTAGATACCAAGATTATAGTCGTCCTCACCCTTACCAGACGGCCCTTTGGTCACCACCAGTGGCCAGGTGATCAGGGGCGCCGGCTCGCCCGGCCAGCATAGTTGAATGGGTAGCTCGTCAAGATTGATGTCGTCGCCGATTTTAACAACCTCCTGACACGGCGCGCCGCCAAACGCTTTCGTTGCAGGCTTCATCGCCAAAATAGTTTTGACCAGCGGCAGCATGGCGATGGCGTCCTTGACCCCGCCCGGCGGCTCGGGCTGGCGCAGAAACGCGAGCAGTTCGCCAACAGAACGTAACTTGCCGCCATCCGTCGGCGCAGCATCGCCAGTGCTAACCCCTTCCAGCGTGATGGCGCCGGCGACACGCGCCACCGTCCCGAACAGATTGACCAGCACGGGCATAGGCGAGATCGACCCATCTTCCATCACCGGATTTTCGAAGATTACCGCCGGACCGCCCTCCGCCAGCAACCGGGTCTGGATCTCGGTCATTTCAAGATCGACCGATACCGGCTCAGCGACGCGGACCAACTCGCCCGTCGCTTCAAGCTTTTCGATAAAATCGCGCAAAGATTTGTAAGACATGAAATCGCCTATAGAGCTTTAAAAGTAGCTCTAACGGCAAATGCGCCGCCATCAAAGCATATCATCCGGTGATTTATCGACGCGGGGGCCGCCGGAAGCTATCGGTCTCATTTTTCTGGTTGCAGGAGCGTCATGAAAAAATTGACCGCTTCGTCAAAGAACATCCTCACAGCCGCTTCTTGATCTTTTGCCTTCGCGACTGCCGACATCGGCAGCATCGCGCCGGTGAAGCCTTCATGTTGGTATTTGGCGAT
>JAJFFX010000058.1 GCA_021776455.1 Hyphococcus sp. | reverse complement strand
GGTGGCGATGATTGCCGTTTCCGCTGCGTTGACGGTTGCCGGGGTTCCGTTCCTCGGACCGATTGCAGCAGCGCGCGTAGGCTATATCAACGGCGAATATGTTTTGAACCCGCAGATCGATGAAATGCCGGAGACCAAACTCGACTTGGTGATGGCCGGCACCAGCGATGCGGTGATGATGGTTGAATCGGAAGCTAAAGAGCTGTCCGAAGAGGTCATGCTCGGTGCGGTTGGCTTCGGTCACAAAGCGGCGAAAGAAGCGATCGATCTTATCCTCGATTTTGCCGAAGACAGCGCCAAAGAGCCTTGGGATTTTGCCGCGCCGGATCACTCTGAGCACGAAGGCAAAGTCCGCGCTTTGGTCGAGGCAGATGTTCGCGCCGCTTATAATGAGCAGGTCAAGCAGGTGCGTCAGGTAAAACTTGGCGAGGCTAAAAACAAAGCGATTGCCGAATTCTGCAATGAAGAAGACGAAAACGCCCTGCCCAAAAGCGTTGTTGGCGGTCTCTTCAAAGCGATTGAATCCGACATTGTCCGCAACGGTATTCTCGACACTGGCGAGCGCATTGACGGCCGCGACACCAAAACCGTACGTCCGATTGTCGCCCAAGCCGGCATCCTGCCGCGCACCCACGGATCGGCGCTGTTTACCCGCGGTGAAACGCAAGCGCTGGTCGTTGCAACGCTCGGCACCGGCGAAGACGAGCAATTCATCGACGCGCTGGCCGGCACCTATAAAGAACAGTTCCTCTTGCATTATAACTTCCCGCCTTATTCGGTCGGCGAGGTTGGCCGCATGGGCTTTACCGGCCGCCGCGAAATTGGCCATGGCAAGCTCGCATGGCGGGCGCTGAAAGCGGTTATTCCGCCCCAGGAGGATTTCCCATACGTTATTCGCCTGGTCTCTGAGATCACAGAGTCCAACGGTTCGTCGTCTATGGCGACGGTTTGCGGCGCCTCTCTGGCGCTGATGGATGGCGGCGTGCCAATCAAACGCCCGGTTGCCGGTATCGCCATGGGGCTTATCTTAGAGGGTGAGCGCTATGCGGTGCTGTCCGATATTCTCGGCGACGAGGACCATCTTGGCGATATGGACTTTAAGGTTGCCGGCACCGATGAGGGCGTCACCTCGTTACAGATGGATATCAAAATCGCCGGCATCACCGAGGAGATCATGAAAGTGGCGCTCGATCAGGCCAAAGACGGGCGCATGCATATTCTCGGTGAGATGAGTAAATCTCTCGACACCGCTCGTGACGATCTTGGCGACTATGCGCCGCGCATCGAGACCATGCAGATCAACAAGGATAAAATCCGCGACGTCATCGGCGCCGGCGGTAAAATTATCCGTCAAATCGTTGAGGAGACCGGCGCTAAAATCAACGTCAATGATGACGGCCTGATCAAAATCGCCTCCAACGACAAAGAGCAAATCGACGCCGCTTACAAGTGGATCCATTCGATTGTCGCCGAGCCGGAAGTTGGCGAAATCTACAAAGGCACGGTCGTCAAGACCATGGACTTTGGCGCCTTCATCAACTTCTTCGGCCCGCGTGACGGGCTGGTGCACATTTCCCAGCTCGCTAATGAGCGCGCGGAAAAAACCACCGATGTGGTCAAAGAGGGCGACGAGGTGTTCGTCAAACTTCTCGGCTTTGACGACCGCGGCAAAGTCCGCCTGTCGATGAAAATCGTTGACCAGGAAACCGGCAAGGAAATTTCCAAAGGCGACTGATTTTTCGCTATTAAGAAAAACAACACACACGACCAAAGCCCCCGCATCTTGCGGGGGCTTATTTTTTGGCGGAGAGTCATTTTAATAGACATGGGCGCAACCTGGAAAAAATACCATCATGACTTCTTCCGCCGAGCAGATGCGAGCCTATAAAGGCCCGGCGGTCTTCAGTTTCGGCTTTCGCCCGTTCTTCCTCGGCGGCGCGATCATTGCGGCGGTAACGCCGCTCGTCACGGCGGCGGCTTTTGGCGGCGTATTGACGTTTAATCCGCCAAACGGGCTGATCGCCTGGCACGCCCATGAGATGGTCTATGGCTATCTCGGCGCCGTGATCGCCGGCTTTATTCTGACGGCGGTTCCCAACTGGACTGGGCGGTTGCCGATCAACGGGCTGCGCCTTGCGGCGCTGGCCGGGCTCTGGCTCGCCGGGCGGGCGGCAATTCTCTCTGCTGGCCTTATCGGCGCGCCGCTGGCGGCGATGATAGATTGCGCCTTTCTGGTTGTCCTCGATTTGCTGTTATGGCGCGAGGTGATCACCGGCAAGAACTGGCGAAATATTCCAATCTGTATACTGATTGGTTTGCTTGGGCTTGGCAATCTCCTTTGGCATATGGAGCTGGCGCAGGGCGGGGCGGGGACATTTGGCGTGCATTGGGGGCTGGGCGTGGTCGCCATCCTGTTGGCGCTGATCGGCGGGCGCGTCACGCCGAGCTTTACGCGAAACTGGCTGGCGAAAACCGGCGCGGCGCCATTTGCTGCGCCGTTTACCGCAATCGATAAAATCGCCATCGCGGCACTTGTCGCGGGGGTTTTGAGCTGGCTTTTTGCGCCAGGCTCGCTCTCAAGCGGCGGCATTTTGATTGCCGCCGGCGCGCTGCATTATATCCGGCTGTTGCGTTGGCGCGGCTGGCGCACCTTTGCCGAGCCGCTGGTTCTTATCCTGCACCTTGGATATTTCTGGCTCGCCACAGCGCTCGTCTTGCTGGGACTGTCCCTATTGGCGCCGACCGTCATCGCGCAAAGCGCAGCGTTGCATGCGCTGACCGCGGGCGCTGCCGGCGTGATGACGCTGGCGGTGATGACCCGCGCAACCCGCGGTCATGCAGGCCACGCGCTTGAGGCTGACCGGTTGACGGTTGCGATCTACATATTGGTCAATATCGGCGCGGGTTTGCGTGTCGCCGCGCCGCTGCTGCCGGTTTCCTACAATATCACGATGGGTTTTGCCGCCCTGGTCTGGAGCAGCGCCTTCGCCTTGTTCGCTGTCGTCTACGGGCGCTATCTGGTGCAACCGCGCCGCCGGCAATAAATAGCGCCAGATTGTAGTATTTCTCGCATTTTCAAACGGAAAACCAGTATCCATTCCATCGGAAAATGCTCTAGGCTAGCCCGTCATGGACTGACGGACAGGCAAGGGAAAACAGCTATGCGCGCATACAAACGGATTTTATTTGCAGGCGCTGCGGCGCTTGCTGTTGCGCTTGCCGGCTGCGGCAAGAAAGACGACACCGCTGAAACGTCCGCTGCGGATACGCAACCGCCGGTGGCGGAAGAGACTATCGCCGCCGATCCAGACGCTGCGCTGCTGGAGATGGCGGCGGCGCATGCGGCGGAGGTTTTAAACGCCTCGCCGGAGTTCGCCACCATACTCGGCGTCAGCGAGGAGGTTGGCGGGGCGGGCTATAACGCCCGGCTCGGGAAATATGGCTTTGCCGCCAATGACGAGGCGCGCCACATGAACGAGCGGTTCCTGCAGGATATTCGCGGGCTCGACCGCAGCGTCCTCGGAGCGCAGGCGCGCACCACCTATGATGTGTTGCGCGACGCTTATGAGACCGGCGCCCGGCGCAACCAGTTCGAATTTGGCGGCGCCACGCCCTGGGGCTCGGCCAGCCCCTATGTCGTCACCCAGCTCACCGGCGCGCATCTCTTCCTGCCGCGCCTGTTGCAAACTCAGCAACCCTTGGCGACGAAAGCCGATGCGGAAGCCTATCTTGCGCGCCTGGCTGAGTTCGGCCGGGTGTTTGACGAGGTGATCGAATCCCTCGGCGGCGACGCTGCGCTTGGCGTCGCGCCGCCCTATTTTGCGATTGAAGGCGCGGTCGGTTCGATCAAGGGCTTCACATCCTCCGAGCCGGGCGACAATCCGCTGGCGACGACGTTTTCAACAAAGCTGGCGGAGATCGAAGGCCTTAGCGATGAGGAGCGCGGAGAGTTGAGCCGGCGTGCGGCGGAGGCGGTTGATACCATCGTTTACCCCGCCTATGCGCGGCTGGCGGCGGCGCTTGAAAACCTCACCGAGCAGGCAGGCCGCGAGGCTGGAGTGTGGCGTCTCGGCGATGTCGGCGTTGATTTTTACCAGCATGCGCTCGATTCTTACGGCGCTGGCGGGCGCACCGGTGATGATATTCATGCGCTCGGGCTTTCCGAAGTTGCCCGCATCACCGCCGAGATGGAAACGATCCTTCAAGCCGAAGGTCTGACGGAAGGCTCAGCTGCCGAGCGCTTTGAGGCGATTGGCGCGCGCGAGGACATGCGTTATCCGAATACGGATGAAGGTCGTACGGAACTTCTCGCATCCCTCAAAGGCCAGGTCGGGGCGGTTATGGCTGTTGCGCCGGACTGGTTTGGCGCCATCCCCAAACAGAGCATCGAGGTGCGCCGCATCCCGGTCTATGAACAAGATACCTCGCCCGGCGGTTACTACACCAGCCCGGCGCTCGACGGCTCGCGCGGCGGCGTTTACTGGATCAACCTCAAAGACACGGCCGACTGGCCCAAGCACACGCTGAAAACGCTGACCTATCACGAGGCGGTTCCCGGCCATCACTTCCAGATTTCGCTGGAGCAATCGGCCGGCCTGCCCTTGATCCGCAACATGCTCGGCTATTCGGAATTTTCCGAAGGCTGGGCGCTATACGCTGAACAGGTCGCCGCTGAAATGGGGATGTATGAAAACGACCCGCTCGGCAATCTTAGCCGCTTACAGTCGGAGCTTTTCCGCGCCGCGCGTCTCGTGGTCGATAGTGGCCTCCACCACAAACATTGGACCCGCGAACAGTCGATTGACTATATGCAGTCCGTCACCGGCGACACGCGCGCATCCGTCACCCGCGAGATTGAACGCTACGCCGTCTGGCCCGGTCAGGCGACATCCTATAAGCTCGGTATGCTGAAGATTAACGAGCTGCGCGAAAAAGCAGAAACCGCGCTCGGCGACGATTTCGACATCCGCGCCTTCCACGATGAAATCCTGATGACCGGCTCAATGCCGCTGCCAGTGCTGGAGCGGAAAATTGACGGCTGGGTGGCGGGTAAGAAGAGCGACTAAAGCCGCCTTCTGGCAAGAGAGATTCACCTCCCCCTTGTTGAGGGGAGGTGAATGTTGCCGGCGGGGGCGACGGGCAGCCCAAACGGCCATTTTCCGTACAACCACAACACGAATCGAATCTTCAAAAACACAACCCAGAGAGGGTAGTTGGCCATAAAACCCATATTCGGTGAAAAGTTATCCTCACGCATTTCGGTGGCCGTAAACTCTCCTCAGCGTCGAGATGCGGCTTTTGAAACAAGGCGGGCCGGCTCCTCACCGAAGGAGCACCGCAACACCCCCCAAGCCCTTTACGGCGTTCATGCGTGAGGAACACGCCTTGTTCGCTTGCGTGGGCTCTTTGACATTTGAATTTTTGCGGGCATTTCCCTGTTTGAAAACCTGGGGAATTTTGCCGGAAAAGCTGTGGAAAGATAGTTTCGTCTGTGATGCAAATCGCGGGATAATGGCGCCCTAATGCGACAGGAACGCTAAATGCCTGCAACGAAAATGCGCACGGACGACGAAATCACGGTTCATCTGGATGCCCGCGAGGACCTGGCCGCCGCGCCAGTGGTTCAGATCATGCGCCTGGCGCATGGTCGCGGTCTCGACCTGCCGCGTTACGAGACCGCGCTTGCCGCCGGCTGTGACGTGCGTGCGGCGATTGACCAGCCGTTGACCCTGGTGCCGGGCGACCGGTTCATGGTTCCGACCGGCATCGCCATCGCCCTGCCGCCGGGCTGGGAGGCGCAGATGCGCCCGCGCTCCGGTTTGGCGGCGAAATATGGTATTGCCTGCGTCAATTCTCCGGGCACGATCGATGCGGATTACCGCGGCGAGTTGAAAGTGATCCTGGTTAATCATGGGGCTGAGGACTTCACCATCAATCGCGGCGATCGCATCGGCCAGATGGTCATCGCCCCGGTGTGGCAGGCGCGCTTCGAAGAGGTCGCCGAGCTGGACGAGACCGACCGTGGCGCCGGCGGGTTTGGGTCTACAGGGGTTTAGTGGTTTTTTGTCCAAGTTGTATTGGGTAGGACTGAACATAGGCGAAGGCCGTCATCCCGGATGCGGTGCAACACGAAGTGTTGCTGCGCTGGTCCGGGATCATTTTCAGCGAGTTCTAACCTGCTGGGATCGATCCCGTGTCTGCGAAGCAGCGCTGCACGCTGCATCGCGCACGGGATGACGCCGGCGCGACGCGGGTCTAAGCTACGCCCATGAACCAGGAACAACGCGAACGTTACGCCCGTCATATCCTCCTGAAAGAGGTTGGCGGACAGGGCCAGCAGCAGCTTTTGGCCGCGCGCGTGCTGGTGGTCGGCGCCGGCGGGCTTGGCAGTCCGCTGATTCAATATCTCGCCGCCGCCGGGGTTGGGACTATTGGCGTTGCCGATGACGATGCGGTCGCCTTGTCCAATCTGCAGCGCCAGACCATTCACGGTACGGAAGATGTCGGGCGCGCGAAACCTGCGAGCGCTGCGGACTTTGCCCACCGGCTCAATCCCGGCGTTGACATCATCCCTCATGCGTTGCGTATTACCGATGACAATGTCGCGGAAATTAT
>JAJFFX010000057.1 GCA_021776455.1 Hyphococcus sp. | reverse complement strand
TGGCCGCCTCGTCAAGGCTGGCGCCAAGCTCGAAGGCTTCATCATAGGCAATCAGCGTGCAGGCCAGAACCACCGGCGCCGGCGCACTTTTACGTTTGACCACCATGCGCGCCGAAGCGCACATGACCTGGCGCGGGTCCTTGCCGAGAACACTCCAGCATTCGGTCGTGATTTCAGGGACCGGCGCGGCCTCGTCCATTTCAGGGAAAAATATCAGATCCGCCAGATTGCTTGCGTCAAGCTTAAGCCCGCGTGCTTGAAACAGCGCAGCAAAGCCGGCGCGCATTTCGCCCTCGCCTTCGCCCCACAGCGTTCGCCCGGCGAGCGAGATGGAAAAATCATTTTCAGAAAGCCAGCAAAGTCCGTCCATGCCTGCGTCGAAGCTTCCCACCCCTCGCTCCTGGTCATGTCGCTCGGGCAAGAAATGATCAAGGCTTACGCGCAGCTTCAATCGTGCGCCATATTCCTCGCGCAAGGCGATAAGGCCGTCTTTAATCTGCTCACGCATCATCGGGCGCATGGCATTAGTGAGGATCAACACATCAAGCCCGCGCCCAAGCGCCGCCGCCGCCATGGTCAGCATTTGTGGGTTCATAAACGGCTCACCGCCGGTAAACCCAACCGCGCGCGCGCCCACCTCCTGCGCCTCAGCCAAAAACGGCGCCAATTCATCAGCGGTCAAATAGACGAGACGGTCGTTAGACGGCGACGATTGAATATAGCAATGGGCGCATTCAACATTGCACAACGTGCCGGTGTTAACCCACAAGGTTTCCAGACGATCAAACGCAACCTCGGCCCGCGACGCGCCGTCGGCAGTAATATCCGGGTGCTGAAATTTTCCGGGCAGCGCCACATTGAATTGCGCGCGCGCCGCCGCTTCGCCATCGGCCATGTTCGGGTCCGTCTTACCTTCTCGGTCCGCCACCATGCGCGATTACGCCCGCCGGCGGCAACCGGCGGGCGTTCAAGTTTTGTTGATCGGCGCTATCACGCACCGTCTAGCCTATTGATCGCCAATGGGCTCCAGCGGCGCGCCATAGACCGCGTCATCATCATATTGAGGCTGCGCCTGCAGCGGCTCGCCGGTCACCGGATCAATCAACACCGGTTGCAAGGGCGCCACGTAAGTCGGCTGGTCTCGATTGGCGAGCGCCCAGACCGCATTTTGCAGAACCGCCGAATTCGGCCGCGCCACTTTCTGGCGATAGATAATATCCGCCGGGCTGACATCTGCGGCGTAATATTCCCGGTTCCAACTATGGCGCGCCTTCAACAAGGCGCCTTCAAGGCTGACCCCGCCATAAAGCCCGCGCGAGCGAGAAAAGGCGAGCACGTCAACCGTTTGTGCTTTGGCGCCGCCGCCGAGCGGCCCGGCCGCCAGCGTCAGATCTGCGCCCAGCTTCACCGAGGTCGACAACAGCTGTTCCATGCCGCGCTGGGTCATCACCGCGAGGATCACTTCAGAGCGTTCAAGACCAATCTGAAAACCGAACGAAACCGAGCCAATCGTAAAAAAGGTTGGCTCCGACCAGCTGCCATCTTCATTGCGGGCGATCATGACCGCATTGCCGCCCGAAGCGCCAAAGACGAACCCGCCGCGCGTCGACGACGGCATGATCACCATTGCCTTGGCGTCCTTCGACAAATCCCAGAGCGGTTCAAACACCTTGTCATTAGCGAAATAGGCAACCGTATCGGCCGCCTTATTGATCAGCTTGTCGGCTTTTTCCCGTTTCGACTTGGCCGCCGCGGGGGCGAGCGCAAGGGCGAATGCGATACACACTGCGCCCAGAATTCCAATGAGCCGTTTCAACATAATCGGCCTCCTTTCAATGCCAGCACAAAGGCGCGAGGAGCGCCTAGCCAGCGTCTACATAAAATCATTTGCACAGGCGAGAATATGGCGCCCAGGCACAATGCAGATGAATTTTTGGAGAGATTTGCAGGCCCCGTCGAGGCCTTTTCGCGTCCGGATCAACGTTTTCTCGCCCGCTTGACCTTTTTCGCCTATAGCGCGACATCTCGCGGGGCGCGCGGGTGTAGCTCAAAGGTAGAGCAGAAGCTTCCCAAGCTTAAGATGAGGGTTCGATTCCCTCCATCCGCTCCAGTTTTTCCTTATAAGATATTGTGCCGGCAGCTGTTTATTGCCGCCCCCTCCTACTTCAAAATGCGCTCTGAGGCCATAAGTGAGCACCAACACCAATGACCGAGAAATAATGTCCGACGATAGAAATGAAAAAACACCGAAAACGAGCGCCAAAAAGCCGGCGCGCTTCTTTTGGATTTGCTCCGGCCTCCTGACGGCGATCATGATCGTCTTTTCGTTGGTTTTTCGTTTTGAGGTTTTTAACGCCAGCCCACACATTATTTTCGCGATGTTTATGGGCGTTGTTTTGACGATTGGGTTGGCGGTCGGCCTGATGGCTCTGGCATTTCATTCTGACGACAGCGGCATTGATGATCAATGACGACACTGACGGCGGACAGAAGAGATGCCGCTTCAATTTATGAAAACCATGACGGTCAGAAGTTGTCCTTGCGCCGGCGGGTTTCTGCGAAAACCTCAACGGCGCCAGCTCCACTCATGCCAAGCGCGGCTTGCAAGCCCGGATCGGCGGCGCGCAGAAACGGATTGGTCTTCAATTCAATCGCGACATCGGTCGGGATTGTCGGCGTTCCTTCCGCGCGCATACGATCAACCTCGTGGGCGCGCGATGTCAATTGCTCGTTAGACGGATCAACACTAAGTGCGAAGGCGGCATTGCCTTGAGTGTATTCATGAGCGCAATAAAGTTTCGTTTGCGGCGGCAGGGCGGCTATTTTCGAAAGCGACGCCCACATTTGTTCGGCCGTCCCCTCAAACAATCGCCCACACCCCATCGCAAAAATCGTATCGCCGACAAAGGCGGCCGCGTCCTCAGCAAAATGAAAGATGATGTGGCCCGACGTATGACCGGGCGTATCGTAAACTATTGCCTTCGACGCGCCGAGCATCACCGCGTCACCATCGCCGACCGCAACATCCAGCCCTGGTATCTGTTTCGCCTCGGCTTTGGGGCCGATAATCTTGCAGCCCCATTTGTCTTTCAGCGCCAAATTTCCGCCCGCATGGTCCCAATGGTGATGGGTGTTCAAAATATGCGTGAGGCGCCATCCTGCCGCATCCAGCTGGGTGTTAATCGCATGCGCATCAGGCGTATCAATGGCGGCGACATCACCAGTCTCACGGTCGTGAATGAGATAACCGTAATTATCGGCAAGGCACGCGAATTGTCGAATTTCAATAGCCATGGATTTACCAAAACTCCTGCATATGAACTATTTGACGGCTTGCTATAGAGTTTAGCATATAAGAAGCCGGGCAGGCTGGAAACAAACCAATGCGCACCGATATTCTAGACCTTCACGAATTCTACCGAACCGCCCTTGGGGAGGCGACGCAGAATTTTGTCAGCACTCACCTTACTCAAGCCTGGGGTGACGGCGCAGGGCTTGCCGTGGCCGGGTTTGGCTACGCAAATCCTTATCTGGAGCTGTTTCCCGCCGCCAGCCGGCGCCTGGCTTTGTCCCCTGGAGCGCAGGGCGTCATCCGCTGGCCCGTCAACGGACGCAATTGCGCCAGCCTGGTTGGGGAATATCAATGGCCGCTGCCTGACGCATCGCTTGATCGCATTTTGATCGTACACGGACTGGAAGAAACCCCGGACGCAAGAAAACTGATGCGCGAGGTGTGGCGCGTCTTAACCGATGACGGCCGGGTGATTATCGTCGCCTCCCATCGTCGTGGCTTGTGGTCAATGATCGACACGACGCCGTTTGCCGCCGGACGGCCTTACCTCAAACGTCAGTTGGAAATGCTTTTGGAAGGCGCAATGTTCCGCGCTACCGCCTGGAGTGCGGCGCTTTATTTTCCTCCCTTTCATGCGCAACTTTTGCTGCGGGCGGCGAAGGCCTGGGAGCGCGCGGGGTCGCGGGTCTGGCCCGGCCTGTCTGGGGCGCTTCTGGTCGAGGCGACCAAGGAGATGATGGCGCCAGTTGGCCTGGTCCGGAGCGCAAGAGTGCGCGCCATACGCCCAGCACTCGCCACGCCCGGCTTGAACGACGCCTCGCGTAGCGGCTATAGGCAAGACGCCAAAAGAAAGACGCAAATCTCATGACCTCGCCACAACCCCGCCCCGGCATTCTCGATATCAAACCCTATATCCCCGGCGCATCACCCGCACCGGGCGCCGCCAAGACATTCAAACTCTCGTCAAACGAGTCCGCCCTTGGCGCCAGCCCAAAAGCGATCAATGCCTATAACGAGGCCGCCGGCAATTTATTTACCTACCCAGACGGCGGCTCGACGGCGCTGCGTGACAAGATTGCTGAAATCTATGGCCTCGATGCATCCCGCATCGTTTGCGGCGCAGGCTCAGACGAGATCCTGCAACTTCTGACCAAGGCTTATGTCGGCGAGGGCGACAATATTATTCAGAGTGAGCACGGATTCTTGGTTTATGCCTTAGCGGCCAAGTCCTGCGGCGCTGAGCCGCGCTTCGCCAAAGAGACGAACCTTACGACAGACATAGATGCGATGCTCGCCCTGGTCGATGACCGGACTCGCATGATGTTTGTCGCCAACCCCAACAACCCAACCGGTTCTTACATTCCCGAAGCCGAACTGCTTCGCCTCAGGCAAGGCTTGCGCGATGATATTTTGCTGGTCGTTGACGCGGCCTACGCAGAATTTATGGAACAGCCTGACTATAATGGCGGTGAAAAGCTTGTTGACCAATTTGATAATGTCGTCATGACACGAACCTTTTCAAAAATTTATGGCCTTGCCGCCTTGCGCCTTGGTTGGGGCTATTGCCCACCGGCGGTTGCAGATGTTTTAAACCGAATTCGCGGACCGTTTAATGTAACCCTGCCCGCGCAAGCCGCAGGGCTTGCCGCACTGGACGATCAGAATTTTGTTGACCTGAACCGCGCCTTCAATAGAGAGGAACGCAATTGGATGACGGACCGCCTCACCGCCATGGGTCTGGAATTTGCGCCAAGCTTCGGTAATTTTATTCTCATTAAATTCCCGCACAGGGCTGGCCTTAACGCCAAAGACATTCAAGACTTATTAAAGTCTGAGGGCGTCATTGTCCGCGAGATGGGCGCCTATAAGTTAGAGGGTTATTTGCGAGTGTCGGTTGGCGACAAAGAGGCCAACCGAAAATTTATTGAAGTCCTAACCAAAAAGTTTTCAAGTAGTTAATCTCATGACCGATCAAACCCCGCCTCAGTTCACCAACACCGCCATCATCGGTATCGGACTTATCGGTTCATCGCTCGCATTAGCGCTACGCGCACGCGGACTGACCGATAAGATCATCGGCATTGACCAGGACAAGGACGTATTAGCGCGCGCGGCCGCCCTCAATCTAATCGACCATGCGGCCGCATCGTTAAAGGAAGGCGTCAGCGACGCCGATCTCATCATCATCGCAACGCCCGTCGGCGCCATCGGCGAGATTGTCTCCGGCCTTCGCGAGCATGCGCGCGACGGCGCCGTCATCATCGACGCCGGCTCGGTCAAAGGCGTCGTCGCGACAGCAGCGGCGACGCTTCCCGAGCGATTGTTGTTCGTCCCTTCCCACCCTGTGTCCGGCACGGAACAATCCGGACCGGAAGCGGGCTTTGCGACTTTATTTGAGGAGCGATGGTGCATCCTGACGCCGCTTGCGCGCACCGACGAGGCCTATCGCGGCGCCGTCGACAAAGTAGCCGCGCTTTGGCGCGCCGTAGGGGCGCAGGTCGATATCATGGACGCCGAACATCACGATCTTGCGTTGGCCATCACCAGCCATCTCCCGCATTTGATCGCATTTACTCTGATCGGCGCCGCGGACGACCTGGAATCGGTTACCGAGGCTGAAATCGTAAAATACTCCGCAGGCGGATTTCGCGATTTTACACGAATCGCAGCCTCCGATCCGGTGATGTGGCGCGATGTTTTTCTGCATAACCGAGAGGCCGTTATCGAAGCGCTGGGACGCTTCACCGAAGAGTTAATCGCGCTTCAACGCGCCATCCGCTGGGGCGACGGTAAGGCGCTGCATGCTGCTTTCGAGCGCGGACAGGCGCTGCGCCATACAATTATTGAAGCGGGACAAGAAACTGCGTCGCCGAATTTCGGTAGAGACCAAATGGACGACAAAGGATCAGAGCAGAATTAACCGACGGCATGGACGATTTGCACATCGCCCAATCTTTAGGCGTTTGTTTCTTCGAGCTTTACTTCGTGTCCCCACAGAGTTTCTATATGGGTGAGGATCACGTCTCTGGTCTTATCGCTCAGCTTGCGACCATCATGCACCTTATGGTGCAGCGTCAATTTACGATCACCTTCCAGCGCCGCAGCGACAACTTGAACATTTGGCTCATGCATGCCGATATCATACATCGCCGCAAGACGTTCACGCACCCGCCTGTAGCCTAGATCATCATGAATGGCGGAGACTTCCACATGCGTTTCTTTCGCATTGTCCGCTATCGCAAAGAGATGAAAGTCTCGCATTATTTTTGGCGACAAATATTGCAGGATGAAGCTTTCATCACGGTAATTCGCCCAGGCGTCTTTCAAAATTTCGCGCCAGTCGCCCGAGCCCGCAATCTCCGGAAACCACTCGCGGTCCTCAGCTTTGGGCTCTTCGCATATCCGCTTGATATCTCCCATCATCGCAAATCCAAGGGCGTAAGGGTTAAGCCCGGAATAGCGCGGATCGTCAAAATCCGGCTGGAACACCACCGACGAATGCGAATGCAGAAATTCCAAAATTGCACCCTCGCCAATGGCGCCGCGATTATATAGCTCCGTCATAATGTAATGATGTACGAAGGTCGCACAGCCTTCGTTCATTACTTTTGTCTGTTTCTGCGGATAGAAATATTGCGCGATGTTGCGCACAATTCGAACCAGCTCACGCTGCCATGGGCGCAAAACCGGGGATGCTTTCTCGATGAAATAAAGAAGATTTTCTTCCGGCAGTTTGATGTTTCGCACTTCAGCCTGGCGTTCTTCTTTTTCCTCTTCATCTTCTTCCGTGTTCGGCAGGGTGCGCCAGATATCGTTAAAAGTCAGCTCTTCGTGTTCGGCGCGCGCCGCCAGCTTCGCCATTCGGTCTGCCTCTGAAAGACGTGGCGGGCGAGAATAACGAAACACGCCCTGATCCATCAAAGCATGCGATGCATCGAGGATCGCTTCAACTTCTTCAAACCCATATTCATCCTCGCACTTGGCGATATATTTTTTCGCAAAATCGAGATAGGGCAAGATGCCCTCAGCGTCCGTCCACTGACGGAAAAGGTAGTTATTCTTGAAAAAGTGATTATGCCCGAAAGAAGCATGCGCCATGACCAGCGCCTGCATGGCCATAGTGTTTTCTTCCATGAGATAGGCAATACAAGGGTTGGAATTGATGACGATTTCATAGGCCAGGCCGGTATAGCCTTTTTGATACATCATCTGGTCGCGCGCGAAATGCTTGCCGAACGACCAGTGCTTATACATCAACGGCATGCCGTGTGACGAATAGGCGTCGAGCATCTGTTCAGAGGAAATGATCTCGATCTGATTTGGGTAGATATCGAGCTTCAGATCGCCAAGCGCAATCTCTTCAATCGCCTCAAGCGTGCGCTGAAGGGTTTCAAAATCCCAATTGGCGTCGTCGAAGATGATGTTACCTTTTTCAATCACCGCTTCCATCACGCCGCCTCGCGTTTGGTTTTTGAAAACAGTTCACGAAACACCGGAAAAATATCCTGCGGTCTAGCGATGCGGGTTTGCGCGAAATTTTCCCAGGCTGGCGCAAACGTCCGGTAGGCGCGCCAAAGTTCCGCGCCTGAATCTTCGTTAGAAAACACTTCCAGTTCACGCTCGTCGAGAATTTCGATATAGGCGTAATATTGTGAAATCGGCATTATGCTTTCGTTCAAAATCTCAACGCAGCGTTTGGCGTCGCCCGATTGAGTGAAACCGTCCGACGCTTGCGCGACATAAATATTCCATTCATGCGCAGCAAATCGATCGCGCTGGACTTCCAGCATTTTATCAAGCGCGGTCGACACGACCGTGCCGCCGGATTGGCGCGAATAGAAAAACGTCTCCTCATCAACCTCCTCTGCGTGGTGAGTGTGGCGAATGAAAACGATCTCAACGCGCTCATAGCGGCGTTTCAGGAACAGATAGAGCAACATGTAAAACCGTTTGGCGAGGTCTTTTTCACGCTCGCCCATCGAGCCCGACACATCCATAAGACAGAACATAACGGCTGCGGTGGTTTCCACTGGCGTTGGTTCATAGGCGTTAAAGCGCACATCGAGCGGGTCAATAAACGGCGCCCAGCGGCGCCGGCGCTCCATCGCTTCCAACTTCGCGATGATGTCTTTTCTTGATAAGATTTCTTCGTTGCTTGGCTGCGCAATGCGTTCAAGTTCGAACAGGCGTTCTTTCAGCTCATTCATCTCCCGCGTCGAGGGGCGATGCAGCGCCAGGCGGCGACCATGAGCGTTGCGCATGGTGCGAATCAAATTCATGTTGGTAGGCGAGCCGGAAACCGTAATGCCGGCGCGCTTATACGCCGTTGCCTTGATCTCTTTAAGGGACCGCTTAACGAGATTGGGCAACTCCAAATCTTCAAAGAAAATATCGAGAAATTCATCCTGCGTCAGCGTGAACTGAAAGGCATCTTCGCCCTCGCCATCAGTGCTCGCCTTCTTTCCCTTGCCTTTGCCGCCGGATTGTGGCGGTTTTTTGATTTTGTCGCCTTTGCCGAATTCCTTGTTGCCGGGATGCACCATTTCGCGCTTGCCGGTTTCCGGGTCGAGACGAAAGCGCGGCTCGACCGTTGACTTCGATGGTATCGAAATCTTTTCGCCTTTTTCAATTTCCTTCAATGACCGGTCGCGCAGCGATTTACTGACCGCTTCCTTAATCTGCGCCCGTGCACGCTTGAGAAAACGCTGGCGATTGCCAAGCGATTTCCCTTTGGGATTTTTGCGCCGGTCGATGAAATGAGAAAAGGCCATATTAGGTTCCAGGGATTAGGGATAAAGGATCAGGTTGTCTTCACTTGCTCCCTAATCTCGAAAACCTAACCCTTTATATCATCCTGCCTTATTCACGCGCATATACCACTCAACAAGACGACGCACCTGGCGCGGCGTATACCCGCGTTCGGTCATGCGGGAGACAAAGTTTTCGTGCTTGTCCGCAGTGTCGGAATCTTTCTGAGAGTCGAAAGAAATAACCGGGAGCAAGTCCTCGACTTGAGAGAACATACGTTTTTCAATCACGTTGCGCAGTTTCTCATAGGAGGTCCATGAGGGGTTGTTGCCCTCATTATTGGCTCTGGCGCGCAAGGCAAATTTCACAACTTCGTTGCGGAAATCTTTGGGATTTGCAATCCCCGCCGGCTTTTCGATTTTTGAAAGCTCACCGTCTAACGTCGCGCGATCCAGAAGCTGGCCGGTATCGGGATCTTTGAAGTCCTGATCTTCAATCCACGCATCTGCATAGGAAATATAACGGTCAAAAAGATTTTGACCGTATTCACCATAGCTTTCGAGATAGGCTTTTTGAATTTCCTTGCCGATAAAGTCAGCATAACGCTGCGACAATTCCGACTTGATGAAATCGAGATATTTCTTTTCGGTCTCATCCCGGAACTGTTCGCGCTTGATAGCATTTTCCAACACATACATCATATGTACCGGATCGGCAGCGACCTCATCGGTGTCGAAATTGAATGTTTCCGATAAGACCTTATAGGCAAAGCGCGTTGATATGCCGTCCATGCCTTCGTCAATACCGGCGGCGTCGCGATACTCCTGATGCGATTTGGCTTTTGGATCGGTGTCTTTCAGCTTTTCGCCGTCATAGATCCGCAGTTTCGAATAGAGGTTTGAATTTTCATGTTCTTTGAGGCGCGTCAAAACCGAGAACCGCGCCAACAAGCCGAGCGTTTCCGGGGCGCAGGAAGCATCCGACAATTCTGAGCTTGCCAGAAGCTTTTCGTAAATCTTGCGCTCTTCTGTCACCCGCAGAGAATACGGCACCTTGATCACATTAATCCGATCAAGGAACGCTTCGTTGTTTTTGTTATTGCGGAACTGCTTCCATTCGCTCTCATTGGAGTGAGCCAGGATTATACCCTGGAACGGGATCGGGCCGAGCGCTTCGGTGCCAATATAATTGCTCTCCTGCGTCGCGGTGAGCAGCGGATGCAACACTTTGATCGGCGCTTTGAACATCTCAACGAACTCCAAAAGCCCCTGATTGGAGCGGCACAGTCCGCCGGAATAGGAATAGGCGTCGGTATCGTCCTGGCTGAAGTGCTCGAGCTTGCGAATGTCGACCTTGCCGACCAGCGCGGAAATATCCTGGTTATTTTCGTCGCCCGGCTCGGTTTTGGAAATAGCGATTTGCCGCAATTTCGACGGCAACATGCGCACAACCTCGAATTTTGAAATATCTCCGCCGAAATCATCGAGACGTTTTACCGCCCAGGGGCTCATCAGGCCGGTGAGGCGGCGCTGTTCGATATTGTATTTTTCTTCAAGCAGGCTTTTCAATTTTGCCGACTGGAACAGGCCGAGCGGGCTCTCAAACACCGGCGAGATTTCATCGCCCGCCTTCAAGACATAAATTGGATAGGTTTCCATCAAATCTTTAAGGCGTTCGGCGAGCGATGACTTGCCGCCGCCAACCGGGCCCAGAAGATAAAGGATCTGGCGTTTTTCTTCGAGGCCTTGCGCGGCGTGGCGAAAGAAAGAAACGATACGCTCGGTCGTATCTTCCATGCCGTAGAATCCTTCAAAAGCCTTATAGCGGCGGATTGTGCGATTAAAGAAAATCCGCGCCAGGCGAGGGTCCTTCGACGTATCAATCATCTCCGGCTCGCCGATAGCAGACAGCATGCGTTCGGCGGCGCTCGCATAAAGCATCGGATCATCGCGCGCTGCGAGCAGGTAATCGCGCAGGCTCATCGCCTCCTGTTTTACCAGCTGATAGCTTTCTGAAAAAGCGTCAAATATGTCGAGATTTTCGTCCATCATAATCGCCACGCTCACTGTTTACGCACCGGATCCCTGCATTCCGCCGCTAATGGGAACAAAAAAAGCGCCGGTCTCAGTGACCCAGCGCTCCGCTTCGCTTTTGCCAAACTTGCCTTCGCCGGTTAAGGCGCGCCAAAACATTGCTACCGTTCCACCCTTTTCAAACCTATCCTTGATCAGGATGTAGGGGTTGCGCTCGGCGAAGCAAGACCGAGTAAGCTGGGAAAATCTTTCCCGCTCATTGATCGCTTCATTGTGACATCGATACGCCATTTCGCCGTTCGCCAATTCGGTTAAAATGCTTCGTCCTTGTGCTCTCCGCCCTCTTACCCGAGATACGCCCTACGCTAATGTACTTGTCCCCGGCGCCCATACGCAGCGCGCAAAACAAGGTTAATGCAAAGGGCCCTAATATTTCGTTTCGTGTGTTACGAAATCGACCGAAAAAATAATACAACAAGAAGCTGCTTTTGCGAACAGTCAAGTTGACCCGAGCCCTGCCCAATAACCGCCGCAATTGATTTAAACGGCTGATGAACGGTGCAAATTCGTAACAATAATATTCCGAAAAAGATTTATGTCGTCGCCCGGTTAAACAATTTCGCTGTCGTAGTCGAGGTTTTGGTGGTTCCATATGTCAAAAGCGACGCATTAGCGCTCTGGCGCCATGACTGCTAATGACGTTCACAAAGAATCAAACTTTGTTTATTGATCGATAATACTCAAATCAGGGAGGGCGAAGATGCTGGATTTCATCAGAGCGGCCATCGCAGACTCGCTATCGCTTGGCGCCGCGATCATGGCGCAACCACTATGGCTGCAGGCCTGGATCGGCTGGATGATGCTGGTGAACTTCGCCGGGGCGGTTATTTTTATCCGAAGACCGGAGGCAAAATGGGTGCTGGCGGCGATTATCGCCGCTGCACTGTTCATGAGCTGGCTTTATGGCCAGTTCGGTTATCAGCGAATTTTGGGGCTGGCGCATGTGGCGTTCTGGACGCCGCTGATGATTTACCTGTGGTCACGCCGCAAGCAGTGGGACCTGCCGACGCTGCCCGGGAAATGGCTGGCCGCCGTTTTTGTCACCGATTTAACATCGCTGGTCATCGACTATATCGATGTCGTCCGCTACCTGGCCGGGGAACGGCTTTAGCCAACAGCTATATAATCTCAGTTTCAGCTTAGAACGGTACCAGCAATGTCCCTTTTCCCAAGCCTGCCGGACAACCCGCATCTCGCCGATGTTTATAAGAAATTTCCCGAATGCGTAAGGCCGGTGCTTGCCTATCATGACCTCCTGTTGCGGGGCGACAGCCCACTGAGCATCGCTGAACGGGAATTGATCGCCGCTTTTGTGTCTGGCCTCAACGCTTGTAGTTTTTGCTTCGGGTCGCACAAAATTTATGCGCAAGCCTTCGGCATTGACGAGGCCGTCATCGATTCCATGGTCAAAGACATCGACAGCTCGGGCGTCGACGACAAGCTGAAGCCGCTCCTAAAATATGTCGCCAAGCTCAAAGATCTGCCGTCAAAACTGACCCCGGCTGACGCAAAATCCGTCTATGATGCCGGCTGGTCCGAGCGCGCGCTATTCGACGCCATTCAGGTCGCCGCGCTGTTCAACTATATGAACCGCATCATCGAAGGAACCGGCGTGACGTTTAGTTATGCGGAAAACCCGCCAAGTCAGGACGAAATGGCGGAACGGCGCAGCCGGCTCTATTCCGACTGGGCCAAACAAATCGGCCTCGATTAAGCCGGCCGCGGCGCTACCCTCGCGCCAAACTCTCATCGATTAGCCTCGCCAACGCATAAGCGCCGAACACCTTGGTGAAGGCGCCCATGCGCGGGCCTTCGGACTGGCCAAAGACAACTTCATAAAGACCCTTGAACCAGTCGCGAATGTTTTCGTAGTCCTGCGCCTTGCCGGCATCGAAGACCGCAGTTTGATAAACGTCTTCATCGGCGGCGTCGCCAAGTTCTTTAAGACGGGCGCTGAGCATTTCAAGACCCGCGCACTCTTGCAGCGTTGGCGGGCGAAATTTTTTGTGCGGCTTGATGAAATCGTCAAAATACCGGCCGGCAAATTTAATTAGCTCATCGGTCGCTTTAAGCTCCGCGTCGCTAGCGGTCGGTCGGTATTTTTTCACAAACCCGTGCAAAACTTGACTGTCGGCGGAACCCGATGCGCTCACCAGATTCAACAATAACGCAAAGCTCACCGGCGGCGTGTCTACGGGCGGCGTATCGCCATGAATATGCCAGGCCGGATTGTCGAGCGCCTTGGCGCCGTCCTGGTCGCGGTATTTGCTGACAAACGTCCAATATTCATCCGCTGCTTTGGGAATGACGTCGAAATAAAGCCGCTTGGCTTTCTTCGGGGCCTGATAAACATAGAGCGACAGGCTCTCCGGCGACGCATAGGTCAGCCATTCGTCGATAGAAATGCCATTGCCCTTGGACTTCGATATTTTCTTGCCGACCTCATCAAGAAACAGCTGATAATTGAAGCCTTCCGGCGGCTCGCCGCCGAGGATGCGCAGGATGCGCGACGACAGTTTCGTCGATTCGGTGAGGTCCTCACCGGCCATCTCATAGTCAACGCCAAGCGCAAACCATCGCCCTGCCCAGTCGGCTTTCCATTGCAGCTTCACCGCGCCGCCAATGACGGAGACCTTCACACGCTCGCCGTTTTCGTCTTCAAAAACCACCGTGCCCGCAGCCGCATCGCGCTCCAGCATCGGCACATAAAGGACGCGGCCCGTGGAAGGCGATATCGGCAGGATGGGCGAATAGGTTTTTTTCCGATCATCGCCAATCGTCGGTAAGATGACGTTCATCACATCATCATATTTTTCCAACATCCGTATCAACGCCGCGTCAAACAGACCGGCCTTGTAGTCTTGCGTTGACGAACGAAACTCATAGTCAAACCCGAACTGATCGAGAAACGCGCGCAGCCGCGCATTATTGTGATGCGCAAAACTCTCATGCTCGCCGCCAAACGGGTCCGGTACTTTGGTCAGCGGCATCTGGAGGTGCTGCTCCAGCATCTCCTTGTTGGGCATATTGTCAGGAACCTTGCGCAGCCCATCCATGTCATCTGAAAACGAGATGAGCTTAGTCTCGCAGCCCGTCAGCAATTCAAACGCCCGACGCACCATGGTTGTGCGGGCGACCTCCTGAAAGGTGCCGATATGCGGCAGGCCGGATGGACCGTAACCGGTCTCAAAAATGACCGGGCCCGTCTTCTTCACCCGCTCCATGCGTTTGGCGAGACGGCGCGCCTCCTGAAACGGCCAGGATTTGGCGGCCTCTGCGTCGGCCTGCGTAAAAGTTTTGATCGGTTGGGCGCTCATGGGGGCAGCTTTCAGTCGCTTGCTTGCAAGCCCGTGCTCTTACGGCGAGCGCGGCGGCACGGCAACTGAAATCGCGCGACCATCAGAAAGACGGGGCCTCACAAATCCGTAAAAGCATGACGCCACTGCTCTGAAACGGCGCCCCAGCTGAAACTTTTTCGGGCGCTTTCAAAACCATTATCCGATAGCTGTGTTGCAAATTCTGGATCTTCAGCCAATCTATCCATTCGATCTGCAAGCGCCGTGACAATATCGTCATCAGAGCCCGGATCAATACGAACAGCCGTAGCATCGCTCGTCAGCAGCGTTGGCCCGCCCCAGTTAAGGCAAATTACCGGCAACCCCATTGAAAGCCCCTCTTGGATCACAATCCCATTGGCTTCCGCCATACTCGGAAATACATATCCACGGTAGTTCGTCAATTCGCGGATAAGATCGTCATGGCTTGGCAGCCAACCCCGTAACCTTACACGCTCGCCAATATCCAATTCATCAATGAGTGCATGCAACATTGCCTCTTCCGGACCGGACCCAAATATATCGAGCGTTACCGGTGTCTTGGTTTTGGCAACGGCGCGGATCGCAAGATCAACACCTTTATGCGGCACCAAGCGACCGGATGCTGCAAAGCGGTAGTTAACTCCAGTATGAGAAATTTTTGAAAGGCCCATGATTTTATCCGAAACGCCAGAATCAAAAACATCGCGCATTTGCGTATCGCTTGCGCCGGCCCATTTTAGAGACTGACGCGTGCGCGCGCCGCCGGAGATAAGAATTCTGTCAAATCCGGCCTTGTCGTTAAGAACCATTCCAACCGCGTGTTGTGCAACAGAATGGAGAACCCGCCGCACCCTTAATTGAAAGGGTTCGCGTGATCTCAATGCGGGCGGGTAATAGATATTGCCTGTAATTGGACCCAACACACTTTTCGACTCCCGCACGGGAAACCGTGGAATGATGGGCGATACCGGGCCCAAGAAATGAAAAACTGTTTCCGGCGCCTCTTCATAAATTCCTTGAATGATTTTTTGCACCGCCAAAAAGAACGGCACATCAACCAATGAACGCAGAACCTTCGAGCGCCAGAAAAATTTTTGCCAGAAACCATCTTCAACAAATCGAACCGCTAACATGTCCGGAAATTGATCAAGATGGCCTCTTGAGCGGGCATGCGTCAACAACGTGACGTCGTCGTTATTGGCGAGCAAATGCGTGATATATTGAAATGCCTTAATCGCTTCGCCTGAAAGATTTTCCGAAACGTTTGGCGCGATAACGACAATTTTCATCAAAAAATCCTAAATGAGCGGTAGACGGCGTTTAGCCCAACACCTAAAGCATGCTGGATAGTTGTTGCAAGGTTTTTGCCAATACCATGCGGCCGGTCGCCGCCCAGTAAAGCGCGCATAACATCGTTTAGCGGAAAGGAAATCACTCGCCATGGTTCTAGAATTTTCTTCCGCGTTTATCGCTGCTTTCGTGACGCTCTTTATCGTGATCGACCCGATCATGGTGACGCCGATCTATGCATCGTTAACGCGCAGCGAAAAAACCAACCAGCGCCGGCGGGTTGCTATGGAGGCGGCATTCATTGCCGCTTGCCTTTTGACCTTCTTTGGCCTTGCCGGCAATTTCATGTTGCACCATCTCGGCATCTCGATGGCGGCCTTCCGCACTGCCGGCGGTATCCTGCTGTTCTTGATGGGCTTTCGGATGTTCTTTGAGCCGGATGGCGAGATGGAAGCGAAAACACCCGGACCGAAAGCCTCCGCACGCGAGAATATCGCATTTTTCCCACTCGCCATTCCGCTCATGGCCGGTCCCGGCGCGATCGCTACTATTATGCTGCTGATGGGCGAACCGGAGGCAAGCCTGGTAGAGCGCGGCGCAGCACTCGCGGCGACCTATGTGGTGCTGCTATCCGGCGTTCTTATCATGGCTTTTGCAGGCAAAATTTCCGATGCGTTAGGCCGCACCGGGATGAATGTGATTTCGCGCCTGCTGGGCATGCTGCTGATGGCGCTATCGACGCAATATGTGTTTGACGGCGTCAGGGTCGGCATATTGGAAAAAATGGCCGCTCCTATAGGCGGTTAAAGCGCGCTATCAATCAGCATTTTTGTATCTACAAATCCATTATCCCCCGGGGTTGCGCCATAACGCAATGTCCCGCCGCGCAAGGAAGCCCCGGAGCCATCGCCGGCGCAAACAAAACGCGTAATCCGCTGTGCGCGAGATTTTCCCTCGCCGGTTCGGCAATACGCCTCTACTGCACCGAGTGCGCCATCGCAAGATAATGTGAGACTGACGCTTTCAGGCCAATCGGCTGCCGAGCGCCAATCGATCGAGGCGTCGATTGAACTGCCGCATACTGACTGCGTGTAAGCAACCTCGCGGTCAAGCGCCGCTTCCTCTGCGTCGCGCACGCGCAACTCTTTTAGCGACTGCGCCGATGCAACGCCGAACACAAGCACTCCACACACGCTGGCCATCGCCGCGCGAACAGCCCAAAGTTTTGACATGGAAATACTAAGCGCCATGGTCAAAACATGCCCTCCCTTTGCGGCCCTTTTGCGACATCGGGGGATGATATCGCCCAAACACCCCAATTTTTCGTGACATTTAGAGCGTCTCTTCCAAATAATGCGCCACGGCGGCGGAAGACGGCCGGCCGTCAATGTCCTGACCTGGAACATAACTAATTTTCAAAACGCCGGATTCGAGCCCGATACCGGGTGCGTTTGAGAGTGCAAAAGACACCCGCCTAATCCTGTTGGCGATGATGCGAGCGCCGGTCGGATCATCGGCGACATCCTTGATTCCGTTGGCGGCGCGGATGATAGCGTCGCCAAGCACAGCCGCATTTTCGTGTTCACCCACCGGCGCAGCGCCTGTGTCGAAAATGATTGGCGCGCCGATAGCAGCGCTGACATAGGCGGTCGCCGCCTGCGCACGCCGCACCGCGGTTGCATATTCTACAAAACCGAGCCGCAAAGAGGCGTCATCGCCAAAAGATTTGGACGCCGCGAGCCCACGCCCCTCACCCGGCCAAAATACCGTCGCACCGCCATAAGAGGCTATACGCATCATCGTGTCGCCCTCAGCATTTTTGTAAATCAGGTCGCCGCGCGGACCGCGCGTCGGTTTGATCTGATATATCTCCGCAGCCGGATCTTCAGGATCGATTGTGCAATCGAACCGTGGATCGTCTGGCCCGCAAAGAAATTTGACCCGCGCCTCATTTGAACGGTCCTCAAATAAAAGCGCGCGGTCATCGGATGCTAAAACATAGCGTTCAATGGTGATGTTTTTGGTGTGCGCCGACGGGCGCTGGCGTTTTTTTCCGACAAGCGCTGAGAACGGATCAGAGGATTGCGCCAGGACAGACGGCGCCACATCCAGAGGTGCATTGGCGACATCCGGCTGCACGGCCGCTGCATTGCAGACTGTGGCGCCTACTGCCAGGACCGCTGAATGGACTCCCGCTCGTCTCATTGTTTCATACTTCCCAAGGCCCAATTGCGAAGGCCGGATGTCCGACTGGAAAGCAATCTAGCATTGTAATTTGGTGAAATAAGGGCCTGACCCTGAGAAATTTCGGGCGCTCTACTGGTTTATTGACCCTGCTTTTGAGGCGTCGCCTCAAGCCGCGATATACTGGCCGCCATTGGCGGTGAGGACCGCGCCGGTAATGAACCCGGCTTTATCATCCGCCAAAAACGCAACACAATCACCAATTTCCTCCGCTTCGCCAAGCCGCCCAACCGGGATTTGCGCGGTAATTGACTGCAGTACCTTGTCGTCCAGGGCCGAGACCATATCGGTCGCGATATAGCCGGGTGCAACGGCATTGACGGTAACGCCTTTGCGCGCGCCCTCCTGCGCCAGCGCTCTGGTCAATCCAATCATGCCGGCCTTAGCGGCGGAGTAATTGGTCTGGCCCATCTGCCCTTTCTGACCGTTGATCGAGCTTATATTGACGATGCGCCCGAAGCCGCGCGCGCGCATGCCAGGGAATACTTGATGCGACATATTGAAGACCGAATCGAGGTCGGCGCGCAGAACCTCTGACCATTGCTGCGGCGTCATCTTGTGGAAGAAACTGTCGCGGGTAATGCCAGCGTTGTTGACGAGAATGTCGGTCGGACCTTGCGCCGTTTCAATTTCACCGACGCCACTCTTGCAGGCCTCATAGTCGCCGACATCCCACTTATAAACTTTCATGCCGGTCTCTTCGGTGAACTTTGCAGCCGCCTCGTCATTACCTGCATAAGTCGCCGCAACGTTGCAGCCTTTGGCTTTTAAACAGTGTGCAATGGCGGCGCCGATCCCGCGGGTTCCTCCAGTGACAATTGCGTTCCTGCTCATACGTCATTCTCCCACCTGCTTTGCCGGCATTACCGGCTGACTGAACTCCTTACCCACAACAAACGTATCTAGCGTTCCACGCACATGGCGATGCCCATACCGCCGCCGATACACAAAGTCGCAAGGCCTTTCGATTTTTCAGACCGCTGCAATTCAAAAATCAAGGTTGTTAGGATGCGCGCACCGGATGCGCCGATCGGATGGCCAAGCGCGATTGCGCCGCCATTGACGTTGACCTTGTCCGGATCCCAATCCAGCTCTTTGCCGACCGCTAGCGCCTGCGCTGCAAAGGCTTCATTCGCCTCGATCAGATCTACATCATCCAGCTTCCAACCCGCCTTTTTGAGCGCAATACACGTGGCCGGGGCCGGGCCGACGCCCATGATCGACGGGTCAACGCCGCAATGCCCCCAGGAAACAATGCGCGCAAGCGTCGGCAAATTACGGCTGTCCGCCTCTTTTTCCGACATAATCACGAGCGCCGCAGCGCCGTCATTGAGGCCGGATGAATTTGCCGCCGTGACCGTTCCGCCATCACGATTAAACGCAGGCTTAAGTCCGGAAATCGAATCGAGCGTCACGCCTTCGCGGGGATACTCGTCCTCGCTGAAAATAACGGTTCCTTTGCGCGTCTTGACCAGAACTGGCGCAATTTCATCATGAAACTTGTTGGCCTTTTTTGCAGCTTCCGCTTTGTTCTGACTGGCGACTGCAAACGCATCCTGCTCTTCACGGCTAATTTCATATTTCTGCGCCAAATTCTCTGCGGTCTGTCCCATATGATAATTGTTGAAGGCGTCCCACAGACCATCCGTAATCATCGTATCAGCAAATTTCGCAGAACCCATTTTTACGCCATTACGCAAGAGCGCTGCATGGGGCGCCTGCGACATATTTTCATGACCACCCGCAGCAACAATATTTGCGTCTCCAAGCTGGATCGCCTGGCTCGCCATCGCCACAGCGCGCAGCCCCGAACCACAAACCTGATTGATCGTGATCGCCGGAACTTCATTGAGAACGCCCGCGGCAATGCTCGCTTGCCTGGCTGTATTCTGGCCGAGGCCGGCCTGAAGCACGTTGCCCATGATGACTTCACCAACATCCTCGCCGGTAATGCCTGCCCGCTCTATCGCCGCAGAAAGTGCTGCTTCACCGAGTTCTACTGCTGACAAACTGCTCAACCCGCCACAAAAAGAGCCAATCCCGGTTCTTGCCGCCGAGACTATAACCACTCCACTCATAATTCCTCCTGATCCGTAAAACCGGCCACAACCGGCCACAACCGGCGAGTTAGACGCTATTTTAACACCACACCACTCGAAGAGCCTATATTCTCAACCACTTACACGCATGGCAAAGCCTTGCGACGCACATATGCAAGTTCTATTTTCATGCTATAGCAAGATTAGCAAGCGCACAAAAAGGTTGCGCCGCAACAAATTGCTACTCGGACCAGCCTATTGGTTCTGAGCGGCCAGTATCGGGAGGAAACGCCTCATGACTGACAAAAGCGCCAAAGGGCGGAAAAACGGCGCCGCAGGTGAGGCGACCGTTATCAAGAAATACGCAAACCGCCGCCTCTACAACACCGCGACGAGTTCTTATGTGACGCTCGATTTTCTTTCGGAGATGGTCAAGAACGGCGAAGACTTTGTCGTCTATGACGCAAAGTCCGGCGATGATATTACCCATTCCGTCTTGACGCAAATTATTTTCGAGGAAGAAAGCAAAGGGCAAAACTTGTTGCCGATACAATTCCTGCGGCAATTGATCAAATTCTATGGCGACAGTCTGCAAAGCTTTGTACCGTCCTATCTTGAGATGAGTATGGACTCCTTCGCCAGCAATCAGGATGCTTTGCGCCAGCGCATGCGCGATACTTTAGGAGCGACGCCCGGCTATTCCATTTTTGAAGAGAGCGTGCGTAAAAATATGGAGCTATACCAGCAGGCAATGAAAATGTTGTCGCCAATGAGTAATCTCTACACCAGCGCCGGCGCGCCTGCAAAAGCTGCCGAGGGACCCGGTCAAATCGATGAGTTAAAATCGCAACTCGCCGCGCTGCAGAAACAACTCGAACAGCTCGAGAAAAAAGGCTCGTAACAAGCGATGCGTTATTGGAAACGGTCGGGCCGTGCGGGCGGCTCGTTCGGCGCGCCATCAGGCAGCCAATCGGGATTGGTCTGGGGCTTGCCGAGCAAAAAGCCTTGAAGAAAATCTACCCCAAGACCTTTCAGCAATACTGCGTCCGCTTCGTTGTCGACCCATTCGGCGACGGTTTTCATGCCGAAGTTACGCGCCAGATCGAGAAGCGTACGCACAAATATCTGATTGTCGCGCGACGACGACACGCCGGTCACGAACGATCCATCGATTTTTAAGATATCGATATCCATCGCCTTGAGGTTCCGGAACGACGTATAGCCGGCGCCAAAGTCATCTATACCGAAGGAACAACCGACCTTTTTCAGTTCCGAGACGAATTCAATCGAGGCGTCAATCGCGTCGATGACCTGCGTTTCCGTCAGTTCAACGGTGATGCGTTTGGCCAATTCCGGATAGGCGCGCAGATGGGAGAGATACCCCTCCGCCCAGACAAAGTCTTTCACTGTCTCCAGGGCAATATTCACATTGAGATGAATATCTGGGCATACCGCCAGTGTGTTCGTGGCAAGCTCCAGGACACGCCGGTCCAGGAGGTGAACAAGCCCGAGGCGCTCAGCAGGCGGAATAAAGTCCGGTGCCGGAATTTCCTGACCGTCTTCTCCGCGCATCCGGATCAGACACTCGAACTTTCGCGGCGTTTCGCCGATATCTGAAACGATGGGTTGAAATGCAAGCATGATCCGGCGCTCATTGAGCGCTGTCAAAATCACGTCAGACATATGGCTATTGCGCCGGCGCAAACTGATTGTGTCGGTTTGTTCTGAAAATGCAGACCAGCTCGACTTGCCTTGGCGCTTGGCCTGATCGAGTGCGGCTTCCGCGCGCACCATCGCTGCATTCGCCTCGCCCGCCTGCTCCGGCAGCATCACCGCACCAAGGCCAATGGAGGCGGCGACACCGCCACTACGGGTTTCGATGACATTTTGCCGCACAGCATTCATCAACCGGACGCATATCTCGCGCAAACGCTCTTCGCCGCAGTTGTTGATAACCATGCCGAATTTCGTGCCGGCGACACGTCCGATTTTTCCGTCCGGTCCTATCTCTGCGGCAAGCCTTTGCGACAGCTCAAGAATCACCTTGTCGGCGGCGTCAAAACCGAAATCCGCGTTCACCGCGCCGAGATCGTCAATTCCGGCGAGCAGATAGACCGCGCCGTTGCCGGTTTCCCGCGCGCGCGCAATGGTATGGTCAATCTCCTTGCGCAAGTGAACGCGATTGAGAAGGCCGGTCAGTTCATCATTTTGCGCCAGCCAGAACATGCGCTCTTCGCGCTGTTTCTGGCCTTCTATTGACCGGATAATACTGATCAGGCGTTTGCTCTGACCGGACCCAATCCAGCCCCCGCGCTCTTCAACCCAATGCACTTCGCCATCCTGACGGCGCAGCTGGTATTCGCAAAAATAGCTATTTGCGGCGCCGGAAAACGCTTCTGAACGGATTTTATCGGCCGCGCCGACAATGCGTTCGTCAAAAGCCGCAAGCGTTCCCACAGTGCGCGCATTATCGACACCGAGAATACGCGCCGCCGCGGTTTCATCTGACCAACTCAAAAGATTCTGGTCGGGATCGTACTCAAACATCGTCTGGAGTGAGCCTTCATCCGCCGATGGCGGCGCATCGGCGCCATCTCCAAAACGATGCTTTATTGACGATTGCGGCGTGCCGGCTTCCACCGTTTGCGCGTTCGAATTTTCTCCGGGAAACGCTTGAGCGTTTTCTGCCATCTGACCCACTCACATATGTAAGGACTGAACCTACACCCAGAGCGGTAAATAAAATTTGAAATTTTGCCCCGTTGCGGCGCCGATATTGCGCTGCTTCTAACTATGAAACGAATTGTTAACCTTCCGGCATTGCATCCGGCTCAACCGACAGCAACGGTAGTTACGCCGACTCGCAGACGCTCCGGGAAAGGTCGTATCCCAAAACGGCACACATCAACAATTTCATATAGCCGGCTAGTCGCAGTCCGGCACAGTTTGCTAACCCAAACCTATACCTGGAACGACGGCAAAGATGATCACGCGCTAGGAATGGTTGTCGATCTTAAGGTTTAATTGACAGGGCGTTCATGAGGCGGCAATGCCGCCGCCAACGGAAAGATCCCGGCGCGCCGTCACTGTGGTGACAATGAAGCCGGCCATAAAATCAAGAAATGTCATCGCCATAAAAATGAAGAATACGGAATTTCCAAAGCCCTTCACGATGATGAAAAGCAGCAGCGAGGCGACAAATACGACCACCGACAGGGCATGATTCATGATTGATTCCGAGCCGGTTTTTGTTGCGCGCAAAAGCTCAACGAATAACAGCCCCATGCTGGCGAGAAGAAACACGTCGCCCCAGGTCACATTCCACTCATCGGTAGACACCATAGGCAAGACTACGAACGTCATGTCGTACCACGGCAGATCGGGCGTGCTCGCCGCACCGGTTAGCGTTAAAATCGCAAAAATGATCAGGCTTATCGCCAATAATGGAAACATCTGATACATGGCGCGCATCCTCCCTCGTTACTATAGTCCCCCGCAGTTTGCGGCCCAGCGCTCACTTTACCACAGCCAGCGTCGGCAAAAAGCTTTTAATCATCGACTTCGCGAATTGATTTGGGCGACCGCGACCGGGCCATAAGCCACAAAACCCCCATTAAATCACGGATCGCCACCAAAAACCGGCCGAGATTGGTATATTTCGAGGTCCCATGCATGCGCGGGCGGTGGGAGACCGGAAGGAATTCAACCGCAAACCCCTCCCGGCGCATCAGCGCCGGCAGATAGCGGTGCATGTGGTCAAAATAGGGTAATCGCAAAAAAGCCTCGCGATAGAAGACTTTCAATCCGCATCCAGTATCGGTGGCGCCATCCTTCAATAGCGCTTGGCGTATGCTATTGGCGAGATTGGACGCCCATTTTCTGGCCGCCGTATCCTGCCGGTCGCGGCGCTCGCCGGCAACCATGGCAAGATCACGTCGATCATTGCCGGCCTCAAAGGCAGTCAGAAGGCGCGAAATATCCGCCGGATCGTTCTGGCCATCGCCATCAAGTATAGCGATTACTTCCGCGCGCGCCGCCAGAACGCCGGAGCGCAACGCGCGGCTCTGTCCGGCATTCTCGCCATGCTCTAGAATGCGCAATTGCGGAATTTCCGCCTTGAGGTTCTTGAGGATCACGCCGGTATCGTCCGTAGACCCGTCATTGACAACGATGATTTCAAAATTACGACCGGAAAGCGCGACGGCGATTTCAGCAACAAATGCCGCCGCGCCGCCGGCTTCATTCAGCATTGGCGTTATGACAGCGATGTCAGGTTTGTCGCCGCCGGCCTCTGGCCAGGCGAGGAAGGCCGTCAGGCCGAGATGATAGTCATGTACGTTCATTTATCGCGGCTCATAGCCGATCTTTTGCGCCCGGTCACCTATGGGCGATATTGCCCCCATGCCACGCCCTTGCCGTGATCTACGGCCTCACTTATCCCAAGGCCGTGAGGTCTCGTTGAAGACATTTGCGCGCGAACATCCGGAGTGACGCCACGACCAATGCCAAATCCTAAACAAGACTATCAGATATTCGCATCGTTCTGGTTCTGGGCGGCGGCGGCGACCGCATTGCGCATTCTGGTCTTGATAGTATCCGACGCCAATCTCGGGCCGGATGAGGCGCAATATTGGTTTTGGTCGCGCGATCTCGATTTTGGCTATTTCTCCAAGCCGCCGATGATCGCATGGGCGATAGCGGCCACCACCGCTGTTTTTGGCAATGCGGAATGGGCGGTACGGCTCTCGGCGCCCATATTTCATTTGGGCGCGGGCGCCTTCATCTACCACACGGCGAAGGTCTATTTTGATCCGCGCACCGCCTTCTGGGCGGGCATTGGCTGGCTGACACTGCCGGGCGTTATTTTGTCGAGCTTCGTAATAACCACCGACGCGCCATTGCTTTTCTTTTGGTCGGGGGGGCTTTATTTTCTCTTCCGCATCATAGCGCAAAGCACAAGCGGCCAAGAGCAGCCAACGCTGCTCGACTATAGCGGGCTCGGGATTATGATCGGTCTCGGGGTTTTGTCGAAATATGCGATGCTGTTTTTCATCGCAGCCCTGTCTATCAGCGCCGTTATTTCTCCGCCAGTACGAAAAGCGCTGATCAAACCCGGAAGCCTTATCACGGTATTGATCGCCGCAGGCCTTGCGACAACCAATATCTTTTGGAATGCGGCGAACGACTTTCAAACCCTTTCACACACCGCAGCGAATGCAAATTGGAGCGCATCTCTATTTCAACCGGCAAAGCTTGTCTCCTTTTTGACCCAACAATTTGCCGTGGCCGGTATTATTCCGTTTGCGGTGTTACTTTTTGCGGCGGTCCGCTGGCGCCCGCCACTGGCAACGCGCTGGAAAATGACAACCCTCCTGGTGTTCGCGCTGACGCCTTTGGCAATTGTCGCGGCCCAAGCTTTTATTTCCCGCGCCCACGCCAATTGGGCGGCCGCGGCCTACCCTTCCACGATCCTGTTCGTCACGGTCTGGCTTTTCCGGCAGCGCGCCGATGCTTTTGTGAAGGCCAGCATTGGTTTGCACGGATTATTTTTCCTGGCGTTCTGCGTCGCCATAACAAACTTCGCCCTGGTTGACCGCGCGGGGCTGTCGCCGGCGACGCAGGAAATCAGAGGCTGGCGCGAACAAAGCACGGCGATCGCCGCAATGGCGGACGGATATGATGCGATCGTCATTGACGACAGGGCGTTAATGGGCGCGATGTTGTATTATCAGCAAGCCTCTCCAGTTGAAATTGTCATGATTGATCCGAATAATAATGTCGACAATCACTATGAGGCATTCAAAGCATTTGATCCTGACAAACATAAACGGGTCTTATTTGTCACCACGCGAGATGACGACATGCATGTCAGTTATCGCTTTGCAACAAGGTCGGCCCTTGGCTCACAAACTGTTGCGCTCGGCAGCAGCCTTGCCCGTACCTATCATCTATTCGACATTTCCGATTACCACGGCGTCTATAAGAAACAATCCGGCGCCCGCTAACGCGACGAACGCCGCGCTGATATGGCCCGCGCGCGCGCAATCCCGTGCACGCCGGTTCGAGCGCAAATGCCGGCAAGCCGCAAAATTTTCCCTACTGCACGACGCACAAACAAAAGCCCGAAGGAGAGCCATAAAAGGCCCGCGACCAGCCACAGGAACGGCTGTGGATAGGCGTCTGTGAAATGCGTGCTGAAATAGCGAATAACGCCGGCAGTTTTTCGCGCTTCAATTTTCACCGGATTGGCCCGGCTTGAGCTTTTAAAATGGATGACGCTCACATTGGGATTGAAATAAACCGCGCCGCCGGCATTGGCGAAGCGGAGGCAAAAATCAACATCCTCGACATGAAGAAAATATCGCTCATCCATACCGTCAATCGCGGCATAGTCTTCCCTATGCAGAAAAAAACACGCACCGGAGATGGTCGGCGTCGGCGCGACATCTTGCGGGCACTCTTGTGCATGAAGATTGAAGCGGCGAAAGTAGGGGTGGTGGGGGGCCAACTTGTATAGTCGCGAAGCCTCAACAAACGCCCGCCATGGCGTTAAAGTTTCACGCCGCGAGCCTTGTTGTTCTGTTCCATCGGGATCGACCAGTTTCGCGCCCATCAGCCACGGACGCGTAAGACTCTCCGCGTCCTTCAACATACGCTCCGCACCGCCCGCAGGCATCACCGCGTCGGGATTGAAAAATAGAAGATATTCATGTCTTGCGCTGGCGGCGCCTAAATTACACGCGGCCGCAAAACCGATATTGCCCTGCCCGCTTATGACCTGAACCGGTGCGCCGACAGTGTTTTCTTCGACGGCGGCGGCAACAGCGCCGGCAAAATTCCCGTTATCAATGAGAATAATTTCACCGATTTCCGCCTGCTCACGCAGGGATGCAATAGAGCGCGCCAGCACCGGCCCCGTGAAATAGCTGATGACGATAGCCGTAATCTTTGGCGCAGTGAGCATGGATACGCCGCGCCCATTCATGCTTGCCGCTGGTGAATTTTTTCTGGGCTGAGAATTTGCAACCATATGAGCTACCGCGACAAATTTTGTTGTAACGAATAGGACAACGCCGCGCCCATGCCCGCAAGGGCCATCGCCGCCAGCCGCCAGACTTGCCACAGGCTGCCTTCAACCGACATTGAGACCGCAATTGCAGCAATCGCACCGACAATTGCAGCAAGCACTGCCGCGGGCGGATTTGCATTTTTCAGCACCTTCATACCGCAATAAACAAATGCGGTAAATGTAAGGACGCCAGGCAAGCCTAGCTCAAGCCATATCTGCAAGAAAAAATTATGCGGATGCGTCGGCATCAGTTCGAGCGGCGCGCCGGCGCCTGGCACATTGATGAGCGGTGCAATTTCCTGCCAGGCGCGCGCAAAATCTGCGCCATACCCGAAGGGTAGCCCCGCTGGAATTTTCGCCGCAACGGACTGCCAAACCGCAACTCTGTGCAACCATGATGCGGGAAGCCCGTCGCCTACTGATTGAAATATCGCATCCACCGGCAACAGGGCCGCAAGCGGCGCCAACAATAACAGCACAATCACAGTCCAGCCGGTCACCATAATTGTCCGCCTCGGGGCTTTAAATGCAATCACGCCTGCAACCATGCCCGCTGAAATCGCAACAGCGTTCGCTGTTACATCATTTGAAAATGCTGCGGCGACGCCGAGCAGTAACAGGCCAAGCGAGGCATAGCGGTTCCAAATAAAGGAGACGATGATCGCCGCCGGAAACAGCGCCGGCGCCAGCGCTGTCACGCCGCGACCAAGCGCGATAATGTCTTTGGTTCGCTCGGGCGAGGGATCATCTGGCGGCAAGAGGCTACGCAATAGGCCACCGCTCATTCCTTCGAATAGCAAAACGGTCATGCCGGCGGCGATAGAAATCGCATAGGCATAAGACAAACGGTAACTCCACAAGCGCGACAGATGGAGCGAGAACCACACCACACTGCCGCCAACCAGAACCGGCGCCAGAACATATAAAGTAAGCGAGGGCTGGCCCTCTGGCGACCAGAACCCTGAGAGAAAAATCCACAGACAAAACCCGATAATGGCCGCAAAACCGAAAAAGAATGGGTTGCGAAGGTCCGGCTGGTCGAACAATTGACCGAACGCCGACTGCCAGAAATCACCGCGCGCAAACGCTGGGAGGCTGGCGAGGAGCAGCCAGGGCGCAACACCCTTATGACCAAACACCACAGTTAGCGGCAACAATACGAAAAGGCCGAATAGGAAATAGAGACTGATGCGGTCTCGCTGTTGTCGCAGGCCACGGCGCATTTGTTACTCAGCCTGGCGCATATCCGGCGCCAGAGCTTCCTGTGCTAGGGTCGCGGTCGCCTCGTCGCGCGAGACAACTTGCTGGTTGCGCTCACCGAGGCGGCGCAACGAAACTTTTTTTTCCTCCGCTTCGCGCGCGCCGACAACAGCGATCACCGGAATTTTAGCATGTGAATGTTCGCGGACTTTGTAATTGATTTTCTCATTGCGTATGTCGAGATCGACGCGCAAGCCTTTCGCTGCAAACGCCGCCGCCGTCTGGCGCGCATAATCGTCCGCCTCAGAAGTGATCGTCGCCACCACCACTTGTACCGGCGCAAGCCAGAGCGGTAGCTTTCCGGCGTAATGCTCAATCAACAGACCGATAAAGCGTTCAAACGTGCCAAACACCGCACGGTGAAGCATCACAGGACGTTGGCGGGCGCCAGTCTCATCTACATAACTCGCATCAAGGCGCTCAGGCAAAATATAGTCGAGCTGATACGTGCCAGCCTGCCAGGTGCGCCCGATTGCGTCAGTCAGGTGAAACTCAAGCTTCGGCCCGTAAAAGGCGCCCTCGCCTTCGGCGATATCGAATTCGAGTCCGGCTGCGGTGAGTGAATCGGCGAGCGCCTTTTCAGCCCGGTCCCATGTCGCATCATCTCCGGCGCGCTGTTCCGGCCGGGTCGCCAGCTTATAGGCAATATCGGTCATCCCCATGTCTTTATAGACACGGCTAAAGAGATCGAGAAAACGCCGGGTTTCATCGATAATCTGATCTTCACGGCAAAAAATATGCGCATCGTCCTGGGTCATCTGACGCACACGCATCAAACCATGCAGCGCGCCATGGGGCTCATTGCGATGGCAGCAACCAAACTCCGCCATGCGGATCGGCAAATCGCGATAGGACTTGATGCCCTGTTTGAAAATCTGCACATGCGCCGGGCAATTCATCGGCTTGAGCGCCATAAGATCAGCGTCGCCCGTCAACACAGGCGCATCATCATCCATGGACGGAATTTCGTCGGGCACGACGAACATGCTGTCGCGAAATTTCGACCAGTGCCCGGACAGTTCCCAAAGCTTGGAATCGAGAAGTTGCGGCGTTTTCACTTCCATATATCCGTCTGCATCAAGCCGGCGCCGAATATAGGCTTCGAGTTGGCGCCAAACGAGATAGCCATTGGCGTGCCAGAACACCGAGCCTTGCGCCTCTGCCTGAAAATGAAACAGGTTCATCTCGCGGCCTAGCTTTCTGTGGTCGCGTTTTTCAGCCTCTTCCAGGCGCATAAGATACGCCTTCAATTCCTTCTCGCTGGCCCAGGCCGTGCCATAGATGCGTTGTAACATCGCATTGCGATGATCGCCGCGCCAATAGGCGCCGGCGACCTTCATCAACTTGAAGGCTTTGCCGATATGCCTGGTCGAGGGAAGATGCGGGCCGCGGCAGAGGTCGTGCCAATCGCCGTGATAATAGATGCTGATGTCTTCGCCTTCGGGAAGGTCGGCGATGATTTCCGCCTTATAAGTCTCGCCGAGCGCCTTGAAATGCGCAATCGCTTCCTCGCGGCCCCACACCTCTTTGCGGGTCGGGCGCGCTTCTTCGACAATCTGGCCCATGCGCTTTTCAATCTTCTCAAGATCGTCGGTTGAGAACGGTTCATCTCTGGCGAAATCATAAAAGAACCCGTCGGTGATGTTCGGTCCGATTGTCACCTGGGTGCCGGGAAACAACTCCTGTACTGCCTGCGCCAGAAGATGCGCGGTATCGTGGCGAATGATGTCGAGTGCATCGGCATGATCGCGGGTGATGATTTCAACTGTCGCATCATCAACAATCTCGCCAAACAGATCGCACACCACGCCATCGACCTTCACCGCCAGCGCTTTTTTCGCCAGCGATTTGGAAATCGATTCCGCAATCTCGGTTCCCGTCACGGCGCCATCGTATTGGCGTTGCGATCCGTCGGGGAGGGTAATGGCGACCATGGTCGTTATTCTCATATTTTGCAGGCGCGAAGATAGCTCCGACCCTTCTCAAAGGCCGGGCAGTTCGTCAAGCGTTGCTGGCGGTTTCGATGGTTCCTCACCGCCCCTTTCGGTCCATACCCAGTCGCCGAGGCGCCAGATTTGCCACCATGCACCGCCCGGGCCTTCTGGCACGGGATCAATGCCATGGCTGCCGAAAGGGTGGCAGCGCGACAGCCGCGAGAGGGCGAGCCAGAAGGCGCGCCATGGCGGATGGCGGCCAAACGCCTCGGCAGCGTAATCAGAACAGCTCGGATAATGCCGGCAGCGCGCGCCGAGGAAGTACAACACCGGCGAGAGCGTGTGCTTATAGAGCCAAAGCGCCCCAAGGGCGGTGCGTTTAAGAATTTTTCCGGGCGCCGTCACGTTTGTTTTTCATTTTACTTTGTATACTGATGGCCCAGCCCTACGGCCATTGCGGCTCTGTGCACTTGGTTATGTCCGCTGGCGGCGTAACCGGGTCTATTTGATCCGGATTGTCGGCGACTAGATCCATATAGGCTTCCACTAGACTTGAATATGGCGGCAATGGCCCGGTGCGCATGACGCCGTCGATTTCCGCCGAGCCGTGAATTTCAAAATGCAGATGCACTGTGGTTGCGCGCGAGGATACAGACAGGCGGTCGGAAACGCGCGCGATCCGCTGGCCTTTGGTCACTGGCGCGCCGACTTTAACCCAGCCCGGTAACGGCTTTTGCATATGCAAATGCTTGTAGATATAGCCGCTTTGCGCACCGAAGACATTGACCGATATCGACCCGACCCAGCTGATATGACCGTCTTCAGGGGCGACGATCCAGTGCACGGCGTTCTCGCAAGTAGCTGGTCTTATATCCTGCCCGTTATGCCCAAGTCCGCCCTCACAAAGCGCGTTTGTGTGCTTGGAAGGGTTGGTGCGCGCCTCGCAGAAATTATCGCGCCATGCATAGTCGAAATTCTCTGCGTCGTTTTCAGAGCCCCCCGGCCCCGGCCATTCGCCGCCGCCGTAACCGCCGCCGCCCTGACCGAAAATTTGCGAGTTTAAAAAAGCAGGACCTTCCTCAAACGGAAACCGCATGAAAGGCGAGACAACGCTAGCGTCAGTGACGCCGGTGGAGCCATGGGTCGTCGATGAGCCGGCAAGAAGATCGCCCGGCGGATTTTGCCAGCCTGTTGGCAAAGCCGGATCGACCGGTGCTGGAATCGGATCGGGATCAGGATCAGGCGGCGGCGCGCCTGTGTTATCAGTGCAGGCGGCAAGTAGAAACGTGATCGCCGCGACGCCGATCCATTTTTTATCACCCCGGGCGAGAATGTAGCTCATGGCCGCGCCCTCCCGGCATCGCCAACCACAACCACCAGATCACCAGCAATCATCGCCAGCGCATCGCGATCATGACAGGTGGGATCGGCGGTGACGCTTTCGTCGGCGCAATGCCGGGTCAGCGCATAGGCCGCGCCATAAACCGCAAAACTTGCTGTCAGCGCCTGTTCGGTTCCGGCGAAGGTCACCGTATCATTGACGCCGGGCGCGTCGTCGTTCTTTGCGATCACCGTTAAAAGCCGCGAACCGTATAGGCTGTAGGCAACGTCGCCGACTTTGAAGTATGCATTATAGCTGTCGCGGTTGCCGACAATGACCGTCGAGCCGGGCTCAGCCGAGGCTGGCAACAGTAAAGGCAGCTCGGCGGCCGCGACAAAACGCTCGCCGCTATAGGGCGTCGCCGCCAGCGCCATGTCTTTTTGTGTGCCGAGCGCCAATTCAACCCCGTCCCAATCGATGACCGTGCGTTTTCGCACCGCCGCCGGATAGACCCGCAACGCGGCTTGGGCGGCGCCGACCCCCTCGGATTGAACCACCTGCGTATCGGTTGCGCGCGGCGGACCTTTTTGTTCGGCAATTGCGGCTGCGACCGGCGAAACGGCGTTCTCGGTTGCGTATTGCAACGAGAGATCGTCAATCAGAAAACGCACCGGCTGATTGTTTTGCGCCACACGGCGCAGCAACACCGTAACCTGCGAAAGCTGGGCGCGACCACTTTCTAGCGCAACGCTTGTCGGCCAGGTGAAGGCGTCTTTGGACCAGTTAAAACGAATGTCCGCCTGCGCACGCTGCGCACCGCTGGCGTCAAACCCGCGAAGCTCGGCGACAAAAGCCTCGCCCTCAGCCCCGCCGGTTGGATTAATGCGCATCATCACCAGCGAGACGCTTTTCGAAAAGTCCATCACCATGGCCGGACCGCCGGAACGCACATCATGCGCCGCCGCGCGCCGCCCGCTCGCCGCCTGCGGGTAAGAACATAAGGACGCGTTCACATCATCAAAGACACGGGCGCAAAAATGAACACTGGCGCCGCGACCGAACCGCACGCCGTGTGAGGCCGCATATTGATCGCTAAGTTCAATACCGGCGCCCTGTCGCGGCCCGTCGACATTTTCAAAATCGATGACACCAGGATCCTGCACTGGCAGCGTCACACTGAAAGTGGTAGCGGGATCAATCGTGGGTATGGATGCCGTGGTCGTCTGCGCGACGGCCGTTGCAACGCCGGCGGCCGTCAACACTAGCGCAGCCACGCTCAACACCAGGCGATTGGCCCAAAATATATCCACAAAGCTCACCCCTTGGCTGCAAGGTTAATCTATTGAGGCGCGCGCGGCAAGAAAACCCCATGCCGCCAGCATCCCGTCAAGCGTAAAAAACGCCACGAAAGCAATCATAGGGCGCCCCTGGAGCGTGAGGATAACTTTTCACCAAATATAGGTTTCTTTGAAGACTACCCTCTCAGGGTTGTAAATTTTGCATCGCAGCACAATCAGAGGGGGCGCGCATTTTGCGGATCCGTTAGCCCGTTCTGAACCCGAGCGCCCAGATCGTTAGGACGGCAAAAATTTTTTATATGTTTTCGACGGACCGCCATTGCTGTAGCGTATAAAGCCATGCGGGGGCGTGTCGTCATCTTGGGAAGGATACCGCCTTGTCTGTAATCATCAGTATAACCCGACTCCCTGCAACAATCCTCACAACGATCGTAGCTGTCGCCCTGCTCGGCGCCTGCGCCACGGGCAAACCACCCGGCGAGGCGGCGCACGGCCCCGGTCTCGATCAGCCGGAGCGACTATTAAAGTACGCCCGCAACGTCCAGGCCGAAAAAGGTTGCAAAACGGCAGTCCCTGCCTATCGGGTGATAGCAGGTTTCGGCGAGGGTTATGAGGTCGCACAATATGAGCTTGGCGCTTGCCTGCTTGAAACGGCGTCACCGAGCGAGCAGGCGGCTTTGCTTACACAAGAAGGTCTGTTTTGGTTGCGCCGCGCCGCATGGGCCGGAAACGCGCGCGCACAATGGCGCCTCGCTATGGTCTTGAGCGGCGCTCCATCGTCACCGCATACCGTAAATGTTGGCGCCGCCCCGACAGAGGCCATGGGCTGGGCGCTGGTCTATAAGGACAACGCGACCCGAGACCTCTATGGCCTTGCCCCGGTTTACCCGAAGGTCATCGACCATCTCAATGCCTCGCTGTCGCAAGGCGCCAAAGCCGAAGCGGAAACATTTGCTGATGATTTTACCGAGGTTAAAATGGCGATTTTCACGCCGCCGGCGCGCGACAAAAATGCGAAGAAAGCCGAAGGGCTGCGGGGTCCGGGCCAACGCCGCCCGGATCGGCATCTGGAACGCACAGCAAGCCGGTAGAGGATTTTTAATCCCTGGCCTAAGCAAAACCCGGTCAACAAAAATCGCCGCCGCAATTCTCATGCGGCGGCGCTCTCCCCCAGAAACGCGCTTGCCGGAGGCGCGCGCTTATTCGGCCGCAGATCTAAATTGCGCATTCTCGGTAGACTCACCCATCGCCGTGGTCGACGCCTGGCCGCCGGAAAGCGTTTTGGCGACGAGGTCGAAATAGCCGGTGCCAACCTCGCGCTGGTGACGGGTTGCCTGATAGCCATGCTGTTCGGACGTAAACTCTGCCTGCTGAAGGTCTGAGTATGCCGCCATGCCGCGCTCGCGGTAACCACGGGCAAGTTCGAACATGCCGAAATTGAGCGAGTGGAACCCGGCCAGGGTAACAAACTGGAATTTATAGCCCATCGCGCCAAGCTCGCGCTGAAACTTTGCAATCGTTTCCTTGTCGAGATTGGCTTCCCAGTTGAAGGACGGCGAGCAATTATACGCCATCATCTTGCCGGGGTATTTCTTCTGGATCGCCTCGGCAAATCTCTTTGCGTCATCGAGATTGGGCTTGGATGTCTCCCACCATAACAGGTCCGCGCTCTTGCCGTAGCTGAGACCGCGGGCGATGCAATGCTCAACGCCGACGCCTTCCTTGATGCGGTAGAACCCTTCCGGCGTGCGACCCTGGTCAAAGTCGATAAAGTCGTGGTCACGCTCGTCAATGTCCGAAGTGATCAGCTTGGCCGATTCCGCATCGGTCCTCGCCACCAAAACGGTTGCAACGCCGGCGACATCTGCTGCAAGCCGCGCGGCGTTCAAATTACGCTCATGAGCTTTGGTTGGGATAAGGACCTTACCGCCGAGATGGCCGCATTTTTTTTCAGAGGCGAGCTGGTCTTCGAAGTGAACACCAGCGGCGCCGGCTTCAATATAAGCCTTCATAATCTCATAGCAGTTTAAAGGCCCGCCAAAACCGGCTTCGGCGTCAGCGATGATCGGCAGGAAATAATCCCGCTCAACATTGCCTTCGGCAAATTCGATCTGATCGGCTCGGGTGAGCGCGTTGTTGATACGCTTGGCGAGTTCGGGGCCGGAATTTGCGGGGTACAAAGATTGGTCAGGATAGGTTTGCGCGGATATATTGGAATCGCCCGCGACCTGCCAGCCGGAAAGATAAATCGCTTTCAACCCGGCCTTGGCCATCTGCACCGCCTGATTGCCCGACAAGGCGCCGAGCGCGTTGATATAGTCTTCGGACTTTAACAACTCCCACAGCTTGTTGGCGCCGCGTTCGGCGAGCGTGTGGGTGAGCTGCACCGAACCGCGCAGACGCGCCACTTCGTCAACACCGTAATTGCGCTCAATCCCGTCAAACCGGCCTGCCGGCGCGGAGGGCGTCAGTTTTTCAAAATCCGACATTACATATCCCCTTCTCAAATCTGAACTGGCCCCCATGCTGCTCCGGCCCACCGCGCCGCACAATTATAAATGAGTCACACCATAGGCTTGCTAACAATTATTTTTGTTATGTTGTTATATTTGTTATATTATGCCATAACAGCTATATGGTTAAAGATTCATTCCTGATTCGAAACGATATTTAAACCTGCTAAGGATCGCCCGAATGGCCGCTGAATCCAGACGTCTATTTATCGGCCCAAGGCTGCGCCGGATCCGCCGCGAACTCGGCCTCACCCAGGCCCAGATGGCCGCGGATATGGAGATTTCAGCCTCCTACATTACGCTGATTGAGCGCAACCAACGTCCGCTGCCGGCCGATCTCCTCTTACGCCTTGCGGAAACTTACACGCTCGACCTCAGCGTTTTTTCCTCCGGCGAGGACGAGACCTTCGCACAGCTTGAAGCCGCACTCGCCGATCCGATCTTTCAGGAGCTGTCGGTCGGGCGCGAGGATGTACGCGACCTTCTCTCCGCCAACCCCGCCATGGGCGAGGCAGTCGCTGCGCTCTATCAATCCTATCGCGCCAGCCAGTCGGCGGTGATGGAGGCGCGCGCCGCCGGCCGGTCTGGCCCTGCGGACCCATTGGAGGAAGCGCGCGAATTTATCGCCGTAGCGCACAACCATTTCCCGGCGCTTGATGAGGTCGGCGAGGAGACGGCGCGGGCGCTCAGCGCTGGCGGCGGAGGTCTGATGGAGGCGCTCGGCGAAAGGTTTAAAAAGCGCCACGCTCTGACATTACGGATTTTGCCCGGCGACATCATGGTTGGCGCCTATCGCCGCCATGACCGCCACCGCGCGCAAATCGCGATTTCAGAAGCGCTCGATCAGGCGAGCCGGGTGTTTCAAACCGTATTGCAATTGGTTCTGCTAGAGCAGGGCAAGGCCCTCGACGACACGGTGAATGCGGCGTCCTTCGACACCGACGCCGGGCGGAGGCTCGCGCGCGCAGCGCTCGCCCATTACGCCGCCGGCGCGATCATATTCCCATACGAACGGTTTTTTGCCTCGCTGGCTGATTTGAAATACGATATCGAGGCGCTTAGCCGGCGCTTTGGCGCAAGCTTTGAGCAGGTCTGCCATCGCCTGACAACGATGCAGCGCCCCGGCAAGGAAGGCATTCCATTTTTCTTCTTGCGCATCGACGCGGCCGGCAATGTCTCAAAGCGCTTTTCCGCAGGCGTTTTTCCCTTTGCGCGCTATGGCGGCTCATGTCCGTTGTGGAATATTCACGAGGCCTTCCGTACACCGCACAAAATTATATCACAGACCGTCCAGCTGCCCGACGGCGAGACGTATTTCTCGCTCGCACGCACCGTTCATGGCGGCGAAGCCGGTTTTGGCGCGCCCAAGGCCGAACGCGCTGTCGCGCTTGGCTGCGAGATAAAACACGCGCGCCAGCTGATCTATGCTGAAGGGCTCGATTTTGAGACCGCCGTACCAACGCCGATTGGCGTCACTTGCCGGCTCTGCCCGAGGCCCGGATGCGCTGCACGCGCCCACCCGCCGCTGGAACGCCGGCTCATCATTGACGAACACCGGCGCATGGCGACGCCGTTTTCTTTTGCGTTTGATTGAGACGAAGCGTTATTGCGGTTGATTGTCCAATCCAATAGGCTCCGCGCAAATCTCTGTCGGCAGTTTTCAACTATTTCTTGAGGTGTAGCGCATGGCTAGCAATTTTCGATTTTTTCTTCTCTCAACCGCCGCAGCAACGCTGTTAGCAAGCTGTGGCGAAGGCGCGAAAACATCTGCGCCGGAAAGCAACCCTGCCGCAAGCGCGGCCACAACCAGCCAGGCGCAATCACAAACCGAGGCCATCAATGCCTGGTTTGAAGCCGAGTTCGAACGCCAGGTTGCCCGCTCGCCAATGTTCCAGACCTTCCTTGGGCGCAGGACCAATTATGACAAGTGGGACGACGCCAGTGATGAATTTGCACGCGAGTCCCATGCGCTGGAGATAGCCGCGCTCGCAGAGATGCGCGCGACATTCGCGCTTGGCGATCTCGAGCGCCAAGCACAGCTTTCCTACCGGCTTGCAGAATACAACACCGAGCTTGCCGACCGGCGGTTTCCTTTCCGCAATCACTGGTATGTCTTCAGCCAGTTCAGAGGGCCGCATTCCGGCGTTGTCTCATTCATGATCAACCAGCATCGCATCAAGAATGTTGACGAAGCGGAGGCCTATATTACACGGCTTGCCAGCGTTGATGATTATCTCGGCCAGCAACAGCAAAACGCAGAGGATCAGTTCGCACGCGGTATTAACCCGCCAAGCTGGGCTTATCCGCAAATGATCGCAACCTCGCAAAATATCATCACCGGCGCACCCTTCGATGATCGCGACGAGCCGTCAACGTTGCTTGCTGATTTCACCAAGAAGCTGGATGTATTGGAGGTCAGCGACGACGTAAAAGAAGACCTCCTCGTCCGTGCAACCGACGCCATGACAAGCTCGGTAAAGCCGGCTTATGAAGCGCTGATTGCGATGTTTGAGGCCCAAGCCGCAACAGCAACCAATGATGACGGCGCGTGGAAATTACCTGATGGCGGCGACTATTATGCGCTTCAGCTGGAAGCCATGACCACCACCACCATGTCCCCGACGCAAATCCATGACCTCGGCTTGAGCGAGGTTGCGCGCATTCACCTTGAAATGAACGAGATCAAAGACGCTGTCGGTTTTGACGGATCCCTACAAGATTTTTTCGTTTATATGCGAACCGATCCGGATGGAAAGTTCACCTATCCAACCACGGATGAAGGCCGAACACGCTACCTGAAAGAGGCGACGGAAATCATCGACACGATGCGCGGCCAGCTTGATGATTTATTCCTGACCAAGCCGAAAGCTGAGCTTATCGTCAAACGCGTGGAGCCGTTTCGCGAACAGGCCGCTGGAAAGGCGTTCTACCAGCGGCCAGCGCCGGACGGATCGCGCCCCGGCACATATTACGCCAATCTCTACAACATGGCCGACATGCCAACTTATCAGATGGAAGCGCTCGCCTATCATGAAGGCATTCCCGGTCATCACATGCAGCTTGCAATCGCGCAAGAGCTCGACGGCCTGCCCAGTTTCCGTAAATTTGGCAGTGTCACCGCCTACACCGAAGGCTGGGGTCTTTATTCGGAATATACCCCCAAAGAGATGGGCTTTTACGCAGATCCCTATTCCGACTTTGGCCGTCTGGCGATGGAGCTATGGCGCGCGGCGCGGCTCGTCGTCGATACTGGCCTGCACGACAAGAAATGGACGCGCCAGGATGCAATCGATTATCTCCTCACCAACACGCCGAATCCGGAAGGCGACGCCGTCAAGGCGATTGAGCGCTACATCGTTATGCCGGGTCAGGCGACCGCCTATAAAATTGGCATGCTGAAAATTCTTGAGCTGCGCGGCCGCGCCGAAGCCGCACTCGGCGATGGCTTCGATGTTCGCGCATTCCATGACGTAGTGCTAAAAAACGGCGCCGTGCCGCTGGCGATCCTCGAAGAAAATGTCGACGCGTGGATTGCTGAGAGCGAAGCCTCCTAGGCGGCGGCGAGCAGAAAAATCCGGCGCAGCCTATTGTCGCTGCGCCGGTTTTCCCATTAGAAACCACCATGACATCCGCACCCGATCCCCGCCCGCCAGTATCGGCAATTATCCGCACATTTAACGAAGAGCGCTTGATCGCCGATGTGGTGCGCGCGGCGCTGACGGCGGCGCGCGAGGTGGTTATTGTGGATTCCGGCTCTACCGACCAAACCGTCAGCCTTGCACGGGCGGCAGGCGCGCGCGTCATAGAACATGAGTGGGCCGGCTGGGGCCGCCAGAAACGCATTGCCGAAGACGCTTGTGCATATGACTGGATGCTTGATCTTGACGGTGATGAAGTTGTGACGCCGGAATTTGCGCGCGAGCTGGCGGCGCTATTTGCCGATGGCGAGCCGCCGAAGAAAATCTATCGGACGATGCTGGCGCTGGTCCCTCCGGTTGGCGCGCCATGGATGGATTTCGGCAACCAGACCCGCCACAAGGTTTATGATCGCCGCATCATTCGCGCGCCGGACCATGATGGCTGGGACCAGTTCAGGCTGCCGAAAAATATCCCGATCGGCCATATGAAAGCCCGCATGCTGCATTACGCTTTTACCGACGTGGCGCATCTGGCGGCGAAACTCAATCGCAATTCATCAATCCCCGCGCCGTTAAAATCACGGCCCTATCTGATCGTGCGGATAATCTTTGGATTGCCGTTCTATTTCGCCAAGCGTTATTTTCTCGACCAATATTTCCGCGGCGGCGTTTATGGTTTCGCATTGGCGCTGATTTACGGCAATGCACGGTGGTTACGCGACGTCAAAATGTGGGAACAGCACCGCAAAAATTAAGCCCCGTGCGGGGCGGTCTTTGTGCAGGTCATCAACGCCAGCCCAAAGATGATCACATGCGTCACATTCATCGCCACCGGCAAGATATAAACGCCCACCGAGGGCGCCGCCCAATACAACCCGAAAATCGACCCCAGGATGGTCGCCGGATTGACCATCGCCATCCACTTTGGCAGGGCCGTCCGCCCCCGGAGAATAAGCACAACCCAGAGCGTTGATACCGCGACCATCGCCACTCTTAATACGTTCACCAGCGGCTCATTATAGGATGCCATCCGCTGCAAAAGCTCGGGGCTCGCCGCGCCCTCGCTGATCGCCTGAACGGTGAACGCCAAAAACGCACGCTCGCCGAGCCAGACGGCGCCGATGGCAAACGCATAGGCGCCAATAAGAAAAAACGCCGCCGCCAAAGCCCGGCCCGACGGCTGCAACAATCGTTCAAGAAACCAGTAGCCGACAATATAAAGCGGCGCCGATAGAACGGCGAGATAATAACCAAGCGTCAGGCGTTCGCTCGATATCTGTTGGAAATATTCATAGCCGGCTTGCTCGTAACCGCCGGCGACATTGAACTGGATCAAAAACTCGGCGACGCCGACGAGAAACGCGCCGGCAAGCCCTGCCCATCCGGCGAACCGGCCAAGCCCACTGTTATGGTTCATCCCCGCCTCCGGCGTTGCCAATCATTTAGCGGCTAGCGCTCATCACGATGCGCTCGCCGGCCGTTGCGCTGTCATGGTGTTTAACGACGCCGTTCTGGAAGCGCGTTTCGACCGTCGCTTCCGTCGCTTCCCCCAGGCCAAAAATCATTTCCGCCGACTGGTCAGAGCCAAGGCCCTGGCTGGCGGTAAATTGTTTTGTCCGCACCATCCCGTCCGGCGTCGTCACGGTGACGATAGCGCCAAGCGAGGCTGTGTTATCGGGGAGACGCACCTTGAGCCAGTTGCCGGTCTCAACGCCGCTGATGAACGCTTTGGCTTCGCCGTCAATATTCGCCCAAACCAGATCCGGCCGGCCGTCATCATTGAAGTCAGAAACAATCGGCGCGACGGCGTAATTGCGATTGACCGCGCCGGCGCGCTTTTCAACTGGCATGAATTTGCCGTCCGGATATTGCAGCATGATTTTGCAGGCATATTTGTGCAGGAACTCTTTGCCGGGAAAACGCGCATAGTTTTGCGCCGCCAGCAAATCTTCGCGCCCATCGAGATTCATGTCCGCAAACACGACGCCCCAGCCAAAGCCGATGCGTGCGGTGCGGGTTGACTTGGCGACATCAGTAAAGCCTGCGCCGCGCTGGTTTTGAAGCAACATATAGCTGGCGTTAAACGGCGCATCTTCGTCGAGATTTCCGCGCAGCAGCTTTTCAGGCATGCCGTGCCCGACATTGGAAAAATAGAAATCAACGAACCCGTCATTGTCATAGTCGCCCGCAGCGATGCCCATGGGATAGCTATTGACCGACGGGTTCTCGATACGGCGCATGGGGAACGCGCCAGTATTATCATAGGTTTCCACGACGCCGGTATCCTGAGCAATAACGAGATCGCTATCCATGTCGTTGTCGATATCGACAAACATCGCGGTGAAGGTGTTGTGCTGGCGCCAGACGCCGGCCTCGTCAGAAACGTCACGCCAGCTGTTGTCGCCCCTGTTGATGAACAGATGACTATAGCCGCCATAGTCGCGCGCAAAGTTATTCTGCTCCGTGACCAATTCGTTCTTGAGATAGCCGGAAATATAAAGATCGACGGCGCCGTCTTTATTGACATCACCAAGCGCAATCGACAGCGGCGTCGTATTATCCGCTAACGGAAGATTGAGATTTTGGCTGGTAAAGCCGTTGCCGACATTCATATGCAGCCACACGCCGGATTCGCGCGCTACAAACAAATCGACCCGTCCGTCGCTATCAACGTCTATCGACGCAGCGCCATGAGTGGCGTCCGCATCGCCTTTTTCAAAGCGATAACCATCGCCAAGTAGGTGAAACGCGCCGCCGTCATAGCCAAAAATCGCATCGGCCTGGTCCTTGCCGCCGCCCATGAAAATCTCATCAACGCCGTCGCCGTCAACATCAATCGCCGCCGCCGCCATAAACGGCAGTGATTTTTCGAGGTCGGTCTCATGCGTGAAGGGCAGCGAGACTTCGACAAAACGAAGATCGGTCTCGCCCTGTTTTTTCCACTCCAGCTGCCATAGTCGGAATGCCGCACCGCCGGTCGTCGCCAAAGCCGCGACAACGCCGATAGTGATCAGCGAAACACAGCCTACGCCGATGATAAAAACTCTTGCTCGCATGATATCCCCGCTTCTGTTTCGCCGCAAAATCCGTCCAAAGACTAGGCGCGCCCGCGCCGGCGCGCAATTCACGGGACCGTGTTAGTCGGCGTAATAATCCTTTATCAGATTAAGCGTCTCTAAGTCCGGCTCGCAATAGTCGCAATCGTCAATCGATGGACGCGGCGGCAGTTTGACCGGCTTGAAGGCCGACTTGTTGAACTCATAAGGCGCCCGGTCAAGGATTGCGCGAATAATGTTGAGCCGCGCCTTTCTCTTGTCATTGCCGTCAACGACCAGCCATGGCGAACGCTCAATGGAAGTATCGGTGAACATCCGGTCGCGCGCTTGGGTAAATTCGATCCACAAATCGCGCGCCTTCAAATCGATTGGCGAAAGCTTCCAGCGTTTGCGCGGGTCGTTGGCGCGGTCCTGAAAGCGCTGTTCTTGCTCATCTGCAGAAACGTGAATCCAGAACTTGATCAGAATCAGCCCGCTATCAATCAGCATTTTTTCGAACAGCGGAACCTCGCGCATGAACGCGTCATGTTCGTCCTCGGTGCAAAAGCCCATCACCGGTTCAATCACCGCGCGATTATACCAGGAGCGGTCAAACAAAACCACTTCGCCGCCCGCAGGCAGGTGCTTCACATAACGCTCAAAATACCACTGTGTGCGCTCACGATCAGACGGCTTTGGCAGCGCCGCGACACGCCAAACCCTCGCATTCATCCGCCTCAAGATGGTTTTGATCGCGCCGCCCTTACCTGAGGCGTCGCGTCCTTCGAAGATAATGGCAAGTTTCAGGCCTTTGCGCTGGACGGTCTCTTGCAGCTTGGCGAGCTCAAACTCCAGCCCTGCCAGCTCTTTTTCAAAGCGTCGTTTTTTCATGGCGTGCGCGATGGCTCCCCTTGTGGCGTGAAATGATAACCCTTGCGGCAGAACTCGCAAACCACCTTGATGGCGCCGGCTTCAACCATATCGTGCAACTCGTCCTCGCTATAGCGCGAGAGCACCGCCGCGATTTTTTCGCCATTGCAACCGCATTCGGCGCGCACTGGTTGGGGCGCGAAGGCGCGCACGCCGTCTTCATGGAACAGGCGATAAAGCAGCGTTTCGGCGCTGATCGCCGGGTCCAGCAACTCATCGTCCTTGGCAGTTCCGACAAACGCCGCCACTCGGGCCCAGACATCGCGGTCTTCCTCGCTCTGCAAAATTTCCTCGCCGCGCTCACGCGTGCCGCCTTCGCCGGGCACAAACTGCGCCATGATGCCTCCGGCGCGCCATCGGTCCGGTTCGCCCGGCGTCGACAATCGCCCGACCGCAAGTCGCACCACGGTCGGTATCTGCTCGGATTGAGCAAAATAAGCGATCGCCGCTTCGGCAAGATCCGCCCCCTCAATTGGCGTAACGCCCTGATAGCGCTCCATATCCGCACCATGGTCAATCGTCATGACGATGTGCCCCTCGCCAAGCAGCGCAATGCCGGTTTGTGAAATGTCGCCGTCGCGGAGGTTCGCCGTCGCGCGCAAGGCGCCGCCCGCCGTATAATCGGCAACCAGCATCGACACAGGGCCATCGCCTTGCGCCTGGAAAATCAGTTTGCCGTCAAATTTTAATGCTGCACCCATCATCGTCGCCAGACTGGCGGCCTCGCCGACAAGGCTGCTGACCATATCGGGAAATTGATGTGCCTGCAGAATTTCGTCGATCACACCCGACAGCCTTACGACATGCCCACGCACCGCCGTTTCGCCGACCTGAAAAGGAAATATCGCGTTGTCGGCCAAATCATTACCTATGGTCTGGGGGCTTGCCCTGACATGCGCCCTTTAATCCTTCAGCTTATAACCAGACCGCAGCAGCCCGTAACACGTCAACCCAAAACCCAACATCAACGCCATCGTCATCGTAACGCCAATCGTCAGACTGGCTTCGGCCTGACCCGTAAAGCCGGAGCGAAAGCCGTCTATCAAATAATAGACCGGGTTATATTGGCTTGCCGTGCGGAACGGCTCGGGCAGTCTTTCTACGGAGTAGAACGTGCCGGACAGGAATGTCAGCGGGGTGATGACGAAATTTGAAAATGCCGCAAGCTGATCGAATTTCTCCGCCCAGACGCCGCCTATGACGCCAAGCATGGCGAAGATCAAGGCTGCTGCAAATGCGAAATAGATAATGGCCCACAAGGCGCCAAAATGCATCGGCGAGCCAATCGCCAACATAAAGCCTGCGCTGGTCGCAGCGGTGATGGCCCCAACCAGGAGCCCGCGTGTCGCAGCGCCAGCAACAAACGCAACCGTCAACTCCGCCGCCGACAGAGGCGGCATCAACACATCAACGATTGAACCTTGCACTTTGGCGATGATCAGCGAGGACGAGGAGTTGGTAAAAGCATTGGTCAAGACCGCCATGATGATGAGGCCAGGCGCCAAAAACTCAACAAACGGCACGCCCGCCACCGCCGGGCGAGAAGCGCCGAAAGCTTGTGTGAAGACGACCAGAAACAACAGCGTTGAGATGACCGGGGCAACGACTGTCTGGGTCACCACCTTCATGAAGCGGCGCACTTCTTTGAGATATAGCGTCCAAAGCCCCAGCCAGTTCACCGCGCCAAAGCGGCGTACGCCAAAATCCGCCTGCAGATCAGCCGCGGCGAGGTTGGTTTTTTCTGCTATGTCGGCGCCGTCCATAAGCCATTTTTTCTCTTGTTGCGGCGCAACGGTGTGCGCTCGGGCGCCGGCTTCCGTCAAGCGTGGATATTTATCAACATATTGTGGGCAAAAAAAGTTACTGGCGCCATATTGTGTTTTGTGAGTGCTAGGATACTATATTTAGGCGCATTAAGCAGCGCAAATATTAGATATACAAGATATTGATTTTAAAGCCGAGGCGGCTTCAAGCCGCTGCCGGACCAGCAGGGAGAACGGCGACATGGCATGGACAGACGATCGGGTCGAACTTTTAAAGACACTCTGGGCGGAAGGTCTTTCTGCTGCGCAGATCGCCAATAAAATGGGCGGCGTCACTCGTAATGCGGTGATCGGTAAAGTTCACCGACTTGGCCTGTCCGGCCGCGCAACCCCGGCCAAACCGCAACGCGGCTGCACCCCATCGCAGGAACGCCGGGAAGCGAGCGCGCCCAAAGCCCGCCGGCCGGAAGTGAAATCGGTTATCCCCGAGCCCGAATTTATCGCGCCGCTGGTGCTCGACACCGGCGACCGAACAACCGTGACAACGATCAAAAACAATATGTGCAAATGGCCGCTCGGCGATCCGGCGAGAGAAGACTTTCATTTTTGCGGCCAGTCGACTCTGTCGGGCAAATCCTATTGCGCCTATCATGCGCATCTCGCCTTTCAGCCGCCGCAACGCCGTGAAGCACGCCGCGAGCCACGACGTGTGCTCGCCGCTCCACAAAAGCGCCGCGCCACCGCATAACTTTACCCTGGTCCGCAATCGAAAAAGCCCGCCATTGGCGGGCTTTTTATTTACCGGGCGTCCAGCACATAGCCGGCGGACCGAACCGTGCGCACCGGATCGCCCTGACCATATTTATTCAGCGCTTTGCGCAGCCGGCCGATATGCACGTCGACCGTGCGCACTTCGACGAACACATCCGATCCCCAAACCGCATTCAGCAATTGTTCGCGCGAAAACACGCGCCCCGGATGTTGCATCAAATGATCGAGAAGCCGGAATTCAGTCGGGCCGAGGTGAATTTCCTGCTCGCCGCGCATCACCCGGTGCGAGACCCGGTCAATGACAATATTGCCAACACTAACCTTGTCTTCCGCAAGCCCCGGGCGGATGCGCCGCAACACCGCACGAACGCGCGCGATCAATTCATTGGTGGAAAACGGTTTGGTCAGATAGTCGTCAGCGCCGGTATCAAGCCCGCGGATGCGGTCATCTTCTTCAGCGCGCGCGGTCACCATAATGATCGGCAGGTTGCGGGTCTCTGACCTGGCGCGAATGCGCCGGCAGACCTCAATGCCGGAGACTTTCGGCAACAACCAATCGAGGATAACCAAGTCTGGCGGGCTTTCCTCAATCCGCAACAGCGCGTCCTCGCCGTCCTCCGAAAGCGAAACGTCAAAACCTTCCTTCTCGAGATTATACTCAAGCAAGGTCGCCAGCGCCGCTTCGTCTTCAACAATCAGAATCTGGGTCGCAGCCATTTTCGATCCCCGTCAGCTAATGGAATGTCCCGCCCGACCGTCTCGGCGACGCGCTTGCGGTGAGTGCGGCTTCATCGTCTTTTGTAGGCGATTCTACAAGCGGCGATCCGGTCTGCAGAAAATAAATTGCTTCGGCGATATTGGTCGCATGATCGCCGACGCGCTCAAAATTTTTCGCAATGAACACAAGATGGGTGCAGGCGTTGACTTTGGATGAATCGGCAATCATGGCGAGCGTAATTTCCCGAAACACGGAATTGTAAAGCTCATCAACCTCGTCGTCGCCGCCCCAAACAGCCTTTGCTGCATCGATATTACGGGTCGAATAAGCATCCAGAATGTCGGAAAACTGCCGCAAGCTAGCACGGCCCATGCGCGCAACCCCCATAGCTGGGCGCGACGGCGCTTCGCGGCTAACCACAAGCGTTCGCCTGGCGATATTTTTTGCAAGATCACCAACCCGCTCCAGCTCACCGGTCAGCTTCATGATCGTCATTACCTCGCGCAACAACTCTTCCGGCAATAATTCGCTCGCCAGCAACGCCATTACGCGGGCTTCAATGTCGCGATCAAATTCATTCACACGGATGTCGTTGGGGATGAGGCTTTCAGCAGCGGCGACATCGCGGCGCTCAAAGGCCGTAATCGCGCCCTGTAGCTGGCTTTCCACAAGCGCGGCCATGCGCGACAGCTCAACTTCAAGAAGCCGGCGCGCTGAAAAGGAAGAATGTGCAGGCTGTAACGCCATAAAATTTGCCAATACCCAATAAAGCCCTGCGAATGCTAAGCAATAAGCAACAGCGCCAGGCGCCTCTAAATGCCGGTTTTTTGTGACAATTTCTTGTCGAACCGACATTCGATAGTGCATTTTGTGCGCTAACGCCAATTTAGCGCGGTGCGGACTTGTCCGCAGCCAGGAAATGACACGAAAACGCGGTGCCGCCGCCGGAACGGCTTTCGATTTGAAAACCGCCCTGATGCCGGTTAGCGATGTGCTTGACGATGGCGAGACCAAGTCCGGTGCCGCCGCTTTTGCGGCTTTGCTCCAGATCGACGCGATAAAACCGCTCTGTCAGCCGCGGCAGGTCGGCGCGCTCGATGCCGGGTCCGAAATCGCGGATCTGGATATAAACCAAATCATCGACAGGAACATTCAGCCGCGCGGCAGTTTGTGCGGCGGCATCGCCCGCCCGGTGCACCGGTTCGCCATCACCGCCCAAAGGCGGCGCCGGTCCGCGTCCGACCCGAACCTTTATCATCGCCGGATCGCCGCCATATTTAACCGCGTTGTCAAGCAGGTTTTGCGCCGCTTGAAATAACTCGTCGCGGTCACCGAGAATTTTTGTCGGCGCATCGGTTTCATTGAGAAAATCGACAATCGCGCCGGCGCGCTCGAGAAGCGGCGCCAGGCTGTCAATGACATCGCCTGCAAGATCAGCAAGATCGACATTGCCTTTTGGCGGCACATGTTCGTTTAGTTCAATGCGCGATAGCGACATCAAGTCCGAGACCAGGCGCTGCATGCGCTCGGCCTGGGACTGCATGATACCCAAAAACTTCTTGCGCGCTTCCGGGTCGTCCTTGGCGTGCCCGCGCATAGTCTCGATAAAACCGATAAGCGAGGCGATGGGCGTGCGTAGCTCATGGCTCGCACTGGCGATAAAATCAGCACGCATCCGCTCAACCCGCCGCTCGCTGGTCAGGTCGTGGACGAAAATAAGCGCCCTTGTAAGCCCATCGTCGGATTTGGCGCCAAGCGGCGCGACCAGCGCGCGACATGACCGTTCTACAGACCCCGTGGTAACGAAATCCACCCTCTGCGGCTCTTGTGTCTTGATGACGGCTTCGGCGGCTTCAAACACATCCGGCGCCCGCAACGCCGCCGCAAAATGACGGCCTTCAATTTTGTCCGATCCGACCAGCTCTTTCGCCGCCGGATTTGCATATTCAACAATTCCATCTGTATCAAGAATAAACAATGGATCGGGCAGCGCTTCGGGAACATCGCGGGCGATACGCAAATCGGCCAGCCCGCTCTGTTTGACCGCAAGCTGTGCATCGACGGTGTCGATAATCGGCTCGGCATAGCCGCGCACCGGCGACACCTGGTTGCGCACAAAAAGACAGCCGCCAAGGGCCAGCCACGCGCCAAGGACAACCCGCCAGTCCGCAAAACCGGCGACAATCAGCCCGGCGCCGATAAGCGCTGCAAAACCAATCGCCCATAACAGGTCATGAGCGCGAACGGCGCTAACCGTTTTGGCGATCCGCGATGAGAGCTTTGCGTTCATGGACAATACAAACCTGCGCCTTCTCGTTGCGTCATCCTTGGCGTCCATGGCGCAGCAATTCAAACACCACCCCGCCAGCCAGGCCGGCCAGCATCTGCAACCCAACGCCCAGCGCATCACGGGCGCCGCCAATCGCGCCGACGCCGCCGCCAGCAACGAAAGTCTCAATCGTCCAAACCAACGTCCACATCGCGGCCGCGCCAGCAAGCGGATAGGCGACCGAGGCCAGAGGAGCGGCAATGCGCTTGACGCCAGCCGCCACGACAAACCCGATCAGAAGCGCGATCGCCATCATAAGACCATAGGCCGGCGCAAGACCGATGAAGTTTTCGAAGTAGGTCTGCGCTTGTTGCGATGGTGTATAGATGGCGCCAATCTCAGCCTGCTTGGCCAATACCTGCTGGGTGTAAAACGCCGCCGCCAATGAATAGGCAATGATGACCGCTGCAATATACGCCGCTGCAACCTTGATAATCTGCATGTTTCCCAACCTTCCGCCCATTTGCCCATCGTCGGCGAAGGTTTTGTCACATCATCACCGTTGACGTCGAGCCCCCGGCGCGCATACGCCTATCCCCTCAGCCATTTTTGACCCTCTCTTGTCCCCACGGAGCCTGAAATGACGATTACTCTCCACCAAACTATCCTCGCAGGCTGCATAGCCGCTTTTATCTCCGGCTGTTCCGACAACAATGGCGCTGTCGCTTCGGTCAGCGCGGATCTTCCGCCTAGCGGTGGCGGCGACTTATCGCTGCAAAAAAAGCACGCCCCCGACGCTCCAGAAGGCGCGACAGCGTTCACCGTCGAAACCCTGGCCGACGGCCTCGTCAATCCGTGGTCGATTTCGTTTTTTCCAGACGGAACCATTTTAGTCACCGAACGACCGGGACGCATCCGCGCGATTCGTAATGGGGTTATGGAAGCTCAACCGATTGCCGGGACGCCCGAAGTGTTTTCAGAAGGCCAAGGCGGTCTATTCGATATTCTTCCGCACCCTGATTATGAAGAAAACAATATCATCTTCCTTTCCTACGCCTATGGCTCTAATGCCGCCAATCATCTCCGCATCGCGCGAGCGACCTTCAACGGAGAGGCGGTCAGCGACCTTAAAGTCATTTATGACGCGACGCCTCCAAAGGCCGCCGCCTATCATTTTGGCGGCCGTCTCGTTTGGGGACCTGACGACAAACTATATTTCACTATCGGCGAAGGCTCGCGCTACAAAGAAAAAGCGCAGGATATGGCGACCAGCTATGGCGCGGTGATCCGCCTCAACGAAGACGGATCGATCCCTGACGACAATCCGGATTTTGGCGAAGGTTCACTGCCCGAACTCTATTCAAAGGGCCATCGCAACCCTCAAGGCCTCGCCTATGACGGCGCCCGCGGCATTTTATGGGAACATGAACACGGCGCCATGGGCGGTGATGAAATCAACATCATCAAGCCGGGCGCCAATTATGGCTGGCCGATCGCCACTTACGGCATTGACTATAATGGCGCGCGAATTACACCGTTCACGGAATATGAAGGAACGACGCAACCGTTCAAATACTGGACGCCATCCATCGCCCCTTCCGGTCTTGCAGTTTATCGTGGCGATCTTTTTCAAGATTGGGGTGGCGATCTTCTGGTTGGCGCTATGGGTCGGACTGCGCTTCACCGCATCATCATGGATGGCGACAAGGAAATCGGTGAGGAGCGCTATCTCATCGGCGAGCGCATCCGCGATGTCCGGATCGGGCCGGATGGGGCGATCTATGTGACCACGGAAGATCATGGCGGCGCACCGACCGGCAAGCTGCTACGGCTTACACCGCAATAGGCAGCTATTCTGAAAAGGCCCGCCGCGCCGCCTGACGGGCGAACCTCAAGGTGACCGCTTTGCGCCGCCCCGCCGCCATCACGCGCTCTTCTGCGGGCCTCTTGATCATCGCGCCATAGGCGTCAGCGAGAATGAGCCCTTCTGACGCCGGCAACAGCTCCAGCGGAAAGGTCGGATCAACGGCAAAATAAAAATAATCGCAAAACCCGAGATAATCCGTCCATTTGCCGTCGCATTCGAAATCAGCGCGGCAGGATTTCACCTCCGCCACTGTCAGCCGGCCCTTGCGGTCAAGCCCGGCGACATCGACGCGGCGGCCATTGGCGAGTTTGAATTCGATCAGCGGCGAGAACCCCAATTCAACGAATAGGCGGACAACCCCGCGGGTCAGGATGGTGGTCTGGTCCGGGCGCGACAGCACATCGCCCTCGTCAATTAGAGGTGCATCATTGTTCTGCATTTGTTCATGAAACGACACCCTAGGGCAGTCGTCAAGAGCGGCCCGCGCCTTAGCCCTGAAATTCGGGCAGGCGGACAATCAACCCATCCAGCGCATCGCTGACCTTGAGCTGGCAGGACAGCCGCGAGTTTTCTTTTGGCTCGGCGGCGAAATCCAGCATCGATTCTTCCATCGCCTCCGGCTTACCGGTCTTTTCCCGCCAACTATCGTCGACATATACATGGCAGGTGGCGCAAGCGCAGGCGCCGCCGCAATCAGCATCGATCCCCGGCACCATATTGCGCACCGCCGCCTCCATCACCGAAACGCCGCTCTCGGCCTCAACGACATGCTCAGTCCCATTATGCTCAATATAGGTAATCTTCGCCATCACTTAGTCTCTTCCCGGTCGCCGGTCAGAGCCGGCCTTACGCAAAGTCTTGAAGGGCGTCATTTAAGGCGTCTGCTCCAGACGGCAAGCCCCAAAAGTGACCGCACGGCATTATCTGCAGCATCCGTGAGGCTTGCATCGATGAGAATTCCCGCCGATATGGCTCGCCATGAGGCTCGCTTCTATATTTCTGCCGGATGAAAACGCCACCGCGCAATTCGGCGCAGGGCTCGCCGCGGGCCTGCAAACCGGCGACATTATCTGCCTTGAAGGTCCGCTCGGCGCCGGCAAGACGGTTTGCGCGCGCGGGCTCATCAAAGCTTTTTGCGGCGCGCGCGATGTCCCGAGCCCGACGTTTACGCTGGTGGAGACATACAAAAATACTGACGCCGCACTCTGGCATTTCGACCTTTACCGGCTGGAGCGCGCGCACGACGTCTGGGAACTTGGCTTCGAAGACGCCCTGGCCGACGGTATTTGCCTGATCGAATGGCCGGACAGGATTGAGGGATTATTACCATCTGGCCCTTTACGGCTAGTTTTCCACATCGAACAAAGCGGCGGCCGCAGGGTTGATATTGAGGGGCCGGAAATCTGGCGCAAGCGATTGCAGGCAGCGGGATTAATTTGAAGAATCGCGTATGGTCCCGGCGATGAGCGGCTCAAACACAGCGCGCGCGCATGCGCAATTTCTGATGCTCGCCGGCTGGGAGGGCGCAAAGCTGCGCCCGCTCGCCGGGGACGCCTCAACGCGTAGCTATATGCGCGCCGAGCACAATGGCCGCAAAGCGGTGTTAATGATCGCGCCGCCATCAGCGGAAAGCGCGCCCTGCCCGCGGGAGGCAAGCCAAGAGGAGCGCCGCGCGCTTGGCTATAATGCCATGGCGCGCCTTGCCGGGGCGAACCTCAACGCCTTCATCGCTATTGCCGCGGCGCTGCGCGGCGCCGGACTATCGACGCCGGAAATTTTCGCCACTGACGCCGCTAAGGGCCTTGCACTGATCGAAGACCTTGGCGACGATCTTTATGCGCGCGTAGCCGGTGCAGCGAACGAAACTGAGCTTTATCGCAGCGCCATCGATGCTTTGCTCACACTCAGACAAAATCCGCCAGCGCGCCCGGCCCATGACAATTACGCGATGGCAAGCTATGACGCGATGGCGCTGTGTACCGAGGCTGGCCTTCTCATCGACTGGTATTGGCCGTTAAAAAAATCCGTGCCCGCGCCGGAAAGTCTGCAAGCGGAATATCGCGACATTTTTCAAAACCTCGCAAGCGCATTGTCGCCGCCGCACCAGATCGTGCTGCGCGATTATCATGCGGAGAACCTGTTGTGGCTGCCGAAGCGCAAAACAGCCGCCCGCACCGGAATCATCGATTTTCAAGACGGACTTTACGGCCATGCCGCCTATGATGTCGTCTCGCTGCTGGAAGACGCCCGCCGCGATGTCGCGCCGGCTTTGGCCGCGGCAATGATTGAACATTATGCGCGCGCTGCCGACGGCCTCGACAAGGCGGCGTTCATGAACGACTACGCCATCCTTGCCGCGCAGCGTAACGCAAAGATCCTCGGCATTTTTGCCCGCCTCGCGCGGCGCGATAACAAACCACACTACCTCAACTTCCTGCCGCGGGTTGAAGCGCTTTTCCGTAATGACCTGGCGCGCGAACCATTGGCGCCTTTGCGCAGTTTCATTGCTGCGCATTTGCCAGAGCTGGCGCCATGACTAGAAAACCCACCACTGCCCCAACCACCGCAATGGTGCTCGCCGCAGGGCTCGGCACGCGGATGCGTCCGCTTGCGGAGGATACGCCAAAGCCGCTCGTCAAAGTCGCCGGCAAAGCGCTTATAGACTATGCGCTGGATCGCTTTGCCGCCGCCGACATTACGAGAGCCGTGGTCAATGTGCATTACCTTGCAGAAGCGATGGAACAACATTTGCGCGCCCGCACCACGCCGGAGATAATCATTTCCGATGAACGCGGCCTACTGCTTGAGACAGGCGGCGGCCTTAAAAAAGCCCGCCCCCATTTTGGCGACAAAGCGATTTTCTGCACCAACACCGACGCGATCCTGATTGACGCCGACGGTGCGGAGGCCTGCGCGACGCTAACGCGGCATTGGGACGCTCGGCAAATGGATGCGCTTTTACTTCTGATCCCGATCGAGAAAACCAGCGGCTATGACGGCAAGGGTGACTTTGATCAGAGCGTGGATGGGCGTATCACCCTGCGCCAGGGCGAATCCGCGCAATTTGTTTTCACTGGCCTGCAACTGATTTCGCCGGCGCTGATCGATGAAGGACCTGACGGCGCATTTTCGACGAAATTACTTTGGGACCGCGCCCAGACGCACGGCCGGCTTTTCGGCGCCATACATCAAGGCTCGTGGATGCATGTCGGCGATCCGGCCGGACACGCCGCCGCCGAAGCGCGCCTCAAAGCGAGCGCCAGGTGACCTCCGCACGCCAGACTTCGATAATATTTTCAGAAGCCGCGCCCCAACTCTACACGATCGACGCCGGGCGCCCGTTTCTGACCGATCTGGCGTCGACGCTGCGCGCTTCTATTGACGCAGCGCCAGACACAAAGCTTGCTGATGCACGTATCTATTTGCCGACAAGACGTGCTGTTCGTGCACTGACGGATGCCTTTATATCCGCCGCTCCGGGCGGGCGGGCAAGCCTCATGCCGCGCATCCGCGCGCTTGGCGATATCGATGAAGATGAGTTCGTGGTGTTTGAAGGCGCGGGACGCGATGAGCTTGATCTGACCCCGGCGATCTCCGTGATTGAACGCCGTCTGACCCTAGCACAAATGGTCGCCGCAAAGGACCGCGCCTTTGAAGGACAGGAACGCTGGGCCGGCGCGCTCAGCGCCGCTGACGAACTTGGCAGGCTGCTTGATTCTTTCTATACGGAAGAGATATCGCCGAAAGCGCTGGAAACGCTTGTGCCGGAAGAGCTGGCGGCGCACTGGCGCGCGTCGCTAGCGTTCCTCACCATCATCACCGAAATCTGGCCAGCCTATCTTGAAGAACGCGGGCTGATGGACCCGGCCGACCGACGCGTTAAACTGATCGACCGGCAAACCGCACACTGGAGGCGCGCGCCGCCCCGCCACCCGGTGATCATCGCCGGCACCACCGGGTCGACGCCGGCGGTGGCGCGAATGATGAGCCAAGTCGCCCTTCTGCCTATGGGCGCGGTGGTTTTGCCGGGGCTTGACCTTACCTCTGACGAACGCTTTTGGGACAGTATTGACGCGCCGCACCCGCAAGCCGGGTTGAAGCAATTGCTGGATGAGCTTGGCGCCGAAAGACCGTCAGTGGCGAAATGGCCAAATGCGGCCACAGCAAAAAACACGACCGCAATAACAGCGCGGCGGGAGATATTTTCCGTGGCGCTGCGCCCGGCGGCGACCTCCGACAGCTGGCGCGACTGGGCAGTGGCGATCAAAGCCGACCGCCCGAGGCTGGATGCCGCGCTCGATAAAGTCATACTGGTTGAGGCCGCCGACGAAGAGCGTGAGGCGGATGCGGCGGCGCTCAAAATCCGCGAGACCATCGAGACGCCGGGCAAAACCGTCTTTCTGGTGACGCCGGACCGGGATTTGTCGCGGCGCGTCGCCATGAAGCTGCGGCGCTGGAATATTACCGTTGACGATTCCGCCGGTACTCCTTTCGCCAATAGTCCGTGTGGAACCTATCTTCGTCTGGTGGCGCGGTGGCTCAAAGACCCGTCAGACGCCGTCGCGCTGATGACCATATTGCGTCACCCACTCTTTGGCGGCGGCTTTGGTGAGGCTGAACGCGCCCGCGCCGTCAACACTATGGATCGTGTCTTGCGAGGGTTGCGCCCGACCGGTGGCGGCGATGGATTGGCCTTAAAAATCAAGGCGGACAAACACAATGGATCTGGCGCTGCGCCATTGCTTGATAGGCTTCTTGGCGGCCTCAAACAATGGCCGCAATCCGCCGCACCCTTCACAGATCGCCTCATGGCCCATCTACAAATTGCCGAATTGTTCGCAACCTCCAACGACGAGCCCGGCGCTGTGCGCTTGTGGCGCGGCGAGGATGGCGAGGCCGGCGCTGCAGGACTCGCGCCATTACAAGGCGCTGTCGTCGCCATCACTCATGACGCCCCGGAAGATTACGTCGCGATTTTCGATCAACTGATTGCAAAGATCACCGTGCGTCGGCGCATTCCCGCGCATCCACGCATCGCTATCCTTGGCCCTCTGGAAGCGCGGCTACAGCACGCCGATGTTATCATTCTCGGCGGGCTCAACGAGGGCGCCTGGCCGCGTGATGCAGCGATTGATCCGTTCCTGTCGCGCCCGATGCGCGAGAAGCTGGGCCTGCCGTCACCGGAACAACGTATCGGCCTTGCCGCCCATGACTTCGCCCAGCTGACCGCAGCGCCTGAAGTTATGCTGACCCGTTCAACGCGGGCGGGCGGAAAGCCGACCAAGCCATCACGCTGGATTGTCCGTTTAAAGAATATCTTAAAGGGCGCGGACGCCCTGGCGCAAATTGAACAATTTCAACACTACAATAGTCTTGCACAGCGCCTCAATGCCGCCAGCGAGCTCAAAACCATTTCCGCGCCCGCACCGCGCCCGCCGGTTGCTACCCGCCCGCGCGATTTTTACGTCACCCGCATCGAGAAACTGCTGCGCGATCCTTATGCGATTTATGGACGCTATATTTTACGCCTGAAAAAGCTCGACGCGCTCAATGAGCCGTTTGGCTCGCGTGATATCGGCAATCTCTTCCATAAAATTTTTCACGTCTTTGTCGCGGAAGGCGCGCCGGCCGGCGCCAAGGACCGGTTGGCCCGCCTTGAAGCGCTATATGCCGAGCATGCGCCGCAATTTGGCCTGACCGAGACCCACACGCCGTTCTGGCGCGATCGCGCGATGAAGACCCTGCACTGGTTTTCCGCCTGGGACGCCGCGCGCGGCGCCATCGGCAAGCCGGTGGTGGTCGAGGACAAAGGCGCATGGGCGTTTGAACTGGGCGGCCTTGCTTATTCACTGAACGCCAAAGCCGATCGCATCGACCGGCTTGATGACGGCGGCGCCGTTATCATCGATTACAAGACCGGCGCGGCGCCAACCCTTAGCCAGACAAAAAAGTTCAGCCCGCAACTGCCACTGACCGGCCTGATTACCGTCAAAGGGGGTTTTGAAAAACTTGGCGCCGCAGCGGTCGCGGGATTTGAATATGTTCGCGTCGTCGGCCGCAAAGGCGTGATGGCTGATGATGTCGGCGCCACGGGCGAGAAGGCTGCAAGGCATATAGCCGATGCCGAAGACGGGCTTTACGCCCTGCTGCAAAGTTTTAATAATCCGGATACGGCCTATCTGTCGCAACCGCGCCCGCAATATATGGACGACTATGGCGATTATGACCATCTCGCCCGACGGCGTGAGCGCAACGCCGCCGGCCGTAATAGCGACGGGGGCGATGAATGACCCCGCTGAAGAAAGCAACGCGCAACCAGATACTCGCCGCCGACCCGACGCGGTCCGCCTTTGTGATGGCCAATGCCGGGTCGGGCAAGACCCGGGTTTTAACCAATCGCGTAGCGCGCCTGTTATTGGCGAACACTGCGCCCAACAAAATTCTCTGCATCACCTTTACTAAAGCAGCCGCCGCAGAAATGGCCGAACGCTTGTTCGAAGTGCTTGGCGCATGGGCGCTTGCTGATAACGAGACGCTGGTAAATGCGCTGAACGAGCTTGAAGGCGACGCTGCGAAGCAACGCAGCGCCGGCGACCTCAACACTGTTCGCCGGCTGTTTGTCCGCGCGCTGGAAACGCCAGGCGGGCTTAAAATCCAGACCATTCACTCGTTTTGCGAACAGGTTTTGCGGCGCTTCCCGCTGGAAGCCGGGGCGCCGCCAGGATTTGTGATTATCGAAGACGGTGAGGCGAGACAATTGCGTGACGCCGCGCTTGATGGCGTCGCCTTGCGCGCCAGCAAGGATGTGGCCATCGCCAACGCCCTTTCGCGCCTCGCCCGCAGCCATAATGAAAAACAGCTCCGCGAATTGTTGCTCGAAGGAGCGATGAAGCGTCTTGGCTTTGACGCCGCGCTCACTCGCTTTGGCGGTCTCGATGGCGTCATTCGCGGATGCGCCGCTGAGCTCGACATTGACCCTCAGACTACGGAAGGAATGCTGCAAGTGGAATTTCTCGGCCAACTCGACAAGCACGAGCTTGAGCGCGCTTATGCAGCACTGGAGGCCAGCGGCGGCAACCCGAAAAAATTCGGCGCCGTTCCGATTAAAACCTTTCTCGCAGCAACCGCCGACGCGGAACAGTGGGCGGCGCTATTGCCAATGTTCACCAAAACGGATGGGACGCCACGCGACAAAATCGCCTCCAACGCCACCGATAAAATCGACGCCTGGGTGCGGCCCTATGTCGACGGCCTGCGGGAACACTTCGTCACCCAATTGGCCCGCCTGAAAGCGTTAAAGATCTATCACGACACCGCCGCTTATCTCCATCTCCTGTCGGTGCTGATTGACGCCTATGCAGACATGAAAGCCGCGCGCGCCGCGCTTGATTTCGACGACCTGATCAAGCGCACGCAACGTTTATTGGAGACCACCGACGGCGCCTGGGTGATGTATAAGCTCGACCAGGGCATTGACCACATCCTGGTCGACGAGGCGCAAGACACTTCACCAGCGCAATGGGCGATCATCGAAGCGCTGCTCAATGAGATTAAAAGCGGCGGCGGCGCAGGGAATTCCGCGCGCAGCTTTTTCGCCGTCGGCGATATGAAGCAGTCTATCTATTCGTTTCAGGGCGCGGATGCGGAACTGTTTGAAGAAAAAGAAGCATCGCTTGGCAAGGCGCTCGCCGCGGTTGGCGCTTATGGAAATTTTGATCTGCAGGTCTCTTTCCGCTCCACAGCGCCCGTACTCGAATTTGTCGATGCGCTGTTTGTCGCCAACGCCGCCGATGGGCTCGGCCAGCGCGGCGTGCCGGCGCATGGGCTCAAACGCGAGGGCGAGGCCGGCCTTGTCGAGCTGTGGCCGTTAACGCCGCGGCCGGATACGCCGAAAACAAACCCATGGGATGCGCCGGTTGACGCGCCGGCAGCGACCGCGCCAGCGAAAGTGCTGAGCCAGAAGATCGCGACCACAATCAAAGACTGGCTCGGCGCCGAGTTGCTGGAATCACAAGGCCGCGCCATTGCTCCCGGTGACATAATGATCCTTGTACAGAGCCGCGGCGCTTTGTTTGAAGAGGTTATCCGACAACTGGCGCAAGCCGGCGTCCGTGTCGCGGGGGCTGACCGGTTGAAACTTATTGAAGACCCTGCGGTGGAAGACCTTTTGTCATTTGCAAAATTCGCCTTGCTGTCCTCCGACGACCTGTCGCTTGCCGAGATTTTAAAATCGCCTCTATACGGCTTCGATGACGACGCCGACCTTTTCCCCCTAGCCCATCCGCGCGGGCCGACGCAAAGCCTGTGGTCGGCGCTCCGGGAACGGGCGAGCGAACAACCGAAATGGCGCAAGGCCGCCGATGAGGTTAGCGCCGCGCGTGCACGCGGCCTGCGCGAGGGGCCTTATGCGTTCTTCACACATATTCTTGACGCCGGAACCCCGTCCGGACGGCGCCGGTTCTACGCCCGCCTCAGCGAAGCCTCGCGCGACGCAATCGACGAACTCCTGCGTCAGGCGCTTGATTACGAAAATGCCCATCCACGGTCTCTACAAGGGTTCATTGATTGGTTTACGAGCAATGCTGGCGAGATCAAACGCGAAATGGAGCGCTCCAACGATGCGGTGCGGGTGATGACGGTGCATGGCGCCAAGGGCCTGCAGTCAAAAATCGTGTTTTTGCTGGACGCCCATCGCGGACCAAATATTCGCCGGATTGGGCCGGTGATCGATCTCGCCCGCGACAGCGAGCATGCATCACGCCGCGAGCGTCTGTCACTGCTCGTGGCGAACAAGGCCGCAGACGTTCCGACGACAGAGGAAGCACGCGCAGAAGTTATACGCAAAGCTTATGAAGAATACCGCCGCCAGCTCTATGTCGCGGCGACGCGCGCTGAAGACCGGCTTTATATTTGCGGCGTTGAACAGGGCAACCAGAAATCACCTGGCGACAAGCCGGTTACGGAAAAATCCTGGCATGCTTTGGCGCAAGACGCCTTCGACCGGCTTGGCGGTGCAGTATACGAATCTGAGGAACCGTTTTGGCCAGATAACGAGGACGTGTTGCGGCGCTATGACTGTACGCAAACGGTGGAGATAGAAAGACCAGATCAGCCGGAAACGCCGCCCGACATCATGTCCCCGCCATGGTTGTTTAAGCCGGCAAAAACTGAGGCGGCGCCTTTAAGCCTTGCGCCCTCTCGCCTAGCTGACGAGGAAGAAGCCGCAGCCGATGGGGTTGAGCATCTGGCCGCCCCTACGCCGGCCCAATCCCCAATTGCTGGCGACCGGTATTTCCGTGGGCGGACGCTTCACCGCCTGCTCGAACTTTTGCCTGATGTCGAGACCTCTAAGCGCCGCGCCGCCGGCGACCGGTTGCTTGCCCGTATCGCGCCGCAAATTGATGCCGGTGAGCGCACGCACTGGTGCAATGAAATTCTTACGGTTCTAAATGACCCGCAATTTGCCGCCGTCTTTGGCCCTGGCTCAGGCGCCGAAGTTAGCATTGCCGGTGCGCCGAAAGGCGCCAAGCCCGGCTTGATAATATCGGGACAAATTGACCGGCTGGTTGTTGGGTCGGATGAAATTCTCGTTATCGATTATAAAACCAACCGCCCGCCACCGAAGGATGTTGCCGACGCATCGCCCGCCTATGTCGCGCAAATGGCCGCCTATCGCGCACTGCTTCAGGAAATCTATCCGGGTCATAAGATCAAATCGGCTTTGCTATGGACCTTTGAGGCGCGGCTTATGGCGCTTCCCGAGGCGATGCTCGATCACGCTTTCGCGCGCTATCTTGCCGCGGGTTGATCTTCGCGCTCACAGCCCTATCTTTCGCCTCTAGTTTCAATCCACCGCGTTCCCACGCCGCCAATCAGGAGTTCAATCCCATGGCCACCAAACCTGTTACCGACGCCAGTTTTCCGAGCGACGTTTTAGAATCCGGCGAGCCTGTGCTTGTCGATTTCTGGGCGGAATGGTGCGGCCCTTGTAAGCAGATTGGCCCGGCGCTGGAAGAAATTGCCGGCGAATACGCCGGCAAGCTGTCAATTGCGAAAGTCAATATCGATGAGAACCCGGAAACACCGGGAAAATACGGCGTACGCGGAATACCAACACTGATGATCTTCCATAAGGGCGAGCTGGTCTCAACCGAGGTTGGCGCCAAACCGAAAGGTCAACTGAAAGCGTGGATTGACGGCGTCCTGAGAGACGCTGCTGCTTAATCCGTTCATCGATGATCGCGAAGAATTTCGCCGGCAAGATATAATGAGCCGCTGAGAAGAATTCTCGGCGGTTCCTTTTTTTTACCCGCTAACGCCAGCCGCATCGCCTCTTCAAGCGAGGTGCACGCCTTCGCGTTAAGCCCGGCGGCGTTGGCGGCGGCCTCCGCCTCCTCGGCCGTCGCAACGCCGTCCTGGCGTGCGGCAACCGCAAACATCGACGCCGCCAGCCCGGCGAAAGGCGCAAAATAGCCGACCGCGTCTTTGTTGGCCTGCATTCCGGAAATCATCACCAGCGGTTTGGGGCTGCGTTGTTCAATATCGGCGATCGCCTGCGCAATCGCATGGCCGGCATGAGGGTTATGCCCGCCATCAAGCCATATCTCCGGCGCCGCGCCGAGTATCTCTCGCGCCAGATCAACCAGCGGTCCTGCGGTGAGGCGTTGCATCCGCGCCGGCCACTTGGCGGCGGCGAGCCCTTTGGAAATATCATCATCGCTAGCCCCAAGATTTGCAGCCCGCATCGCAGCGACCGCAAGACCGGCGTTCTCAAACTGATGGGCGCCGACAAGGCGCGGCGCGGCAAGGTCGCAAAGGCCGTTTTCATCTTGATAGATCAACCGGCCGTGCTCGCTATGACAACTCCATTGCTGGCCGAAGGCAAAAACCGTCGCGCCGGTCTCTTCTGCGCGCGCCTGCAAAACCGCCATCGCCTCTGGCGTCTGCACGCCGATCACCGCCGGTGCGCTACGCCGGAAGATGCCTGCTTTTTCCATTGCAACAAGCGCGATAGTGTCGCCGAGAAAGTGTTCATGATCGAGCGCCACCGGGCTCACCACCGTCGCAATGGGCTGATCGATCACATTGGTGGCGTCAAGGCGGCCGCCAAGGCCGACTTCAAGAAGCAGACAATCCGCCGGCGTCTCGGAGAAGGCGAGAAATGCAGCGCAAGTCGTGGTTTCAAAATAGGTGAGCTTGTCATCGCCAGCCGCGCCATCGCAACGCTCAAGCGCGTCGATTAGTTTTACGTCGGAGATTTCAGCGCCGCCCAGCACGATGCGTTCGTTAAACCGCACCAGATGCGGCGATGTATAGACATGGACAGGTTTTCCTGCCGCTTCTAACATTGCCCGTAAAAAAGCAATCGTCGAACCCTTGCCGTTTGTGCCGGCGACATGGATGACGGGGGGAAGTTTTTTGTGCGGATCGCCAAGACGCGCCAGCACCGTGTGCACGCGGTCAAGCGAGAGATCGATAAGCCGTGGCCGCCTGGCGGCGACACGCGCCAGAACCGTTTCAATATCGCTCAAGGCGTCAGACTTCCTGTTGCGGGCGCTTTTATTCCGCCGCTTTATCGAGCTGTGTAGGGACTGGCAGCGGCGCTTTAGGCGGCTCAAGGGCGGCAACGGTCGCCGTCGGAGCTACGCGGCGGCGTTCTTTAATCAGAACACGCACCAGTTTTGACAGCGCATTCTTCAGGTCGCGGCGATGGACGACCATATCAACCATGCCTTTTTCCTGAAGAAACTCCGCACGCTGAAAACCCTTGGGAAGTTTCTCACGGATCGTTTGCTCAATCACCCGCGCACCGGCAAAACCGATCAGCGCGCCAGGTTCGGCCAGATGAACATCGCCCAACATAGCGTAAGACGCAGTCACGCCGCCAGTGGTCGGGTGGGTGAGGACAACGATATAGGGAAGCCCTGCCTCCTTCACCATCTGAACGGCGATGGTCGTGCGCGGCATCTGCATCAAAGCAAGAATACCCTCCTGCATGCGCGCGCCGCCGGAGGCTGCAAAAACAATCAACGCCGCCTTGCGCGATATCGCCTCCTCAGCCGCCTTCAACATCGCCTCGCCAAGAGCCAGCCCCATCGAGCCGCCCATAAATTTAAAATTTTGTATCGCAATAACAACCTGCGCGCCGTCAATCGCGCCAACCGTCACCTGCATCGCATCCTGGTCGCCGGTTTTCTTGCGGTTGTCTTTCAGCCTGTCCGTATATTTCTTTTCGTCGCGAAACTTTAACGGGTCTTGAGCTGATGCGGGCACTTCAATTTTTTGATATTCGCCATTGTCATAAACCAGCGCGAGACGCGCTGCAGGCTTCAGCGGCAAATGATAATTGCAGGACGGACAAACTTGATTGGCGGCATCGAGATCTCGCTGGAAAATCATCTCGCCGCAGCCGCCGCACTTGGTCCACAACGTACTGCTGCCGTCATCTTCTTTTTTGAAAATATTTTTAATGCCTGGCGGAATGTTGGAAAGCCAATTCATGATTTAAAAATTTACTCCTTACGCGCAGCGCGCACCGCGGCTGAAATATCCGTCGCCAGCCTCAATACCGCGTTAACACCACTATCGGCCTGGCTGGCCCCGGCATCAAGGGTCTGATCGTTATGCGCCTCAGTTTCGCCAGACCGGGCGAATTCTTCAACCAGGGCAGAGCCGACCACCACGGCGTCAGCAAATCTGGCAAAATCTGCGGCTTTTTCCGGGGTTTTGACGCCAAAGCCGACCGCGACCGGCAGTCCTGACGCCTTTTTAATGCGGGCAACCGCCGCCTCAACCGCCCCGCCGGCGCCAACGCCCTTACCGGTAATGCCGGCAACCGAGACATAATAGACAAAGCCGGAGGTGTTTTTAACCACATCCGGCAGCCGCGCATCATCCGTCGTCGGGGTTGCCAGACGAATGAAATCGAGGCCCGCCGCGCGCGCCGGCAGACACAGTTCGGTATCTTCTTCCGGCGGCAAATCGACAATAATCAGCCCGTCAACGCCCGCTTTTTTTGCGTCCACAAGAAACGCCTCGACCCCATAAGCATAAAATGGATTGTAATAGCCCATCAAAATGATCGGCGTTTGATCGTCCCCGGCGCGGAACTGACGCACCATATCAAGCGTCTTGCGCAAGGTCTGGCCAGCGTCGAGTGCGCGGCGCCCCGCCGCCTGGATTGCTGGTCCATCAGCCATGGGATCGGTAAAAGCGACCCCAAGCTCGATGATATCGGCACCGGCGGCTGGCAGTTTTTTCAAAAGCTCAAGCGAGCGGTCCATGTCGGGGTCGCCGGCCATGATGAACGCGATAAAGGCGGCGCGATTTTCGCGGCCGAGCTTTTCAAAACAGGGCTTGATCCGGGACATAAGAACTCCGGCGGCCTGACTAGCGCAGCCGCCGGGAAATGCAACAGGGCGCAGTGATTCTCGCCCGCGCAGGCGTCAGGAACGAGCCCAGTCAGTCGGCCTCAGCGTTCTTGTCCATATAAGCGTCAAGGTCGCCTTTCACCGATGCGACCGCGATTTTGTCCGCTTCGGGTACGTTTTTCACCGCCTCCATCATCGCAAAGGTGCTTTCCAGTTGCGCGCGCATTTCCGGCGGGACCATATCGAGCATGGATTTGTCCATCGATCCCATCATCTGCATCGTGCGCGGATCTTCGTCCTGCATTTTGAGCGCCATATAGGCGATCATCACGCGGTCGCCCGCATCGCCCCAGTCCTTGGCGGAAAATCCGTGGGTCTTAACAATCTTGGCAAGACGCGCATGATCTGCGGGATATTTATCTTTGAGCGCGGTAACCGCCTTTGAATAGGGCCTGAACGCCTCGGCTGGTTTTGGCTTTGTGGCAATCTCGATATTGTCAATCTTGCCTTCCGCCTCAAGCCTGTCGCGCATACTGTCAACACTCTCCAGGCTAGCGACAAAGCGCTTGGCCTGATTTTCCGTAAGTGGCTTTTGCTCTTCCGCCGAGGCGCCAGCAATCAGCAAAACAAAGGCGCCGGCAATAATCATCCGTTGAAACATCATTTATTCTCCCTGCCTAGCGCGACGCCTTCGCGTGTCGACGGCGCAACGCGATAACGCTTCGTAGCATGATGCGCCGCCACGCAAACGTGACTTCTGCGTAACGTGATAGGCTAGAGCATCGGGGGATAACTCTGAGCCGCATGCCAACATTCCGCTCATCCCCGCGAAAGCGGGGATCCAGAAAAACACGCACCGGATATGACTCTGGATCCCCACCCGACCGCGAAGGCGGTCTAACATAACTGCGCGCATTCGCGCGCGGGCGCGGGGATGAGCGGGAAGTGGATTTGGGTCTGAATTTAAATAATCACCCGATGCGCTAACTGTCGGCGCCCGGGCGTTTCCTTTTTTCCTTGGCCTCGCCGCGGCGGCGTTTGTTTTCAAGGCGCTTGCGCTTTTGCGATGGCGGCGTGCGGGTGGGTTTGCGTTTTTTTGGCGGCGCGGCGGCGCGCTCGATCAAAGCGGCAAGCCGGGCGCGCGCATCCACCCGGTTGCGCTCGCGCGCGCGGAAGCGTTTCGCCTCAATAATGATAACGCCGTCCTTGGTCATCCGCCGCCCGGCGATGGTGCGAAGCCGCACTTTCACCGCATCATCAAGCGAAGGCGAGGCCAGCGCATCAAAACGCAACTGCACCGCGGTCTCAACCTTATTGACATTCTGCCCGCCGGGACCCGATGCGCGGATGAATGTCTCGGTGAGTTCCCAGTCGGGGATTTCGATGTTTATTGCGGCGGCAATCTTCATGATGCGTTCCTACGCCCGCTGATCCCGGCGGAATCATGGATGAGTGAAAATCTAATCTGCCCCAATAACTATTCAGACAGTGGTCGATAAAGCACCCACTCTGAATACCAGCTCCATTTTTCATTCAGGGCGATTTCGCAAATCATAATCTCTTCAGGCTTCAATATTGCGGGATCGACACACTTTTCAAAATCAGGAATGCCCTGCGGCCAATATATAAACCCAACGGTTATTGCTGCGGGTTTGGTCGGGGGTGCATTCTGTAGTCCCAGTCGAAGTTTCATCCAGTACAACGAAGTTATACCGCATGCTGAAATTGTTAAGGCCGCCACTTTGCTATCTTGTTTAATAAAAAACCCTGGGAAATAGTAATTTAGTCCGCCGACCGATTGGTACTTGGGAATGAACAAATTATTTTCATCCGGAGTCGGCGATTTACGTCCACTTTTGGTTCCAACAAAGAGAAATGGCTTTCTATCTCTATCTAAGCTGTAGGCAACATTGACAAGGTCATCAGAGGCAATCAACGCCTCGGCTATATCCGTAAGTGCGCCTTCCATTCTTTCAAAATGTGGCCTTGCGCGCGCTATGCAAACGCTCGGCGTGCTGCCTGGCCCAATAAGATTCACAACCGGATCGGTCGATGGGTACGCACGAAGCGCAATCGCAGCATAAGCAACAGGGATGAGTACGATTATCGCCAACAGAAACAAGAAAAGCTTTCGCATTTTTACCTCCTAAACCGCCGCTTCCCGCCTTACCTCACTCGCCCGTTTCTTCACACTTTCCGACTTTAATTGCCCGCAAGCCGCCTGAATGTCTCGGCCGCGCGGGGTTCTGATCGGCGAGGCGTAGCCGGCGCGGTTGACGATTTCGGCAAAGGCTTCAATCCGCTCCCAGCTTGAGCATTCATAAGGCGCCCCCGGCCATGGGTTGAACGGGATGAGGTTAATCTTCGCTGGAATGCCTTTGAGGAGGCGCACCAGCTCGCGCGCTTCGTCGTCTGTGTCATTGACGCCCTTCAACATCACATATTCAAAAGTGATACGCCGCGCATTGGAGGCGCCGGGATAGGCCCGGCACGCCTCCAGAAGCTCCGTAAGCGGATATTTTCGGTTGATCGGCACCAGCTCGTCGCGCAGTGCATCATGGGTTGCATGCAGCGAGATCGCCAGCATCGCCGATGTGTCCTCGCCCAGCGCATGCATCTGCGGCACGACGCCGGAGGTCGAGACCGTAATCCTTCGCCGCGACAGGCCAATCCCGTCGCCGTCGGAAATCACCTCAATCGCCTTGGCGACATTGTCGAGATTATAAAGCGGCTCGCCCATGCCCATGAAAACCACATTGGAAAGCTGGCGGTCAGGTTTGTCGGACGGCCATTCTTCAAGGTCGTCTTTGACCGCGATAACCTGGCCGATGATTTCCGCCGCCGTCAGATTACGGACCAGTTTTTGCGTGCCGGTATGACAGAAGGTGCAATTAAGCGTACAGCCAACTTGGCTTGAAACACACAACGCGCCGGTGCGCCCGACATTCGGGATAAAGACACATTCCACTTCAATGCCCGGACCGAACCCCAGCAGATATTTGCGCGTGCCGTCCGTCGAGACCTGCCGCTCGATCACTTTCGGGCGCGCAAGCGTAAACTGCGCGGCGAGCGCTGCGCGCATCTCCTTGCCGATATTGCTCATCTCGGAAAAGTCGCGCGCGCCAAAGTCATAGATCCACCGCCATAGCTGGTTGGCGCGCATGCGGGCTTTTTTTGCGTCGAGCCCAAACCGCTCGCCAAGGAGCGCGCCAAGCTCGCTGCGGGTTAACCCGGCAAGATTTGTAAGCGCCGCCGATGGCGGGCCGGAGCTGAGGTCTAATTGGGCCATAGCCGAGGGATATAAGCGAGCGCCGCTTGGCCGTCCATCGGCGTCTAGATATAATCAAGCGGTAATTCAGTGGTATGTTTGAGCCGTTCCATCGAGAAGGTCGAGCTGACATCGGAAAACTCGGCGATCGAGATCAGCTGTTTATAGATGCGGTCAAACTGCGCCATATCCGGGCACACCAGCTTCATCAGATAGTCAGTGTCGCCGCTCATCCTGTGCAGCTCCACAACCTCGGGGATGCGGCGCACGGCTTCGGAAAAATCCCGCAGCCATTTTTCGCTGTGCTGGGCGGTTTTGACGGCGACAAAGGCGGTGAGGTTAAGGTTGACGGCGGCCGGGTCGATCAGCGCCGCGCGCCGGGCGATCACGCCCTCCTCCTCAAGTTTTTTGATCCGCCGCCAGCATGGGGTCGGCGACAGGCCGACAGATTCGGCAATTTCACTAACAGGGCCCCCTGAATCGTGCTGTAATTGCGCTAAAATGGCCTTATCGATACTATCCATTCTATTATTCTAACATAAAATAGAAAATACTCGCAACAAATAGTTTTTCTAATCACTTATATAGAGAAAATTTTCATACAAAACAGCGCATATTCAGGTGAAACGGCAGGGGACGATATCGCCATGATCAAACGCGCCTTTACTGAACATCCCGCCAGCGTTGGCGAGAGCTATTTCCAGCATATGGGCATGGCGTTCAGCTTCAGTGCGAAGATGCTTGGCGCTGGGTTCGCTTGCATGCTGCACGGGTTGTTTCCGTTTTTGTTTGTCCGCACCGGCAGCCAGTGCATCGCAGATTTGCATGACGGCATGGTCACCCATCGCGACCGCCGCCAATGCGCTGACGCCGGCGAAGACATGCCGGCGCTGGCGCGCGACAAAACCGAAATGTCCGCCGCGCAGTAGGCCGCTAAAAATCCGCAAAACGTCTTCAATGAGACGCACAGCCTTACCCTGATCTTAACCAGATTACGCCAATGTTCTTCCAACCGTTCTTCGGATGGGAGCTCCATTAAATGTCTGATCAGCAAAAATCCGACCAGCCCTTGCAAACCCGGATTGCCGCTATTGGCGCGGATGGCTATGTCACCGCCGACGAAGTTTTGTTTTTACGGCGCTCTGTTTTCGCCGACGGCGTGGTTAGCGCTGAGGAGCTGGATGCGTTGTTTGCGCTTGGCGATCGCGCGCAGGAAGGCGATGCGGAATGGGCGCAGTTTTTTGCAGAAGCCGCAGCCGATTTTTATCTGCGCGAAGAAGACCCACAAGGCTATCTGACCACAGCGGAATTTCAATCATTGAAAGCGCGCGTCACCCGGGACGGCTGCGCCAACCGGCTGGAGCTTGGCCTGCTGGTCAAGTTGATGGAGACCGCGACGCAAACGCCGCCGGAAATGGCCGAATTCGTCGGTGAACAGATTAAACAAGCGGTGCTGGGCAAGCCGGATGGCCCAGCGATCGACAAAGTCGAGATCATGCTGACCCGGCGCTATCTTTTTGCCGCCGGCGGCGACGGCAATGTCGCGGTGACACGCCGCGAGGCGGAGCTTTTGTTCGATATCAATGACGCCATCGGCAAGAGCCAGGACACGCCCGCCTGGACTGAGCTTTTCGTTCAGGGGATCGTCAATCATCTGATGGCGCATCTTGGTTATAAGGCGCCAAGCCGCGAGGAGGCGTTTCGCCGCGACGCATGGATGCGCGACCAGACGGTCGATGTCGGCGGCTTCTTCAAGCGCATGGTGTCGGGCGGATTTACCGCCCTGAAAGACGCCTATTCGGACACATCCGACGAGGCAGACTACAACGACCAACGCGACGGCGATATTGCAGAAGCGGCAAAAGTCACCGGCGCGGAAGCATCATGGCTCGCCGCCCGCATCGGCCGCGACGGCGCCTTCGATATTAATGAGCGCCAACTCATCGAGCGCATGCGGGCTTTGAAAAAAGACCTGCCGGAAGGTTTAAGGGCGTTGCTTGATCGCGCCGCGTGAGAGCGTAGCCCGTCCGACGCTTATGACCCGGCGGCGCCTTCCTGAAATTTCGCCACAAAGGCTGAAATCACATCCGCCCAGCGGTTGATGTTCTGCGCCAGATGCTCTGGCGAGACGCCGCCGCCAAGCTCGATCACATAATCGACGCCGACCTGATTCTGATCTTCCAGAACATA
>JAJFFX010000056.1 GCA_021776455.1 Hyphococcus sp. | reverse complement strand
ACAACAACCGTTTTCGAACGGCCATGCGAAAAGCTCTGCTTGACCGCACCGGTCTCGGTGCGGCGCAAGGTTAAGGGACGGCGCCCTTTTGCCGGCGTGTCTTCGGTTTCGACCTCGTCGCTCATCCAAACTCCAATTTGCGCTTCTCAAAGAGCGCGCTTTCATCGCCGCCGATCCCATCGGCAGGCCTATTTCGAAAGCCGCCAAGGACATACAGCCCAAAGCAGCCGGGGTCTACCAATGAACCCCAATTAATGCGCCCCATCCGGTGCGCGAAATCCTTCAAGGCGCTGCGCTGCACGCAAAATCCGTTCCGCCGCTGCGCCGCCAAGAACCGCCGCGTGAATAACGTGGTCGCGCCCAAGGGCGGCTGATAATTCACGCTCGTCAAACAGCGTAATCTGCGCGGCGCCGCTCGCCAGCGCCTGTAACTTTCTAACACCGTCCGCCGCGCCATCGCGCGCCGAAATCAACACCGCCACTTTCCCGTCCTTCAAAGCCGCGCGAACCTTCTCAAAACCGACAACCACATCGCCGCTCCGCCGTCCGAGACCGAGGGCCGAAAGCGCGGCTTTGGCAAGACCCGCCTCGACCCGTGCGCCAAGGTCACCCGAGACCTTCGCCTCGCCCTTAAATGACCGTGCGAAGGCCCGCTGCTTGACCGCTGCGGCAAGCGCCTCGGTGCTCGCCGACACCCAGGCGCCGCGTCCCGGGAGTTTGCCGGAAAAGTCCGGCGTCACCACTGCGTCGGGCGAAAGCACAAACCGGACAAAGCCTTCGGGCGAACCCGTCCGCCCGGTGGCGATGCACCGGCGCATCCGCGGATCGTCGTCGCGCGGCGCCCCTAGAGGCGCGACGGCGTCAAGCTCAGTGTCAGGCGACTGCGTCAGCGGTAGCTTGCTCCTCTGCTTCTTTCAATTCTTTTTCTTCCTGTTCCGCCTGCATTGCATCAAGGTCTTCTTGCGTAATCCAACCGGCCTTCAGGCGTACACGGATGATCATGTCTTCGGCTTCCTCGGCGGTAATTTTGTAGGCCTCAAGAATGCCGTCATAGTGCTTGCGTTCGCCATCAACCCGCTCGGTCCAGCCGACGAGGTCGTCGGTTGCGCAGCCGGCAAGATCTTCTAGCGACTTGATGTCATTCTCGCCAAGGGAGACGACCATCTTCAAATCAAGGCCCTCGACCGCGACAACATCGTCGCTAACGCCAAGCTCTTTGCGTTTGTCATCGAGTTTTTTGTTTTCCGCTTCAATGAAATCACGCGCCCGCGCCTGAAGCTCTTGCGCCGTATCCTCGTCCAGACCATCAATCTCGGTCAGCTCTTCGAGGCCGACAAATGCGATTTCATCAATCTTCGCAAACCCTTCAGACACCAAAAGCCCCGCCATCATATCGTCGACATCAAGGCCGGCCATAAACGCTTCAGACCGTATACGGAATTCTTCCTGGCGTTTGGCGCTTTCAGCTTCCTCGGTCATGATGTCGATCTCATAGCCTGAAAGCTGCGAGGCGAGCCGCACATTTTGACCGCGCCGGCCAATCGCCAGCGACAATTGCTCGTCCGGCACAACCACTTCGATGCGCTCAAGCTCTTCGTCGAGCACCACCTTGGAGACCTCCGCCGGCGCCAACGCATTCACAACGAATGTCGCATCGTCGGGCGACCACGGCACGATGTCGATCTTTTCTCCGCCCAGTTCGTTGACCACCGCCTGAACACGGCTGCCGCGCATGCCAACGCAGGCGCCGACCGGGTCAATGCCGCTATCATTGGACATTACGCCGATTTTGGCGCGGCTGCCCGGATCGCGCGCAACCGCGCGGATTTCAATAACGCCGTCATAGACTTCCGGCACTTCCTGCTCAAACAGCTTCGCCATGAATTGCGGATGCGCGCGCGACAGAAAAATCTGCGGCCCACGGGTCTCGCGGCGCACTTCCATAATATAGGCGCGCACGCGATCGCCATTACGATAATTCTCGCGCGGCAATTGCTGATCGCGGCGGATAATCGCCTCGGCCTTGCCAAGGTCTGCAATCACATGACCATATTCAACCCGCTTAACCACGCCGTTGATGATTTCGCCGATGCGGTCTTTAAAGTCTCCATACTGACGTTCACGCTCGGCGTCACGCACCTTCTGTGTGATGACCTGCTTGGCGGCCATCGCTGCGACCCGGCCAAAATCTATCGGCGGCAAGGGGTCGGACATAAAGTCGCCAATTTCTGCTTCCGGATTTCGCTGGCGCGCTTCGGTGAGTATTATCTCGGCAGAATCGTTTTCAATTTCCGCAACCACCTCAAGCAGGCGCCAAAGTTTTGTCTCGCCAGTCTTGGGGTTAATCTCGGCCTTAACGTTGGTCTCGTGGCCATAGCGAGAGCGCGCCGCCCGGGCGAGCGCATCTTCCATCGCCTCAATCACCAGCGTTGGCTCAATTGATTTCTCGCGAGCGACCGCATCGGCGATCTGGATCAATTCAAGCTTATTGGCGCTAATCGCGTTCACGATTGGTCTCCATCATGATGTCTTGCTCCTGCATATTTTGTTTTGCCGCTTTCAGGCTTTTGGTAACCAACTCATCGGTCAGAACCAGCTTGGCGCTGGCTATCCACTCCATAGGAAAAAGGGCGGTCTCGTCCTCATCTTCAATATCAAACGCAACCTTGCCGTCATCAATGCCGGCGACGACGCCGGAAAACCGTTTGCGCCCTTCAACCAGCCGGTTCAGTTCCAGTTTCGCCGGCCAGCCGCACCAGTCCTCAAAGTCCTTCACCCGCACCAGCGGACGGTCGATCCCTGGCGAGGACACTTCGAGAGTGTAGCTGCCGTCAATCGGGTCGGCCTCCTCCAGCACCGGCGACAGCGCCCGCGACAGGCTGGCGCAATCTTTCGCCGTCATGGTCTTGTCGGACCGCTCGGCCATGACCTGGAGAACTTTGGTATTCCCGCCGGTAACCTTGACGCGCACAAGCTCAAAGCCGGCCGCTTCAACGGCAGGGTTGATAAGGTCAAACAAGTGTTGGTCTTGCAGCGTCAATCCTCGGGCCTTTAAACACCAAAGCCAAAAACGGCTAAGCCAGTACCGCTACCAAGTACTGAAAAAGCGGGCCCCGCGGGGCCCGCGGTCGATTATTCGACAGCGGTTGAGGGCTATCTAAGGCGCCTATTCGCACTTGTCAGCCCCCGAGCCGACAACAATGACGAAATACCACCGGAAAATCTGGCGCCAGTCTTGAAGTCTTGCCTGTGTAACAAACAACGGGTGCGGGCCATGAAACGCCGTGAAGTATTGGCGTTAATTATATTTTTTGGGATGACGACGGCGGCTTTGACGCCGACGGCATACCGTCTGGGCGTCACCCATGGGAGCGCTTTCGCGGCTATTGCACCGCTGCTGCGCCCTAATTTGTACGAAAATGGCGCCGCCGGGCCTATCGCAGCACACCGCCTGACGGCGCAGGACTGCCCAAATTTGGGACAGCCGGGAGGAATTGCCCGCCCGGGTATGGAAATTGACTGCCTGCCGGCGGCCGGCGCCCACACGGCGCCCACCTTTGCCGCCGCGCCAAAGCTAAATTCGGGGGCGGGGAAGGGCAATTTGACTACCGCGCTGGTCTCGGCCATTGCCGATGGAGCCGCACACCGCCGTGCAGGGGCAACAGAGGGGGCGCCCAACGCACTTGGGTCACCAATAGGCCTTGCGCTGGCGCCAAACGGCAAGCCTAGCAAAGCCGGGCTTTTTCCCGGCGGCGGCGTGCCTGGCTCGCTTATACCTCTAGGCCTGACACCCCAGGGCGGTCCGGTAAACAATCTGCCAGACCTTCCTGTTGGGGGTCCGCCCGAAAACCCGGGAGGCGAGCCTCCCGCTAATCCAATCGATGACACGTTTGAGGATATGCCTGATGTGGTCGTGCCGCTGCCCGCCGGCTTCAGCTTGATGCTCACCGGTTTGCTCGGATTATTTGCCGCCGCGCGCAAAAAATAGCCCACGACACGGTCAATTCGCCTCCTTCGGAAGCTATTTTATGGCTTTTGCCGCCCCGATGGGCCAAAATCGAGGCCGGGGTGAATTGTCGCCGTCGCGAGGGGTGGGCTTCATGGGACGTTTCTTAGCTTTTGTTTTAGGCATCGCCGGAGCGCTGATTGGCGCACAGGCGCCGGGTTTTACCCTGCAATATATGCAAAGCCTGCAAGGGCGCGTAGACGAGTTGACCACGGTGGTCAGCGCCTATGACGCCGATATGTCCGCGCATGGCTACACCCGCGAGACGGCGCTAAGCGAATGTCGTGATTCTGAAGACCTCTTAAAAGCAATGTGCGGAGGCTATGACGCATCCGTTGATCGCCTTGGCGTTATCAAGCAGCATCTCGCCATGCTGGAAGCGGCAAACGATTATGTGCGCCCACTCCTGGTTGCGCGCCATCTTGACCGCACCATCGCGACATCCGTCTACAAACAATTCGAACCAGCTGTCCCGGCGACCGTTCATGGCGCGGTTTATGCTGGCGGCGGTTTTGCGGTTTTGTGGGGCGCCGCGTCGTTCCTGTTCGGTATCCTTGGCGCAATGTTCGGCGGCGGACGGCGATACGCCTGATCAGCGGCCCGCAAAACGGCGTATCGCAATCGGCGTCAAGTCAGGTTAGACCGCGCTTCCATGAACACGCATTCAGATAACGCTATCGGCATCGTCATTATCGGCCGCAATGAAGGCGCGCGGCTGATCGCTTGTCTGAAATCGGCGGGCAGCAAAGGGCGCAGCCTTGTCTATGTCGACTCCGGCTCTACCGACGGCAGCGCCGATGCGGCGCGCGCGCTGGGCGCGGATGTGGTGGCGCTTGATATGGATAGGCCTTTCACCGCGGCGCGGGCGCGCAATGCCGGCGCGCGCCAGCTCGCGGCGCTTGGCGCGCCGGCGCTGATTCAGTTTGTCGATGGCGATTGTGAAATCGCCCCAGGCTGGATTGACGCCGCCATGCAGTTCCTCAGCACCCACCCGGAGGTCGCCGCGGTTTGTGGCCGGCGGCGCGAGATGTTCCCGGAACGGACTATTTATAACCAGCTTGTTGACCGCGAATGGGCGACGCCGGTCGGCGAGACGCAAGCCTGCGGCGGCGATGTTTTAATGCGCGCAACGGCGCTCCGTGACGCGGGCGGCTATCGCGATGGTTTGATCGCCGGAGAGGAGCCGGAACTTTGCGTGCGTCTGCGCGCGGCGGGGTGGAAAATTCACCGGCTGGATGCGGAAATGACCGCTCATGACATCGCCATGACCACACTCGGACAATGGTTGAAACGTTCCCGGCGCGCCGGCCACGCATTTGCGGAGGTCTCCCATCTTCATCGCGGCAGACCGGAACAGATCTGGGCGCGTGAGACCTTGCGGGCTATTTTTTGGACCGGGCTTGGCGTTGGCGGATTGTTCGGCGGTGCAGCTTTTCATCCGGCGCTGTTTTTCATTCTCCTCGCCTATCCGTTGCAAATTGCCCGCATGGCGCTGCGCGACAGGCCGACAACGGCTCATAGCTGGGCGCACGCCGCGCTCATTATGGCTCAAAAACCATGGGAGGCGGCAGGTGCGGCGCAATATTGGCTGGGGCGCTTCAGCGGCAAAGGCGGCAGACTTATTGAGTATAAAAAATAAATTCAGCCGCGCATTCACAAAAAGTGAGTGTGGTTTTTGGATTCGAGTGAGGCGAGAATACGCCGAACGCGGCCACTAAAAAATCTGGGCCGCCCTCTACGATTCAGTCGTTTGTGAGCGCAGTCTCGTCGCGCGGGGCCCAGTCCAGCGCCTTCGCACAAACGGTTTGTTTGAAATTCGCACAGGAGATATCGGCGCCGAGCAGTGCGCCGAGCTGTTTCAAATCCTGATCAAAGATTTCGGTAAGCGCGTTTTGTTTTGCCGCCGACAGGGATGGGCGCGTCCGCATTTGCAAGCGTGCTTTTATCCAGTCCCGAAGCGGCTTTGGCGCCAGGGCGCGCCGCATCGCCGTCGCCGGGGCGCTCTCAACCAACTGATGGTAAAACGCAAACCGCTTAATCCGGTCGCGCGAGACATTTTGGGACCCGAGATCGTGACGCCATGCAACTTCGCCGGCGTGACCCAGAAACCTTGCAACACGGCGCAGCTCGGCTTCCGGGACGACATTCATCCGTTCCAGGAAGACCGGCAAAATACACTCTTTGCCATAGCGTTCGATATAGGGCGCCAATTGCCGGTAATATTGGCCATAGGCGACATAAGGCGCAGCTGGGTCTGCTGCATCGTCGAGGCTCTTCGCGACTGCGCCCATCGTCCATTCATGAATATAGTGGGAGACCAGCCGGTCTATCGGATGGCGCATGAGGTAGATCAGCTTTGCATTTGGCGCAGCAGCAACAAGGCGATCAACAGTTTGCGAATAGGTTGGTTGTTTTGTGTAATGAGTGCTGGCCTCGCCTTTGAGGTCGCCCGGGCGGGCGCCTTCGAACAGAGCCGAATACCAATCGCCCCCACGCGCAAAAATCTCATCATCACTGAAGAAGTTCGGCTCCTTCGGCGTCGTCATTAAAATTCCCGGCTGCTCGCCAAGCTGCGCCTGCAGCGTTGAGGTGCCGCATTTCATCGCCCCGATGATGATGAAATCAGGCATCGTTCCATTGTTGGGTGATGGCGCGCTCATACCGTCGCTGCTTTGGTTGCTTCCGGCATAGAAGGCGGCGCTTTATTATCGCCCATCGGGTCTAACCAGTTTGTCCAGATATCTCTCGCTTGATGATCGCAAGCCTGCCGCAGCGGCTTGCCCAGCAGCGGTCGCGCGCGCGCAATCCCGCGGCCAACAAGCCACATGAGGTTTGCTGCGACAGGACCCGCCGGGCCATAAAGTTTACGAAAATAACGCGTGCGTGAGGCGTAATAATAAGCCGGCGGACGCCCGCCCCGCGCTATCGCCGCTTTGACCGGCGACGACCCGCCGCGCAGATGAACCACGCGCGCCGCCGGATCATAAAGCGTTGTGTAACCGGCTTTAGCGAAGCTACGGCAATAATCTGCATCTTCGAAATACATGAAAAAACCTTCATCCATCAGCCCCGCGGCATCCACCGCTGCGCGGCGCAGCAAGATGCACGCAAAGCTCGCCCAGTCACATTCTATTGGCGTGTCTGAAACTGGCAATGCCACTTCAAAACGACCCAAAAGCCACGATAGAGGCCGCGATGACGCGCTCCCTAAAAATTCGCTCATGGGACTGATAAATCGGAAGCAACTTTGTTGCGCCGTTCCGTCCTCATCTTCAAGCCTTGGCGCAACAGCCCCAGCTTCAGGGTTGCGCGACGCAGCCATCAGCAGCGCGCCAAGTGCGCCGTCGCGCAGGAGCGTGTCACTATTCAGTAAGAGATAGAAATCAGCCTCAAGCGCCGCCATGCCGAGATTGTTGCCGCCAGAAAACCCGGAATTAGTCTTTGAGCGGACCAGACTTGCACGGCCTGTAATTGATGACGCATTGATCCACGCCTCAATCTTGTCGGCCGATCCATCACCCGAACAATTGTCGACCACCGCGACCCGCCCATCTACCGCTTCCAGCTCCCCGGCGAGGGACGCCAGGCAGTCCATCGTCAGCTCGGGCGTGCGATAATTGATAATCACAACGCCAAGCCGCGCACGCGGCGATTGCGGAAATTCAGTTACAGTTTGCTCTTGCACAGTTTGTGTCTACCGCTCCTCGCCCCGGATAAGGCATTTTCAGCCCAAGAGGTAGCGTGATCCGGCAGCGATGAAAATCGGGCCTGCGCGGTCGGGCGGGTCTTTTTCTTCAAGGAGAGCGATAAGGCGCCTATGGAGACGTCACATCCGGCCAGCTTTAAAAAGCACGGATCGTCGGATCGGTGAAATCGGCAACCGCCAGCTCTTTGTCGTCATAAGCCGCAATCTCGGGCGCCCGGCTAATAATAATCTTATCCAACCTTCGCTTCTGGCTTTCGTTGATATCGAAACGAACGCCATGAGATTTGACACCAAATCGCCTAACGACCGTGCCGGTCCATACCCCGTAGCCGGTGAGGTGGAAACCATATTGGGCCCCGATTTCAAGCAGCGGAAAAACTGACACTGCCGCACCGCCGCGCGACAGGTTGTCCACCATGCCAAACGCAATTCTTTCTCCGTCGCTGACCACGTCAACCGACAGCTGGATATCAAACCGACGGCTTTGCCGGCGTTCGGCAAATTTCGCCTGTGCTTGTGTATTCATTCTTAACTCCCCCTTGGTTAGACAAATTCCGCGACTATGTCGGGATAGTTCGCCTTAAGCGGGAATTTTGCTCTACAAACACCAATGAAACGTAAACGCAGAGGAGGTGATTGAGCCTAGCACAATGAGAAATCGGCAAGGCCAAGGACCACAATCGTCAAAAAGCGCGGATCGTCGCGTCCCGAAGAACGGCAAGGGCTCTTTCTTTATCATCATAGGACGCCATACCAGGCGACAGTTCTCGAACAATGTCGTCCAGCTTCCGTTTGTCGTCCTCGCCGATGTTAAAGCGAACGCCGTGGGATTTGATCCCAAACCGCCTGACAACGGTTCCGGCCCATGCGCCATATCCACGTAAGTGGAAAGAATAGGTGCGCCCGACATCAAGAACCGGGAAAACCGACACCGCCGCACCGCCGCGAGACAGGTTTTCCAGCATGCCAAAAGCTAGCCAATCACCGTCGCTGGCGACATCGACGGGTATCGCGATGTCAAAGCGGCGATCTTTTCTTTGATCAATTTGTAGAGTCTTTACGGGTGCAGACATTTCTATTTCTCCCCAAATAGATGGTGTGTAATCATTACAGACAGGCAGTTCTGTAGGCTAAGAATACTTAGCCTAAAAAAAATCAACAAAAGTACAATACTGCCGATAAACTTCGTAGCGGGAGATAAAGCAAAGGTAAGGTTTAAGTATTGATGTGCACAGGGGACGTTAAAATGGCGACTCTCAAGGCAAACGCCTTACTTCTTTAAGAAATGCGCATCGAGAAATTCTAAAAACGCCGGCCAGTCTTCTTTAACGACGCCATGGGTGCCGGGCCGAATCCAGTACGCAATATCCGCGCCGGGCGCCCAGATATCAAGGCGGCCCTGGTCAAGCCCTTGCGCCCCGTAGAGTTTATAGACCGGATCGGCGCCCACTGCGGCGCGAAATGCGCCGTTCGGATCGGACCAGACATCGCGCCGCGCATTGCCAAGCAGCACCGGGCGCGGTGCAATCAGCGCCAACAAATGGTGCTGGTCTATCGGCATCGCCTCTTCACCGTCGGCATAATTTTCATAAGCCTGCGCAAACCAATGCGGAAAAGCATCGACGATCTCCTTAACGCTCTCGCCTTTCTTTTGCCGGTTGAGCGAGGCGCCGCCAGTGCCCGATTGATGCGAGATTACGGCGCTGATACGGTCATCAAAAGCGGCGGCGAGAAGCGCCGATTTGCCGTATCGTGAATGACCCCAGGATATGTAGTCGCGATGGGTTTCTACGTTCTGTTCAAGCGCATCAATCATCAGCGAATACCCCCAGGCCCAGGCGGCAATTGCGCCCCAGCGCTGTTTTTCCGGCGCGAGCCCCTCAGACATTTGTTTCAACGCCGCCAGCCCCTCGTCTTTTCTGTCTGGGGCAAATTCGCTCGGATAAATCGTCGCTGCCGCATAGCCGCGGGCCAGGATCATCTCCGTCGGCGGCGTCGCAATATAGCGCCCGAATACATAGGTCATCACTCCCGTCGCCGGACCGCCGCCGCATCCGCCGGCGCCTTCTGGGCGATAGACCGCCGGATGCGGAAATGTGTCCCAGCGCGGACAGAATGTCTGTATAAGAATGACCGGCGCGTTCGGGGCGCCAACCGGCGTGACAACATCCATGTAGAAGATTTCAGTTTCACTGGTCGTTTCGCCAAACCGCAATTGCGCACGAAGCTTATACTCTTCAAGCCGGCCGCCGCCAAAAGCGTTCTCATCGAGCACCACGTGGTCCAGAACGGTTAATTGATAGCTGTCGGGGAAATAGCCGTAGATATTTGCCTGTAGCGCCTCCTTCAGCGCTGGCTGCCGCAGCCCGGTCCATTCTTCAAGGCTCGTGATCGGCGCTTGCGATTGAAACGCGCCCAGCGCTTCTGGACGCGCCGCCGGTCCGTCGGGTTTTAAATCCGCCCAAGCGAGCGTCAACTTTGCACATGAGCCAGCGCTCAACGCAGCGATCACAACGACAAGCAACGACCATCTTTTCATAATCTGCTGTACTCCTGCTACTATCTTCGGACGCTTCGGCGAATGTGCAAGTCACAACCCGGTAAGACGGCGCTTATTTGCGGTGAAAGATCAGATATGTCGGACGCCGGCCTTCGCGAATAGCCTTTGCTTCATAACGGGTTTGCGGCCAGTCGGCCGGGCGCTCGCGCCAGTCAGCGGGCCGTTCTGCAGCCCATTCAAAAGCTGGCGCTGCTTGTGCATGCATCAGCGTCCAGCGGATATAATCGGCAATATCCGAAGCGACCCGCAACTGCCCCCCCGCCGCCAGCAAGCGCGCGGCCTCACCAAAAAACCACGGACTGATCATCCGGCGCTTATGGTGGCGCTTTTTCGGCCACGGGTCCGGGTGCAACACAAATAAGCGTTGCAAACATCCGTCCGGCAGCGCCTCGATTAACGGCCGCGCATCGCCAAAATGGATGCGGATATTGTCCAGCCCTTCCGCATCTATCGCCGAGGTTAGTTTGGCGACGCCGTTGATGAACGGCTCCGCGCCGATGTAGCCGATATTGGGGTGGCGCCCCGCCTGCCAGGCAAGATGCTCGCCGCCGCCAAAGCCAACCTCCAGCCATAACTCGTCCGCCTGCGGAAAAATCACCGCCGGATCGATCGGCCCTGCTTGCGGGTCTGGCGCGGCAACGCGCGGCAACACCGAATTCATCAGCTGCGCCTGGCGCGCCGTTAACGGCTTGTCCTGGCGGCGACCATAAACTTGGGGAATATACCCTTGCTCGTTCATGACAGGCTATATAGCCAACCAACGAAAGCAGGTCACCGGTTTTGTTCCTGGCGCAAATGTGAGCCCTTGGCTCCAGTTTAGCCCCTTAAGCCGCTTGCCACTGCAATTACGGAAATGCCATTGTCGTCGATCAGGGCAGGTCAACCACGGCGGCGTAGCAATCACGGCATGAGCGGCAAAAAGCGATATTGGACCGGCGCACGTAAAGCCCCGGCGCAGGATAAATTTTTTATTGAGGCGCTGGACCCGGACCTGTGGGCACCGGGCGACAAGGACCATTGGGACGCGTGCTGGCATACCGGCATGCCGGCGGCGCGCATCTTCAAAACCATGCGCCCCGGCCAGACCATCAACCATATTCCCGGCAACAGCGCCGTCACCGTCAAGTCCACGCTCTATGAGACGCTTCGCGCAGCGCGAAGCCGGGTCGCAAGCGATGACCGGCGCGCCCGGTTCGGGTTTTTTCCGCGCAGCTTTTTAATGCCAGACGACTATCACGCCTTGCAGCGCGAAGGCTTTCTTCATCCGGACAAAAAATGGATCGCCAAGCCCAAACGCCTGTCGCGGGGGCGCGGGATCAGCGTCCACCAGGATGCGGCGACGCTCCCCAATGACGCAAAATGGCTGGCGCAAGACTATCTCGCCGACGCGCATCTTTATGATGGTTATAAATATGTGTTGCGATGTTATGTGCTGATCCGTTCTGTCGATCCGTTGCGGGTTTATCTTTACAAAGACGGATTCGTAAAGCTCGCTTCCGAGCTTTATCGCCATGGCGACTATAACAACCTCTATGCGCACCTGACCAACCCGGACGTCAATGCGCTCAATGAGGGCGCGGAGGCGTCCGTCGTCTTTCACGGTTTTGATACATATCGCACCTGGCTGCGGCGCGAGGGCGGCGACCCAGACGCGTTGTTTGACGGTATTCGCGACATTGCCATCCTCACCACCATCGCGGCGCGCGAACAGATGCGCCAGCGCATCAACGCTTCCGGTGCGATCGGTTCTCGCTGTTACGAGCTTATCGGGCTGGACTGTATGATCGACACGGCGCTCAAGCCATGGCTGCTGGAATGCAATCTCAGCCCGTCGCTAGAGGTCTGCGCTGAACCCGGGAGCGGCGGCCGCCAGGAAGACGCGACCAAGCGCGCCATGGTCGCCGATATGGTCGGGCTGATCGGGTTGAACCGCGCGCGCCAGCCGTTTGACGAGCGCGCTGATAAAAACCAGATCATCGCCGAGGCGGCTGACGAGCTGGCGCATGCTGGCGGGTTTGAGCGTATATTTCCGGGCGAGGACGCCAGCGAATTTCTGCCGTTCTTTCCGGCGCCGCGTTATGGCGATGTTGTGCTTGCCCGCGTGGTTTCAAAAAACCCGCCGCCGGAAATGCCGTTGCAACCGGCTGGCGACCAGGCATTCACATTTGATCATGGGCTGGCGTTATTCTCGCAGCAGACCGGACAGTTCACGACGCCAAATGAGGTGCGCTCGTTCATCTGGCTGAAGGCGTCGCAAGGCGCAGCGCCCGACGCAATCACCGAGGAGATGGCGCGCCTGACCGGCGCCAGCGAGGCGGAGCACGAAGCGCTGAGCCGGAATGTCTGGGATGCGATATGCGACTGGACACAGACCGGCCTGCTTATGGCGCACGATGTGCAAACGCCGACGGAGGCGCCAGCCAGCTCCAAGGAAAGCGGGCTCGGTGAAAGCTGGCGCTGCGAGGAATGGCTTGAGGTCAACGAAAGGCCCGTGCGGTTGCGTTATGGCGCGGCGGAAATTCGCCCGCGTTTGGAAATTTTGGTCGGTGCTTTGCGCACAGACGCCAAAGACCCCGCCATTGAAATAGACATCCTCCGCGGCAGGGTTGGCTACGCGATTGCCCGGGGACCACAATTGGTCCGTTCGGGGCTCAGACTGTCGCAAATCGCCGATGCGCTGCGCGATATCTTCCTCAATGATTATGCCAGCCAACTGTGTTGCAACGCATCTTTATGCACATCGCCACAAGGGGCGATAGTTTTCGCCAGCAACGCCCGCGGGCGCTGGGACACGTTGGCGCTGACTTATGCGACCGCGCAAGGCGGCGCACTCATCGCTGGCGCATGCGCCCTCGGACCAGCGCCGGGCGAAGCGGCGGCGCTGACTGCGCCGGGGCGGATAGATGAGGACGACGCCGGGGCGCTTGGCGGTGCGGGCGACTATATTGACGGGACAATCCAGGAATGGGGCGCTGCGCGCGGTTACTTCATTCCGTGCAAAGACCAAAATGACAGCGGCGCATACAAGGTTCGCGCGGTCGTCATTCCAGTGTACGAGGCCGACGCCGCTGCGGCGGAAATATCTGAAGTGGACGGTCCGGGTGGCTTAGTTGCGCTCAATGCGATGCGCCGCAAAGGGCCAGAACCGCTGAAGTTTGACAGCGCCCGGCAGATCTATGAATGGCGCCAGGCGGTTCGCGTCTTTGAGGTTCGTTATAGCGACGCCAGCGATGCGGCGTTTCTCATCACCGAAACCCTCTCGGCGTAAAACCATCGGCGAACGGTTCGGCAAAAAAAAGACGCTCCCTGGGAGCGCCTTTTCAAATTCTCGATTGAGTTTGCTTGATACCGATTACTCGGTTGCAGCTTCAGCTTCGCCCTCTGCTTCGGCTTCGCCCTCTGCTTCGGCTTCACCTTCTGCCTCAGCTTCGCCCTCTGCTTCGGCTTCACCCTCTGCTTCGGCTTCACCTTCCGCGCCATCATGGTGGCCGTCGTCAGCCTCAGCGCCGTCGTGGTGGTCGCCTTCGGTTGCGGCGTCCGCCGCTTCGGTTGCAGCAGCGTCTGCTGCACCGCTGTCGCCGCTTTCAGGCTGGCAAGCCGCCAGCAGTAAGGCCGCAGGGGCCGTCACGGCCAAGACCTTAGTCAGTGTCGCCAGTAAATTATCTTTATTTTCGATTTTCGCCATTTTATGCCCCGTCCTCGTGGCGGCTATCCGCCGTTGTTAGATTTTTTATAGTAAAGCGATGGTGAATTTTCCGCAACAGCACAACCCTAACCAATAGGTCACGTAAAAAAACCGCAGAAAATTGCCGTTTCAGCCTCAGACTGCCGCTTTGAGCGCCTCTACCAAGTCTACCTTTTCCCAGCTGAAACCACCATCAGCATCCGGTTCACGGCCGAAATGGCCATAAGCGGCTGTGCGAGCGTAAATCGGTTTGTTAAGATCAAGCGCCCGGCGGATCCCGGATGGCGACAGATCCATCACTTCGCGCAGCGCCCGTTCCAGTACCGGCTCATCAACGCGGCCGGTCCCGTGCAGATCGACATAGACAGACAGCGGCTGGGCGACGCCGATCGCATAAGCGAGCTGAATGGTGCAGCGCTCGGCAAGATTAGCGGCAACGACATTCTTGGCGAGATAGCGCGATGCGTATGCCGCAGAGCGGTCAACCTTGGTGGTGTCCTTACCGGAAAAAGCCCCGCCGCCATGCGGCGCGGCGCCGCCATAAGTATCAACGATAATTTTGCGGCCGGTGAGCCCGGCATCGCCGTCCGGCCCGCCGATCACGAATTTGCCGGTCGGGTTCACATGCCAGGCGCAATCGTCGGCGATCAGCATATCGCCAATCGAGCGGCGAATATGCGGCTCGACGACGGCGCGGACTTTGTCTGAGTCCCAACTGTCATCGAGATGTTGTGTCGACAGAACAATAGACACGATCTCTACCGGCTTGCCGTCGGCATAACGCACCGTCACCTGACTTTTCGAGTCTGGACCAAGCGCGCCAGCCTCGCCTTGGCCGGCGTGACGGGCGGCCGCCAAATCCTGCAAAATCTTGTGGCTGTAATAGATCGGCGCCGGCATCAGCGCAGGCGTCTCGCGGCAGGCGTAACCGAACATGATGCCCTGATCGCCCGCGCCTTCTGCGTTCGTATCAGCGGCGCTGTCAACGCCCTGGGCAATATCAGCCGACTGACCATGCAACAGGACTTCGACTTGTGCGGTGTTCCAGTGGAACCCGTCCTGCTCATAGCCGATATCCTTAATCGCCGCCCGCGCTGCTGCGACAAAAGCCTCCGGCGCAACGCCGCCCGCGCCGTTCATCAAGCCCTCAGGCGCACGCACTTCGCCGGCGATCACCACGCGGTTGGTCGTCGTCAGCGTCTCGCAAGCGACACGCACATCCCAGGCGCTCATGCCGCTCTCGGCGGCGTTGCGATAGATCAGATCGACAATCTCATCGGAGATCCGGTCGCAGACCTTATCGGGATGTCCTTCCGAAACGCTCTCGCTAGTAAATAGATAGGATTTGCGCGTCATGAAAAATCGAGCCCCTTACATATAAAGAAAAGTTTATATGGGGCGGCGATATAGCGAATAGATTTGCAGCTGTCCAATTGAATGACGTGGCGGCGTGCGGCTAGTTTTTCTTTTTTGCAGTTTCGGTCTCAGCGATCGATTTGACGAGGTCCAAAACCCGCTTTTTGACCTGCGGGTCTTTGATTGCTGAAAAATGGCGGCACAGCTGGACGCCTTCCGGCGAATTGACGAATTTCATGAAGGCATCGCCAATATCCGGCTCGGCCATGCCAAAGGCGCGCCCGCCGGTCTTGACGTCATAGTCATCGTAAAAAAACTGGACCGGCACATCGAGCAGGTTCGAAAGCTGGAACAGTCGGCTGGCGCCGACGCGGTTGACGCCTTTTTCGTATTTTTGCACCTGCTGAAAGGTTAGTCCAAGCGATTTACCGAGCGCCTCCTGACTGAGACCGAGAATCATCCGCCGCAGCCGCACCCGGCCGCCAACGTGAACATCGATCGGATTGGGGCCGCCTTTTTTATTTTTCACAGTTTTTTTCCGCGCCGCTTCCGCGGGTTTGGTCGCTTTGACCATTTCTAACCTCGTTACAAAAGCCATTCTAGCTCGATGGGCGCATAACTCTCCGGGATATATTACGGGATATTGATCATCGCGCAAAGGTTGCAGGCTGCGTCAGTAACGCGCGCGTGATTTGCCCCAGATTACCCCCGTAGCAAGGCTTATGACAGTCAGTATCCAGAAAAACCAGTCGCCGGTGCGATCATAGAGCGTGCGCGGCAAAGCTGGCGGCAGGGCTGCGTCGATAACGCCGCTTTGATAGAGCTTCACCCGCGCGAAGATACGCCCCTTGGCGTCGATTAAGGCGGAAATTCCAGTATTGGCCGAGCGCGCCATAGGTAGTCCGCTCTCAATCGAGCGCAGCCGCGCCTGATCGAGATGCTGGCGCGGACCCGAGGTGTCGCCGAACCAGGCGTCATTGGTCACGGTCACCAGCCATTGCGGGCGCTCGGCCCTGGGATAGATCGCGCCGGGAAAAATCACTTCGTAACAGATCAGCGGCGAGAACGCCGGACCGCCTGCACGGACAACGCGCGGGCCGCCACCAGCGGCAAAACCGGCATCGCCATATGGCGTAAGCTGCGCCAACCCAACGGCCTGCAACAGATCATAGAACGGCAGATACTCACCGAACGGGACCAGATGGTGTTTGTCATAATAGTTGACCGCATGCCGGCCCTCCGGCGTTTCGACAACGGTCATGATTGAATTAAAGTACCGGTCAGCTCCGTTGCCATCAGGTTCGCGGCGCACCGCACCCGCGATCAAGACGGCCTCTTCAGGCAGTTCATTCGACAAAACGCTAAGCGCGCTATCGGCTTCATCGAGCAATGGGGCGGCGTTTTCCGGCCAGACAATAAACAAACGCGCACCGCTTGGCGCATCGGCTTTGGATAGGTCAAGCAGCCTATAAAAATTACGCCCCCACATATTCGGGTCAATTTTTTCGCGCTGGGGAATATTCGGCTGAACGATGCGCACAAAATTTTCGCCATCCGCCGTCGGCTCCGGCAGCGCAAGGCGCACCGCGCCGATTGCGAAAATCAGGGTTACGCCGGTAACCGTCGCAAACGGGCCTGCCAGCACATCTCTTATACGCATTTGCCCGGACAGGCCGGCAGCCGGCGCGGCGGCCAGAAACACCGTAACTAAGCTTAATCCATATGCACCATACCATGCGGCGGTCTGGGCGCCGATGGCCGCGCCCGCCAACGCCTGACCGGCAAGGTTCCAGGGCAGGCCGGTTAAAATATGCCCGCGCAAATATTCAAACGCCGCCCAGAAGGCAGTAAAGATAAAAATACGTGGCCAGCCCGGGCGCCAGACAAGCGATGCAGCGAGCGTCGCCGCGCCGGTAAAAATGCCCAAGAACGCTGGCATCCCCAAAACCGCAAACGGCGCCATCCATGCAAATTGATCCGCATCAACAAAGAACGAGAACGCCATCCAGTAAATGCCGGCGAAAAAATAGCCGAAGCCAAAAAACCAGCCCGCAGCAAAGGCGCGCAGCCTTGGGCGCGACCCGGCGCCGGCGGCGTCAATCAGCACAATCAACACCGAAAACCCCGCCGCCATTAATGGCAGCGCATAGACCGGGGCCAGCGCCAGCGCGGTAACGACGCCGGCGGCACATGACGCCAACATCCGGCGCCAGCCCGAAAGGCCCTTAAGATAGGCGGCAGCAACCTCCAGCGCGGCCGCGGCGGCGTCAAGCGCGCTTCTCGCATTCATCATCGCGCGCCCTATTCCGCTGCTTCGCTCGGTTTCATCGATGACGGCCGGATGCGCAACCGCCGGACTTTGCGCGCATCCGCTTCAATGACCTCAACCTCAAAACCATCATCACTGACGATGACCTCTCCTCGCTGCGGCACCCGGCCTGCAAGGGAGACCACATAACCGCCGACAGTACCGATTTCATCGTCATCCGCCTCCAGATGAACCCCGGTTTCCTCAGCGAACTCATCAAGTTCAACGCGCGCATCAACAATCCATCCGCCGCCGACATGCGGCGCCGCGGTCGGAGTTTCTTCCTCATCATGCTCGTCATTGATATCACCGACGATTTCCTCAACCAAATCTTCAATCGTCACCAGCCCGTCAGTGCCGCCATATTCGTCGATCACCAGCGCCATATGAATATGCGATGCTTGCATTCGGAGCAGTAGATCGGTGATGCGCATCGACGGCGGCGCATAAAGGATTTCGCGGTGGATTTGCTTCAGCACCGGACCGGATTCCAGATGCGGCTTTTCGGAACGGTATTTTCTCCTATCGGCAACGCATCCGACGACATCTTTTATATGCACCATGCCAACTGGATCATCGAGATCGCCGCGATAAACGGGCAGGCGCGAATGGCCGGCTTCAGCAAATATCTGGATCAATGCATCAAGTGTGGTTTCTATATCAACGGCGGCGATGTCGGCGCGGGGCGCCATGACGTCAACGACCTGCTTCTGGTCGAAAGCGACGACCCGTTCAATCATTTCACGGCGCGTCCGGACCATGCTTTCCATCGCATCACGCTCGCCGCTCTCAGCGGCGCCGGCAAACTCATCGCGGGCAGGGTGCGGGGCGCCAAACCATGCGCGAAGGCGCCCAATGAGACCGCCTCCGGGCCCATCTTCTCGACTGCCGCCAGCGCTGTCGCCATTCATCGGCGTGTCTCCATAGCTGCGCCATTGGCAACGTCAATATTGGGGTCGGCGATCCCGAGGCGTTTCATTATTTCCGCCTCACGTTGTTCCATCGTTTCGGCATCATCATCGGTTTGGTGGTCATATCCAACGAGATGCAGCATCGCATGAATTATCAGATGCGCCGCATGATCTTGCAATGCGATGTGTTTGTCTTTCGCCTCACGAATGCAAGTCTCGCGCGCCAGCGCAATATCGCCGACAAAACCGCCGCCATTTTCGTCATCGCCAGGAAACGCTAGAACATTGGTCGGCTTGTCCTTGCTGCGATATTTGGCGTTGAGGGCGCGCATAGTCGCATCGTCGGTCAACAACAGCGCAATTTCCCCGGTAAGCGATGGCTCAAACGCCAGCGCGGCATCGTAACAGCGCGCCGCCAGCGCTTCCAGCGCCGCGGCCTCCGGCCAGCCTTCATCTTCTATGACAACGTCAATCATGGCCTCAATCACGGCCGCCCTTTTTTGCGCCGGCCGCATCATAAGCGTTAATGATCCGCGCAACGAGCGGATGGCGGACCACGTCGGCGGCGGTAAAGCGGGTCTCGCCGACGCCTTCAACGCCGCCAAGAACCCTGAGCGCATCGGCAAGGCCCGAGGTTTGCCCCGCCGGCAAGTCAGTTTGTGAGGGATCGCCGGTCACCGCCATATGCGCGCCCTCGCCCAGCCGGGTTAAAAACATTTTCATCTGCTCAGGCGTTGCATTTTGCGCCTCATCGAGGATCACCGCCGCGCGCGCCAGGGTGCGCCCGCGCATGAATGCAATCGGCGCGATCTCGATATCGCCGGCGGCGATGCGCCGCTCGATATAGTCCGGATGCATCATATCGTTTAGTGCGTCATAGAGCGGACGCAAAAATGGGTCGACCTTTTCTTTCATGTCCCCGGGCAGAAACCCGATCCGCTCGCCAGCCTCCAACGCCGGGCGCGATAAAATAATCCGGTCGACAGCGCCGCTCAACAACTGACCCACCGCATGAGCGACCGCAAGATAGGTCTTGCCAGTGCCGGCTGGGCCGACGCCAAAGGTCAGGTCGTGAGAATTAAGATTTTCAAGATAGGCCGCCTGATTGGGGGACCGCGCTGAGATCAACCGTTTCGGCGTCTTGATCGACGCGACCTCAGGCCTTACCGATTTCGGCGCCGGCGCGGCGGACAGTTTGGCGGCGGCCAGCGTCTCGCCAGGTCCGACCGGCTCGCCGCGCTCGAGTTTTTCATATAGCGCGGTTAAGACGCCGATCGCGCGCGCGCGCGCCTTGCCGCTAACTGCAAAACGGTTGCCACGCGGATCAATCCGTACGCTGAGGGTATCTTCAAGGATGGCGAGATGTGCGTCGTGCTGACCAGACAACTCGGCCACCAGCCGGTTGTCGTCAAACTCAATATGATCAACCCGGTCTGCGGTTTTGCGTTCGCTCAAGCGGCGACCTCAGCTTTCCTTACAAGCACGCCGGCAAGTGCATTGGGCGTTACATCTGCGATGCGCACCGGCGCAATGGAGCCTAGCATGGATTGTGGCGCATCAACGTGAACGCTTTGCAAATATGGCGAGCGGCCAATGAGCTGGCCGGGATGGCGGCCGGGTTTTTCGAACAAAACCGGCAGGGTTTTGCCAATCTGAGCACGGTTAAACGCCGCCCGCTGCGCCTCTAGAAGCGCTTGCAGCCGGATGAGGCGTTGATTTTTCTCACCTTCCGCGACCTGACCGGGCATGGCCGCGCCCGGCGTGCCGGGTCGGCGGGAATATTTGAACGAATACGCCGACGCGTACTGAATCTCTTCGACCAGCGCCAATGTCGCTTCAAAATCCTCATTCGTTTCGCCTGGGAAACCAACTATAAAGTCGCCGGAAAGGGCAATATCCGGCCTTGCCATACGGATTTTGGCGATCTGGCTGATATAGGTCTTGGCGCTATGGCCGCGGTTCATGGCTTTCAGGATTTTGTCCGACCCCGCCTGCACCGGCAGGTGCAGGTAAGGCATCAGCTTTTCTTCCTCGCCCAGCGCGGCGATCAGGCCGTCATCAATATCTCGCGGATGAGAGGTCATAAAGCGGATCCTGGCGAGCCCGTCGATCTTCGCCAGATGGCGGCACAACTCGCCCAAACCCCACGTCGACCCGTCCGAACCGGCCCCGCCAGCGGGCGCGTTGGCGCGCCATGCATTGACGTTCTGGCCCAGCAGGGTGATTTCCTTCACCCCTTGCACCGCAAGCGAGCGAGCCTCCGCAGTGATTGCATCAACGCCGCGCGAGACTTCCGCGCCACGCGTATAAGGCACGACACAAAACGTGCAGAACTTATCGCAGCCTTCCTGAATGGTGAGATAGGCCGCCGGGCCATCTGCCTGGCGTTCAGCGAGGCGGTCGAATTTTTCTTCCACCGCAAAATCAGTTGCAAGCACCTCACCGCGTTCGCGCGTAGCGCGCGCCAAAAGTTCCGGCAACTGATGATAGGCTTGCGGCCCGACCACCAGATCGACCACCGGCGCGCGGGCGATAATTTCAGGGCCTTCCGCCTGCGCCACACAGCCGGCCACCGCAATCACCATCTCATCGCCGTCGCGCACACGCGCGGTCTTGATCTTCTTTAACCGGCCAAGCTCGGAATAGACTTTTTCCGCCGCCTTCTCACGGATATGACAGGTATTGAGGATGACGAGGTCAGCAGCGTCCGGGGCTTCGACCACGCCATAGCCGAGCGGCTTTAACAGACCCGCCATGCGCTCGGAATCATAGACATTCATCTGACACCCATAGGTGCGGATGAAGACCGATTTTCCTTGTTTTTGCCGCGCTTGTGTCATTTTTGGCCGCTAATTCCTTCAAACGCGGCTATTTAGGCAGCCGGGCGGCGAGATGCAATGACCGGCGGGTAACGATACTCGCGGGAATTTGAGCAGGATTGCTTTGAATAAGACGATCAACGGCGGCAGACTGTCGGCAGGGGGCGGTTGCGAGTAGATTATGCGGTTTTGGATGTTAAGAAATTTTGTCGGCGCGGTTGCGCTGTTTGCGGTGGGCCTGACGCAAGGCCTTTCACAAGGCTTGGCGCAAGACAGTAGCCATGGACCGGTGGTGGTCGAATTATTCACCTCCCAGGCTTGCAGCAAGTGCCGCGCTGCGGATGCGTTTTTTTCAGAGCTCGCATCGCGCGACGACGTCATCGCCATCAGCTGGCATGTCGATTACTGGAACAAGCTCGAGACCCGCCATGGCCGATGGCGTGATCCTTATTCGGACCCGCAATGCACAAAACGCCAGCGCCAATATAACAAAAATCTGCGCGGACGCCGGTCGATCTATACGCCACAAATCGTGGTCAACGGCATCGCTGAAACCGTTGGATCTAACCGTGAAGATGTTGGCGCCCTGATCAACGCCGCACGGACCGGCCAACCGGCAGCGGCGATTGCAGCCCACCGTGATGACGACAAACTCGTGTTTGATATTGGCGCCACGCCAGCGGGCGGCGAGGCGTTTCTGGTGGCGCTGAAACCTGTTGTAAGTACTGAAATTCATCACGGCGAGAATGCCGGAATGGTTATCCAAGAGATTAATGTCGCCACCGAATTGCAATCTCTCGGCGAAGTCGTCAGCGAAGGCGAGCGACTAACCGTGGAAGCGCCGCAAGCCGGCGAACATTGTGCGCTCATTGTTCAGGAACCGAGCCAGGGGCGTATTCTCGCCGCCGCTTATTGCCCGTCGTAAATTTATTCCGCCGCCGTCGCGCCTAATGCTGCGACTTCCTCGACATAGCTTTCGCGGCGGTTTTTGTTGATTTCATCGAATTCCGCGGCGCGCTTCTCATCGTCCGCCGACAATTTTTCATAGTCAATTTCTGCAAAACCAATGACGCCCATTTTTGCGTAGGCCGTCTGAATTTTATCAGACCACAGACCGATATCACGGACGATTGGCACAATGCGCTGGAAAAGCATTGTTCTAAATAGCTTGCGCGCTTCGGTCTGTTCTTGCGCTGCAATAACCTCGTCAACGGGAAGGTCCATATCGATGTAAAGCTCACGACCTTCGAACCGGTCACGCATCAAATAGCAGGCCTCAACAAGAAACTCCTCGCGCTCATCACGTTCGGCTTGTGTGAGTTGCGGATAATATTCTTTCAGCGTCAACCGACCGAACGCTACATGTCGCGATTCATCTTCCATCACGTAAGCGTTTAGTTGCTGCGTCAGATCGTTTTTCGAAAGTTCGCGTAGATTGCCAAAGGCAGCCAAGGCCAAGCCCTCAATCACGACTTGCATGGCAAGATAGGTCATGTCCCAGCGCGAATCACGCAGCGCCTGATCGACAAGCTCCTGCAGCGGCGCCGTCATCGGATAGGCGAGGTCTAGCTTTCCCAGATATTTTTTGTAGGCCTCAACATGGCGCGCTTCATCCATGGTCTGCGTCGAAGCGTAAAATTTTGCATCCAGATCCGGTACCTGCTGCACGATCTTCGCTGCACAGATCATTGCCGCCTGCTCGCCCTGCATGAATTGCGACATCGTCCATGCTTGCGAGTTGCGACGAAATTCCGTCTGCTCCTTTTTATTCATCTTCGCCCAGTAGGGCGTATGAAAAATGCCCATCACCTCATCAGGCAGCTGCATCGGGTTTTCAGAATCAAGCTCAAGGCCCCAGTCGATGCGGTTGAGCGCATCCCACTGCATGTCCTTACCCTTTTGATAAAGGTGCATCATCTGCTTGCGGCCATCGTCATAATCCCAGTCAAACGACGCCTCGAAATTCTGGGGAACACTCCAGCAAGGGTCGATATCAGGAATGGGATAAAGCTCGCGCAAGGTCGCCATCAGTTCATTCTCCAAATTTCGCCAGCCGCTAACCGCTTACCGTGAGGCTGTTAGAATGTGATTAAACACCCAGTACACTAGTCAGTTTACCTTGATGTCTGTCAAGATTCCAGGCTGGTTTTTGGTTGATTCTGCTAATGAGCGTTTTAAGCGTCGCGCTTCTTGAGCGGCACGCCATAAAGCTCAAGCCGGTGGTCGACCAGCTTGTAGCCATGCTCTTCGGCAATGCGCCGTTGCAGCTTTTCGATTTCGTCATTGACGAATTCGATCACCTCGCCGGAGCGCAAATCGATCAAATGGTCATGGTGGTCTTCGGTCGCTTCTTCATAGCGCGCGCGTCCATCCTGAAAATCATGGCGCTCAACGACGCCGGATTCTTCAAACAGGCGCATCGTCCGGTAGACCGTGGCGATCGAGATATTGGCGTCGATCTCAACTGCGCGGCGGTGGATCTCCTCAACATCGGGATGATCGGCCGCCACCGACAGGACCCGCGCAATGACGCGGCGCTGCTCGGTCATGCGCATGCCTTTTTGGCTGCAAATTTTTTCTAGCCGATCCATTCACATGTCTCCGAGGCGGTGCGGGGTATGCGACCGTTTATCCACGCGTCGCATCGGGCTTGCAACCGTAAAGCGAAACCTTGCGTGGTTCTACAACATCACCTGCATAACGACGGCATCGGCGCCATCACGATAATAGGCCTGCCGCAGGCTGATTTTTTTAAAGCCCGCCGCCCTGTATAGCGCAAGGGCGGCTTCATTGCCGGCGTCCACCTCAAGAAACAGCCGCACCGCCCCGGCCTCTAACGCCTGCTTGCAAACGGCGTCTAATAGCGCGGCAGCGAGACCTTGGCGTTGCGCGCCCGGCTCTACGCCGATGGTCAACAGCTCCGCCTCACCCTCTAGATCGCGCCACATGGCAAAGCCCGAAGGCGGATTTGCAGCTTTTCCCGCCAGCAAAATTGTCACGCGCGGCGCGACAAAACTCGCCTTTACGTTGTTTTTTCCCCAGCTGCGCTCGCCGAAAGATTGCGCCTCAAGCCGCGCCAACAGGGCGGCGTCATCAGGACCAGCGGGCCGGATTGTATAGGTCATTTTCGCGGCGCCAGAGAAGGCTCGGTCGGCGTCGCATCCGGACCGCGCAGATAGAGCGGCGGCGGACGGCCAAAGGGGGGAGCGGCATCTGCGGCGAGAGCAGCGACGACCTTGGCGTCTATTTGTTGATCGCCTTCCGATTGCCGCCATGCACCAAAAGGCGCCAGGCCAGCGCCCGACCCGATGGTGACAATTTTTGCGGTTTGCGCAGCATCAACAACCAATTTTAGGGCCTGTTCCGGATCAGAAACGAATGGTTGCACGCGGCATTGGCCGCTTTTTTCATACAGCGCCGCATAAACCTGGCCCCGCCTTGCATCGATTACAGGCGCGATCAGCTCGCCCCTATCAGTGTCGCGCGCATTCCCAGCCAGCGCCGCCAGGCTGGTGATCCCGACGACGTCAACATCAACACCGATGGCCAGGCCTCTGGCAAAGGAAAGAGCGATCCTGACGCCAGTGAACCCGCCGGGCCCGACGACAACACCAATCCGGTCAAGGTCGGCAATTTTGACGCCCGCCTGCCCCAGCGCCGCTGCCGCCATCGGCGCCAGATGCTCAGCATGACCGCGCGCCATGTCGGTGGATTGATCCCCCACCACCGCGCCATCCCTTAAGATAGCAACCGAGCAGCGCTGCAACGCGGTATCGAGGCCCATGACCAACATGGCGCTTTGCATAAACCCCGCCGGCGGCAGCGCAAATCCCAAATTTCAGTCCCGCCTATGGGAGGCGGCCAAACCAAGCCCCGCCGCAAGGCGGCGCAACAAAGGAGGACCGCCATGGGCGATCCAAAAGATTTTCAATTCAATCTGCCGGCGGAGGCGCGGCCGGCAGCGCATCCCCTGCACGAGAAAATTCACCCCGCCGCCTGGGCCGCCGCGCCGGACTGCACATCGGCGCGGCCTGAAGCTTCGGCAAATGCGATCCGCGCCATCGTCATCCACGCAACCGCCGGGTCATCCACCGAGGGCGCTGTCTCGGTGATGGCCGCGCGCCGCGCCAGTTTTCATTGGCTCGTTGCAGACGAGAACGAGGCGGCGCACAGAGATTTTGTCTGGGCGAGCGCGCCGGAGCGCCGCGCCGCCTGGCATGTGCGCAATGATTGTTTCCACCCGGATGTTTATGATGGCGCAAGGCGGGTGAACGATTGGTCGCTTGGGGTTGAAATCGTCAACGCGCAAAATGGCGGCGACAGGTTTTCCGATTGGCAGTTGCGCACAACTGCGCAAATCGTCCGCTATGCATGGGCGAAATATCCAAGCCTTGCCCATGTGGTCAGCCATGCGCGGCTTGACCCGGAAAGGCGCACAGACCCGGGCGGAAATTTTCCGTGGGAAAAGTTTGCAGCGCTTACGCTAGCGGCGGTCAGATAATCTCGCAGGCCGCGTCAAACTCAAGCCTTGGCGAGCGGGCAAACATATCTTTGTCCGTGCCATAGCCGATATTGCAAAGGAAATTCGCCTCATAAGATGTGCCGGAGAAAAACTCCTTGTTGACGCCAGCCTGGTCAAATCCGGACATCGGCCCGCAATCGAGCCCAAGTGCGCGGGCGGCGATGAGGAAATAGGCGCCCTGAAGCGTGCCGTTGCGTATGGCTGTTTCCTTGATCAGCGCGTCATTGCCGGTAAACCAGCTTTTTGCATCCGCATGCGGAAATAATTCCGGCAACCGCTCGTAAAACGCCACATCGTGGGCAATGATTACGCAACAGGGCGCCGCCATCGTGTTTTCGACATTGCCTTCGCTTAAATGCGGCTTCAACCGCGCCTTGGCCTCTGGTGAGGCGACAAACACAAACCGCGCCGGCGAACAATTGGCCGAGGTCGGGGCCCATTTGGTCAAATCATAGACCGCCTGCATCAGCGTCCGCGACACCGCGCGCGTCTCCCAGCCATTATGGGTGCGCGCCTCGCGAAAGATAATATCGAGGGCCTGGTCATTGATCATTTTGTCAGACATGGGCGGTCACTTCCGGTCGGGGTGGTAGAGCGATATCAGCCGATTATTATTTTTCGTAGCGGAATCCAAGCTCAAGGCTGACCTGATAATAGGCGACCTTGTCATTATCGATAAAACCGCGGGTTTCCTTCACCTCAAACCAGTCGAGATTTTTGATCGACTTGGAGGCCGTCGAAATCGCGTTATCGATGGCGTTCTCGATCGACTTTTTTGAGGTGCCGACGACTTTTGAAATGGCGTAAACTTTGTCAGACATGGGAATTTCCTTTTCTAGCGTACGTAACTCTCACCCGGATGGCGCTAAACAATCAAGCTTTACGCAAACCGAAAACCAACTTTGACATAAACAAAAAATTCGCCTGACCGTTATTCAACAGCCTCAACGCTCGCCACTTCCGGCACATAGTGCTTGAGCATGTTTTCAATGCCGGATTTTAAGGTCATGGTCGCGGACGGACAGCCGGCGCAGGCGCCTTGCATCGCCAAAAAGACGACGCCGGTGCGCGGCTCATAATGTTTAAACACGATGTCGCCGCCATCGGCCGCGACTGCGGGTCTGACGCGGGTGTCGATCAACTCGATAATCTGCTCCACCACCTCACGGTCCTCGCCCTCGTAATCTTCGAGCGGCGTCGCCGGGTTGCCAGACGCGGCCTCCGCGCCCTCATTGAGCACCGGCAGACCGGCGGCGAAGAAATCCGCGACCGCACCGAGGAGCGCCGGCTTGATATGCATCCATTCCACCGCCTCCGCCTTGGTGACGGTGATAAAGTCAGCCCCAAGATAAACGCTCATCACCCCATCGGTCTCAAACAGCATAGCCGCAAGCGGCGATGCCGCCGCCGAGCCCATGGTCGGAAAATCCATGCCCAACGCGCCAATGCCAAGCACTGGCTGGCCGGGCAGAAATTTCATCGATTGCGGATTTGGCGTGTCTTCGGTCTGGATAAACATGGAGCGGCTTTCATTACCTGACGGGCTTTAGGGATGCCTTAGGTAAGCGCTTTACCGCCGACCTGCAATGGTCGCCGCGAGCGGTTTGGAGCGTGACCTCTACCCCTCAGCTCCTTTATTTAGTTTTGTACCATGCCATCTGTCATGTACGTATTAGCCAACATTGGCAAAGGAGATTGGGTTCATATGAAGTTTCTCGCAACGCTGACGGGCGCATTGGTTTTCCTTGGCGCCTGCGCTCAAGGGTCTGTGACCGATCCTATCCATGAAGCAAGCGCATTTGGGCAAAAAGCAGAAGCAGCGCCGGCTGAACTTTTGCATATGGCCACAATGATTGGCCAATGGGCTGTCACGGAAGATGCGCCGAAACAAGATGGTAGCGGCTGGGAGCAGGTGTCCAGCGCAGACTGGAATTTTTATTGGGGCATGGGCGGGTGGTCCATATATGACGATTACATTTCTCCGCCATTGTCGACCACGCTGGAGGATGAAAACAAACGCCAGCGTGGAACCAATGTTCGTGTGTACAATGTCGCACAGAAAAAATGGTATATGAGCTGGTTGACGACGCACTCAACAAAACCGGAAGGCTTTAGCGCCACTTCTGATGAGGGCAAAGTCGTTATGCTATCCGACGATCCGTACTTTGGCGGTCAATATGTACGCATCACATTTTTCGATATGAAAAAAAATTCCTTTGAATGGAATATGAAATTATCCAAGGACGGCAAAGAAGATTGGTCAGAAGTTTACCGCATTCACGGAATACGGAAAACGCTATAAGATTTTCTCCTTGTGCTTGATGCACGCATAACGGTTTTGCCTGAAGCTGACAATCAAACACACAAACGCCATCCGGTGCAAAAGGGTTGCACCTGTTAATCGCCCAATGTTCTAGGCATGCTTTTCTATGTATTTCTTCAACACGACCGCGCTATTGCGGTCTTCGTCTTTGGCCGCAAAAATAAAGGTCGTCGCCCCCGCTGCACAAATCTCGCGCAGCCGTCGGGCCTCCTCGCCATTGCCTGCCAGCTCCTTGACGTAGCGCTTTTGAAATTCTGGCCATTTGGCTGGATCGTGATCGTACCATTTGCGCAGCTCTGTGCTCGGCGCGATCTCTTTCATCCAGACGAACAAAGCCGCATCCTCTTTCTTAATTCCTCGCGGCCATAACCGTTCCACCAGGATACGCTGGCCATCCGATTTGGACGGGCGTTCATAGGCGCGCTTTAATTTGATCGCTGGTGGGTTAACTGGCATCGGCGAGGGCTTTCTTGCGTCAGGAGGGGCAACCGCTTAAGCGCTAGATAGGCAATTTGTGCGGGAAAATAAGATGGACGACAACACCACAAAATTCACCGACGAGGAAGCGCTCCTATTTCACAGCCGCGGCAAGCCCGGCAAGCTGGAAATCACGCCAACCAAACCGATGGCGACCCAGCGCGACCTGTCGCTGGCCTATTCGCCCGGCGTCGCTGTCCCGGTTCAAAGGATCGCCGACGATCCAGACGCCGCCTATGACTATACCGCCAAAGGCAACATGGTCGCCGTCATCACCAATGGCACGGCGATTTTAGGCATGGGCGATCTTGGCGCGCTGGCCGCCAAGCCGGTGATGGAAGGCAAGTCCGTCCTCTTCAAACGCTTTGCCGACATTGATTCCATCGACATCGAAATCGACACAAAAGATCCGGACGAATTTATCAATGCGGTCAAATATCTCGGCCCCAGCTTTGGCGGCATCAATCTCGAAGACATCGCCGCGCCGCAAAGCTTTATCATTGAGCAGCGGCTGAAAGAGCTGATGGATATTCCGGTGTTTCACGATGACCAGCACGGCACCGCTATCATTACTGCGGCGGGGCTAATCAACGCGCTCGATATTGCCGGCAAGTCGATATCAGAAGCCAAAATCGCCGTCGCCGGCGCCGGCTCGGCAGCGTTATCGGTGGTCAGCCTGATTAAGGCGATGGGCGTTCGACATGAAAATGTGTTAGTATGCGGACGAAAAGGCGTGCTCTATAAAGGCCGGCCGGACGGCATGGATCAGTGGCGTTCCGCCCATGCGGTGGAAACCGACAAACGCACGCTCGTCGAGGCGATGGACGGGGCGGATGTCTGCATCGGCCTTTCGGTCGCCGGAGCGGTCACGCAAGCGATGATCAAGTCGATGGCGAAAAACCCGATCATCTTCGTGATGTCTAATCCGACGCCGGAAATTCTGCCAGAGGAAATTGAAGCGGTGCGCAATGACGCCATCATCGCCACCGGCAGGTCCGATTATCCGAACCAGGTCAATAATGTGCTCGGCTTTCCTTACATCTTCCGAGGGGCTCTCGATGCGCGGGCGCGCACCATCAACGAAGAGATGAAAATAGCCTGCGCTGAGGCGCTCGCCAAGCTCGCCCGCGCTGACGTTCCGGACGAGGTCGGCGCCGCCTATGGCAAACGCCTGCAATATGGGCCTGGCTATATTATCCCGGCGCCGTTCGACCCGCGGCTGATTTCTGAAATCCCGCCGGCGGTCGCAAAAGCCGCCGGCGATAGCGGCGTTGCTAGGCGCCCGGTTGAAGACTTTCACGGTTACAAACAAACGCTCGCCGCCCGGCTCAACCCCTCAGCGTCGTTTTTACAAAAAGTACAAGCCACCTTACGCGCCAACGAAGAGCCAAGACGGATTGTTTTTGCCGAAGGCGAAGAGGAAACGGTTATCCGTGCAGCGCACGGATTTCAACAAGAAGGCCTCGGCCGCGCCATCCTGGTCGGCCGTGAAGACGAAATTAAAAATAGGCTCGCCTCGCTCGGCATGGCGCGTGATTGCGAGTTTGAAATTCACAATGCCCGGCTTTCAGATTATAATCCTGTCTATACTGACCATCTATACAGCCGGATGCAGAGAAAGGGGTACCTTCACCGCGACGCCCAGCGCCTGATCAACACTGACCGCAATGTTTTCGCCGCCTGCATGCTCGCCCATGGCCATGCTGACGGTATGGTTACCGGCGTCACTCGCCACTATGACGTTGCGCTCGGCAACGCCCGCATGGTTATTGATCCGCGCCCTGGCGAGCGGATGATCGGGATGTCAATTCTCCTGACCAAGAACCGCACCCTGTTTGTCGCCGACACCAGCGTTACCGAGCTTCCGAGCGCACAAGATCTCGCCGACATCGCCATGCAAGTCGCGCATGCAGTGCGCCGCCTATCCTTCGATCCTAAACTCGCCTTTGTTTCTTACTCCAATTTCGGCAATCCTGATACGGAACATTCCAGACGCGTTTCCGGCGCGGTCGAAATTCTTGACCGCCGCCGCGATGTCGATTTTGAATATGAGGGCGAAATGACCCCGCGCATGGCTTTGAACGAACAAGTCCGCTCAATTTATCCGTTCTCACGCCTCAAGGGCGAGGCCAATGTCCTGATCACGCCGGGAGTTCACTCGGCGGGGATTTCAACAAAGCTGGTCGGCGAACTTGGCGGCGCAACCGTGATCGGACCGGTTCTCATCGGGCTTGAGCACTCCGTGCAAATCGCCCAGGTTGGCGCCCGCGTCGGCGACGTCGTCGCCCTCGCAGCCATGGCCGCCTACGGGCTGGACCAGGAACACCGCTCATGGGCGCAAAAAGCGGGATGAGCGTCAGCGCCCGCTAGAGCCCACCGCTCAGAACAGTTCACAATTCAAAGAGCCAAGCCATTTTATGACGAAGCGCAGTCTATTCACGACCAAGCGAATGGAAATTATCACAGAACGTTACATATAGGCGTCGTCATTTGAACGATGACGACAAGCGGCGGGCACACAGTAGCGAGATATTCCTCGCATTAACCTCAGGAGAACATAACACAACATGCCGCACATAAATTCAAAGCTAGCCGCCCTTTTTATCCCGCTCGCCGGAGCTGCGTTCTTATTCGCAACGCCGGTATCAGCGTCGACAGATTTCTTTTTTCATTATAACGACACTGAGTTGAGCAGTTACCTTGCCACAAAGCGTCTTTATAGCCGGCTGCACCGTGAAGCTTCGCAATTATGCACAGAAACAGGAAAGCTCGACGCAGCACACGACGAATGCACAAGCAATGTTGTTAACCGGGTTATCGCCGGCATCGACGACAAAGGGCTGACGAAACTTCACGCGAAACGCGCATAAAGTATAAAGTATAGAAAGCCGGCCTTGGGGCGTTGATTGATGTCCCGGGGTCGCTAAGCGCTCTGCCGTCGAAAGCCCTGCGACTGGGCACGCACCGCAGCCGCGCCCCAAGGTCTTGGCAGGGCTTTCATCAGCCAGACGACGAATTTGTTCCACGCGCCCGGCACATAAACCACATGGGCTTTTTCAACCGCATCGAGCGCGCCCTCAACCACGGGTTCTGGCGCCATGAACATGTATTTCGGCAAGGCCGAGACCAGCCCGCGCGTGTCGTTGACGTCGTGGAATTCCGAATAGGTAAAGCCCGGGCAAAGTGCGGTGACATTGATGCCCTTGCCGTCGCATTCGGCCGCCAGCGATTGCGCAAAGCTGACGAGGAACGCCTTTGACGCGCCGTAAAGCGTATGTCCAGACGAGCCGGCAACAAGGCCGGCGACCGAAGAGACATGAATGATGCGGCCATAACCGCGCGCCAACATGCCCGGCAGAAACAGATGCGCCATATGCGCATAGCCGGTGACCATCAGCTCGATAAAGTCGCGATGCGCCTGCCAGTCGTTCTCGGTGTAGACGCCAGGCATGCCGAAGCCAGCATTGTTGACCAGAATATCGACATCAACGCCGTCGGCCTTCAGCTGGGCGAAGACCGTATTCGGCGCATCGTCGACGGCAAGATCGGCGACAACAACCCGCACATCAATTGCATGCGCCGCCTTCAACTCTTCTGCAAGCGTATTGAGCCGGTCTTCACGCCGGGCGACAAGAACGAGATTGGCGCCGCGCGCCGCCAAAGCTTTCGCAAAGACCGCGCCGATCCCCGCCGATGCGCCGGTAATCAGCGCCCATTTTCCAGTATAGGTCATAGCCAGCATCCAGCATTTTTGGCCGCACCCGTCAAGTTGACGTCGCTGTGATCGTTTTTTCGACGAACCGAGGAGGCCAAGCGTCAAGGCGTATTTTCAAATATGCGCCGTATTCGTATTATTTATGTGTTCGATGATCTCTGATGGCAATTATCATCAGACCATTGAATTTCACGGGGCGCACAACCTTGAAAGAAAAGGAACACCTATGTCCCCGAAAACTTTATCCGCTCTTGTCGCCGCCTCTGTTGCCGCTATTGCAGCCGCACCCGCTGCAGCAAATGATCTCGCTGAATTTTCATATAAGATTTATGAGCTTGACACCACCGGCGGCGCTGTAGACCTGCATGCTCGGCTACTCACAAAGGCCCGCCAAACCTGCACAACGCCAGGCGCGCGGTCTCTCGGCGAACGCGCCGCCGACATTCAATGCACAGAGCAACTAGCCGATGAATTTGTCGCAAATATCGATCACCCGCGCCTCGACCGTATCCACAACGCGGCCGGATAGAGGCGCATTGCCAAACGCTGCACGGCTCTAGGCCAATACCAAACCGTTGGCGGGTGTTACTGCGCACCCGCCATGACCTCGCACTCGCCGTCCGGCGATTGAGCGCCCTCCTGATTCATGCCCTAAGCAGAGCCAAGTTGCACGGCATTTGCAATATTAACAGCAAAACCGAACCCACTACGCCTATGCAAGGACGTTAACATTGGAAGCGCTTGTATTCATCGCGATTTTAGCGACCTTCACTGTTGTCCTAGCCTGGTATCTCAAAAATGAGGCGGCGGGCAGCGACGGCGCGCGCGGCCTTTTGGCGCTTCAGCAAGACCCTGAGGTCGCCGGACAAGACGCTCCGCGCGCGTCTTATCGCATCAAAAATCGTCTAGCGATACGCGCCCGTGAGCGGCGCGAAGCGCAACACAGTGATGAGCAGGCGATCCTGGCGCCGGCATTCCACCCTCTTGGTGAGACCGACCGCTTGCGCCGTAAAGTCCGCCTCCAGGACGAGGCCCGCTACCGGACAAAAGACCGGACGGCGCGCTATCATCCTCGCGGCGGACCGGCTGCGTCATAAGGCGTGTCTTTTTAGGCCTTCATTTTTTCCGCGCATCAGCGCAAAAGCACTGCCGCCACATTCATTGAGATGCTGCGGCTAATGCTGCGTGTTTTACAGGAGACCGACATAGCTCAACAAGACAAGCATACCTCGCCCGAGCATAGGCAAGCCCGGACCGGCGTCTTGCTTGTCAATCTCGGCACGCCCGATGCGCCGACGCCAAGCGCTGTGCGCCGCTATCTCGGTGAATTTCTCAGCGATCCGCGAATTGTCGATCTGCCGCGCATTTTGTGGCTGCCGATTCTTTACGGCATTATCCTCAATATACGACCCGCGGCGACGGCGAAGGAGTATAGAAAAATATGGCGCATAGAGAGCAATGAAAGTCCCTTGCGCTATTACACGCGAGCCCAAACGCAAGCTGCCGCGAAAACCTTCGACAGTGAAATGATTATCGACTGGGCGATGCGCTATGGCCAGCCATCGGTCGCCAGCCGCCTTAGCGCTTTGCGCGATCAGGGCTGCACACGGCTTTTAATTCTCCCGCTTTATCCGCAATATTCTGCAACCACGTCAGCAAGTGTCGACGATGCGGTTATGATGGCGCTCAAAGATTTGGCCTGGCGGCCGGAAGTCAGAACCGCATCGGCTTTTCCGGGCGAGCCCGCTTATATCCAAGCGCTTGCCAATGTTGCGCGTAGACAGCTTGGCGACGCCGCACCGGAGCGGGTAGTTATTTCGTTTCATGGTTTGCCACAGCGTTATGTTGAGGCCGGCGATCCCTATTACGAGCATTGCTGTGAGACGGCTCAGCTATTGCGCGCGGAAATGGGGTGGATGGAAGACTATGCGCCGATGACGTTCCAGTCGAAATTCGGGCGCGGCCAATGGCTGACGCCAGCGACCGAAGAGACGGTTCTTAAGCTTGCAGGCGCCGGGATTAAAAATATCGCCGTCATCACGCCGGGCTTTGTCGCCGACTGCATCGAAACCCTTTCAGAAATCGATATCGCCCTACGCGAGACCTTTCTGGCGGCGGGCGGCGAGCAATTCGATACGATTGCTTGCCTCAATGATACGCCGGAGATGACCCGCCTTCTCCAAACCATCATCCGCCGCGAGACGGCCGGTTGGATTTAGCGCCCAGCTCGAAAAGCCTCAGCCCGTCACGCCATACGAACCCTTCAACGCTTGACATCTTGCCGCAACCCGGCCCTGCATTAATGCTGCTACGTCCTTTATCGAATAGACTTGCATCATAATGGAAATATTCGACGCCGAATTCTGGTCTATCTTCATGGACCCGGAAAAATACCGGGCCCTGATTGATCAAATGGGGCCGTGGGCGCCGCTGGTCGCTGTTGGCGCGATGGTGGTGGTGTCGTTTCTGCCGCTGCCGGCCGAGACCATCGCGGTCGCCAACGGCGCCGCCTTTGGCCGGCTGGAGGGTTTTGTGTTGACCTGGATCGGCGCGATGATTGCCGCCGCGCTAGCGTTTTGCCTCGCAAGATTGCTGGGCCGGCCAATCGTCAACCGCCTGTTGCCCCAGAAGACGTTGGCGCGCTTTGAAAAACAGGTGAACCAGCGCGGTGCGGTCTTCCTTCTGCTCGTACGAATGATCCCGTTTGTTCCTTATACGGTTGTTAACTATGGCTCCGGCCTCAGCCCGGTGAGGTTTCGGACTTATCTTTGGACCTCGGCGGTCGGCATGGCGCCGCCGATTTTCGCTTTTGTCAGCGTTGGCGCATTGATGATGGAACAGGCCTGGATCGGCTGGGTCACGCTTCTCGCCGTGTTCGGGTTTTTTGCCTTGTTTGCGTATTATACGCGACCATGGTGGCGCGAGAAGCCGTCGGGTTAACATGCGAGATGGCTAAGCAGCCATCTCGTCCGCAACCGCTTTCAAAAAAGCGTCCACTTCCTGCGATGTGGTGTTAAACGATGTCACCAGCCGATGCATTTTTCCATTTGCCGGATCGCCAGGCGTCACCCACGGAAAAAAGATTGCACCCTGGTCTTTTAAATTATCAGCAACACCGTCTGGAAAGCATGCAAAAACCTGATTGATTTCGGTCGGATATGAAATCTCAACACCGCCCGTCACCGCTAGCCCATTCGATAGTTCCTCCGCCATGGCATTGGCGTGGCGCGCCAGCCTCAGCCACAAATCATCGGCAATGTAAGCATCGAACTGGGCGGCGACAAAGCGCATCTTTGACCATAGGTGCCCGGCGCGCTTGCGGCGGAATTCGAAATCTTTGGCCATTGTCTTGTCAAAGAAAATCACGGCTTCAGCAGCAAGCGCGCCATTTTTTGTGCCGCCGAAGCACAAAACATCAACGCCGGCCCGCCAGCTTAACGCTGCCGGGGACACGTCCAACGCCGCAACCGCATTGGCGAACCGCGCCCCATCCATATGAACCTTTAAACCCGCCGCATGTGCAAAATCGCAAAGCGCCTTTAGTTCGTTAGCGGAATAGATCGTACCACATTCGGTTGCTTGCGTTAATGACAACACATGCTCCGGCGCACCGTGTGGTGGGCGGTGAGGAAAACTGGCAAGGGCTTTGGCGACACTTTGTGGGGTCAGCTTGCCGGCATTTCCAGCAATCGGCAGCAACTTCGCGCCTCCGGTAAAAAATTCTGGTCCGGCGCATTCATCCATCTGCACATGGCTTTGTTCATGGCACAAGACCATACCGTAAGGCGGCGTCATCACCGAAAGCGCAAGGCCGTTTGCAGCGCCGCCGGTGGCGACAAAATAAACCGCGCAATCGGTCTCGAACAGATCAGAAAACTGCGCCTCAACCCGCGCCGTCAAGTCGTCGCCACCATAGGCCGGCGCCAAACCTTTATTGGCGCGCACGATGGCGTCTATAATTTCCGGCGCCGCGCCGGCCCAATTGTCAGAGCCAAAATTCATGGGCCTAGCCTCGTCCTCCCCGGCTCAAGCGTCAAGAAGTGAAGCGAGTTCAGCGAAATTATCTACAATGCGCGCTGCGCCAGCGCGCGCCAGCGCCTCCCCGTGGCCGTCAAAACAGTGGCCGCCGCCAACAAACCCCCAAACCGTCATGCCCGCAGCACAACCCGCCAGAACACCGTTCTCACTGTCCTCAATGACCAGACAACGCGCCGGATCAGCAGCGGTTTTCTCCGCGGTATAAAGGAAAATATCCGGCGCCGGTTTGCCGTCAGCGACAAGCTCGGCGGAATAAACATGCGGGTCGAAAAACCGGTAAAGGCCAGTGCGTTTCAATTTGCTATCCAGAGATTGCCGGCCCGAGGAGGATGCAACCGCTATCGGCAAGACCATCGCGGCGAGCGCGTCTTCCGCGCCAGGAACCGGCAGCAATTCATCGCGGCGCGAACGCTGCACCGCCAGCAAACCGTCGAAAAATCCAGCATCGGGCGCGCGCCCATTAATGGTGAAATACTCTTCGCCCAGACGGCCAAAGAAAACGTCATCGCGCAACCCTGTAAACAGCCGCACAAGCTCCGCCGGCGACCAGCTAAACCCATGCTCGCGCAGATAGGCCGCAGACTGATCAAGGCCCAAAATTTCACTATCGACCAACACTCCGTCGCAATCAAAAATCACTGCGGTAAAATTGTTCAACGTCATCGGTGACATTGCGGGCGGTTATATGTCGGTCGCACCGCATCCTTACTCATTGTCATTGGCCGGTCCCTAAATTGGCTCGCTAGCACGAAAACACCCTGCGGGGCGTGATGTATATTTAACTGGCGCAGGGCCAATAAAAAAGGGCCGCAACAGCGCGGCCCTTTTTATTTTTCGATCAGCCCAGCGCTGCTACCCGGCGAGAAACGCCAGCAACAGCAAGGCCACGATATTGGTGATCTTGATCATCGGGTTGATGGCGGGCCCTGCGGTATCCTTGTAGGGATCGCCGACCGTGTCGCCGGTAATCGCGGCTTTATGGGCCTCAGAGCCCTTGCCGCCAAAATTGCCGTCCTCAATATATTTTTTGGCGTTGTCCCAAGCCCCGCCGCCGGCGGTCATAGAAAGCGCCAGGAACAGACCCGTGACAATCACGCCCATCAACATCGCACCGACAGCCGAAAGCGCCGCCGATTTATCGGCAACCAGATCGATTACAAAATACAGCGCCAGTGGCGACAGGATCGGCAACAACGAGGGCAGCACCATTTCCTTAATCGCCGCCCGTGTCAGCATGTCGACCGTACGGCCGTAATTGGGCTTCGACGTGCCCGCCATGATGCCCGGATCCTCGCGGAACTGCTTGCGCACCTCCTCAACAACGGCGCCGGCCGCGCGGCCCACCGCCTGCATCGCCATCGAACCGAACAGATAAGGCAGGAGACCGCCAATGAAGAGGCCGACGACCACGTAAGGGTTGGACAATGAGAAGTCGACAGCCACATCGGAAAAGAACGGAAATTCCACAGGATGCGAAGAAAAGTGCTTGATGTCTTCCGTATACGCAGCAAACAGCACCAAAGCGCCAAGCCCAGCTGAGCCAATAGCATAGCCCTTTGTGACGGCCTTGGTAGTGTTGCCGACCGCATCGAGCGCATCGGTTGTTTTGCGAACCGATTCGTCAAGTTTCGCCATTTCCGCAATGCCGCCGGCATTGTCGGTGACCGGGCCAAATGCATCGAGCGCAACAATCATGCCCGCAAGCGCCAGCATAGTCGTAACCGCGGTTGCTATCCCGTATAGTCCGGCAAGGTTTGAGGTAATGACGATGCCAACAACGATAACCAGGGCCGGCAGGGCAGTCGCCTCCATTGAAACGGCAAGGCCTTGGATGACATTTGTGCCGTGACCGGACTCAGAGGCTTTCGCCACTGACTGGACCGGACGGAAATTCGTGCCGGTGTAATATTCGGTGATCCAGACGATCAGCCCGGTGATGACCAGGCCAAGCGCGCCGCAGATGAACAGGCTGAGGCCGGTAAATGATGCACCGCTAGCCGTTTGTCCTATGGCTTCGCCGAAGCCAAAGATTTGATAGGTAACGATCGCGATCGCTACCAGCGACAAAACGCCTGTGACAATCAGGCCTTTGTAAAGCGCGCCCATGATATTGGTCGACCCTTTGCCGAGGTTGACGGCATAGGTGCCGATAATCGAGGTGATAATGCACACAGCCCCGATGGCCAGCGGATAGAACATGAAATTGGCGGCGTCCGTAGTGAACAAAATCGAGCCGAGCACCATGGTTGCTGCAAGGGTTACGACATAGGTTTCAAACAGATCGGCCGCCATGCCCGCGCAGTCGCCAACATTATCGCCAACATTATCGGCAATCGTCGCCGGGTTGCGCGGATCATCCTCAGGGATGCCGGCCTCAACTTTACCGACAAGATCACCGCCAACATCTGCGCCTTTGGTGAAGATGCCGCCGCCGAGACGGGCGAATACGGAAATCAGGGAAGCGCCAAGTGACAGCGCGATCAGACCGGTGACAACATCACGACTTTCCGGCGCATGGCCGAGACCCGCCGTTAAGAGCCCATAATAGCCGGCAATGCCTATCAATGCGAAACCGGCGACCAGCATGCCGGTGACCGCACCGGAACGAAACGCGACCGAAAGACCTTTGCCAAGGCTTTCACTTGCCGCCTGCGCAGTGCGAACATTGGCGCGAACCGACACCTGCATGCCGATAAAGCCCGCCGCACCGGAAAGGACGGCGCCGATGGCAAAGCCGATGGCCGGGATCCAGTCGAGACCGAAGGCGACAAGCAAGACCAAAAACACCACGCCGCCGACAATGGCGATGGTTGTATACTGACGATTGAGATACGCCGTGGCGCCTTCCTGTATGGCCGCGGCGATTTCTTTCATCCGATCATTGCCCGCGGGCATCGACAGGACGGAATTGATAGTAAAGGCGCCATATCCAATGGCTGCCAAGCCGGCCAAAATGACCAACCAAAGCGACATGCTCATGTTATTTCTCTCCTGGGAGTTGGTTCAGTAATCGTGGGGTGATTGCTGATATGGCCGCAGCGACGTTTTACTCACGCGCGCGCTTCAACCAGGCCCCGATGAATGTCCGCGCGGAAACTGGCAAAGCCGCCGGTTAAAATCAACCTAAACTTGGCCCGTTGTCGTAGCAGGGCGAAAAAGATGAAAAAAAGGGTGAATTCTGGATCAAGTTAAGCCGCGCGTGACCGCATCGCCCTTTTATCGTCTGGCTCGGCGTCGGTCGCCTCTTTAACCCAAGGGTATATCTCGGCCATTTCGTCTGTGTAACCAAGATTGCGGGCGGTCGGGCTGCGTGGGCGGTCTTCGGTTTCAGCGTAAAAAGTGCCAAAAACACGGTCCCAAAAAAATTCAGATATTCCATAATTACCGTCTTCATTATGAAAATGGTGGGCCAGGTGGCGCTTTTTGAGGTCTTTCCAAAACTGTGCCTTCGGTTCGAAAGCGAGATGCTCGCCAGCATGCAGAAATTCGGTGATGCAGGTCATCAACACCGTACCTGATATTGCGCCGGCAGCCCCGGAAGCCCCGTCAATCAAATACCCTATCGGACCTGCAACGAATAATATCGTTGGCAGCGTCGTGTGAAGCCCGCCAAAAAGCACCGCCAGATCGTTGGGAAAACGATGATGGTCGTAATGCACGCGTTTCCATAATTTGGCGAGATGCGGCGTCTTGTACACCCAGCTGCCATGCAGAACCAACCGGTGAACGCCATACCAGGCGATCTGGAACAGCAGCGCGCCAACGGTAAAGGACACGGCAAAGGCGAGAAACGAACTCATGGTCGCGAGCCCAACAGCCAGGCCAACCACCAAGATCACGGCATAGACCTGAATGGCAGGATAGCTCACATACGCGCGCACGAGATCGCTAAAATTCATGCGATTAAGGAGATATTCCTTCTCTTTCCAAGCTTTATAGCCAACAAAAACCTGCATTTTTGTCCGTCCTCAATTAAAATCCGCCGACGATGTGTCGGCGCTTTTTACATTAAGCATGAGAAATTATGCCCCTTGTGATATATCTGCAAGCGCGGCACATCCGCGCAAACCCGCTGTTTGCTTCATTTGTAACATCCATGCGCAAATCTTGATGCATTGCAAAAAGCCTTGGGCTTGCCGGTTGACCTGTGCACCTGTATCCGCTCAAAATCACACTTGCGCGCCGAACGAAGGCTATGGGCTGGCTTGACGTTTCCAAGAAGGTGCGTGCGAAATTTTATAGCAGCGTCCGGCCAGGGGGATGGTCTGGCGCATCGTCTTGAGCTGGCTATGCGCCGGCGCAGTACGGGGGCGTTAATGACAGTAATCCCTGAGCCGAGTAAGTCGACGCCAACCCTTAATAAGGGGCTGCGAACTCTTGTCGGTGGGTTTGATACGATTAGCGAGGCGCTTGATTATGCCGCGCAGGGCGAGACCGGGTATAATTTTTTCAACCTCCGCGGCGAAGTCTCCGCGCGGCTGCCGTTTTCGGATGTGCGCCGGCGGGCGCTTGATCTTGCCAACCGCCTGGCCACCCGCTTCAAGCGCGGCGACCGACTGGCCATCGTCGCCGAGACCAGCCCAGAATTCGTCATCACTTTTTTCGCCTGCCAATATGCCGGCCTGGTTCCGGCGCCAATGCCAATGCCGGTCAATCTTGGCGGTAAGGATGGTTATATTTTACAGATCCGCCAAATGGTCACGCGCGCATCTGCGTCTGCGGTCATCGGCCCGACGGCGCTCACTGATTTCTTAACCGAAGCCGCAGAAGAAATTCCGGGCGCTACAATTTTCGATTTCCATACGCTTTTTGCAATTCAGGGGAATGGCGCCGTTGCCGAACCGTTTGGACCGGATGAATATTGTTATATTCAGTACTCGTCCGGATCCACCAGCGCGCCAAAGGGCGTTATCGGAACCCAGCGCTCAGTTAACGCCAACCTGACCGCAATAACCCGGCATGGCATGCGCGCTGGCGCCGGAGATCGCTGCATCAGCTGGCTGCCGCTCTATCACGATATGGGGTTGATAGGCTTTTTGTTGGCGCCCCTGGTGGTGCAGATATCTGTCGACTTTTTGGCAACGTCGGATTTTGTCCGCCGCCCGCTTATGTGGCTGCGTTTGATGACAGAACAAAAATCTACGATGACCTATAGCCCGTCTTTCGGCTATGATCTCACCGCCAAACGCGCTGCACGCGCAGAAGCCGGATCAATCAATCTGGAGAACCTGCGTGTCGCCGGTATTGGCGGCGACATGGTCAGGCCCGAAGCGCTGACGGCCTTCGCCGACGCTTTCGGCCCGCTTGGGTTTAACAAAACGGCTTTCACGCCAAGCTACGGCATGGCCGAGGCGACGCTGGCAATCTGTTTTCCGGAGCTTGGCGCACCCGTCAATGTCGACGAAGTCGATATGCGCCATTACACACGCTCCGGCGTCGCCCAGCCGGCGTCTGCCGTAACTTCGTCGGAACACAAGCGTGGATTTGTGCTTTGCGGCTACCCGTTGCCGGACCATGCGATAGAAGTGCGCGGCGATGACGGCTCTGCGCTCGGCGAGCGCGATGTCGGGCGTATTTTTATTAAGGGTCCAAGCCTCACGCCCGGCTATTATTCCGACCCGGAAAGCTCGGCGGCAATGTATGAAGGCGACTGGCTCAACACTGGAGACATGGGCTACTTGCTCAACGGACAGATTGTTATTACCGGGCGCGCCAAAGACCTAATCATTATCAATGGGCGTAACATCTGGCCGCAAGACATTGAATGGGCGGTTGAAAAAGTTGCCGGCGTCAGAAGCGGCGGCGTTGCCGCATTTTCCGTCGATGACGGTCGCGGCGAACGGATTGTCGTTGTCGTGGAACGCCGCGGCATGAATGACGAAGCGTTGGCGGCTCTGAAACGTGAGATTGCCGCCGTCGTCCAGAACACCGCCGGCGCACCGGCCGAGGTTGTGCTTGCGCGGCCACATTCAATGGTCATGACCTCCTCGGGTAAATTGTCGAGGGCTAAGGTCAAGATCAAATATCTGGATGGCGCCTTTACCGAAGAACGCACGCCCCGCACCGCCAAGCCGCAAATTGTTGCAGACGTTCGAGCTTAAACGTTGCGTGTTGCAGTTACTGGCGGGACCGGTTTTGTCGGCGCCGCCCTCATCTCCCATCTCATGGATAGGGGCTTTGAGATTCGGGTGCTGGCGAGAAACCCGGATCGCTTTAACGCCCCCAAGACCATAACCGTTGTGCGCGGCGGACTTGAAGATGCGGCGGCGCTCAACGCCCTTGCTGAGGGTGCAGATATTTTCTTCAACCTCGCCGGCGTCACTCATGCCCGCGCGTCAGATGACTATCACAGCACGAATGTCGATGGCGCTGCACGGGCGGCGCAGGCGGCGGCGGCGGCGCACGCCAAACTCATTCATATTTCGTCGATATCAGCACGCGCACCGGAGGTCTCGCCCTATGCGCGCAGCAAACATGATAGCGAAACGGCTATCCGGGCCGCGTCTGGCAACAACCCGTGGCTGGCCCTGCGCCTGCCGGCAATCTACGGCCCGGGTGATTTAGTGACGCTGCCTTATTTCAAGCTGGTCAAATTGGGGCTGGCGCTAGAACCGAGAACGTCGACGCCAGCGCGAGCATCCATTCTTTATGTTGAAGACGCCGCCGCTGCGATCGTCGAGGCGGCCAACTCAGCGCCATCTGGGGCCGTATATGAAGTAGGAGACGAGCGCCCCGATGGCCACGCCTGGTCGGAAATTGGCGCCACATTGGGCGAGCAACTGGCCAAGCGGCCGCGCACTATTCGGGTCCCACGCTCGCTAATCGGGGCCTATCACAAGATAATCAGCACCGCGGAGAGAGCCGTAGGACGCAAGCCCAGCGTACGCGAAGGCCAAGTAAACGAGTTTTTTCACTCCGATTGGGTCGCCCGCAACAGTCTTTTGAGCGATGCTACGCTCTGGCGACCGACAACGCCGCTAAAAGAAGGGTTTGCAAAAACCGCTCTTTGGTATCAGAAAAACGGTTTGCTATAATAATCCGCCCCGCCCCAGGAGAAACGGCCATGTCCAGCATTCAGGAAGATGACGATCTCGTATTTCGAAAAATCTCCACCCTGATCGAACCCCTGAACGATAAGGGCGTGAAATTAACACGAGAAACCGACCTGATCGCCGATCTTGAGATCGATTCTGTTGCAGTTCTCGATGTCGTTATGGATATTGAAGACAATTACGACATCTCAATCCCTGTCAATACGATCTCGGAAATCAAAACCATTGGTGAATTGGTAGACGCCATTCATGCAATAAAAAAAGAGCAGTCATAAGTTTATGAGCCTTTTCGATAAATTTCAGAACACCGCGACACAGTATCAAGCGTTGATGGATGGCATCGGCCGCGACCCATTCGGTGTCTCTATGGACGAAATGAAGGGGCCGACACGCGCCATCGTAAATGGTAAGGACGTCGTCCTTGCCGGGACCAATAATTACCTTGGCCTGACTTACGACGACCATGCCATCGCGGCGGCGAAGGATGCGATTGACCAATCCGGCACCGGGACCACGGGCTCGCGATTTGCAAACGGCACCTATGCCGCGCACCGTCAACTTGAAATCGACCTTGCCGCGTTTCTGGGTTTTAAGCACTGCATGGTGTTTTCCACTGGCTACCAGGCAAATCTCGGCGCTATTTCAGCGCTCGCCCAACCGCCCGAAGACGTCATCCTGCTCGACGCCGACTGTCACGCTTGTATCTATGACGGCTGCGCGCTCAGCGGTGCGGAAGTCATCCGCTTCCGTCATAATGATCCGGAAAGCCTCGACAAGCGCCTGTCACGCCTTAGCGACAACGTTAAGGGCAAGCTGGTTTGTTTTGAGGGCATGTATTCGATGTTTGGCGATATTGCACCGGTCAAAGAGCTTATCGAGGTCGCCCACAAACACGGCGCCTATGCACTGCTCGACGAGGCCCATTCCTTTGGCGTCTTCGGTGATCATGGCCGCGGCGTCTGTGAGGCTGAGGGCGTGTTGGACGCGGTTGATTTCTACACCGGCACTTTTTCCAAGAGCCTGGCCTCAATCGGCGGGTTTGTCGCCTCAAACCACCCGGAACTTGAATATTTGAGGTTTTCTAGCCGCCCTTACATGTTCACCGCCTCACCCTCGCCGGCTAATGTTGCGGCCGCCTCAGCCGCGCTAGCGCGGCTCAAATCCGACCAATCGATGCGCGAGAGCCTTTGGAAAAATGCAAAACGGATCCACGCCGCCTTTACTCAGCTTGGCTTCGATCTTTGTGCGCCAGAGAGCCCGGTCATCGCCGCCAGGCTCAAGGGCCGCGAGCAGGCGTTTATGGCGTGGAATTTCCTCATGGAAAATGGCGTTTACGTTAACCTCGCCATCCCGCCTGGCACGCCCAATGCAACATCGATCCTGCGCCTCAGCGTCTCTGCGGCGCATACCAATGAGGACCTTGATGCAATCATCAACGCCTACACGGCTTTGTCCGAAATGTTGCAAAACCAAGCTGCATAGGGTTTCATCTATAGTGGATCACATTTTCGTTAGGCATAAAATCTCCACAATTCGGCCCTTAGCTGGCCGTTCACGGACCCAAAATAGTGTTTACCCTGTTCAGTAGTGAAGGATGTGTGGCGTGATTAGCGTATCTCGAAAAATTCTTTTCATCGGCGCCGTTGTGATCGCCGCATCTGCCGACGCATCGGCAAAAAAGACAGAAGACCCCGAGAAATTCAACTTTGAGCATGTCAGTTGTCACGGATCGGATAACGAAATCCGCCTTGTCGTAACCGGTGTCAAACGCAACGCTGGCCGGATTACCGCCGATCTTTATCGAAACCAGGAAGACGGGTTTTTGAAAAAGCGCGGGCGCATTGTTCAGGTGAAATTCGCCGCAAAAGCCCCGACGACCAGCTTTTGCATTACCGCTCCCAAAACTGGGTCCTTCGCCATTGCCGTTTACCATGATCAAAACGCCAATGACGGCTTTGACAAGAGCCCTATTGGCCTGCCGGCCGAGCCCTGGGGTATTTCCAACAATCCGAAAGTCCGGTTTAGCGCACCGCCGGTCGAAAAGGCTCTATTTGAGGTTAGTCCCGCCGGTGCAGAGCTAGAAATCAAGCTGAAGTAAGGTTAGGCGTTGCAGCGCCGCCGCAACGCGACCATCGACGGCGTCGTTTTAACAGCCACATGCGAGACGTCGATGTCTGAAAACACTATCGAAATTCGCGCCGTTCACAACAACGCCGAGCGCAAAACCTTCATCCGTCTCGCCAGCCGCCTCTATGTCGACGACCCCCATTATGTCGCGCCACTCGAGTTCGAGCTTGGTGCGCGCCTTGACCCGGCAAAGAACCCGTCGTTGAAAGATTCACCGCATCAATTGTGGGTCGCCTATCGGAACGGTGCGCCGGTCGGCCGGATCTCGGCGATGGTCAACCAGGCGCATCTCGACCGACACAAAGACGCCGCCGGGCATTTCGGCTTCATCGAAGGAGAGGACGATCCGGCAATCTTCGATGCGTTGCTGAAAACCGCCTCCGACTGGTTGCGCGAGCACGGCGTCCACAAAATCGCCGGCCCGTTTAATTTCTCGGTCAACGAAGAGGCCGGCTTGCTGGTCGATGGTTTTGACACACCGCCCTATGTGATGATGCCGCATGGCCGGCCCTATTACGCCAGCCATCTTGAGCGCGCCGGCTTCACCAAAGCGATGGACATGTACGCGCTTGAATATTACCCGGTGCGCGATTTCATTCCCGAACGGCGCATGCAGTTTCTCAACAAGGCGCTCGACAAACCGAATATTACCATTCGCACGCTCAACACCAAAGACGTGCTTGGCGACATCCGCATGATTGTCGACATCTTTGATGACGCCTGGTCGCACAATTGGGGATTTATTCCGTTCTCAGAAGACCATATTCGCCATATGGCGGACGAGCTGAAGCCGATCATCGCAAAGCACAATATCGTTTTATGTTTTCTAGATGGAGAAGCTGTCGCTTTTGGATTGGTCCTGCCCAATATCAACCACGCCATTCGCGGCTTTAACGGCAAGCTGTTGCCGTTCAATTGGGCAAAACTGCTTTGGCGACTTAAGGTCAAAGGTATAGAACAATCGCGCATGCCGTTGATGGGCGTGCGGCGCAAGCTCCATAAAAGACCGTTGGGCGCAGCCTTCGCCTATAAAATTATCGCCATGGTCAATGACGCCAATATGGATAAGGGCGTCACTCATTCAGAGCTTTCCTGGATTTTAGAAAACAATGAATCGATGCTCACCATGCTGACCGATTTGGGCGGCAAGATTTACAAAACCTACCGCATCTACGAGCGGGAGCTTTAAGTTTACCGCAAAAACGGCTCGTCAAAACTTCTGAGCTTCCTGGAATGCAGCGTGCCGGCTTTAAGTTCGTCGCGGAGAAGCTCGATGGCGCGAATGCCGATCTCCAAATGCTGGCTGACGCGCTCTTGATAAAACGCATCCGCCATACCGGGAAGTTTGATCTCGCCATGAAGCGGCCGGTCGGAAACGCATAACAGCGTTCCATAAGGCACCCTGTAGCGGTAGCCGTTTGCAGCAATGGTCGCCGATTCCATATCGATCGCGATCGCCCGGGCCTGGTTGAGGCGCACTGCATTGCGTTCAAATCGTAATTCCCAATTGCGGTCATCTGTCGTCACTACCGTGCCGGTGCGCAAATGCTCTTTCAACCGCCCATGGGCGATGCCGCTCACTTCCGATACCGCTTGCGTCAACGCCAGTTGGACTTCCGCAAGCGTAGGCAGTGGTACTGAAGGCGGTAAGACGTCGTCCAGTACGTTGTCCTCGCGAAGATAAGCGTGGGCCAAAACATAATCGCCAAGCCGCTGGGTGCGGCGCAAGCCCCCGCAATGGCCGATCATCAACCAGACCTGTGGGCGCAACACTGCCAGATGATCGGTGATGGTTTTCGCATTTGAAGGCCCAACGCCGATATTGACGATGGTGATGCCGTGCCCTTTGGCTTGCGTCAGATGGTAGGCCGGCATTTGCGGTATCTTGCCCGCATCGTCGGTCGCCGGCGCGCCCTTGCGCGAAATCCGTCCATTCGGCTCGACCAGCGCATCAGCGCGGCCCGCCTCGACTTCTTTTTTGCCAAACGCGACAAACTCATCAACATAGCGTTGATAGTTTGTAAACAGAATAAAGTCCTGAAAATGTTCCGGACTTGTTGCGGTATAATGCTGAATGCGATGCAGTGAGTAATCCACACGCTCCGCACTAAAAAGCGAAATCGGCAGTGTGCCGCTGCGTTTTAATACAAAGTGTCCGTCGACGATATCGTCATTAGTGGCGACAAGGTTGGGCGTGTGGAAATGGTATTGAAGCGCATTGCGCTGGTCCTGCGACAGCGCGACGGTGGCTTTTTCGAGCACAAAGGCAAGCGGGATCGGCGCGAAAGACCGCCCGACAAAAATCTTGGCCGCGAACCGACCCATAATCCGTTCTAGCTGACCTTTTAGATATTCAGAAAACAATGCCGGCCGCGTGATGGTCGCGCCATAGACGCTGGCGGACGCAACCCGGCCGAGCGCCAGGCTGGAGGTCTGCGAGGCGCTCTCCGCCGGCACGACCGCGCATAAATACGGATAGGTCGGCGCCTCGCCCGGCTCCGGCGCCAATTTCCCAGCGACATAAAGCTCAAAGCGCTCCTTGAGTTGCTCATGGGCCTCATCATAAAGCGTAATGAGGCGCGCAACCGCCTCATCAGGCGTTTCGCACGCAACCAGGTCGCTAGCGGGAGCATCAACAGGCGGCGATAAGGTCATCTCATTGGTCCTTGGGCGTCAATGATCGAGAGGGAAAGTCCGCCTGCATACACCCTTTTGATCGGGGAGCGCCAGCGCCGTAAATACGCGGCCTATTTTCCCAAGGCCGGAAACATCGTACGCAAACCTTCCAGCGCCTGACAAAGCCGGACAATCGCCTGCTTCGCCGGCGCCCGACCGCTGATATTCACGCCGGTAATGACGCGGCGGCCCTTCCACAGGCTGTTGATCATCGGCTGGTCGCTGGCGGCGCAGGAATCCATCATTACAAAACCCGGATCGCATAAAAGCTGCTTGGTGTTTTCAATTTCCAGCAGCACACCCGGCGAATAGCGCGCAAATTCCGGGTCGTAACAAGTTTTGAGAGAGCACCCCGCGCCGGCTCCCCAACCGACCAACATCGCAATCGGGCGGTTATCAATATCCAGCCGCATGAATTTCAGTTTTCCAGCCTCGAGCGCCCCCTTGGTGGCGGCGCGAAACCAGTCCGCTTCCCGGTGGAAGGAATTGAGCGAGGTTCCACATTGGCCCTTCCAGCCCTTGCCTTCAAGCGCCAGAAACTCTTCTGTCCAACGCGAGCATTCTGGGCTATCGGTTAGCATACGGACGGATAGGGCGCCATGTGCGCTAAGGCGCTTGCGCAACCTTTGCAGCTTTCCCGTTCTCTTTTTGCTCAGACCGATTTCGCGGTTGGGGGCGGCATCGCCTCTTGCAACTAGCATCGCGCGCAAAAATTCACCGACCTGATAGTGATGGCGCCGGTCTTCATCGGCGGCTGTCGCGGCCGCGATCGCCGTTGCGCCGGTCGATGATAAATGCGGCAAGCGCAACATCGGCTGACTATGCGGGCCGTCGCATAACAGCTCAAAAAGCGCGGCCATCGCAGCCCCTTCATATCCGCGCCGGATTAGCGGCGCTGCATAATAGCAATGGCGGTGCATCCAGGTCGCCCAATGGCGAACCGGCAGTCTGGCGTAGCCGCGCATTATCCGCATGGGCGCAAATCCAACAAGCTGTTGGCGACCCGGTCCGCCCCAGATGCAGGCCAACTTGACCTCTTGATCAGCGAATTGCTGCAACGCCGGCAACAGCGCCCAGGGCTCAAAAAACGGGTTTTCTTCCGCTAGATCATCGCATAATGCCTGCCAGGGCTCGATAATCGAAGTGGCGTCATTAACGTTGATCAGCTCGCCGTGAAGTTTTACATGGTTATCCGGCCAGATCGCCCGGACGCGGAGCCGCGCGGCGAAGCTGTGCCGGTTTGCGACATTTTCCGCATCATAGAACAACAGCATAGGCCGGGCCCCTCTCAATACCGATTATCCAGACCGTGTCGGATATTCAATGCATGAGGCGCGCCGCCCTAAGAGGGGTCAAAGCTTGTCGATGTCACTGTCGCTAAGGGTTCTGGCCTCCTCGACCAGCATGATCGGGACGCCGTCGCGGATCGGATAGGCAAGACCTGCTTTCTTGCTTAACAGCTCCGCATGCGCGCGATCATAGACCAACGGGCCAGCCGATTGCGGGCACACCAGAATTTCTAAAAGCCGCGGATCGATTTCATCTGATTTATCAGTATCTGCCATTATCCTTAACCCTCCAAAGCCGCCGTCATTGCAGAGGCCCGAACTCGCCTGGCTCGTCAGCAGCGCCTGACATCTCCATAAGCGCCATCAGGATTTTTGCTCGATCCGCAACCGTTTTAGCCTCAAGCAGCGCCTGCTTTTCATTCGGTGCAAACGGGCACCCCATCGCCAGCGACGCCACCAACGCCTCAATCGGCGCCTCCTCTACGGCGTCCCAGTCGGTTTTTAGGCCTTCCGTATCCAAATAATCGCCCATGATCTCAACGAACGCCTCGCGGTCAATTTCCTCTCCGGAAGCATCCTTATGCGCATCAATATCAAACACGTCCCAGTCGATGCGCGCTGTGCGATAGGGCGCTTCGACGTCAATTTCTTCAACCAGTCGAAACCGCCGCACGCCTGTAAGCGTCACCAGATAGCGACCGTCGCCGGATTCTCGAAAAGACGTGATCCTCCCTGCACAACCAACCCTGTAAAGGGCTGGCGCCGCATCGGTCTTTTTCGACAAACCCATGGGCTGGATCATGCCGATGGTCCGCGCGCCGCCGAGCACGTCATCGATCATCTTCAGGTAGCGCGGCTCAAAAATATTAAGCGGCAGCTGACCGTCAGGAAGCAAGAGGGCGCCCGAGAGCGGAAACAGCGCAATCGTTTGCGGCAGGGTCGCTTTTGTCTTTGATATCGGTTGGCCGGTCATGTGACGGAGCGAGCCCTCCTGGCATTAAGAAAACAGGATAGAGGACAGCTGACGGCGCGCGCGGATGGCGGCGGGGTGCGCAACGCCGAGCGCCTCAAACACGGTGAGCAGCTTTTTGCGCGCGGCCTCATCGTTCCAGTCGCGGTCGCGCTCAATCACCGCCAGCAATTCTTCAATGGCAGGCTCCATTGAGCCGGCGGAAAGATAGGCTCCGGCAAGCTCAAAACGGGCGCTCAAATCATCGGGATTGGTTTTCGCTTTTACTTTCAGCGCCGCAATATCGGCGCCGCCCGGGTTGTCTTCCGCCAGCGCTATAGAGGCTTTGATACCCGTAAATGCAGCTTCCTTTTGCGCCTCCGGCGGCGCCAGCTCCAGCGTTTGTTTTGCTTGTTCCACATCGCCAAGCGCCAGATGACAGCGTGCGAGGCCGGCAATCGCGCGGACATTTGCGGCATCGGCTTGCGCCACCTGTCCGAACAGCTGCGCGGCGGCAGCGACATCGCCTTCCTCAAACGCCGCCTCGCCGGCATTTAGGTAATCCTCTGATGGGTCGTTTTGGGCGTCGCCATCACCGCCAAGCGCACCCAACCGATCAATGAACGCCTTGATCTCGCTCTCCGGCAACGCGCCCTGGAAACCATCCACCGGCCGGCCTTGGTAAAACGCGTAGACCGTCGGGATCGATTGAATGCGCAGCTGGCTCGCTAACATCTGGTTTTTATCGATATCGACCTTAACCAGGGCGATCTTGCCGCCGGTAGCTTTCACTGCTTTTTCAAGCGCGGGCGCAAGTTGCTTGCACGGGCCACACCAATCGGCCCAGAAATCGACGACAATCGGCTTGGTCATAGACGCCGCCACAACGTCTTGCTCAAAGGTCTCAATCGTGGCGTCTTTTACCATCGCTTCCGGCGCGGCGGGGGCTGCGCCCAGTATTTCACTCATTTCGGCTCTCCGGGGCTTAGTTCCCAATAAATGAGGCCGCGCCCCGCCAAAGGCAAGGCCAGTCTGTGTACTCGTTATGTAGGCATTTATGCATCCGCCGCTAAAGGCGCGCAAAGGTCGATTATTCGGGGCTCAAAGCCACAATGGCGGATGAATTTGAGCATATCTTCGACCCCAAGCCCGGTGGTGGCGCTGTTTTCAAGCGGGTGAAACCACACTTTTTCATATTGTAAAAGCGTTCGGTCCAGCACCACTTCCCGGATCGCTCGCGCCGTCTCGTTGATCAGTGCGAACGGCGTCACTGCGCCGGGGATGACGCCAAGCGTATCACTCATCAGCTCAGGCCTGCCAAAAGACAGCCGCCCCTTCGCGCCAAGCGCCTTGCCGAGGCCGACAAGATCGACCGCCGTGTCGCACCACGCCACCGCCAGATAGAGCGCGCCCTTCTTGTCTTTCAAAAACAGGTTCTTGGAATGCCCACCCGGCATGCCGACCTTCAGATCGCGGCCCTCATCGACGGTGTATACCGGGCGGTGCTCAACAGTCTGGTGGTCAATGGCGAGCGCTTCAAACAGAGAAAACAGGTCGGCTCTGGTTGCGGGCTCAACTCTGGTGGGGGGCATGGCGCAGCTCTCTGGTGTTTTTTGGGATAGTGCCCGATCCCGGTCGGTGAGAAAACACCCGCGCTCCCGGCATGGGGCGGGCGTCGTCAGGCCGGCATAGTGTTCCTTCACCCCGCGCGGCGCGCCGAATAGCGCTTGATTTTGCAGGCCCGTTGCGCCATATCACGCCCCCTCCGCGGCAGGCAGCCGCAAAACGGAGCGCGGGCGTAGCTCAGGGGTAGAGCGAAACCTTGCCAAGGTTTAGGTCGTGAGTTCGAATCTCATCGCCCGCTCCAGTTTTTAATTTTTACACGCGCCCATGTTCCGCCACGGTTCTTGCTGACTACGGGGATAACAGCGCCTCGCCAGCTTCAGCCGAACCGAATCCGGGGATTTATGTCTGCTGCGGGCACTCCCGTCCCACATTTGCAACGCTGTAAAGGTTATCCGGCATGCGCCGGAAGCTGGTCGCTTGCCGCCAGGCTATTCGGCGCCTGCCCTGGCATCGTCTTGTTGTGGTTCAAAAATTTGAGTTCGAATATATTTCCAGCCGCCTGCGGCCGATGCTCAAACCCGCCGCCAACAACTTCCATCGCGCGGGCCACTGTGCGCAGCGTCATTTGCATTTCTGATCCGGCGCTGGTCAAGTAGTTGCTGATCTTTGTCAGCGGCTTGGTGTCTTCAAGAAATTTTTCATGCAAAAGAACATCGCAATTGTCGTGAATGGTGACGCGCGTCACATCTTTGCCTTCTATGCTCATTTCAACTTCTATAGTTAAGGGTTGAGCGGCCATCTCATTGTAATAAACGGCAAGGCTTTCAAACAGTGTCCTCATCGCTGCCAGATTTGTGTCGGTGGCGCCGGCCGAACCTTCAATTGTTACGGATATATTCGCATCCAGCATGTCTGAAAAATCCCCAAGCTGTTCTTCGATGCTGATATTGTCAAACTCGTTCTGGTGCTCAATTTCGTCGAGACGATGATACGTCAAGAGCCGGTTGACGCTGTTTGAAAGGTTGGATGTGGCGTCTTTGATATAGCGCGCGCTTTCTACGCAGTCCTTATCGGATGCGGCCTTTTCTTCGCCGACGAAGTTGCTCATCAAGATTTCGGAAAACCCGTTAATCTGGTGAAGCGGCGTCTTAACGAAGTGCACAAGCATGTTCATCGCCGCCAGTTTGCGCTCATGGTCTCTCCGCACATCTTCCAGAAGCGCGCTGAGCTGCTGGTTCTGGTTTTCGATTGTAAGGGCTTTAAGAAAATCCGTGCGCTGATAGCCTTGCAACAAATAAACGCCAACCACACAAATTATGGCAACTCCGCTCAGATTCACAAACTGTAGCGCCGCAGCAGCGATATCTGGTTTTGTAAATGTCGCAAGCGCAAACCCAGCGAGGCAAACCGCCGCCGCCGTAATCATGCTAACAAAACTTAACCGTAACAAAAGCCCAAACAAGATGAACCCCTGAATTAGCCCGATATAATATGTATTATCGAGCATGGGTTGGCGCCAGATAATTAAGTTCATCGCCGACGCAACCACCGTTATGAAAACAGCCGTAACAACGTCATGATGTTTCACAAATCGTTTGGAAAACAGCACCGACATTATGGCCAGCGCTATTACGCCCGTGACGATGCGGATCATGATTATTTCTTCGGGATCGGTTGCATCAATAAAATCAGAAAATGCGTAGAGCATGAACAGCGCCAGCCCGACCATAGCGCCCCATATATTGTTCTTGAGATTGCGCCGGAACACAAACGCCTGAAAAGCCGCTTCGGATTCATCCGAGGCGAACTGGGCTGTTAACCAATTTATTTTTTCCGGGCCGTGCTGCGGCATGAGCGGTCCATTTCCGCTCCTGTCTATAAGGGCTCAGCTTTATATTTTCGTTAAAAACAAGGACACTCAACTCAGACCGTTCGCCCACAAAATGCTGCTGTTCACTGTTGATACATTTAAATTTATCTTGTAAATTAATGGTTTGTTAATGGTTAACAAATCGCAATCGAGAACAAGAATGTTCAAAAAACTTGAAAACCGCTTTCAATCTGTTTTGGGAGAATTCCTCGCCTCACCGGCAATGGCGCATGTGGGCGGCGGCCATTTGACGGTCGATGAATATCGCTCGTTTGTAAAACAAACCTATTATTATGTGCGCGAAAACCCGCAGCTGCAGGCCTTAGCGACGGTTTTTTTTCGCGGCGGGCAACGCGATATGGTGCTCGGCTTCTATCAACATGCAATGTCGGAAATCGGCCATGAACAGCTTGCGCTCAACGATTTTATCACCCTCGGGGGCGAGGCCTCGCAAGTCCCATACAAAAACCCGCTGCCGGCGACGACAGCGCTAACATCCTATGCGTTTTATCAAATCTATAATGGAAACCCGCTTGGCTATCTTGGTTATCTCTATTTTCTCGAATTTCTTCCAACTCTTTCTGGCGACGCGATTTCCAATCAATTACTCGGCGCCGGCGTACCCGAAGGCGCGCTAACATTTCTGCGCGACCATATCGAGATCGATAAATCGCATAACCGTCTGATGAAACGCTATGCCGAAAAGTTGGTAGCGTCAGATGCCGATGTCGATTGCATTGAGTATGCGATGAAGACAACGAGCTACCTTTACGCAAAAATGATTGAAGCCTCGGTTGAGGATGCAAAATCGCCGAAAGAGACCGGTTGGAACTGGGAAGAGTTGAAGGCGGACGGCAAAATCCCCGACGATATTTCACGGAAAATTTCTGTCGTCGCCTGACTGGTTGCTCGTTCTTTGACGCCGTTAGAGCGCTTGAACCCAATGCTATTCGTGGTTCTACACGTTGATTGTCCACAGACCTTAGAGCGGCGAGGCTAGGTAGCGGGCGAAAACCGACCGCTTGCGGTCGTAGTGTTTTGGGTCATGTAAATTGAACCGCATCACCGTGACGTCACCAAAGCTTGGATGGGTTTTGTTGGACCTTTGCACTTCATAGCCAAGCTTTGTAAAGAATGGCAGCATATTGTTGTTACAGTCGCAAAAACACCACTTCACGCCGCGCTCGATGCCAAGCTTGAAGCATTCGACACTGACTAATAACGGCAAGGCGGCGCCGCGTGCTGACGGCTCGACCATGATACGGGTGGAGTAGGAGACCTTGTCCGGATAGTCGACGCCGACACTTTCAAGCTCATAGAATTCGCGGTACTCTCCGGGGTCTCCGTCTGAGCAAAAATTCACCCTGGCCACGCCCACTACTCTGTCATCCTTATACGCGGCAATGTTGTAGGCGTGGCTATCGAGCGGGTCGATAATGAGCTTATTTTCATGATCTGCATACCGGTCATGGCGGTGCATTTCTTCTTCGTAGATTTTGTAGCGGAACCGGAAAATATCGGCCGCATCCTCTCCCGGCCTAAAAATATGAAAACTGGTCACAAAAATACCCTGTTACTAAAATTTTGGCCGACCTCACTATCAGGCGGCGTCTTCTCCGACAAGTATTTGTCGCTTACCGGCATGATTAGCGGATGAAATGACGCCCTCTTCTTCCATCTTTTCAATCAGCGTCGCTGCACGATTATAGCCGATCTGCAGCCGCCGCTGGACATAGGAGGTTGAGGCTTTCCTGTCGCGCAACACCACGGCGACCGCGCGATCATATAACGCATCGCCTGATGACGTATTGCCGCCAATATCGAAGCCGCCGCCGTCAGCCTCGCCGTCGCGCAGCTCTGTGACGTCCTGGACATAGTCCGGCGCACCCTGTTTTTTGAGAAACTTAACGATCTTTTCGACTTCGTTGTCCGAAACGAAAGCCCCGTGAACGCGCCGCAGGCGCCCGCCGCCAGCCATATGCAACATATCGCCCTGACCAAGGAGCTGTTCAGCGCCAGGCTCGCCAAGAATTGTCCGCGAGTCGATTTTGGAGGTGACCTGAAACGACACTCGGGTCGGAAAATTCGCCTTGATGGTGCCTGTAATGACATCAACTGACGGGCGCTGTGTCGCCATGACGAGATGAATGCCGGCCGCGCGCGCCATCTGTGCGAGACGCTGAACCATGCCTTCAATATCTTTGCCGGCGACCATCATCAGGTCGGCGACCTCATCGATCACCACAACGATAAAAGGCATGTTTTCGTATTCGAGGGTTTCGGTTTCATAAACCGGCTCGCCAGTTTCTTCGTCATAACCGGTATGAACGGTGCGCGTCAGGGTCTCGTCATTTTCCTCCGCTTCAGCAATGCGCGCATTGAACCCGGCGATGTTACGTACACCGACCTTTGACATTTGCCGGTAGCGTTCTTCCATTTCCCGCACCGTCCATTTCAGCGCGACCACCGCTTTTCGCGGATCGGTCACCACTGGCGACAGAAGGTGTGGGATATCTTCATATACCGACAATTCAAGCATTTTCGGGTCAATCAGGATGAGTTTGCACTGGTCGGGCGCCATGCGATAAATCAGCGACAAAATCATCGTATTGATGCCGACCGACTTGCCTGAGCCGGTTGTCCCGGCAATCAGGAGGTGGGGCATGCGCGCCAAATCAACAAAAACAGGTTCGCCGCCAATTCCCTTTCCGAGCGCAATCGTTAAATCGCCACTGGAACTTTCATATTCGCCGGCGCCCAGAAGCTCGCGCAGGAACACCATTTCGCGGTCGTGGTTCGGCAATTCAATGCCGATGACGTTGCGCCCGGGAACCACCGCGACGCGGCACGCAATCGCACTCATCGAGCGGGCGATATCATCGGCAAGCCCGATCACCCGGGAGGATTTCACCCCCGCGGCAGGCTCCAGCTCATAAAGCGTAACCACCGGGCCGGGGCGAACATTGACGATTTCGCCGCGGACGCCAAAATCCGACAGCACATTTTCTAACATCCGTGCATTCTGTTCAAGCGCCTCGTCGGAGATAACCGCGCGATTGGCATGGTGCGGCTTGACCAGAAGGTTTAGCGGCGGCAGCTCATAGTCCCCGGCAGAAAACACGGGTAAAACCGGTTGCCTTTCGCGGCGCTCGCGTTTGCTTTCCTGCTCTTTCAACCGCTTACGGATTATTTTCCGTTTGCTGGACAACGTGGCGCCATCCTCATCAAAGACCGCCCCATCTTCGTCGCTATAGTCTTCATCATCGCCAGCCTCCGCCTCGCCTTTGAGCGCATGGAGCCGGCCAGATAGAAAATCACCAACCGCTATATAGGCGTCTTGGAGCACCCAATAGGCCTCCATGAACCGCTCGCGGGTCAGGCCGCAATGGACCGCATAAGCGACAACCGCGATGACGGCAAAGCCTCCCGCGGAAATTACCCTAAGATAAGGCAGGCCCGCCGGCGACAGGAGTGCGGTTGCGCCCGCCAGCCACAAATCGCCGATATACCCGCCGGGGCCGGCGACAAATGGCCAGACCGCCGGTGGCGGCGCGGCGGCGACAGCGGCGGATGCCGCCAACAATGCAATCGGCAGGCTAATCAACCGCCGCCAAAAGCCCGGCGGGGTATCTTCCGGGGCGCCATGAAATAGCGCTGAAGTCCCCCAAATGCCTAGCGGCGCAATCAACAGAAACGCCGCCGCGCCAAAGGTCTGAAACAAAAGATCTGCAAGACTGGCTCCTGCCGGGCCGGCGAGGTTCTGCACCAGCGCAGGCGTTGCCGTATTAAAACTCGGGTCGCTGATCGAAAATGTCGCCAGCGCCACCGCCAGCCAGACACCGAGCAGGATCATGGAAAGCCCCCCCGCGCGCATCAGCACATTGCGGGCAAAGCTGCGCAGGCTGGCAACTAGCTCGGCAAACTGGTCGCGATTGCGGGCGGAGCGACGAGAAAGACTTCTTGGACGTTTTGACATAAGACGGGTACGGAGCGCTAGTGTTGACGATAGGGCGGGGAAGCTTCGGGGAATATTGACATGACGGGCGTGAAAAAGGGTTAACGGCTATTAACCAATTGTAGCATTTAATCGCTTAATCGAGCCTCATCTACGCCGCCGCCCGTATTGTCTTCGCTGCGCAGGCGAACCCCAAGGGAATATTTCAGCGCCACCCAAAATAATGCGCTCAGCGAAAAGGCGAAAACCGCGATCGCCGCGGCGCCGATAAGCTGACCGGGGAGCCATGCGTCCGGATTGTACCAGGGCGCGATAATCATCGCCCAGACACCGCATAAAAGATGGGCTGGAATGACAAAACCAGCGTCATCTATGCGAAATCTGTCGAGAAACGGTGGTGCGACGGTGACAATAACCCCGCCTACCGCGCCGACCATTGCCGCCTGCCACAGCATCGGATGTAAAGGGTCGGCGGAAACCGCAACCAACCCAGCGATCACCGCGTTGATGACCGTGACCAGCCCGGCGCGATGATAAACAATTTGGGTGAGGAACAGCGCCGCCAAGACTGCGCCAGCGACTGCAACCATAACATTAGCTGAAATCACGCCGAGGGAAATCGCCGGTTCAATCGACGAAAACGACCCTGCCTTGCCTGCCAGAATAACAACCCATGCCGTCAGAATGAACCCGGCGGCAAAGGCCGAAAGCGGCAGTGCGGTCGACGCCGCCGGTCGGGGCCCGTGCTCATGATAACGCCCCGGCCGCGGGCCAATGACCAAAGCCCCGGCAAGCGCGGCCGCGCCGCCTGTCATATGGATAACGGCCGCACCGCCAAAATCCGTGGTCCGCCAAACCTCTGCGAAATAGCCCCCGCCCCACACCCAGGAAGCGGCAATCGGATAGATAAGCCCGGCCATAGCCGCGGCAAACAAAATGAACGGCCAGGTTTTAACCCGCTCAGATACAGCGCTGGAGACTATCGCCGCAGGGATCACCGCCAACCCCATCTGGAAAAACCACACCGAACCGGACGCCCGCCCGACCGACATCGGATCAACATCATTAGGCCGCCATGGCTCAAAGGCGCCAAGAAATCCGCCAGTTTCGATCATGTGGATGAGATTGTAGCCGACCAGCCAGAATGCAAAAGCGCCAACGCCGACCAGGCCAATAGTCCGTAGGCAGACCGCCGGCGCATGTTGACCGCGGGCAAGGCCGACATCCCGCAAACCCAAACCAAACACAAACAGGATCGCCGCAAGGCCGGCAACCACAAACAAGGCGGTGTCGAGAAGATAGCGGGTCTCATCGCTGGCGGAGCTGATATCTTGCGCCAGCGCCGCGCCACCCGCAACAAACATTGCCGGTATTGCCATGATCCAAGCCAATTTGCGCATCATCAAACTCCGTCGCCCATTCTTCCTGCCGACAATCTATGCCGCGCTTTTCGCCGCAGCTGCAAGCGCCAAGCTGGACGCGGAGAGCTTAACGCGCGATCCTTGGCCAGTTATGGCTGAAACCTATCAATTTGATATTGCTATGGTCGGCGGCGGGCTGGCCGGCGGGCTGGGCGCGCTCGCTCTGGCGCGGCAGGGCTTTAGCGTCGCAGTGATCGATGCAGCCGATCCGGCGGCGATGCGCGAAGCCGCATTTGACGGACGCACGACGGCAATCTCCTACGCCACGGCACGGGTATTCAAGCGGCTTGGCCTGTGGGCTCGGATTGCGCCCGAGGCCGAGGCAATCCGCGATATTCTGGTCACCGACGGACGCGCAAAATCGCGTTTTGACGACGGCGCGGTGTCGATGTTTTCTCTCCATTTTGACAGCCGCGAACTTGATGAGGGGACACCGCTTGGCTGGATCGTCGAAAATACGTTATTGCGCGAGACCTTGCTCAATGCGGTCGCCAACGAGACGGCGATCACGCTGTTTGCGCCGGCGAGGCGGACCGGAACGCATTATGGCCCGGCCGAAGCGGCGGTGACGTTGGAAGATGGCCGCACCATCAAGTCGGCGCTGGTTGTGGCGGCGGATGGGCGGTTTTCCGCGCTGCGTGCCGAGGCCAATATCAAAGTCAATCAGTGGCGCTACAAGCAGGCCGGCATTGTCGTCACCGTCGCCCATGAGCGCCCACATGAGGGCGTTGCGCAGGAGTTCTTTTTGCCGTCGGGCCCGTTTGCGATTTTGCCTTTAACCGACAATAGATCGTCGCTCGTCTGGACCGAGCGCGAGGACGCCGCAGCGGCCTATCTGGCGCTCAGCGACGAAGACTTCGTCCGGGAGATCGAGAATCGCTTTGGCGATTACCTCGGCGCCCTATCGCTCGCGGGTCCGCGTTGGTCTTACCCGCTTGCATTTCATCTCTCCCAAAGCTTTATCGCGCCGCGTCTGGCGCTAATCGGAGATGCGGCCCGCGCGGTCCATCCGATTGCCGGACAGGGCTATAATTTCGGCGTCAAGGATATCGCCGCGCTCGCCGACGTCTTGCGCGAGGCGCGCGAAGTTGGTCTCGATATCGGTTCGCTCAGCGTTTTAGAAAATTATCAGCGCTGGCGCCGGTTTGATTCCACATCTCTCGCGCTTGGCATGGATTTATTAAACCGTCTGTTCTCGAATGATTTTGGACCCTTGCGCCTCGCCCGCGATGTCGGCATCGGCATGGTTGGAAAAATCGCACCCTTGCGAAAGCTTCTGATGCGCCAGGCCGGCGCTGATTTAGGGACGCTGCCGAGCTTGATGGCGCGCGAGCGCTAAGCTCTTGTTTCGGCTCTAGCGACGCGCTTGATCGCACACTTGCCGCAATATGTTGTTTATATTAAGAAAATTTAAGCACGGAAACCCGTAATCCGCCAACCTAACCCCGCAACACCAGCTCGCCGGCTCTGGCTTCAACGCTTTCTATTCTGGATAGGAAACTCATGCCCAGCAAATTAATTGCGAGCTGGTTGTCGGGGAGGATGAAGGCTTTGACGCCTTCGACGCGGATGCCGTTTATCTCAATCTCGTCGAGGGTGACGAAGGCCGCATTCGTCTCGCCATTGGCGGTGCGCACCGGATAGGTGTAGTCTGTATGCGATGTATATATCCCGGCTTCTCGTGCGTCTGAATCGCGTAAAGCCACGTAGCTTGCTCCGGTATCTACCAGAAATTTTGCTCTGCGGCGGTTAACTTCGGCGTCGACATAAAACTGGTGGTCGCGCGAAGCGGCGATGCGGACTTCCCGGCCCCATTGATTTTTTGTTGGCGCCGATGTTGTCGCCGTCACTGTCGCAAGGTTGCGTGTCTGTGGCTTTGGCGAAGCCATATCGAGGTAGCGCACGCCAAGGACTGCGCTAGCGACCATAACTCCGGCGGCGATAATTTCTGTGCGCATAAAGACCTCTGAAACTAAGGCCTACTTTGGCAGACCATGGTTTCAGGAAGGTCTTTGAGGTCGTTCGAATTCTATGCTTTCTCTGTTTTGTTGAGCCCCAAAACATCGCGCATCGAATAAAGCCCGGGTGGCTTGCCAATCGCCCATTTTGCCGCCGCAACCGCGCCTTTAGCGAACAGGCCGCGGTCAATCGCGCTGTGGGAAAGGGTGATGACCTCCTGCGCGCCAGCAAAATGGACCGAATGCTCGCCGATAATGCCGCCGCCGCGCAACACTGAAAACCCGATATCGCCGGCCTTGCGCTTGCCGGCCCTCGGCCCATCTATCCCGGCGGCTTTATCGTCCAGCCGAACGCCGCGCCCGCGCGCCGCGGCAGCGCCCAGCATCAGCGCAGTCCCGGAGGGGGCGTCCACCTTAGCGCCATGGTGAGCCTCGGTTATTTCGATATCGTAAGCATCTCCCAGCGCTTGGGCGGCATCCTCGACGAGCGCCATAAGAAGGTTAACCCCGACGCTCATATTGCCGGATTTGACGATGGCGATTGTCTCCGCCAGAGCCGCGATTTCGGCGTTTTCTTCCACGGAGAACCCGGTCGTCCCGATAATGTGGGCGGCGCCGGTCTTAGCGGCGGCCTTGGCGTGGGCAATGCTTGCCTTGGGGGCCGTAAAGTCGATCAGGGCCGCAGCGTGTTTCAGGCCGCTTGCGTCTCGTTCAATCCTCAGCCCGATCGCATCAAGCCCGGCTAGGACGCCAATATCTTTGCCGATATCCGGCCCGCCCGGGCGCTCAAAGCCGCCCGCCAGTATAACCCCGGGCGTGCGCAGCAATTCGGCGACAACGTTTCTACCCATGCGCCCGCCGGCGCCGGCGACAAGAATAGAAGAGTTTGACATTCGTTCGGTCTCTTTTATCGCAGCCAATTAGCGGTAACGCATCGGTGTTAAAGCGCAACCTCCATATTGATAAGACGGCTGGCGGCGCGGGGTGTTTTTTGCCAGCCTTGCGCAAGGTAGAACCGGATTGCGCGCTCATTGCGCGGGGTTACGTTGAGCCGCGCCCGCGACGCGCCGGCGCGACCCAGCACACGCCGTGCATAATTATCGAGCAATCCGCCAAAGCCCTGTCCACGACGCTCCGGGGCAATGTAGAAATGATGCACATGACCGAGGGCTTTACGCCGGCTCAACCCAAGAACAACAAGGCCGATCGCCATGCCGTTTTCTGTCAGTAGCGCAGCAAAGTCCGGATCGGTCGCTGCGCAGGCGGCAACCCACAACGGAAACTTCTGGCCGTGCGCGCCATAGTCGCGCCGGAACTCAGTGTCGCTTCCAAGGCTTTCAACATAAAGGTCGCGAGCGAACGCAATCAGCCGTGACGCATCTCCCCGCGGACAGGCCGGGCGAAACGCTAACGCCTGAGCATATTTGTGACCTTCGTCATCGGGCATTGGCGTAATATGGGCGTAAATGCCGGAATTTACGACCCGCGTGGAACCGCTACGCCATAGCGATGGGCGAGATATTTGCCGATGTCGCGCGCGTTATCGAAAAAGCGCTGATCGTTTGCGGTTTTTACATACGCGGCAGGCCCGGCATCCACACCTTCGGCCAAGATCAGCGTCGGGCAATTCCACTTTCCCTCGCCCAATAATGTCACAAGGCCCGGCCGCGGATGCGCCAGCGGCTGGTAACGGATGTCGAGACCATGGAGGATCGCCGGGAAGTAATTTAGAACGCCCCAAACCTCTGCGCATTCCGGACAATATTCACGGCGGCCATTATCTTCAAATCCAGGCGCAAGCAGAACAATAACATCGCGGCTCATCCGTATTTCGCGCCCCAGTCACGCATCGCGCCGATGATCGTGGCCATCTTTTTGCCTTTCGCGGTCAACACATAGTCCGCACGCGGCGGATGGGTTTCATAGATTTTCCGCGCCACGACGCCGCTTTCTTCAAGCATTTTGAGGCGGTTTGAAAGCGTTGCCGGGGTGATGCCATCAAGCCCGTCGGAGAAATCCTGAAACCGTCGCCGGTCATTGTCCAATAACTCACGAATAATCTGCGCCGTCCAGCGTGATCCGAGGATCATCGCCGTTCGGGCAATTGGGCATTTTGGCAGGCGCTCACTCATCGCAGCAGTTTAATATAGCTGCTTGATTTTGGCTAGTGACTATGTTTTTTATAGTACCTTCAATAAAGGGAGCTAGACAATGCCAATCGAGTTACAGGCGCTTTTCGGCGGCGCGGCTATTTTGCTAATTCTGGTTTCAATAGAGGGTGCGATTATACCCCTAACGCATGGTTTTAAATGGGGCCTTGGTCCACGAGATGAAATACGCACACCCACTGCCGTCCTGGGGCGCATAAAACGCATTATCGCCAATCACCTTGAGGCCTTAGCAATCTTTGCTCCACTGGTCCTGATTGCTAATCTCATCGGCCTGTCGACGCCGCTGACCCAATGGGGGGCGATCATCTTTGTCGCCGGCCGCGGCGCCTTCGTGGCTGTCTATTTGATAGGCGTCCCAGTATTGCGCACCGCTGTTTGGAGCGTTGGGTTTACCGGTACGCTTATGGTGGGCTTTGAGGTGTTTAGGGCCGGGTTTTAGGGCCGCCATTTGCAAAGACCGGGGTCCCCGGCGTTAATCCGGGGACCGGTAAAACTCGCTACCCCGCAGAGAAACAACTGGCAAGGGCGTCTTTTGTGGACTGATCCCAGCTTTCCGTTTCATCCGGACTGGTCAGCGCAAGGATTGCTTCTTTTACATCAGCATCCGCCTCGCCCGCCTCGCCAACGCACGCACATGGTTCCGTACCCAAATCATGCTCGCCCGCAAAAGCGACGCAGAAATCTTCGGTTTCGCTGGCGAATGCCGGCGCAGCAATCGCAGCGCCCGCGACCAGCGCAGACAATATAATCTTGTTCATAGTAGTTCCCTTTTCTTTTGAGATGCCCCGCCCGCTTGTTTGTTTTACGCTACCCTTGTTGCGGGCCGAACAACGGCGTGCAGACTGGCGCGAGTGTTGTGTTTGCGTCAATTGCCTAAGCGGCGGAGTGCGCGGATATTGCGGCGGGACGTTTGTGGGGCGGAACGTTTATGGGTGGCGCGGCGGTGTTGTTGGGATTTAGCCGGTAGAGCAGTAAAATATGTCTGCCCTGAGGTCTCTGTTATAAACACCGGCATCCGGAACGCAGTTGCGTTTTACATCTGAAAGATATGTGGATGAAGCTCATTTCTTTGTCCATAAATTCTCTGGCCGCTTAATGATCAACTTGGTTTTTTTTCAAAACATACGCTTTGCGCATCACGATAAGTATCAAGATACGCGGAGACATAATTCGCATCTGTAGACAGTTCAGATATGGGCTTTAATGTCTCAAATTGTTTTGACCAACTGGAAAAGCTTGGGCAATTCTTCCGAAAGCGATTCAGTATTTCATTGGCAGCTTCTTTTTGAAAGGTACTTTCTGCTTCCACGTCTATCTCAGAAAGAAAGTCCTGCATCTCCCTGTACGCGACTTTTGAAATATCCAGAACGGACGGATTTATTTCCCTATCAGACCTTGAGTTGTCGCCTTGAATTTCTCGGTTAACTTTTTCCGTCATCAAATTTAGCAAGTAAACAGCCAATCGAGAAAGTCCTGTTCCCGAAGTGTTGCTAGGCGCTCTGTATAGAGAGTACTCTATATAACTTTGAACTAGCGAATCCTGTAGTGAATTTTGCTGATTTAAGAGTGCATCGCGTGATTTTATCAGTTTATCAATTTCTACTTCGGCCGCTTTGCGATTATATTCCTTTTCGTTTAGAATGCGGGTTTGTTCGCCAATAGCTATAGTAATATCGGCGATTTCTAATTCTAATTCTCTCTTCTCTATTTTTAGATCAGTATTTTCATTTAGAAGTGATCTCTCTACAGCTTTAGAAAAATTAGAGAAAAACGCCCCATAAATCGCTAAGAATAAAATCCCTATTGTTGCCAATGCTTGCCAGGCGGCTGGGTTAAGTATCGATTTGAATGTATGGTTTTTGGGGCCGTCTTTTCTCACATTTCGTTTTCTTGACCGGGCTTTCCATAATTGTCGCTTATTCCGTCCTCCCCGATCTGTAATTTTCTGCATCATATAATTAAGCGGGATGTTTCCTACCGCCCCTCAGTCACATTGTCCCAGAAGTTCCGCGCGCGTTGGAAGAAGTTCTGGCTTTGCGGGCAGCAGTCTTCGCCGCCGCCGGCTTCGCAGAATTGTTTGAGCAATTGTTTTTGCTCTGGATTGAGACCGGTCGGGGTTTCGACCTGGACCTCGACAAAAAGATCGCCGCGGACTTTTGAATTGAGCTGCGTCATGCCGCGCCCGCGCACACGGAAACGTTTGCCGGTTTGGGCGCCTTCGGGCACGGAAATACTGACCCGCCCGCCGTCGATGGTCGGGGTTTCAAACTCGCCGCCAAGCGCGGCGGTGGTCATGGGGATCGGGAAGGCGCAATACAGATCGGGCCCGTCACGCTCGAACAAATCATGTTCTTTAACGCCGACGAAGATGTATAAATCGCCCTCCGGCCCGCCGCGCGGGCCGGCCTCACCTTCGCCGGAAAGCCTTACGCGGGTGCCGTCTTCAATCCCGGCGGGGATATCGACCGAGAGCTCGCGTTGGCGGCGTACGCGGCCTTGACCAGAGCAATCCGTACACGGATCAGAGATCATCCGGCCTTCGCCATTGCAATGCGGGCAGGCGCGCTCGATTGTAAAAAAGCCCTGCTGAATGCGGACCCGGCCGGCGCCTTTGCAGGTTTTACAAACCACCGGCCCGGAGCCGGGCGCCGCGCCAGACCCTTCGCAGGTCTCGCAAGAGACCGAACCCGGTATTTTGATTTCGGCTTTCTTGCCGCCAAAAGCGTCTTCAAGGCTGATTTCGAGGTCGTATTTAAGGTCCGCGCCGCGGCCAGGACCGGCCCGGCGCCCACCGCGCTGACCGCCCATAAATTCAGAAAATATATCATCGAAAATGTCGGAGAAGCCGGCCGCGGCGCCCGCCGCGCCGCCAAACCCGTTGCTTGCCCGGCCGCCGCCATTTTCAAATGCGGCATGGCCAAAGCGGTCATAGGCCGCACGTTTTTGGCCGTCGGAGAGGATTTCGTAGGCCTCGCCAAGCTCTTTAAATTTTTGTTCCGCCTCCGGATTGTCCGCATTGCGGTCCGGGTGGTATTTCATGGCGCGTTTGCGGAAGGCGGATTTAATCGCCACACCGTCTGCACTGCGCTCAACACCCAGAACTTCGTAAAAACATTGCTGCGCCATATTTGCGCGGCCCCTTTCAGGGTTCTGATTCAGTTGCGCCCCTCAAAACCGCTTCATCACGCAAATTACGCGGCCCGGGCTCAGTCCGGACCCCGAATTATCGGGGGATCAGCGGGGACGGGTCGCACACATTTATGTGCGGCCCGTTCCATTTTAGTCCTTCTTGTCGCCGTCAACTTCTTCAAAGTCGGCGTCGACGACATCATCATCACTTTCCGCACCACTGGCCGCGTCTTCGCCGCCGTCAGCTGCGGCGTCGGCAGCCGCATCGGCCTCAGCCGCGCCCGCGCCTTCCTTATACATCGCCTCGCCAAGTTTCATCGAGGCTTGCGCCAACGTCGCCGCCTGCGCGTTAATTTCCTCAAGGTCCGCCTCTTCCTTTTCAAGCGTCGTTTTCAATGCGGTAACCGCATCATCGATTGCCTGGCGATCTTCGGTGGTGATTTTCTCGCCATATTCCTCAAGATTTTTCTCGGTTGAGTGAACCAGCGCCTCAGCACGGTTTTTCGCCTCCACCGCCTCGCGGCGCTCTTTGTCAGCTTCTGCGTTGGCTTCAGCATCCTTGACCATTGTCTCGATATCGTCATCGGAGAGGCCGCCGGAGGCCTGAATGCGGATCGATTGTTCTTTGTTGGTGGCTTTGTCTTTTGCAGAAACGTGGACAATGCCGTTGGCGTCAATGTCGAACGTCACCTCAACCTGCGGCACGCCGCGCGGCGCCGGCGGCAGACCGACAAGATCAAACTGGCCAAGCGTTTTGTTGTCCGCCGCCATTTCGCGCTCACCCTGGAAGACACGGATGGTCACCGCCGATTGATTGTCTTCAGCGGTGGAAAATGTCTGCGACTTTTTGGTCGGGATCGTGGTGTTGCGGTCGATGAGGCGTGTAAATACACCGCCGAGGGTCTCAATACCGAGCGACAGGGGCGTCACATCAAGGAGGAGAACGTCTTTAACGTCGCCTTGCAGGACGCCGGCCTGGATCGCCGCGCCCAGCGCGACAACTTCGTCCGGGTTAACGCCCTTATGCGGCTCTCTGCCGAAGAACTGTTTTACGGTTTCCTGCACTTTCGGCATCCGGGTCATGCCGCCGACCAGGATCACTTCTTCAATGTCGCCGGAAGAAAGCCCCGCATCTTTCAGCGCGGCTTTGCACGGGTCGACCGTGCGTTTGACCAGATCTTCGACAAGGCTTTCGAGCTTGGCGCGGGAAAGTTTCATCGTCAGGTGTTTTGGACCCGACGCATCGGCGGTGATAAAAGGCAGGTTCACATCATATTGCGATGTGCTTGAGAGCTCTTTTTTGGCCTTTTCAGCCTCTTCTTTCAGCCGTTGCAGCGCAAGTTTGTCTTTCCTGAGGTCGATGCCCTGTTCTTTTTTGAACTCGTCGGCAAAATAATTGACGATGCGAAGGTCAAAATCTTCGCCACCCAGAAATGTGTCGCCATTGGTGGAGAGCACTTCAAAGACGCCGTCGCCGATCTCAAGGATAGAAACATCAAAGGTGCCGCCGCCGAGATCATAGACGGCAATTTTCTGGTTGCCGGTTTTCTTGTCGAGACCATAAGCAAGTGCGGCAGCGGTCGGCTCGTTGATGATCCGCAAAACTTCAAGCCCGGCGATTTTACCGGCGTCTTTGGTTGCCTGACGCTGGGCGTCGTTGAAATAGGCCGGCACGGTGATCACCGCTTGCGTCACATCAGCGCCAAGATAGGCCTCGGCCGTTTCTTTCATTTTTTGCAGAATGAACGCTGAAATCTGCGACGGCGCGTATTTCTCGCCGCGGCTCTCGACCCAGGCGTCCTCATTGTCGCCTTTGACGATGGCATAGGGAACCATGCCCTGGTCTTTTTTAACGGTCGGGTCGGCGAACGGGCGCCCGATGAGGCGCTTGATCGCGAAGAATGTGTTTTCCGGATTGGTCACCGCCTGGCGCTTGGCCGGCTGTCCGATCAGACGCTCGCCGTCTTCAGTAAAGGCAACCACCGACGGCGTCGTGCGTACGCCCTCGGCATTTTCGATCACTTTCGGCTCTTTACCCTCCATAACGGCGACGCATGAGTTCGTCGTTCCAAGGTCGATACCAATTACTTTAGCCATTCTATCGTCTCCCTTAAGCGAGCCGCCATATTCAATTCCAGCCTTCAATCGGCGCCAGCTGGAAAATCTCCAGCCCTTGCCTGAAAAGCGCCGGACTAAGGCGCGCCCCTTTGATCATCATCAGATTGTGCGCGATCCGCCATTCTCGGCGCCCCGCACGTTCGACCGGGATATAAGCAGGAGAAATGGAGGCTGCAACCGCCGCCGGGCCCCGCAGGCATAAAAAAATGCCGCTGTTAAAACACTGGTAACAATTGGCGCGGCTGGGAACCGCTATTGGGTCCGATTCTCGTCCATATCGCGCACTACGCGAAAACCGTTGTCATATTCGCGCGCCGTACGATCTTTGCCGATGCGGTGGGCCGAACGCAGGCGCCAGCCGCCTGTGTTCCAGGCGCCGCCCTTAAGGACCCGGCGGGCGCAATCGCCGCCAATTGCCGCAGAGCCGTCCTGAGGCGCACCCTGATGGCTTTCTGCCCAGCAATCGGCCGTCCACTCCCATGCATTGCCGTGCATATCAAAAAGACCAAAATCATTGGGAGCAAAACTTGCTACCGGCGTTGTTTGCTTTCGATATTCGCCCTTTTTCCCACCATAAGCGAAATGCGCATTGTAGTTTGCGGTTGTCGGCGCGAGGCTCGCGCCAATCGCAAACGGGCCGCGGCTTCCAGCGCGCGCGGCATATTCCCACTCCGCCTCGCTTGGCAGCCGGTAAGTCTCGCCGGTTTTTTGTGACAGCCAGTCGGCATAGGCTTGCGCATCGTCAAACGAAACATTAACCGCCGGCCGGTCGGCGCGACCCCAGCCCTGGTCCGGCGGCAGATAGCGGCAGCCGCCATCGGCAATACAGGCGTCCCATTGCGCGAAGGTGACCTCGGTTGTGGCGATGGCGAAGGGTTTGGAAATCGTCACCGGCATCACCGGCCCTTCGGCGCTATGACGCGCAGGCTCCGAGGCTGGGGCGCCAATACGAAAACCGCCGGCATCAAGCCGCGCCATTTCTGGGCAATCGGTGCATTCTTTAAAGAGCTTGCCGCTAGCGGGCGTTGTTACAATTTGAGCGGGCGCAACCGGGACTGTAAGTGGCTCATTCGCCGCCGCATCTGGCACAACCTCGTCTGGCGCGGCGTCTTCCGGCAGCGCCTCAGCGGCAGCGCCATTTAACGCCAATTCCTGCTTACCGCGGGCGATGGTTGCAAACAGCTTTTTCTTTGCCGCCTCTTCTTGAGCTACAGCCTCTAAGGCTGCGTCTTCCGGAGAGACGGCCTCCGGCAATATGGGTTCCTCCGTCGTCTGACTTTCAGCGCCGTCTTCGCCCACGCCAAGCCCCGAGGCCAGCGCAAGCGCTTGTGCGTCCTCTGGAGCGGAGCCCGGTCCTTGCTCTGTGCTCGCCACCTCATCGGCGTCGCGTAAAGCCGGTGGTGTCAGCCGTATTTCCTCTGTACCCAACTTAAATCTGGCGACAGGGTTGCCGCCTGCTGTCTGTTGGCCATCACCGTTTACCACCAAAGCCTGAATAGCTTGAGTATCACCGGGCGCCAAAACCTCAGTGCTGTCACTATAAAAATCATCAGTAGGTTGAACAAAGGCCAGAGCGCCCGGCGCATCTGGCGCCTGCGGAGCAACCTCTTCTATGTCGAGCTGGGCGCTGTCTGTCGACGCCAAAAAACCCGGCGCCAGCAAAATTGCCGCGCCCGCCACAGCTCCAATCACCAGCCCGCCGGTCAGGGCGACCGCCATGGGGCTAAATCTCCTGCCTGAATTTGGGGTCGCTGGCCGAGCCGGCGGCGGCATGAAATCTTCACGCGCTTCAATAATTTCAGCGCGATGGTCAAGCGCCGGAATATCCAGTCCCTCATCATCCAGCGAGGCGTCACCCAAGGGTGGGGTTTCCCATGAAGGGGTGTCCGGCAAAGGCTCGTCCCCGACACCGAGCTCCGCCTCTGATGAGGCCCAGACATTTGCATCACTGAGTTGTTGGCGTTGGGCGGCAATGTTGATCTCATCGAGGACGAACCGCCATCGCGGATCATCGGGGTCGCCGGACCAGCCCGACAGATCAACCGGCGCTGGCGCGCCAAACCCGGTCGGGGCCACCGCCCCGCCGACAGCCACAGGAATGAGCGCACCGCGGCCAAGCGCATCTCGCGCTTGTTCATGAAGCCGGACGAGCTTTAACGCCGCCGCCGACCAAATAACGATCGCGGCATTGTCAGCAAGCGCCAGGTCGCCCGTATACGGATCACCGCTGATGCGGCGCGGCGCATGGCCATAACGTGAAAGCGCGTCGGCGATTTGCTGGCCGAGGGCTTGATCGTGGGGCGCATGCAGAACGGAGATTACAGACATCAGATTACTCTCAAGGCCAGCGTCCCAATTCCGCCAGCATGGTTACAAAATGGCGCATTTTTGATGTGCGCCGCAAGCATCCCCTGCTTCCCCGCAGCTTACAGATTGGCAATAAAAACCTGGGTTATGCACAATTGGTCGCCGGAAGACCTGGGCGGCGAAACTATCCGGGCAGATTCAACGGTTTGGAGATATAGAGCATGCGCCAGTCCATGTTTTCCATAAGCATGGCGCGCGCGGTTTCTTCAACCCGCAACCGCAAGGTTTCCAGGCGCGGTGTTTGCGCGGCGCTGAGCGCCTTAAATTTTTCTGCGAGGGTCTTGAGCTGTGCGGCGGTGGCGTGAGAGCGCTCCGCCGTTGAGCCAAATTCGCCTTGCACCCGGACGCCAAAAAATGCAGCCCCGAGCGCTGGCAAAAACCCGGTCATCATCGTCACAACGCCTTTGGCGCCGTTCTTGGTTTCGTAGGCCCATGTCGCCAGGCCCGGCTCCTTGCCGGCAAGGAAAACGAGACCGAGATAAAACAGGCAAACCAGCAGTGTGGCCCCAAAAGCATATTCACCAAGGTGGTGCAGACGGTGTTCCAGTATATGGAGCGTGCCGGCTTTTTTGTCGTGATAGGCGATTTGCGGCGTGATTTCCTCCTTCAGCACGGTGTCGGCGATACGGCGGATGGAGGCGGCGTCGAAAACGCCTGAGGTCATCCCCGCCTCACGGCAAGTTGCGGCGAAATACCAATCGACCCAGCTTGCGGCCTCGCCGCCCTCGCCTTTGGAAAGGTCGCCGCCAGCGTCACGACCAAGCGTCAGGTAATAGAGCCGGTATTGGCGAAGCTCTTCTGCAAGCTGACGATAGTCAATCCATTTTTCATGCCAGCGGCCGCGCTTGCCGGCGGTGGTGATAACCAGGATCAAAAAAATGATCGCCACTTCACTGCCGATCCATAACGTCTTGCTGCCAAAGCCGAGCTCGCCCGCGACCAGATCAAACAGCGCAAGAAAAACTGCAACCGCTGCAAACAGGTAATTGAAGAAATAGGAAGAGCGGTAGAGGTTGCCATAATGCACGGCCAGATGATCGGCCCAGGCAAAGCGCGGGATGATTAGATCATTAAAAATGCACTGGTCGTGGTTTGACGATTGAAGTTTTTGCGCTAGCGTCGATTGGCGCGCGTCAAAAATTTCTTCGGCCGGGGTTGGGCAGATAAGACCAACGCGAAACGGCCATTTGCCCGCGAACAGTTTTTCCCAGAATTGAAAAAACGATCCGTAATTGAACCGGTGGGCTGTTTCGTTGACGAATATTCGATACGCCGCCAATGCATGGGTTTTTTCGCCCGAAAATGCGTGCTCAATTTCACTGCTTGCGGGCGGTGCGACCACCGCATCGATAACGGCAAGAACGCTCTCCAGAGATACCGGCTCCGGCGATAGGGACACGGTCGTATTTTCAGCGCCTAATATAACTGGCGGCTTGTCGGCGGCCGCGTTCACCCAGATCACCGGCTTGCCCAAAGACAAGGCTTCGTCCTTAATCATCGCCGTGCCGCCAACGCCGCGTGCGCCCTCGCCATCCCAGACAGCAATGACAATGTCGGACTGATCAACCGTCACCAGACCAGCCTGAAGATAGGCTCGCTCTTCATCCGCTGGCGCCGCGCGCAACCCATCAAGCTCGGCGACAGCATCCGCCGCACTCAAAAGCGCCTCAAACTGCTCGCGGTCCTCGGCGGAAAAATCCCGCGCATAATTAGCCCTTGAAAATGGCAGCGGCGCCAATAAACGCCATCCCGCCCCTATGGCGCGCTTGGCAGATAGCGTGTCGGCGCCATCGGCAAGCGCGCTGACAAAGAAGAGTTGGCGCTCATCGATTGCATAATCATCTGCATACTGTTCATGAATCTTTGCCAGCCCCTCAGCCGCCAAATTTAATATTGACTGTATCTGCGCGCCAATCCGGTCAAGCTGGTCAGACGACAGGCGAGACTGGCGGTGGCCGGTAACCCCGACGCGCAACGTCATAACGGGTTTGGGCGGCGATAAAGCGATTGTCATGACGTTCGAGCCCTGGTTTTCTGGAAATTGGCTTATAGCGCCGAGCAAAAAGTGAAATCCGGTTTTTCGCAACATACGGCGTGTAACAAAAAATCTATAGCACGCTCGCAAAAGGTGGACTCTGTTTGGCGCTTTGGAGCGAAACTTCCCGGTCGGCAACCCCGTCGCCCTATGCGCTGAGAACTGGGCGCTGAGAACTGGCGCAGGTTTCGGCCAGAATTGATGCTATTTTAATGTGTTCTTGTAATGTTCTCTTTTTGCGTCCATTGTGGTTTACTGGCGTAACGACAAGTCGGGAAAATCCATGGTCGCCCAGATCACTACATTCGCTTTTCATGGGGTCGAGGCGGCTCCTGTCACCGTCCAGGTGCAGCTCACCGGCGGCAAGCCCGCCTTCGCCATTGTCGGTTTACCGGACAAGGCTGTTTCGGAGGCGAAAGAGCGTGTTCGCGCCGCATTATCGGCGGTCGGGCTGGGCATGCCGCCAAAGCGGATCACCGTCAATCTGGCGCCCGCGGACCTGCCGAAAGAAGGCAGCCACTACGACCTCGCCATCGCGCTCGGCGTGCTGATCGAGATGGGCGCCGCGCCGCATGACGCCGCTGACGGCTTTGCGGTAATGGGCGAGCTTGGGCTTGACGGTTCGATTGCGCCGGTCGCCGGGGCGCTGCCAGCGGCGGTATCGGCAAATGCGCTGGGGCTCGGCCTGATCTGCCCATCCGCCAGCGGCGCGGAGGCGGCATGGGCCGGCGGCGAGGCGGATATCATCGCTCCGAAATCGCTGATCCAGCTGGTCAATCATTTCAAAGGAACGCAAATCCTTTCAAAGCCCGAACCGGGAGCGCTTGAAGCCCCGGCGGCGGTCGCCGACCTTATTGACGTGCGGGGGCAGGAAACCGCCAAGCGCGCGCTCGAGATCGCTGCGGCGGGCGGGCACAACCTGCTTATGGTCGGCACGCCCGGCGCCGGTAAATCGATGCTGGCGGCGCGCCTTGCCGGGCTGCTGCCTCCCTTAACACCCGCGGAAATGCTTGAAGTTTCGATGGTTCAATCGCTCGCCGGGCTGTTGGAAAACGGCCGGTTGACGCGGGCGCGGCCCTACCGTGCGCCGCACCACTCCGCCTCGATGGCGGCGATGATTGGCGGCGGCATCCGCGCCAAGCCGGGCGAGGCCTCGCTGGCCCATCACGGGGTTCTTTTTCTCGACGAAATGCCAGAGTTTTCTGCGCCCGTGCTCGACAGCTTGCGGGCGCCGCTGGAAACCGGCGACGTCTTGATCGCCCGCGCCAATTTCCATGTCCGGTATCCAGCGCGGTTCCAGTTGATTGCAGCGATGAACCCGTGCCGCTGCGGCTATGGCCGGGCGAGCGGGCGGGCTTGCGGGCGCGGCCCAAATTGCGAAGAAGTGTATCAGTCGAGGATCTCCGGGCCGCTGCTCGACCGGATGGACCTAACGGTGGCGCTGCCGGCCGTGACGCCGAGCGATCTCACAGCGCCGGTCAATGGCGAGACCACAGCAACGGTCGCCGCACGCGTTGCCGCAGCGCGCGAAGCGCAAATGTCGAGATCGGGCTTCACCAACGCCGCGCTTAGCGACGCCGGCCTTACAAAAACCGCTGAGCCAGACGCACAAGGCGCCGCGCTATTGTCGCGCGCCGCTGAAGCCCTCGGGCTTTCAGCCAGAGCTTATACAAGAATAAAACGCGTCGCCCGCTCGCTCGCCGATCTCGATGGCGACACCAGCGTCAAACGCCGCCACATCGCCGAAGCGGTGAGTTTTCGTCGCCGTGACGGCGGCGCGGCGCTCTCATTGTCTCAAATTGCAACAGCGATTTAACCGTCTTTATTAACTACGCCTCTCAACTCTTTTTCAAAACCACGCCCACATAATTGACCATCACCGCCTAGGGAATGGTAAAGTTATGCGTGCAGGCGATTGTGACAATCCCCGTTACATCCGTGAGCTGATTGTTGTATGTGATCGTGATGGCGCGATACGCTTTGTATCGCGCGCCTTTGCGCGGCTTTTTGCAACACCGCCAGAAAAATGGGTTGGGCAGGCTTTTGCACCCGGCAATCACGCAGCCAGCCGGGGTGCGCCGGCAGCTTACAAAACATCAGCGCACGTCGGCGCGCGCGATCTTATTATCGACTGGGAAGAAAGCGTGCTGGGCGCCGGAGAAAGATTGTATGCCGGTGTCGCTATAGACCTTTCGGATACGGATGATACGAGTGGCGGGCGAGACCCGGAGACAGGGGCGCAGGGTGACCCGGCACACACAAATTCCACCGCCAATAGCGCCGCCAGAATGCACTTCCTGGCGACGATGAGCCACGAAATGCGTACGCCGCTAAACGGTATTATTGGCATGACCGGCCTGCTTCTCGACACCGCGCTAGAGCCGAACCAGCGCGCTTATGCGGAATCTGTGCGAGAGTCTGGCGCCGCACTCCTCGCCCTGATCAACGACCTTTTAGACTACGCAAAAATCGACGCCGGCAAACTTGAACTTGACGCACAGCCGTTTAATCCGTTCTCGCTAATCCAGGGCGTTGCTGAACTTCTCTCCCCGCGCGCGGCGGAAAAGGGCGTTGAGATTACCGCTTATATTGATAATAATATTCCAGCCACCTTGTTCGGCGATGAAGCGCGCTTGCGTCAGGTGCTGATCAACCTCACTGGCAACGGCGTCAAATTTACCGACAGCGGCGGCGTTAGTATTGAAGCCCACCTTGTTACAAAAGACACCGCCGCCGCTACTGTCCGGGTGGATGTTCGTGATACCGGCATTGGCATTCCCGGGAAAATGCGGGCGACGATATTTGACGAATTCTCGCAAGCCGGTTGCGACACCGATAAAAGAAACGAGGGAACCGGCCTCGGCTTATCGATTGCGCAAAAAATTGTTCGCGCGATGCAGAGTGAAATCACCATTGATAGCACCACCGGTGTTGGCAGCATTTTCTCGTTTGAAATAGAATTTGACTATGACGAGCGCGAGGCGATCAACCGGACGCCGCTGGAAACGCCTGTCATTATTGCAACCCGGTCGCCGGTTCTACAACGAAGCCTTGAATTGCAACTTCAAAGCATCGGCGTGAAGGAGGTTTTTTGCGCCAACTCCGCGCGTGAAGCGCACCAGGCTATCAATGATAACCCCGCTGCTGTTTTGCTCTGCGATATTTATCTGGCAAGCGAAGGGGCGACGGCATTGGCGCGGGCGGCCGACCGGTCATTTGTGATGCTCTCTCCCTTGACCCGCGACCGCATTGGCGAGCTATGCGAGGCCGGGTTTGAGGGGTATTTTATCAAACCGATACGCCAGGCCTCGCTTTACGATCAATTGGCGGGACAGAATGCGAAAACCACGCCCGAAATGCCGCTGCCGCGCACGGATGCCGCCAAGCCCAATGCGCTCATCAACATTCTACTGGCAGAAGATAACCAGATAAACGCTGTACTGGCGACCGCGATCATCAAGCGCGCCGGCCACACTGTTGACGTTGCCGTCAATGGCGGCGATGCGGTCGACGCCTTGGAGCGCGGCGCCTATGATGTTGTTTTGATGGATATGCACATGCCCGATATTGACGGGCTGACGGCCGCGCGGCGCATCCGCAAGCTTGAAAGCCGCAACGCGCATGTACCGATCATCGCGCTCACCGCGAATGCGATGGCCTCTGACCGTCAAAAATGCATCGCAGCGGGCATGGACGACTTCATCTCCAAGCCTTTTGAGCCGGACGAACTCATTGCCATAATCGAAAAATGGGGCGGCGCGAAGAGCGATTTCTCCGTCGCATCGTAAACCGCCTTTATTCTATCGGAAAACACTTCTAGCTTTTTTTTATGTCAAATGAAAAAACTGCGCCGGATGCTCGTAAATCTATAACTCAATCTCTGATCGGCTATGCGCGCCCGCGCAGCCTGGTCATGTTGTTGCTCGGCTTTTCCGCCGGGCTTCCGTTCTACATGATTTACCAGAACCTCTCTCTCTGGCTGGCGGAGGCTGGTGTCAGTAAAGGTGAGATCGGTCTGTTCGCGTGGACCGGGTTTGCATTCACCTTCAAATTTTTATGGGCGCCGGCGGTGGACCGGCTGCCGATTCCAATTCTTGAAAAGCTTATCGGGCGCCGGCGCGCATGGATGGCGGTGGCGCAAATTGGTGTTGCGCTGACATTACTGGCGATGTCGAGCGTTAATCCGGCGGAAAACCTTCTTCCCGTTGCGCTCATCGCAATTGCAATGGCGTTTGCGGCGGCGACGCAAGACATCGCCATCGACGCCTGGCGCATCGAAGCGGCCAGCGACGAAGAACAGGGCGTGATGGCGGCGATGTATCAATATGGGTACCGGGTGGCGATCATGGTCGCCGGCGCCGGGGCGTTGTTCGTCGCTGACAAAGTCAACTGGGCGGCGGCCTATCAGTTCATGGCGCTGTTGATGGGGGTTGGATTACTCACGGCGATATTCGCGCCAAAAGTTGAGGTGCGCGAATATGTTCCGCCGCCGCGGGCGAGCTTTTCTAAAATGGTTTCGCAGTCCGTGATCGGACCCTTTCGCGACTTCTATTTGCGCTACGGCATGCATGCGCTGGTTATCCTTTTGTTTATCGCATTGTTTCGGGTTCCGGATTTTCTCATGGGCTATATGACCGGGCCGCTTTATATCGAACTTGGTTACGACAAAACGACGATCGGTGCGGTTCGCTCCGTCGCCGGATTAATTGCAACATTGTTTGGTGTTTTCCTCGGCGGCGTCCTGGTCTTGCGCGCCAACATAAAACACGCCCTATTGTTTGGGGTTATTTCCCAGTCGGCAACCAACCTCATCTATAGCTGGTTAGCGCTGTCATCAGCGACAACGGCGGGCCTCGCCGTAGCGGTGGTTATCGACAACATCGCTTACGGCGCAGCCGGCACTATTCTCATCGCCTATATGTCGAGCCTGACAAACACCGCATTTACGGCCACGCAATATGCTCTATTCAGCTCATTTTACGCATTGCCTGGAAAGTTTGTCGGCGGGTTTTCCGGCTTTATGGTCGAGGCGGTCGGCTTTGCCTGGTTCTTTGTCATTACGGCGCTGGTCGGCATTCCCGCAGCACTGCTGGTTTTTCTGCTTGGACGTCCCGAAAAGAACACCGGCGAGGATGCGCCCACAGGCGCGGCGCCCCCCTAACCCGCCGCCAAGCAAGCCTCAAGGTTTGGCTTTTCTTCGTCTGACGTCAACGCGGCGGTGTCGACATGGGCTGCGCGCACGGCGCCCCTATCATCCGGATAGAGAATAACAATCAGCGTGCAAGTCGAAAGGCTATAGCGGCGAAACTCGCCGTCACCCTCGCGCCGGGTCAGCGCCGGCGCGCCAAGCCGGTCGTCTAGCGTTGCCGGGGCGGCTCCTAAAATATCATTCAGTTGAAACACCGGCGCTGATGGTGCGGCAGGCCCGGCAACTGGCCGAGGCGCATTCTGGTCAGTCGATGCGCATGCTGTAACAAACAGCAGTGCGGCCAGTATCGCTAGCATCCACGATAACCCTGGCTTCCAATGCAGCGCCGCCGTCTCTGACATTTTCATATTGTTTTCTATCCATTGGGTTGGCCCTTCGAGGGCAAACGGTAGACACCCTCGCCGCCGCCATCAACACCACGTTTGGGTTAACAATCAGACAGCCGTGCGGCATTCTTGAGAGACCCTTCGCATGAACCCATGCCTTGCGCGGACGGGGGGCGCTTTCTATAAACGCTGCTTTATCAGCTTCAGGCTTGGCGACGCCTTCGCGAGGGAACTTCATGACCGCACCACAACTCGACGTCATCGGCGTCGGCAACGCTATTGTCGATGTTCTGGCTAAGGCCGACGACGCATTTTTAGCAAGCCATGACATCCCCAAAGGCGGAATGATCCTGATTGACGAAGACAGGGCGCGCGACATCTATGCCGGTATGGCGGCTGCGGTTGAAATTTCCGGCGGCTCGGCGGCCAACTCCATTGCCTGCATCGCTTCACTTGGCGGCAAGGGCGGGTTTGTCGGCAAGGTTGCCGACGATGAGCTCGGCGAGATTTTTCGCCATGACCTTCGCGCCCTCGGCGTAGAGTTCAATACCGCACCGTTGAAAGGCGGGCCGGAAACCGGGCGCTGCCTGATTAATGTCACGCCGGACGCACAGCGCTCAATGTCTACGTTTCTTGGCGCAGCCGGATATGTCTCGCCCGACGATGTCGATGCCGCACAAATCAAACGTGCACAGATTACATTTTTTGAAGGCTATTTGTTTGAACAGCCCATCGCACGCGAAGCGTTTATTTCCGCTTGCGCAATTGCCAAGGCTAACGGTAAGCGCGGGGCGCTGACCTTATCGGATGCAGGCGTGGTTGAGCGCCAGGCCTCCGTTCTGACCGATTTTATCGCTGGCCATGTCGATATTCTACTGGCAAATGATGTTGAGGCGGCGGCTTTGTTTGGTAGCGAAGACTTGACCATCATTGCGGAAAAAGCGCGGCAATTGTGCCCGTTGACCGCGGTCACGCGCTCAGAAAAAGGCTCGCTCTTGATCCCACGCAAAGGCGATGTGGTTGAGGTGGCGGCGATAAAACCGCAGACGCTGGAAGACTCCACCGGCGCTGGCGACGGTTATGCCGCCGGCCTCCTGTTTGGTCTGTCACGCGGGTTTTCGTTGCAACAGGCTGGCGCTCTCGGCTCGTTGGCTGCGAGCGAAGTGATCAGCCATTTCGGCGCGCGGCCAGCGCAATCGTTAATGGCGCTAGCGCAGAAATCTAACCTCTTATAGGGCCCCACCGATGAAACTCTGGCACTATATTGTTATCCTCCTCACTGTCGTTTCTGCTCTGCTTGTGTGGAAACGCGAACCGGCAATGTTGGCTTTTGCCGCGAGCAAGATCACGAAAGCGTCTTTGGAAGACCGTATCAAGCTGATTGAGGGCGCGGTTGAAGTGCGTCTTCCTGAGGAAGGCGAGGCGCCTTATCCGGTTGTTATTCAATTTCACGGCTGCGCCGGCATAGACGTCCCGTTTCACCATCAGTGGGCGAGTGTCGCCAACGACGCCGGTTATGCGGCAATGATTGTCGACAGCACCGGTCCGCGCGGCTATTCGCGCCAAAGCGCTCTTGATATTGTCTGTCAGGGCAAGGCCTTGCTCGGTCAGGAGCGCGCCGGCGACGTGTTGGCGGCCATTCATATGGCCGAGGCCAACCCGCAGCTTGATGCTCAGCGCATCATCCTTGCCGGCTGGTCCCATGGCGGCTGGTCGGTGATGGATTATTTGACCATGGACTTTAAGCGCCGCTGGCCAGCTGGCCTCCGGCACAGTGACGATAGACCGCCGACAATTAGGGGGGCGATTTTATTATATCCCCATTGCGGTCTAGGCGCGCTTTCGCGGTCTCGCCAATGGCGCAGTCAGCCGGAGGTTTTGGCGTTGATCGCCGGCAGCGACACTGTTGTCGACGCTGAACAGTGCATTTCATATTTCGAGAGCAAAAAACGCGCCGGTGACCCGGTTACTATGATGATTTATCCAGATGCTGAGCATGTTTTTGACGATCCATTTCTGGACGTCGGCTACCTTCATTGGTATAATGAACACTATGCGAATGATGCTATGGAGCGCTATACCGTTTTTCTGGAGCGTCTCAAGGTTTCGCCTGCGCCATAATTTTTTTATATACGCACCCGACTTCTGTGCGTGTCGCCTCCAGCGGCTGGTCTGTTGAAATCACGTAGTCGGCTTTGGCGCATTTATCCGCATCCGGCATTTGCTCGGCGAGAATTGCCATAAACTTCGTTTCGTTCATCCCCGGCCGCGCAAGTACGCGCATGCGCTGCACTTCGGTTGACGCGCTAACGACGACGACTGCGTCAAAAAATTTCTCCGAACCGTTTTCAAACAACAGCGGAATATCCAAAACCACGGCTGGCGCGCCGGCCTGCGCTGCGGCGGTCATGAAGGCCTCGCGGTCGGCGGCGACAAGCGGGTGGACCACCGCTTCAAGTTTTTGAAGGCGCGCCGGCGCACCAAGCACCGCTGAGGCCAGCCGCCCGCGATCTACCGCACCGTCGACAATAGTGTCCGGAAACAGCCCCCTTACCGGTTCAACAGCTGCGCCGCCACGCTGATACATCCGGTGAACCGCCGCGTCGGCATCCCATACAGCCGCGCCCAAATCGCCAAACATTTCAGCGACCGCCGACTTTCCCATGCCGATGGAGCCGGTAAGGCCGATTTTAATCACGGCCTCCGCCTTTCAAGTTCACCGACCAGCGCCGCACGCAAGCCGTCATCAACTTTAGCTTCACCGCCAAACCAAGCGCGAAACCCAGGCGCCGCCTGGTGCATCAACATAGTCAGACCGTTGACGCCGGGGTTGCCCCCATCCCTCGCCAGCTTCAGGAGCGGCGTTTCCACCGGCGTATAAACAATATCGGCAACAACAGCCCCGGGCTTTAATTGGGCGCCGTCCAAATCAAGCGGCGGCTGCCCATCCATGCCAAGACTGGTTGTGTTGACGACAAGGTCGGCGCCCTCAACGGCGTGCCTACGCTTCGACCAAGGGGCCGCTTCCAAACCGAACCTTTCGGCTAGCAGGGCCGCTTTTTTGTGGGTTCGGTTGGTAATGAAAATGTTCTCTACACCAATCCTTTGCAGAGCGACGATAATCGCGCGTGATGCGCCGCCGGCGCCGAGAACCAGCCCGGCGCCCTTGGCAGAAATATCTGGCGCCGCGTTCTTCATGGCGTTTTCAAACCCTGTTACATCAGAGTTATCCGCATAGGAACCATTATCCGTAAACGTCAACATGTTTGCAGAGCCAACTTTAGATGCAAGGTCGCTCGACTTATCGCTATAGCGCAATGCATTTTCCTTATGCGGTATCGTCACATTCACGCCGGCAAAGCCAATGGTTTTTAACGCGTCCATAGCTCTGGCGTAGTCGTCATAGGGCGCGGGAACCTCAATCGGCACGTAATAGCCGCCAATCCCCGCACGATGCGCCCATATTGTGTGAATGAGCGGCGACAGCGAATGGGCGACGGGCGATCCTATAACGCCGGCAAGAATGGGCATGTTTTGCACCTTAAAACGCCAGCGCGCCTTCGCGGCGCAAACAATCAAGGACAGGAAAGAGACAAAGACCGAGAACCGAGAAATAATCACCGTCAATTTTCTCAAACAGCCGCGCGCCAATGCTCTCGAGTTGGTAGGCGCCAACGCTGGATAAAACTTCAGGCCCGGCGGCGGCAAGGTAGGCGTCGATTTCCGCCTCAGTCAAATCACGCAACCAAAGCCTGGGGCGCTCGAGATGTCGCCAGATGAGGCGGCCATGTCTTGCAATTGTCACCGCATTGATCAGCGTATGGGTTGCGCCCGCCATATCCATCAAGCGCATACGCGCCTCATCCATATTTTGCGGCTTGTCATAGGCGCGGCCTTCAAATTCCAGAATTTGGTCCGCGCCGATGACGATGGCCTCTGTGCTCTTGGCGACATCTAGGGTTTTTGCCTCCGCCAGATGCATCGCCATTTGCTCCAATGGTTTACCGGCGCTGGCGGCTTCACTTTTGATCGCCGCCTCATCGACGTTGGGCTTTACAATTTCAAACCGGACGCCCGCTCCGCGCAATATTTCGGCGCGGATTGCGCTGCCGGACGCCAGAATAATTTGCGGCGTGTTCATCATTGGTTTTGGCGCGAAGATAGTTTGGTAAGAATGGCGGCGGCCGTTTCTTCCACTGATTTCCGCGTCACATCGATCACCGGCCAGCGATGGTTTGCACATAAGCGCTTAGCGCGAACCACCTCCGCCCGGATCAGGTCAAGGTCGGAATATTCCTCCGCGACGCCGACAGCATTAAGCCCGCCAAGCCGGCTTTTGCGAATTTGAGCAAGGCGCTCTGGGCTTGCGACCAAACCGATGACCAGCGGCTTTCTTAATTTAAACAGTTCCGGCGGCGGGTCAGAGGTCGGTATCAGCGGCACATTCGCAGCCCTTACGCCACGATTGGCCAGATACATGCAGGTTGGCGTTTTTGATGTGCGGCTGACGCCGATTAGCACGACATCAGCAGGTTCAAGATCCCATACCATTTGCCCGTCATCATGGGAAAGCGTGTAATCAAGCGCTGCAATACGCTTGAAATATTTCTCGTCTAGCTGGTGCTGAGCGCCGCGCAAATGAGACTGTTCGAGCCCTAGATATTCCGTAAATGCGTTTAATAGCGGGTCGAGGACTGACACAGCCGGTGTTTGTAGCTCATTGCAGCGAATTTCTAGCAGGCGGCGCAAGTCTGGGTTGATGACCGTATATAGCACGATGCCTGGAGAGGCCTCGATCTCCGCCAGCGTTTTTTCCATCTGTTTGTGCGAGCGCACCAGAGCATAAATATGCTCTAGCGGTTTGGCTGCTGCAAATTGCGAGGCTGTGGCTTTCAACATGGTATTTAACGTTTCACCCGTTGAATCAGAAACCAGATGAACATGAAAAAAGGTCGCCAGCGGTGGGGTTTTGCGCGCGCTTTCTGGTTCTGTGTCGGCGTCAGGTGCTGATTTAGACATTGGGGAACTATAAGGGAAAACTGTCGTGTTTCGCGAGCGCTGAATTCTGGCTGTTTATAAGGTCGCAATCTTACCTAACTGGCGCCCGGGGGAAATAGAAAAACCCGTCTGGGTAAATCAGCGCCTCAGATTTCTTGCCTGGTTTTGGGTATCAATACTTTTGTGGTCGATCCGTTGATGGCTAGTAACGTGGTTTTAAGCGCTTAGCTGTCTTTTCACCATCATCGTGAAATTGTTTTCCCTGAGCAAATTGCTGTGAGTCTTTTCAATCATCTTTGTGGATCAATCAATATCCGCCTGTTATCCCCTAAATCCACCGTCCTTCTTTAAATTAATCCTTTATTAAGATTCCTTTATGAAAAGTTAATAGGGAAATTATCGTTCCATGACACAACAATCAAAATTCCTTAGCGCGCTTGCCGGAGACATTCAGGCCATACCGCCGGTCTGGTTTATGAGGCAAGCGGGACGCTACCTTCCTGAATACCGTGATTTACGGGCGAAAGCTGGCTCCTTTTTGGAGTTGTGTTTCAACCCTGATCTTGCAAGCGAGGTAACGCTGCAACCGGTTCGCCGGTTTGACCTAGACGCCGCAATCTTGTTTGCCGATATCTTGTTGATTCCGCATGCGATGGGCCAAGGGCTAAGTTTTGGCGAAGGTGAGGGCCCGCGGCTTGATCCGGTGATAACACCTGAAAACATTGATCAGTTTCGTGGGCAAGATGTTTTAAAAAGTCTTGCGCCAGTGTTTGAAACTGTGCGGGCGACCAAAGCCGCGCTTGATCCCGATAAAGCGCTGATCGGCTTTGCCGGGGCGCCATGGACGGTTGCAACCTATATGCTGGCTGGCCAATCGATGCGTGATCCGGCGGCCCTGCGCGAGTGGTATTACCGCGATCCGACATTTCTTGAGAGCCTGATCGATCTCCTTAGTGAGATAACGATTGACTATCTGAACGCCCAGATAGAGGCGGGCGCTGATGCGGTGCAGTTGTTCGATACTTGGGCCGGGGGACTACCGTGGCCTGTTCTTAATGCCGTTTCCGTAGGGCCGTTGAATAAGATTGCACACGGGGTCAAGAAGGCGCACCCAGAAACGCCGGTAATCTTGTTTCCTAAAGGCGTGGGCGAGAAGGCGGCGGAATATGCGATGCTGGCGATATGTGACGGGCTCAGCATTGACTACGGAATGAACCCGGCCTGGGCGCGCGGCTATCTTAGCGGCCATACCACCGTTCAGGGCGGGCTTGATCCGCTGGTGGTGATCAAAGGCGGCGATGAGATGAAACGGGCTGCTGACAATTTGCTGAAAATCTTTTGTGACGTTCCCTATATTTTCAATCTCGGGCACGGCTTTACGCCACAAACGCCGCCAGAAAACGTTGCTGCGCTTGTGCGCCATCTACGTGGGGAGGGGTGATGAGCACGTTTCTAGCTGAGTATTATTTGTGGATTAAGAGTGCTCACCTTGTTGCCGTGATCGGCTGGATGGCGGGCATGATGTATCTGCCGCGGCTGTTTGTTTATCACCACAAGTCGGAAAAGGGCGGTGAGGCGGAGCGCTACTTCGTCCAAATGGAGCGCCGGCTGCTCAAGGGGATTATCAACCCTGCGATGACCGCCGTCTGGGTGCTCGGCATCTTGATGTTGATTGCCAACCCGGCCCTACTTTCAGGAACCTGGCTGCACATAAAGCTGATGCTGGTGGTCGCAATATCGGCAATTCATGGCTTTTACGCCGCCTCCCGGCGTAAATTTGAGGCTGGTGAGCGCCCGCGAAGCGAAAGATTCTGGCGCATCATCAACGAAGCCCCCTTTGTGCTTTTGATCCTGATTGTCATCCTGGTGATCGTAAAACCCATATAAAACACGCGGCCTTTTATCATCGTGGATTGACGCTGCGTCCGTCGGCGCTATATCTAGGGTAACGTTCCCTTCCTGGGTGCAAGGCTGGCCTATCGCCGCTGACGCACCGCCGCCATTTTCTTATTTAGCCATTTGCCCCTGCCATTTTCGCGCGGGCGTTTTTCGACTGAGGCCCCCATGCTGCCTGAAAAAATGACACTCGACGAGTTGAAGCAGAAATCACCGGCCGATCTTTTGGCTTTTGCTGAAGAGCTGGAGGTCGAGAACGCATCGACGATGCGTAAGCAGGACATGCTGTTTTCAATTCTTAAAGAGCTGGCGGACCACGACGTTGAAATTTCCGCTGGCGGCGTGTTGGAGGTTTTATCGGATGGCTTTGGTTTCTTGCGCTCGCCGGAAGCCAACTATCTTGCGGGCCCCGACGATATTTATGTCTCGCCAAACCAGATCCGCCGCTTTGCGTTGCGCACCGGCGACACGGTCATCGGTGAAATTCGCAGCCCCAAAGATGGCGAGCGCTATTTTGCGCTATTGCAGGTCGCAACGATTAATTTCGAGAACCCGGAAAAGGCCCGCCACAAGGTTCATTTTGATAACCTGACGCCGCTCTACCCGGAAGAACGGTTCAGCATGGAAGTTGAATCGGAAAAAACAAAAGATCTAACCGCACGCGTAATCGACCTTGTTGCGCCCCTCGGCAAGGGTCAGCGCGCGCTAATCACCGCACCGCCGCGGACCGGCAAAACGGTTATTCTTCAAAACATCGCCCACTCCATCGCGGAAAACCACCCCGAAGCCTATCTCATCGTTCTCCTCATTGATGAGCGGCCGGAAGAGGTGACCGACATGCAGCGTTCGGTGAGGGGTGAGGTTGTCTCCTCAACCTTTGATGAGCCGGCGACACGCCACGTTCAGGTTGCGGAAATGGTGATTGAAAAAGCCAAGCGGCTTGTCGAACATGGCCGCGACGTGGTGATCCTGCTCGATTCCATTACCCGACTCGGCCGCGCCTATAACACTGTGGTGCCATCCTCCGGCAAGGTCCTGACCGGTGGTGTTGACGCGAATGCGCTGCAGCGGCCGAAACGGTTTTTTGGGGCTGCGCGCAATATTGAAGAGGGCGGTTCGCTGACAATTATCGCAACAGCCCTGATTGAGACCGGATCGAAGATGGACGAAGTGATCTTTGAAGAATTCAAAGGCACCGGCAACTCTGAGCTAATCCTCGACCGCAAGGTTGCCGATAAAAGGACCTATCCGGCGATTGATGTCGCCAAGTCCGGCACAAGGAAAGAAGACCTCATTACGCCGCCGGCGGAGCTGCAGAAAATATTTGTCCTGCGCCGCATTCTGTCCCCCATGGGGGTCTCGGACTCGATCGAATTCCTTATCGACAAGCTCAAACAAACCAAAACCAACCACGACTTCTTTGACTCGATGAACACCTGATCGCAGTACGCGCTGCACAAAACCGTTGCGCCGCGTCTCGCGGCGGCGGACCATAACCTTCGTTGACAAAGCGAGGATGTGATGGAGATCATCGATGTTTGGGCGCAATTGCCGACGGCGCGGTTTATGCGCGAGCCGTGGTTGGCGAGCTTGTTGCGTTGGACCAGTCAGAGCGATGATCCGCCGATTCCAAAACCTGAGGCGCTGATCGCCGAGATGGATGCTGCGGGCGTATCCATATCGCTGATTTCGGCCTGGTGTGGTCCGGGCGGCGACTTGATTTCAAACGACGACGTCGAAATAGCGATCGATACGGCTCCGGGACGTCTGAAGGGGCTTATGTCGGCGGATTTGAATGATCCGATGGGCGCGGTCAGGGAAATTAGGAGCCGTGCCAAGACCGGCAGGTTTGTTGGTGTACGGATAGTACCGTGGCTATGGGATCTGCCGCCGAACGACCGGCGCTATTATCCGATCTATACGGCCTGTGTTGATGAAGGCCTGCCGTTCTGCACGCAGATTGGCCATACCGGCCCGTTAAAGCGGTCCGAAACCGGGCGGCCTATTCCCTACCTCGAAGACGTCCTGCTCGACTTTCCTGAACTGACCATTATTGCTGGTCATGTTGGTTTTCCATGGCTCGACGAGGTCGTGTCGCTGATCCATAAGTTTGAAAACTTCTATGTTGATACAAGTGCTTATGCGCTGCACCGGCTGCCGCAAAGCTTTGTCTCGTTCATGAAGGGTGCGGGCAAAGACCGGGTCATGTTCGGCACCAATTACCCGATGCTGTCACCGTCGCGCTGTCTGGAGCGGCTTGATAGCCTCGGGCTGGACGACGAAACCAAGACCAAGTTTCTTGCGCAAAATGCCAAGCGCGCCTTCAAGCTTTAAACGCGGCGCCCATCAATACCCGCTGACCGAGCCATCTTTGCGCATTTCCGTCGCCCCGACATAGACGCCGCCCTCCTGATCGCGAAGGATCGCTTCATAGCCGCCGAAGACAATGCCGTTGTCGACTATATTGATATTGTGGCCCATGGCTTCAAGGCGCTCGATAGTCGCCAGTGGGATGCCAGGTTCAACATCAAGACGGCCAACGGGATCAAGATCAATACCGGTAGGCTGGTGCCCGCCATAGTGATGAATGCGCGCGGCGTCGCCGGCTTCTTGAACGTTCATTTTGTAGTCGATGATGTTAATCAGGACTTGAACATGGCCCTGTGGTTGCATCGCGCCGCCCATTAAACCGAACGACAAAAAGGGCGCGCCGTCTTTCATAACGAAAGCCGGAATGATGGTGTGAAACGGCCGTTTGCCGGGGGCGTAAGCATTTGGATGGCTAGGATCGAGTGAGAAAAGCTCGCCGCGGTCCTGCAACATAAAGCCAAGCCCGTCCGGCACCAGGCCGGAGCCCATGCCGCGATAGTTCGACTGAATGAGCGAGACCATCATACCGTCGGCGTCTGCAACTGTGAAATAGGTAGTGTCGCCGGGGCTTTCGAGTTTTTCCGCGATCAATTCGTGCGGCGCCGTCATCGCTTGGGCCGGATCAATGCGTTCAAAAAGTTCACGTCCGTAACTATCCGACAGCAACCGATCCGCAGGAATGTCGGAAAAATCCGGGTCAGCGTAGAACCGTGCGACATCTTCAAACGCCAGCCGTTTGGCTTCAACGATATAATGAATGACCTCAGCCGAACCGCGCGACCACTGCGTCAGGTCAATGTTTTTCAGGATGTTGAGCATTTGCAGCGCCGCAAAGCCCTGGCCATTGGGAGGTAATTCGCACACGTCATAGCCGCGATAATCAATACAAGCCGGGTCGACCCATTGGCTTTTATGCGCTGCGAAATCCTCATAGCGCAGTTCGCCGCCGATACGCTTCATATAAGCATCTATGGTGCGGGCGATCTTGCCTTTATAAAAGCCTTTGCGGCCCTTTTTGGCGACCAGCTCAAGTGTGCGGGCGAGGTCCGGATTGCGGAAAATCTTGCCGGCCTTTGGCGGGCCTTCGGAAAAATAAGTCGCTTTGGCGTTGTCATATTCGCCGATCATGTCTTCGCGGCGGGCAAACGCCGCCTCATTTCGCGCCAGATACATCGCGATAACCGGCGAGACCGGAAACCCGTTCTTCGCGTAATCGATAGCGGGTTTAAGGTTTTGGCGCATGGAAAGTCGGCCGAATTTTTCATGCAGCTCAAACCAGGCATCGACCGTTCCCGGCACAGTCACCGGCAAGGGACCCAAGGGCGGGATGCCGTTTCCGGCGCCGACGACAGCGGCGGAGCGTTCAACCGTTTGTTCAAGCGAGCGGCCCATGGGAGAGCGGCCCGATCCGTTGAGGCCGTAGAGTTTCTTGGTTTTCGGGTCCCACACAATGGCAAAAAGATCGCCGCCAACGCCGTTTCCGGTCGGTTCCATCAGGCCAAGAACAGCGTTGGTCGCAATCGCGGCGTCGACCGCGCTGCCGCCCTTTTTCAAAACCTCTATGGCGGTCTGGGTTGCAAGCGGGTGGGCGGTTGCGGCTATGCCGTTTGCGGCGAAAACCGGGCTGCGCGACCAGTTCTCGCCGACAGGGCGGGCGCCAGGCCCAATGTCGAGCTTTGCTGTCACCTCTTCAGCGAGCGCTGCGGGTCCAGCGCCAAATATCAATAACGTCGCGCAGGCGGGGGCAAGAATTTTGCGGGAGATGGAGGGTTGTCGCGGAATGTTCGGCATTTCGAGGCCTTTCAAGACTATGCCCGCCTTGCTTGCGGGCCGCCACCTTAATCTAGCGGCAGCACCAACGATAGTGCGGTAGCGGCCTTGCGGCGCTGCTGTTTTGTCTGGGCGGCGGGCAAGCTGATGCTATAAAGCGCGCTTACATCAAAAAGGTGGAGCGCTATGACGTTGAAACTCTTTCATTTCCAAAACTCGCGATCACTGCGCGTTTTATGGGCGCTCGAAGAGCTTGGCGTTGAGGCGGAGATTGAAACCCGCCAGATGGACCGTACAAAGATGAAGGCGCCGGAATATCTTGCGCTCAACCCGCTGGGAAAGACGCCGGTAATGTTTGATGGCGATGAGCGCATTGTTGAATCGGTGGCGCTGATTGAATATGTCGCAAACAAATACGCAGACGGACGATTGACGCGCCGCCCGGACGACGCTGATTATGGGCGCTATCTGCAATGGCTGCATTTTGGCGAGGCCGGCATGGGCGGATATGTCAATATGCTGATAGGGCAAACCGCTTTGTTGCCGGCCGAGCACCGCATCCCGGCGATGAAAGTTTGGGCGGAAAAAGAAACCAAGAACTGCCTTGATTTTATCGAAGCGAATTTGAGTGAGGACGGCTATTTGCTGGACGCATTTTCACTCGCCGACATCTCGGTTATCTACCCGCTTTTTCTGATAAAGATTACCAAGAACGGGGCATTGTTAGGAGATAGAACAAACGCCTATTTTAAGCGCGTAACCGCCCGTGAGGCCTGGAAAAAGGCCTGCGCTCGGGTTGATTGAGTGGGCGCGCGGCTGCGGTGAGGCGCAACCTATTGTTAACCTACGATTTACCACGATGCGGCAAAATACCACCCGCATGAAAAGGCCCTCACGATGTCGGCTTCGGAAAAACCAAGTTTTGGCAAACGCGCGACAAAGTCCGCCAAGATTACGCCGCGCGAGACAATACCCAACCCCAATGACAAGCGGGAGGGGGGTCGGACGGCGGCGTTTAAAAACACAAAAGTAATTTTGAGAGATCATTCCGTGGTCGAATGTATTACCCGTAATGTGAGCGAAAAAGGGTGTTTGATTTCTGCCGTTGGCGCGGAGAATTTTCCGGATGAAGTCCGCATTCGCCTTAGCCCTTTATCTGAGCCGCTTCGTGCGAAAGTTGTCTGGCGCGATAAAGGTGAAGCCGGGCTGGAATTCCTGAAATAGCCCTGAGATTTTCTATTCACTTTGATAGCAAGCCGCGATTACGCTGGCACACAAAATTGTGAGCTGTGAACAGCGCCGATCATGTAACCGGCATATGGAGTCACGATGCCGGATAAGGCATAAGCGCCAGACGGTTATTTACAGGACCAGCCGGTTTGGCCCCGAAGAAAGCGAAATTTCTCGACGGCGACTTGATGCGCCACATTACCGTCATGTCGCTTTCAGCGAGCGCCGGGCTTGTCGCGATTTTCCTGGTTGATTTTGTCGACCTTTATTTCATCTCACTGCTTGGCCAAAAAGAATTGGCGGCGGCGGTGGGCTTTGCCGGCACGCTCATCTTCTTCAACATATCGGTCACTATTGGTTTTATGATCGCGATGAGCGCGCTGGCGGCCAATCGCATCGGCCGCGGTGACGAGGAAGGTGCAAGGCGTATAGCGACCAGCGTGGCGGTGGTCTCAGTTATATTGGCGAGCATGATTGCCGTCGCCTTCTGGGCGGCGGCGCCGGCGCTATTGGAATTGTTGGGCGCAGCTGGCGAGACCAAGGCTTTGGCGACGCGATATTTGCGCATTGTGGTGCCGGCCTTGCCAGTCTCTGCAATGGCAATGGTCTGCTCTGGGCTGTTGCGCGCACATGGGGATGCGCGCCGGGCGATGAACGCAACGCTCGCCTCAGGTGCGGTCAACGCTATCCTCGATCCAATCTTGATCTTTGGTCTGTCGCTTGGTCTTGATGGCGCGGCCTATGCATCAGTGGCCGCGCGGTTCGCCATGCTGGCCACTGCGCTTTATCCTGTGATACGCCATTATGGCGGCTTTGCGCCCTTTGATGCAGCCGGGTTTCGGCGTGACCTCGCGCAGATATTCGCCATCACTATACCGGCGGTTTTGACCAATGTGGCGACGCCGGTCGGAACCGCGATTGTGATGCGTGCGATTGCGCCCTTTGGAGATGCGACGGTAGCGGGCTATGCGGTGATCGGCCGACTGACGCCGCTGGCATTCTGCGTGATTTTTGCCCTTTCCGGAGCGGTCGGGCCGATTGTCGGGCAGAATTTCGGCGCCGGCAATTATCCGCGGGTGCGTGAGACGTTGCGCAAGGCAATTATATTTACCGGCGTCTACACGCTTGGCATGTGGGCGGCGCTATTTTTACTTTATGGGGCCATCGCCGCTCAGTTTGGGCTACTGGAGGACGGACGTGTACTGATTTTCTGGTTTGCGGCCATCGTTACGCCGCTGTTCTTTTTCAACGGCATGTTATTTGTGACCAATGCGGTCTTTAACAACCTCAACCGGCCGATATGGTCGACAATGTTGAATTGGGGAAAGAACACGCTTGGCGTTGCGCCATTTGTCTGGCTCGGGGCAAGTTGGGCGGGGGCGCCGGGCGTCCTGATTGGGCAGGCGGTTGGCGGAATTTTCTTTGCGCTGCTGGCGTTATGGCTGGGGTTCCGGCTCATTGATGACTATGCGAACGGTCGGGCGGACCCAGAAAAGGGCTGGAAAATCCCGCTGATGCGGGCGCGCCCGACGCCCCCCTTTTCATCACCGCGCGGTTGAAAACCCTATCCGCGCGCCGGCAAAATCTTCGGGTTGCGCAACAGGCCGGCAGAGACCAGCGCGACAACCAATCCAATCGGGAATATCTCTATAAAAGTCATTGGTATTCTATAGAGGGGATGGGCGTATCGCAGCTTCATCACCTCCATGTCGGCGATGATTTTGTTCAACGCTTCGCCGCTGATTCCGTCTGCGCGTTTGGCCTCAATAATACCGGCAGTATAGTTGTTGATGAATACGTAATCAGTGATTGCGAGATAAATCTCCCATCCGGCGACATAAAAGCCGCCAGCAACGCCGGCGATGGCGAGACCAAGCAAAAATGCCAACTTGAATTTGATAACGCCGCCAAGGTCACGGTCGCGATAGGTTTTGACGCCGACAAAAATCATGCTCAGCGCGATAATCATAACCGAATAACCAAGGACCTGACTGCCAGTGGCATTTTCGCTGGTGGCAAAGGCGTAACCGAGGATCATGACGCTGATCGTGATCGCGCCTGAGATTGCTCCATAGACGAAAGCGATGCGTGTCATGGTGTGTGATCCTTTTTTTCGTCAACGAATTTCATAACCCTATCGGCGACGGGTCGCTTTGCGCTATCGCCCATAGGGGTGATTTTACGAAATTCGCCTATTTGGAGGGCCGTTTCAGGGGATTAGCGCCTGCTCTTTGGCGATTTGGATGGCCTGGGTCCGCCGCTGGACCCCGAGTTTTTCATAAAGACTGGAGAGGTGGGTTTTCACGGTGTTGGGCGAGAGGTTGAGTGCTCTTGCGATCTCTTTGTTGGTTTGGCCTTTGGCGAGATGTTCCAGCACCTCATATTCCCTGGCGGTAACGCCCATTGACCGCAGTGCGGCGTGGTTTTTTTGGAACGATGCAGGCGCCGGTTTTGTAGTGAGCTTATGGCCCGCCCAGACGCCGAGCGCGGTGAAAGCGGCGGCGACAAGAAGCACGTAAACCTCAGCCGTGAAAACCCGGGCGACATATTTGTATTCCAGCCAGGCAAGCAAAACCGCGGCAACCGCCAACGCCAGAGCGTAAAGGAATATTGTGCGCTTCATCGACCTGAGAGTGCCCCAGAGCGAGGTTGAACGCCAGCCTATCGGCCGGTTGTGCGTGCGAGCCAGTCAAGCACGGCGGCGCGCGCTGCGCTCATGTCGTTTTCGGTTCGTTCGTCGGCCAGCATTGATGATCCGTGAACCCCATGTTCTACCACGAGAAACTCAGCCCCAGTGGTAGTCAGGGTTTCACGTTGCTCGATTGAGGCGGGGCGTTTCATTTCTGACGCCGGGCGAAGGACGAAAATTGGCGCAGTGACGTTATTGACCCACATGCGCGCGCGACACTCAGCCATTGGGCCGCCCGTTCCGGGGGAGAAAGCGGCAACCCCAGAGACCGCGCCGGGATGGTCTTTGGCCAGCCGGAATACGAGAGCGGCGGAATAAGATGAGCCCCAGACAATCGCTTTCTCGGCAAGGCCCGCAGCGGAAAGATACGCCAACGCCGCCTCAAGGTCTGGGTAGGCGTCGCAATATCCTACTGAAACATCCGGGTCTAGCGCTGCGGAAGTCCGGTTTGTCTCGCCGAAAAGATCACCTCCAGAGCGTTGGTCCCAGGCAATGGCGCGATAACCATTTTCATTGAGCCATGCGGCAATCCCGCCATATTCGCCGCGACCATTGGAGCCGGCCTGATGGAACAGGAGGACCATTGGCGCATCGTCGCCGAGACCGGCAAAATAGGGCTGGCCGTAAAGTGTCACCCCGTCCTCGGTTTGAACGCGAATTGTCGCGCTGGGCGCTTCAGCGGCAGCAGCTGTCGAGGGTGTTGGTTTTGTGCTGCTATTTGTGGTGGCCGCCAGCTGGTTATTGTCGCCGCAGCCCGCAAGACAAAGACTTGCTGTGAGTGCAGTCAAGAGTTTCGTTGCCATCATTTCACTTCTCCCGAGGTCAAAACCCACCCGAAGCAGCACAACAAATTCAACTCCGTGTGATGCCGCAAACACCATTTGCTGGCGCCCGGCCAGCTTTTGCAAGAGACGCATGCGCTTGTCTCGGGCGGTCGGTAGCAATGATGTCGACGCCGGCGGCGGCAATTTTAGCGTAGCGCGCCTCGTCGCCAGAGCGTGCAATATCATTATCAATGGATGCGCCGCCGCCAAGCGTGCCAAAAATCACCTCAACATCGCGGGCGTTGAGGGTTGAGAACAAGCGCGGGCGCGGCGCCTCTATGCCGGTAAAGCCCATCAGCCGGTTGGCGGGTATGCCTGCGGCAACCGCGCTATTAAGCTCGGACTGGGAGTTGATCCCGAGTGAAATCATCATCTCTGGCGCGAGGCGGTGAAGCTTGGTCGCCGACGCCAAAGTGTAGGCGATCAGAATTACACTATTATCCGCATTCTGACGATTAATTTCATTGATGACGTCCTCATAACGCGCGGAGGGTTTGAAATCGACCTGCAAAATCGTCCGGCCTTTAGCCCATCGTAAGGCTTCGGAAAATCGCGGTGGTATAAATTTGGTTTGACGCCCGTCTTCGTCTTTTAGGCGGAGTTTTACAACGTCAGTCCAGGCAGCCGCATCCGCCGCACCAGTTCCGGTGGTGGTCCGGTCAAGCGTTTCGTCATGCATGAGATAAAGGACGCCGTCTGCGGAGGCTGCGACGTCGATTTCCATGAGTGTGGGAACGGCGGTTAAAATCGCCGCCATGGTCTCTACCGCGTTTTCCGGGTATCCGGGGTAGGGCCCGCCGCGATGGGCCGAAAGAAGGGTTACCCCATTCGCCTCAAGGCATTCAAAGAAGTCGTTGAGATTGCCTGCCGGCGCAAGGGTCCAGCCGCCGGTGTTCGGTTTGCCGCCGCTAGACGCCGGCTCGGCAGTGTTATTGCCGCACGCTGCCAACAGGCAGGCAAAAGCGATGACTATCCATTTAAGCATATGTTCCATCTTCATCGTTACGGATTCAAAACAATAGCGCCGATGCTATTTCCGCCTTCCAGAAGGCGATGTGCGGCGGCGATGTCGCTGAGCTCGAAACGGTGGCCGACCTTCGGTTTGAGCGCGCCCTCGACGATGAGCGCGAATAGCGTCGCGGCCATATTTGGAAGCCGTTCCGGGGTCGCGTAATGAAACAGCGTTGGCCGCGTCAGCGTTATCGAGCCGCGCCGGCATAAATCGAGCGGCTCTACGGCTGGAACCGGGCCGGACGCATTGCCATAGGTGACCATGTGGCCGCGCATGGCGAGACTGTCGAGCGAACCCTGGAATGTTGCTGCGCCGACCGAGTCATAAACCACATCCACGCCGCGCCCGCCGGTCAGTCGCCTGATGTCGTTCGAAATCGATTTTGTCTGTGTACGAATGATAACATCATCAGCGCCGCTGTCTTTTGCTGTCGCCGCCTTCTCTTCCGTTCCGACCACCGCAATGGTTCGTGCGCCAATATGTTTGGCCCACTGACAAAGCAGCGTGCCGACGCCGCCGGCGGCGGCATGGATGAGGCAGGCATGGTTGGCGGTAAGCGTGTAGACCTGCCGGACCAGCATCTCCGCCGTCATGCCTTTTAAAAACACGGCCGCAGCGATTTCATCGGATACGCCATCCGGGATTTTTGCAGCGATTGCCGCGGGGACGTTGGCGGCCTGCGCATAGGCGCCGCCGGTGGTGAAATAGGCGATGCGGTCGCCTGTGGTAAAACCGTCAACGCCGTCGCCCACAGCTTCTACAACGCCGGAGGCCTCACAGCCGAGAATTGCCGGCAGGGCCACCGGGTAGAGCCCCGTGCGCTGGTAAATATCGATAAAATTCAAGCCGATAGCACTATGGCGCACGCGTATCTCGCCTGCTGCCGGCGGCGGTAAGTCATGGTCGCGAAGGGAGAAAACCTCCGGCCCGCCATGGGCGTCGATAAAAATGGCTTGGGTCATATGCGTCCTCACAATCCGTTCCGGTTTAACGGCAATCCCGCCTTGGGCGCAACTGAGTTACTGATCGCCCAGCGCCGCAGGATCGTTGACGGCGGCTCTAACTGCGGACATGGTTTGGGGCTGACGTAGACCGGGCGGGCAAATTGCATGCGAAATATTCTATTTCTGCTGATAGCGGCAGCCGGACTTGGCGGTTGCGCTACGCAAGTCATGAGCGAAAAAGAATGCCTCGCAGGAGACTGGTATACAGCCGGGCTTGAAGATGGCGCCGCCGGACGACTTGAGGCCGCACTTAATGAGCGCGCGGCGCAGTGTACGAAATTTGGCGCTGCGGTTGACGCGCAGGCTTATGCTAGCGGGCGCGAGACGGCGTTGGCGCGACTGTGTTCGGATGAAGGCGGCTACGCATATGGCCGTGACGGCGCGGTTTATCGCGGGGTTTGCGGCCCCGATAAAGAGCCGGCATTTCTTGGCGGATACCTCTCCGGGCGACGAATTTATGCGCTGGTGGCGGACCGAGACGCTGCTCAGTCGGCCCATGATGAGGCGACCGGCCGGACGAATTATCAACATAACGCCATCGATAAGGCGCGCCACGTGCTCGATGATGTTGAGGCGACGGCTGAGGAAATCGAAGACGCTAAAGGCGCGCTCGATTATGCTTTGCGGGCGCATCGCAGGGCGACACATGATGCGGAAGATGCGCTTTACGCGCTTGGACGCGCTGATGAGGCGCTCGATCAGGCGATTGCGTCATCGGTGCAATGGCGGCGAAGCCGCGCCTTTGCCGATGCCCGACAGACGCTCGCGGAGGCCCATGCGTTTGCTCGCGGGGAAACGGCTATAAGTCACTGTACGGATGAAATAGGTTCGTTCAGGCCGTCTTGCTGGGTGCGGGCGGGCGCGCCTTTGCGTGATCGTGATACCGGCGGCTTGTGTGTTGTCGGACCGGGCGAGGCCCGGCTCACCTCTCGGAAAGACCAAGCGCCCGGCTGGATCCATGACTATGCGTTCTACACCGGGGAGGAGGGCTCGGGGCGCCTCGCGAGGCGGCCTGTTGCCGGCTTCCAGGTGCTTTTTGAGGATAATGAAGGGGTCGGCTATCTCGGCGTTTCCTGCCAGGCGGTAGTGCAGACACACTAGGTCGAGAGACTATTGCGGGCGGCTGTTTTGGGCTATGTCTGCGGCCCCGAGAGCTGGTTGTGAGGAGATGCGCCAATGAAACTGACCATTAATGTTGAATGTACGCCCCAGGAAGCGCGCACATTTGTCGGAATGCCGGATGTTGAGCCGCTCAATAAAATGGTCATGGACGAGATGGCCAAGCGCGCAAAAGAAAACCTCGACACGCTGGCAGACCCTGAGCGGTTAATTGCGGCCTGGGCGAATATGGGCGGCAAAGGCCTGGAGCAATTCCAAAATCTGGTCGGCGCGGCGCTGGGAAAGAGTAAATAGGGATTAGGGACCGGATTTCTAACCCTGCCCTCTACGACGATATGACGATTTCCGTCTCTACTGACACGATTTACGCGCGCGCCTCCGGCGCCGGCAAAGCCGGCGTTGCCGTGTTCAGGCTATCGGGATCGAAATCACACGCTATCGCCAACCAGTTAGTTGGTAAACGGATTAAGATACGCGAGCCAAAATTAGTAGTTCTGCGAGGGCCTTCAGGCGGCGGGGTCATTGATCGTGGTTTGGTCATACTTTTTAAAGCGCCGGCAAGTTTTACCGGCGAGGACGTTGCTGAATTCCACCTTCATGGCGCCCGTGCGGTGGAGACGGCGCTTTATGAGGCTCTGTCGGCGCTCGGCGCGCGGCCGGCGGAGCCAGGTGAATTCACCTATCGGGCGCTCAAGAATGCCAAGCTAGATCTTGCACAGGCAGAGGCTCTGGCCGATCTTATCGATTCCGAAACGACCATACAGAGAATGCAGGCTTTGGGGCAGCTTGAGGGGCGATTATCGGCCGTCGCCGAGGGTTGGCGAAAGCTCATTTTAGAGATTTCAGCGCCGCTTGAAGCCGACATAGATTTCCCCGATGAGGGCGATGTTCCGGCAGCTGTCGCTGCCCGCGCGGCGCCCGCCCTCGCCGCGCTCAAGCGCGAGCTTTCCGCGTTCATTCTCAATTCGCAACGTGCACGGATTATACGCGAGGGCGTTATGGTGGCGATCATCGGACCGCCGAACGCCGGCAAGTCGTCTCTTGTGAACGCGCTCTCCGGATCTGACGTTGCGATCGTTAATGAGGCGCCCGGCACTACCCGAGATATTATTGAGACCCGTCTCGACCTTGGCGGTGTCGTCGCGACGCTGGCTGATACGGCGGGCCTTAGAAAGGCTGTATCGGACGACATTGAACGCGAAGGCGTCGCGCGTGCGCGCATGCGTGCTGGGGTCGCGGACATTCGTATGCTGGTGGTTGATGGCGCGCAATGTGTTTCACGTGAAACGCTGCTTTCCGGTGGGGATGAAAATGTCTTACCTGAAACGCTGGCGCTGTTGCAGCCAGGCGACTTCCTTATTTGGAACAAGGCCGATATTGCTGGCGACGCCATGCGCGAGGGGAATTCTGGTTTTCACGAGCACACAGTGTCGGCGAAGATCGGCGCAGGTATGGCGGAATTGGTTACGGCGCTGACCCGAAGCGTTGCCGGCCCAACGGCTGGCGGCGAAGGCCCCGCCCTCACCCGCGCCCGCCATGTCAAAGCGGTTGAAGACGCCATAGTCGCGCTCACTCGTGCTGAGGCGCGTATTGAGACAGCGCCGGAGCTGGCCGCGGAGGATGCCCGCCTTGCGGCGCGGGCGCTAGGCGGTATTACCGGCGCGGTTGGCGTTGAAGATGTTCTCGGCGAGATTTTTTCGAGTTTTTGTGTCGGGAAATGATCTGGATGATGCAAAAGCCCAAATAATTGACCGATCTTTGTTGGTTAGGCGGGCGGCATCTTTTCTCGTGATGACTTGGCGGTGATATGGCGCAGCCTGTCGGCGGCCCGGAGCAGAACCTCAGCAGCGTCGCCATCGCCGCGAATCTCAAGCTTGGCGGCGGCGCGCTCATAGTTTTTGGCCTTCTCAGCCAGCCGGCGCGCCAGCACGCGCTTCACACGCATATCTTCGAGTTTGTCAGCGATAAGCATTTCTTGTCCAAAGGCTTGCGGCTCACGTCCGTGTAATTGTGTGTGCGACGCGGTTACTGTTTTTGAATCGTTCATAAGATATCCCACAGAGATCGATCCCCCCTTTATTGATGGAGGGGGTATTGCAGCCCGCGTGCCGGGGCGGCCCTACCGGCTCAATTCTTTCCAATTTGTAAAATTAACCCCCAGAGGCTGGCTTCGCCCGAAAGGGGATGCATTCACGCCGGCCCCGGCCTATATGGGCGGCGATATGGTCAAGAGTTACGACGTCATTGTTATCGGAGGCGGCCACGCGGGCTGCGAAGCCGCGGCGGCGGCGGCGCGCGCTGGCGCTAGAACCCTACTGGCGACCCACCGCATCGACACAATCGGCGAAATGTCCTGCAATCCTGCCATTGGCGGTCTTGGAAAGGGCCATTTGGTGCGCGAGGTTGATGCGCTGGACGGACTAATGGCGCGGGTGATTGACTGCGCAGGCATTCAATTTCGGATGCTGAATCGGTCAAAAGGCCCGGCGGTTCGTGGCCCGAGAGCTCAGGCTGACCGCCGGCTTTACCGCGAAACCATGCAAGCCCTGCTTGGCGAGGTCGATAATCTCGAGATTGCGGAAGTCTCGATCGAAGACCTCGATGTTTCACGTGGAACAAATGGCGGGCTGAAGGTTAACGGCGTCATTGCCGCCGACGGGACAATAATCCACGCTGGGGCTGTTGTTTTGACCACCGGCACCTTCCTTAAGGGCGTTATCCATATTGGCGACCGCCGCATTCAAGCGGGGCGCGCCAATTCGAGAGCCGCCGACCGGACATGGGGAGGCGTGGAGCCTCCGGCGCTGGGCTTGTCGGAGCGTCTTTATGCCATGGGTTTCAAAATGGGCCGGCTAAAGACTGGCACCCCGGCCCGGCTCAATGGCGAGACCATCGACTGGGCGAGCCTCGACATGCAGCCGGCCGATGATCGGCCGGTTCCGTTCTCGTTTATGACCGACAAGATTGCCGTGCCGCAAATCGCCTGCGGCGTTACCGGGACAACCAAGGTCACACACCAGATTATCGCCGATAATATCGAGAAATCCGCCGTTTATGGCGGCGGTATATCCGGGCGCGGCCCACGTTATTGTCCATCGATTGAGGACAAGGTGGTGCGCTTTGCCGAACGCGACAGCCACCAGATATTCCTGGAGCCGGAAGGGCTGGACAGCGCGACGGTCTATCCAAACGGGATTTCTACGTCGCTGCCGGAAGATGTACAGGCGGCTTTCCTGAAGACTATCCCTGGCCTCGAACGCGCGGAAGTCATTCGTTATGGCTATGCGATTGAATATGATTATGTCGACCCGCGCGCCCTCACCCAGGCGCTTGAGGTGAAGGCTTTGGGCGGGCTATTCCTCGCGGGGCAAATCAACGGCACCACCGGCTATGAAGAAGCCGCCGCGCAAGGCCTGATGGCCGGTGTCAATGCAGCAAGGCTTGTCGCGGGCTCTGCGCCATTCAGTCTTGACCGGTCTGAGGCCTATATTGGCGTGATGATTGACGACCTCATCACCCATGGCGTCACAGAGCCTTATCGGATGTTTACCAGCCGGGCGGAATATCGCCTCACCCTGCGAGCCGATAATGCTGACCAACGGCTGACGCCATGCGGTATTGAGGCCGGCATCGTCAGCGCTTCGCGCGCGCGCGCGTTTCACATGAAACAATCGGCGCTTGATGAGGCGCGCGATTGGGCGTTGGAAACGACGCTGACGCCCAATGCAGCGGCAAAGCACGGGCTTAAAATCAACCAGGACGGCCGCCGGCGCTCGGTGGTCGATCTGTTGGCCTTGCCCGGCATCTCCCTCAAAGAGCTTGCCGGCATCTGGCCGCAGCTTGGCGACATGGCCCCGGCGATAGCCGAGCAGCTTGAATTTGACGCGCTCTATTCCGGCTATCTCCATCGCCAGGAGGCCGACATTGTCGCCTTCAAGAAGGATGAAAGCCTGCTTCTGCCAACCGATCTCGACTATGAGGCGATCAAGGGGCTGTCTAATGAGGTTCGCGCCAAGCTGATTGCCGCGCGTCCGGCGACGCTGGGCCAGGCCGGCCGCATCGAAGGGGTAACGCCGGCGGCGCTGGCGCTTTTGCTTGCCTGGGTGAAGAAGCATAAAGCGAGGGCGCGCGCGGTGAGCGGACAGTCATGACGCCAGAAGAGTTTGCCGCCGCCGCCAATGTTTCACGTGAAACATTTCAGCGTCTGAAAGCCATGGACAGCGTACTGCTTGACTGGTGTTCGCGGCACAATCTTATCGCCCGCTCTACCATCGAAGAGCGTTGGCGCCGGCACTACCTTGATAGCGCGCAACTTGTCCCGCTCTTGCCGGCGGGCGTTAAAACCATTGCTGACCTTGGTTCCGGCGCCGGGTTTCCCGGCCTTGTTCTGGCGGCGATGCTGGCGGAAAAGGACGTATACGTCACATTGATTGAATCGACCGGCAAGAAGGCGGCGTTCCTCGTGGCGGCCGGCGAGGCGATGGGGCTCGACAACCTCAAAGTCATACCGGCGCGCATTGAAGCGGCGGCCCTACCCTGCGCCCCGGATATCATCACCGCGCGCGCCCTCGCCCGGCTTGATAAATTACTCCGCTACGGCCATGGAATTGGAGGCAAAAACACAAGGTATTTCTTACTAAAAGGACAAGATGTTGCGGATGAATTGACCCAAGCCACTAAATCTTGGCATATGGAAGTCATACCCCATCGAAGCGTCACCGATCCCGGCGCGACAATTTTGGAAATCGCAAAGCTAAAGCCCGCTCATGACCGCTAGCCCCCTCCGTATCCTTGCGATTGCCAACCAGAAAGGCGGCGTCGGCAAGACGACGACGGCGATTAACCTCGCCACCGCGCTGGCGGCTGTTGGTGAGCAGGTTTTGCTGATTGACCTTGACCCGCAAGGCAACGCCTCCACCGGACTGGGCATTCGCGCGGCAGACCGCGGCGTGACGACTTATGATGTTCTTGGCGGGGAATACCGTCTTGAGGCGGCGGTGATCGATACCGATATTCCGGGCCTGGTGCTGGCGCCCGCCGGCGTTGACCTTGCGGGCGCGGAAATTGAACTCATCGATGCGGACCGGCGCCATTACCGGCTGGCCGATGCGATTGATGAATATCGCCAGTCCGCCGGCGGCGAGCCGGTGTCTTACGTGCTGATCGATTGCCCGCCCTCCTTAAGTCTGTTGACCGTAAACGCGCTTGCCGCTGCGGACGCGGTGATCATTCCCTTGCAATGTGAATTTTTTGCGCTTGAAGGCCTGAGCCAAATTTTGCGCACCATCGATACTATTCGTGAGCGGATTAATTCCCGGCTTGAACTTCAGGGGATTGTTTTGACCATGCATGACCGGCGCAACAATCTCACCAATCAGGTCGAAGACGATGTCCGCGCGCATCTGAAAGACAAAGTCTACAAGACCGTCATTCCGCGCAATGTGCGGATTTCCGAAGCGCCGAGCCACGGCAAACCGGCGCTGCTTTATGATCTGAAATGTCCCGGCAGCCAGGCCTATATCCAGCTCGCCTCGGAAGTTATTCAGCGCGAACGCGCCCGGCCGCAGGCCGCTTGAGGGGAGATGTGAATATGGCCGTAGCTGCAAAAAAACGACGTCAAAGCAAGGGCTTAGGCCGGGGGCTCGATGCTCTTCTGGGCGATGTTCGGCCCGAGGCGCCGGCCCCTGTCGATGAGCCGAAACGCGAATTGCCCATTGAATACCTCACTGCCAACGCCGACCAGCCGCGCCAGATTTTCGACAAGGACGCAATCGAAGACCTTGCCGCCTCGATTAAATCATGCGGGTTGTTGCAGCCGATATTGGTGCGCCCGCGCGGCGGCGATAATTATGAAATTGTCGCCGGCGAGCGGCGCTGGCGCGCGGCGCAGCGGGCGCGGCTTCACAGCGTTCCGGTTATCATCCGTGAGCTGACGGATGGCGAGGCGGCGGAAATCGCGCTGGTTGAAAATGTCCAGCGCGTGGACCTTGGCCCGATTGAAGAGGCGAACGCTTACGCCCGCCTTGTCGAAACCTATGGCCGCACGCAGGATGATATCGCCCGCACGGTTGGCAAGTCGCGCAGCCATGTCGCCAATATGATGCGACTGCTAAAGCTGCCGAGACGCGCCCATGATGCGCTCGCCGCCGGTGAGATCACCATGGGGCATGCGCGCGCCCTCCTCGCGGCGCCCGATCCGGACGGGGCCTGCGCTCGGGTGTTGCGCGACGGTCTGTCGGTGCGCGAGACGGAAAGGCTGGTGCGTGCCGGCGCGACCGTCACTGCCGGTCAGCATGTTGCGAATGCGGCGAAAAGCGATGTGAAATCAAAGGCTTCTGAAGGAAGGAAAGACGCTGACACGCGTGCGCTGGAGCGCGACCTTTCGGCCATGTTAGGTCTCGACGTGGTGATCGACCATTCCGCCAAAGGCGCCGGCTCGTTAAGCGTTCAATACCGCACCCTCGACCAACTCGATGATATTTGTCGCCGCCTGATGGGCGCTGGAGCGTAGGCGCCATAGGAATGTCGGACGTCATAGGAAAGCCGGATCAATTGGCGGCCGCGCAGCTATTGGCCGACGCCTTTTTCGATAATCCAGCGCATGCTTATATCTATCCTGACGATGAGACGCGGCAACGCAAGCTTGAATGGTTGATGCGCGTTAATCTCAACGCTCAATTGGATGTTGGCGCCAGTTTTGGCGAACGCGCCGCGGATGGTTCTATCGCGGCAATGGGTTTTTGGCATCCGCCGGGTGCGCCAAGCGCCAATCTCGCGAAACTTGCGAAATACGGCTTTCTCGCCATGCCGTTTCTACACGGAATACCTGCATTCCGCCGGATGCTGCATGTCGTTGACCAGATTGAATCGCGGCGCGTTGCGGTCCTCGAGGGTCGCGAGAGTTGGTACTTAAATAATATGGTTGTGGCGCCAGCGGCGCGCGGAAAGGGCCTTGGCTCTGAGGTGTTGCGGGCGGAGCTGCGGACGCGCGTAGACGGCTCCGAGGCGCCCGCCTCACTGACCACCCAAAAGATTGAAAATGTTAAATTCTACAAAGGGTTAGGGTTTGCCGTCATAGATGATAGGCGCGTTGTGGACAGCAACGGCGAAGGCTTTGACAACTGGATAATGCTTTATATAGCGCAGCGCTAACGCCCGGCCATTATGGCCAGGCGCAGGGCTGCGCGCTCAACCAGTTGGCGCTGCGGCGCGCCGGTAGTTTTAGCCTCGAATTCTATATCAATCAGCATACGAAGCGCTTTATCAAGCTTTGCGCCGCGCCATTTATAGAGCCGTGCTTCAAAAGCGCGTTGTTCGGCGAAGAAGACTGGCGGGCGCAATTGCTTCATCGCGCTGGCGGCGCTCTCGCCGCGCTCGACATTGTCTGACGCCGCCTTAAGGCGCGAGAACTGGCGTTGCAGTGCGCGCAGCAGGCTGACCGGGGCGACGCCGGCGGTTGCGGCTTTGTGGAGCGCGGCGGCGAGCTTTGTCGGATTGCCGTCAGCGGCAGCGCCTGCCGTATCTTCCAGCGCGTCGCCAAGCCCTGAAACCAGCGAGGCCCTGACATCTTCAAGAGTGATGGTTCCGGGTCCGGAGCGCAGGCTTTTAGGCCCCTTATAGACAATCAACTTGCTGATTTCAGCACGCGAGACGCCATGATCCTCGCCGAGGACCGCAACAATAAGGTCAAGCGCGTCAGCGTCAAAGCGAAGCTCTTCCGCGCCCGCGGCGTCGACCGCCATCCCGCGAACATCGGCCGGGCCATCGATGTAACATGGCAGCGCGACTGCATTTTTTGCCTTCTCAAACGCCTTTCGCAGCCCCGACCGGGGCGGCAACTCGCCAGCCTCGATAAGAACAAGGCCGTTGGGCAAAACATGGCCCGCATCAAGGTCGCCAATAAACACCGCCACGGATTTTGCCGATGTCTCGCCACTGGTGCGTAAGCGCACCACCCGCTCGCCGCCAGCAAAAGACAGCGCTGCCGCTTCGTCGCCAATCCGGCCGGGCTCGGCTTTGATGTCGGCGTCGGTAAGTTCGATAAAGTTAAACGGGTCCTTGAAATCTTCGACGATAAAGCGCGCCAACTGATCGGAGCGCTCGCGCACCAGCCCGCTATCGGGGCCGTAAATCAAGACCGCGGCAACCGCCTTATCGCGCCCTGCCAGAAAGTTTTTGATGGCGCGGCCTTTGAGGGCGACCATTACCGATTCTCTATGATGTCGATTGTGTCATCGCCCGGCTCCTGCGGCGCTTCTATGGCCCCTTCTTGCGCCGTATCTGGCCATCCCTCCTCCGAAGCGTTGAGGTTGTCTTCATCCGTGTCCGAATCCTCTAAAAGATGAAGCAGAAGATCGCGTTCTATTTCTTCGGCAAGAGTGCGGGCGGCCTTTTCCCGGGCGGTGCGCTCGGCGAAGAGCGTAGAATATTGTGAACTGACGATATTGTAGGAGGTGACGGCCTTGGCGCCACCCTTGGTTTTCTTGCCATTGCGCAAATTCAAAAGTACATAACCCGCTGTAAGGCGGTAATTATACCGCGTGACGGTGGCGTCAATCTGAACCGCCAAACGTTCAGCGGATTCTTTTACGTTTATGTTCAATTCATAATCCGCCGTCTCGCCGTTTTCTATGGCCATGCGATCGGTAAGGGCGCCGACGATCATCGGCTGAATTTCTTCCGGCGCGCTTACGGCGCCGAGAGCGATGCGCTGATTGAGCGGCGCGGCGCCGTCTTCGGATATTGCGTAAATCGGCTTGAAGCCGCAGCCGGCAAGCGCCAGAATTCCGGCGGCGAGTACGGCGCGTGGCCAGTATTTATGGGTGTTCAACATAACCGCTCCAGAGTCCGGGTTAAGAAACAACAATGTTGACGATCCGCCCCGGCACGACGACGACCTTGCGGATGGTCTTGCCGTCAATATGGCGCTGAACACCCGCCTCGGACAAGGCCGCTTTCTCAACAGCCGTATTATCAGCGTCGGCCGCAACCTCAATCTCGCTGCGGCGCTTGCCGTTGACCTGAACGCCAAGGTTGATTTTGTCTCGGGCGAGGAGATCCGGGTCGGCCTTCGGCCATGGCGCATTGCAGACCAGCCCCTCTCCGCCCAGCGTCTGCCAGCACTCTTCGGCAAGATGCGGCGTAAATGGCGCGACCAGCTGGGTCAGCGTCGAAAGCGCCTCGGCCCTCGCCCAATCGCTGGCGCCAGCGGTTGATTTAAGTCCATTGAGGAATTCATAGATCCGCGCGATTGCCTTGTTGAAGCGGAAATTTTCAATATCATCGGTGATCCCGGCAATCGCGCCATGGGTCGCTTGGCGCAAAGGCTTGTCGGCGTCCGAAGCTGCGGGCTTGGAGCGGTCGACGCTTTTCAAAAGTCCTGCTTGTGCCGACACTGCCTCCCATATCCGGTTGATTAATTTCCATGCGCCCTCAACGCCCGCATCGGTCCATTCGACATCACGCTCGGGGGGCGAGTCTGACAACATGAACCAGCGCGCCGCATCCGCGCCATAGGTCTCGGCAATTGCTTCGGGCGAGACCACATTCCTCTTCGACTTCGACATTTTTTCGATCGGGCCGATGAGAACGGGGGCCATGGCATTCTGCCTGTCTTTTGCTACAGGCACCGACCACAACCACTTAGATTGATCTGAATCGAAAATTGGATGGGAAGGACCAATCAGTATATTGGTTCCAAATTCTTTATGCAGTTTTTCACGTTGATATTGTTGCAATAAACCAGATAAGTATGGCCCATCCAGGGCTTCTTGAAAAACTGGCCTTTCTAGAACTCCAGTGGAATATAAGTGTTTTCCAAGCCGAACTTGTGCGCCCCAATCAGCATCTAATCTTTTTGCCTCTTGTTCCGTTGGAGTATTTACGTTCTCTGGTAAAACCCAGCTACCATAAGCATCCTGGTAGGTCTCATGCACCACCATCCCTTGCGTAAATAAATTGGCAAAGGGTTCGTCTACGGATAGATAGCCGCAGGCCTTCATCATCCGGGTGAAATAACGTGCATAAAGCAGGTGTAAAATCGCGTGCTCGACGCCGCCGATATATTGATCGACCGGCATCCAGTAATCAGCGGCGGTCTTGTCGATGGGTTTGTCTGGATCGGGCGCGGCAAAGCGCGCGAAATACCATGAGGAATCGACAAACGTATCAAATGTGTCGGTCTCGCGCTGGGCCTTGGCGCCGCATTCAGGACAGCGCACATGTTTCCAGGTTGGATGCCGGTCGAGCGGGTTTCCGGGCTCGGAAAAATCGGCCTCCGTAGGCAGCGTCACCGGCAAGTCCGCTTCCGGTACGGCAACGATGCCGCATTTGTCACAATGGATCGCCGGGATCGGGCAGCCCCAATAACGCTGGCGCGAAACGCCCCAATCGCGCAGGCGGTATTGCGTAACCCCCTTGCCCAGCCCCATTTCCTCGCTTTTGGCGGTCGCTGCGGCAATCGCATCCTCGGTTGTCATCCCGTCGAGAAAACCGGAGTTAAAAAGCGTGCCTGGCCCGGTATAGGCCTCTGCTTCAATCTTGAAGGTAGCGGGATCAGCGTCGGGCGGCAGCACCACGGGCGGTATGGCCAGGCCATACTTGCGCGCGAAATCGAGGTCGCGCTGGTCGCCGGAAGGGCAGCCGAAAATGGCGCCGGTTCCGTACTGCATCAGCACGAAATTGGCGACATAGACCGGCAGGCGGCGGTCGTCGAACGGGTGGCTCATTTCGGGTTCAAGTTTGTAGCCGCGCTTTTCCGCCTTCTCGATTGCCTCTTCGGAAGTGCCGAGTTTTTGGCAATCGCTGATGAAGTCGCGCAAGCCAGGGTCATGCTCTGCAAAATGCGCCGCCAGCGGATGATCCGGCGCAATAGCGATGAAGCTTGCACCAAAAAGCGTGTCCGGCCGAGTGGTAAAAATTTCAATGCCGTCTTCAAACCCTGGCGGCGCCGCGTTGTCGCCGGCGCCCTCTTCTATAGTCGTTGCGGCGGCAAAACGGAACTTCATGGCTAAGCCGTTTGACTTGCCAATCCAGTTGCGTTGCATGGTGCGAACATTGTCCGGCCAACCGGCGAGGCGCCCGTCATCAAGGGCGGCGAGAAGGTCGTCGGCCGCATCCGTGATCTTCATAAACCACTGCGAAAGCTTGCGCCGCTCCACCGTCGCGCCTGAACGCCAACCCTTGCCGTCAATCACCTGTTCATTGGCAAGAACGGTGTTGTCGATCGGGTCCCAATTGACCAAACTCTCCTTGCGATAGGCAAAACCCTGCTTCCAGAACGCCAGAAACAACCGCTGCTGATGGACGTAATAGTCCGGGTCAGAGGTTGCAAATTCGCGCGACCAGTCAATCGACAGCCCCATCTGTTTGAGCTGGCCGCGCATGATTTTGATATTAGAGTATGTCCATTTGCGCGGGTGTGACTTGGTCTGCATCGCCGCATTTTCGGCAGGCATACCGAAGGCGTCCCAACCCATCGGATGGAGGACGTTGAAGCCGACGGCTTTTTTGTAGCGCGCGATAACGTCGCCCATCGCGTAATTGCGCACATGACCGATATGGATGCGCCCCGAAGGATAGGGAAACATCTCAAGCACGTAGTATTTTGGTTTATCGCCGCCGGTGTCAGCGTTGAACGCGCCGGTTTCTTCCCAGCGGGCCTGCCATTTCGGTTCGGCTTCTTTCGGATTGTAACGGGACATGGCAGATCGTGACTACGGGTTATGGATTGGGAGACAAAGATCAGAGAATAGCGATCTTTTCTCTAATCCCCATTCCCTAAAGTCTACCGTCTCAGTCGTCGAGGATGTTTAGCCGCAGCTGGCGCGCCCGCGTGAGGATTGCGTTTTCGATTTCGCGTCCGGTCGCCGGATTAACCGCGGCGTCGGCCCAGTCTGCATCCTCGGTGCGGGTCTGGCGAAACACTGAAACCCGTAAGGCATCGGCGCGCAGCGCGCTGTCGAGAATATAAACCGTCGTCTTGAACCGTTCGCCCGGGGATTCAGGGTTGCTGTACCAATCGGAAATGATCAGGCCGGCAATCGGATCCGCAGAATAGATTGGCAGAAAATCGAGGGTTTCGAGCGAAGCTGCCCATAGATAGCGGTTCACAGTGGTCGCTTGAGCGCCCTTGCCGGTTGAGTAGGACGGCAGGGAGGCGTTGCGGCTATCGGAAAGCCCTTTGCCGCCACCGCATGCAGCCAGCGATAAAGCGGCGCTGGAAAGGGCTAGCACTTTGAAAAACGGGGCTTTTTCGTGCTTCATAGGTCGATATTCCAATTCTGTCTTGGTTAACAGGTCAAGTGGAGTTAACGGGCGCGCCCGAATTCGTGGCTTTCCTACCACAACCGCGCAATTAGACAACGCAGGGGCGGCCAGAACGCTTGAACCTTCCAATTTCGGGCGCCATTATCCCCCTAGGTCATAAAGCTGTTAACTTTATGCCGATAAATGTTGTCGTGAATTGGGCAAGGTTTTGCGGTAGCGGCCGGCGGACTGAGGGGCGTTGCGTGGGGTTTTTTGGCGGAAATCGCTTAAACGCGGTTTCTGGCGGAAATTTAAGTTTTGTTCGAACGGTTGGCGGGGCAATCGTTTGAAGCGTGGCGCGGCCTATACTGCTAGGGATGCAGGCCGCTGATAGAGATTGAACAATGACCGTTCTACGGATGGCATTTTTGAGCGTGAGCGCTGCGGCTTTGACCGCCGGCGCCGCTTATGGCGCCGATCCGGTAGAAATTGAAGTTTCGGGTGAGGCGAGCGTTGTCGCCGGCGTCACCGAGGGTGACGTAAAAGCGGACGCGAATGCGGAAATTTCCCTTAAGGGCTCGACCATTCTTGATAACGGTGTTGAAATTGGCGCCGTGGTTGAGGGCCGTCTTGATGCAGACCAACCCGCCCAAGGGTTCGGTGGCGGGCGGTTTTCAAGCCTTCTGATTGGCGGGCCCCGCGGCATCGCGCCACTCGACAGCGATGCTTATTTGCAAGGCGCTTATGCTTATGCGCGGGGTAGCTTCGGACAGCTTATTGTTGGCCGCGATCACGGCGTCGCCCGTGCGCTTGCGGTAACCTCACCGACGATTTTCAGCGCGATCAATGTAAATGATTGGCGTACAGATCTATCCGGTCTGAACGATGTTCACACCGTAAATGATTTCACCGGCTATTCGACAAAGATCACCTATATGCCGCCTGCAAATTTACTGGGCGGCGCGCTTGGAGGCTTGCAGCTTGGGGTCTCCTATTCGCCAAGCCTGCGCAATTGTGGAGATCGTCTGTGCCTGCCGGAGGGCGGTTTTCTGATTTCGCCGGACGGAACCATGCTGACGGAATCCTCGCAGTGGGAAAATGCCGTTGAAGCGGCGCTTTATTATCAAAAGCCGATTAAGCTTGGCAGTGACCGGCTGCTGCTCGGTGTTGGCGCCAGCTATGTGACGGCCGATGAGGACACCGTAGCGGCGTTACCGATCTATGATGATTACGAGGCTTATTCCGTCGGATTAAACCTTGCTTATCGCGGCATTACGCTCGGCGGTTCTGTGAAAACGACGAATTCAGGGCTCGCGACCGCCAACGACGACACGTACCTCGCCTTTGATGCCGGCATCACCTTCCAAACCGGCGAAGACAAAGGGGACTGGGGCTTAATGCTTGGCTACGGCCAATCGGAAGCCAATGCGATCGGTCCAAATCCGCTTGACCCGACACTATTTCAGGATACGCAGACAGCACAGGCCGGTGTGACCTATGTGCTGAGGCGCGGCATCACCATCGGCGCTGCGGCCCAATATGTTGAATCCACAAAACCTATTGCCGCAGGGGGCCCAGAAGAGGCCACCACGGTTGTGATCGAAAGCTCGATCAAGTTTTAAAAATTCTAAGCGCCCAAAGCTTAGAGGGGATACTGAACCGGGATGGCCTTTGCGTCATCCCGTTTTTCTTTTCGGAGATTAGCAATGAAAGCGTCTGTAATCTATTACACGATTGGTTTTGTGATTGCGCTTGCCGGCTGCAGCGTTCAACACGAGACGGCAACAGATCCTTTGAAGGGAGCTATCGTGACCCATACCAACAATCATATTGATTATGTGGAATTTGCCGCAGAAGATTTAAACGTGGCCAAGAAATTCTACGCGGCGGCGTTTGGTTGGGAGTTTCAGGACTGGGCGCCAACTTATGTGAGCTTTTCCGGCGCCGGTATTGAGGGTGGCATACGTGGTGGCGAGAAGCCAGTAAATGGCAGTACGCTCGTCATTCTTTATGCAGATGACCTTGAGGCGTCGGAGAAGCGAGTCGTTACGGCTGGCGGCGAGGTGACCGAGCGCCATGAGTTTCCGGGCGGTAAGCGGTTTCACTTTCGCGATCCGTCTGGAAATGTTCTGGGCGTCTGGACGCTGGTTGAGACGCCAGAATAATCTGGCAAAAACGCGCTGATTGCCGCAAGGCCTGTTACGTTGCGCCCGGCAAGGCTGCCTGCATTGGCCGGGTTAACGCCGCCGAGCGCCAGCACCGGCAGCGGCGATGCGCAGGCGATTGATTTAAATAGTGCTGCGCCAAGCGTTTGGCCGCCGGGGTGGCTTTGGGTGGCGAAGGCCGGCGACAAGAACGCCAATTGCGCGCCGGCGGCGGCGGCCTTTTCCAGCTCTAGCGCCGAATGGCAAGCGGCGACGGTAAGCATCCCCGGCGCGGGGTGGATATTTGTCCAGGATGGAAAATGGAGGCCATCAGCGCCAATCCTGTGCGCGAGCGAGAGATCGCCGCCGACTAGAAACAGGACGCCCCGCGTAGCGCACAGCGCTTTCAGCCTTTGCGCCAGCGCGGCGCGATTCGGCGCCCCATAATCACGCAAGATGACAGCAGCCCCCGGCGGCAGCGCGCCAATAATGATTTCCGGTTCTGGCGCGCGCGTGCGATCGGTAAGAAAAGCCAGACAAAATGCCGCGCCGCTGACGCCCGAGCTGCGTTTGAGGCTTTCGGCGGCGGCGGCTAGTTTTGCGCTGCGTATCTCGGCGTTTTGTCCCGGTTCTTTCAAAATGGTCCTGTCCTCCATGAGCCCTCACTCTATAGATCCTGCCGCCAACCTTCGAGCCATTAGCGAAGACCTCAATCGCGCGCTCAAAGAGGCTGGCCGCAAGGGCGGCATTGTAACCATTACGGCGGTCACGAAAAAGCAAAACCCGGCGCGCATTTTGCCGGTCCTCGCTGCCGGCCAGCGCGTTTTTGGTGAAAATCGCGTGCAAGAGGCGCAAGAAAAATGGCCGGCCCTGCGAGAGCAGTTCCCAGATATTGAGTTACGGTTGATCGGCCCTTTGCAGTCGAACAAGGCGGCTGATGCGGTTCGGCTATTTGACGTAATCGAAACGGTGGACCGGCCGAAAATTGCTCGCGCGCTGGCGCAGGAGATGCAAAAACAGGGGCGTCGCTTGAAGCTGCTGGTGCAGGTCAATATTGGCGAAGAAGACCAGAAAGCGGGCGTGTCGCCGCGCGAGGTCGACGCCTTTCTGGCGCTCTGCTGCGAGCAATATGGGCTGAAGATTGACGGATTAATGTGCATTCCGCCGGCGGACGAAGACCCAGCGCCCTATTTTGCGCTTTTGGCCAAAAGCGCGGCGCGCAACGGCCTTGCCGAGCTTAGCATGGGCATGAGCGCCGATTACGCCATCGCCGCGCAGCTTGGTGCGACTTCTGTACGGATTGGAACCGGCATATTTGGCCCCCGCTCCTGATTGACGATGGTAAAACTGCGCCAAAGAGAAATACCGCACCTGTAAGGCTTGTTGTTCACATGGCGCGTGACCAGGTTAAGGCGCGACTTTTATTGGATTTTGGGTTCATTCTGCTTCACACTGAGTAACGGAAGTCTATCGTGGATGTGAATTCCAATTGAACCGGAATTGGCTAAGAGAACCGCCAACAAGTTAAAGATGATCGGACCTAAACTATGACGCGGGCCAAACGAATTCTTCTCGTTGATGATGACGAGCTTTTGACAGAAACCTTGGTCGACCAGTTCAAGCTTCACGATGAATACGCGATTGAGCCGGCGCCGGACGCCAATACGGCGATCGAGCGGGTGAAGGCGGAGGCGCATATCGATCTGATGCTGCTGGATGTCGGGCTGCCCGATATGGATGGGCGCGAGGCTTGTCGGGTGATGCGTAAGAACGGGTTTAAGTCGCCGATCATTATGCTGACCGGCGCCGATTCTGACGCTGATACGATTCTTGGGCTTGAGGCGGGGGCCAATGATTATGTGGTCAAGCCGTTCAAATTCGGGGTTCTTCTGGCGCGCGTGCGCGCGCATCTGCGCAGCCATGAACAAAGCGAAGATGCAATTTTCAAAGTAGGCCCGTATGAATTCCGCCCGGCGGTGAAGATGCTGGTGACGGCGGAAGATAAAAAAATCCGTCTGACCGAGAAGGAAACCTCGATCTTAAAATTCCTTTATCGCGCCGGAGGCAAACCGGTGACGCGCGATGTCTTGCTTGACGAAGTCTGGGGTTATAATTCCGGCGTCACGACCCACACGCTTGAGACCCATGTCTACCGATTGCGTCAGAAAATCGAACCGGACCCGTCAAATGCGGCGATCCTGCTGACCGAAAGCGGCGGCTACCGGCTCGCGCATTAAGGGCGCCAAACTTATGAGCGTTACGATTTATCACAATCCGCGCTGCTCCAAATCACGTCAGACGCTGGCGCTACTGGAAGGCAGGGGTCTGAAGCCTGAGATCGTTCTTTATCTCGACAATCCACCATCCGCCAGCGAACTAACGGCGATTATCGCCAAGCTTGGCGATGGCGCGCGCGGCCTCATTCGCACCGGCGAGGCGGCGTATAAGGAATTGGGGCTTGGCGATCTGTCAAAGCCCGACACCGTGATCATTAAGGCGATGGTTGATAATCCGGTCTTGATTGAACGGCCAATTGTCGTGAACGGCGCCAAGGCCGCCATCGGCCGTCCGCCTGAGGCGGTTCTTCGTATTCTTTGATTGAGGCATAAAATTGACCGTACACAGATAAAGTGCGGAACCAACAGTGCTGGCTGTCCCTTACGCATGGTTTTCTGTGCACGCTCAGCGCCCCAGTAGCGCTTCCAGCTCGCCGCGCATGTTGAGCAGCGCTTTGCGTCCCTCTTCGATAAACTCATCCGCACGATCGAAAGATGTCGGCATCGCATCGCGCATATCCGGGCGCAGTAAAATATCCGGCGGATCAGTCCGCGCTCTGGCGCGCGCAAGGTGCATCTGGAAAATATCAGCGGCGGCATAAGCGGTCTCGAATAGATGCGGCGCGGCGTCAGAGCGAGCCTTGGCGAGGTCAAATTGTCGACGGACCGCGCCGCGCGTATCCTTGATCAGTTTTGTCACCGCGCCGCTAAAGCCGGGCTTTGACGTAGGCGCGGCGGCGTTGACAGGAAGGTTTGGCGGCGGTGCATCGAAGCGATCAAGGACGCGAGGAACGGCGTTCAGATCGACGGCAAGAACGATGTCGGCGCCCAATGCGCGCGCATGTGAGACCGGCGCGGGATTGGCCAGAGCGCCGTCGACGAGCCAGCGGCCTCCATGCTGAACGGAATGGAAGATCACCGGGATAGCACTCGATGCGCGGGCCGCATCAATCACCGAGCCTGCGGTGATTGCAACCTCGTCGCCGGTCGCGAGATCGGCGGCGACCGCCGCGAAATTCACCGCCAGGTCCTCAATATTTTTGTCATAAGCCCGGAACGCATCAAAGGCGGGCGCGGTGTCAATTAACCCGCCGCGATGGACTTTAAGCGTAAAGCGTTCCAGCGCCGAAAGCGGTTTCAGCTCGCGCGCCCAGCTTTCGAACTCATCAAGCGCCCCAATCACATAGGCGCCGCCGACCAGCGCGCCAACCGAGCAACCGGCAATAATATCCGGCTCCACGCCGATCTCCTTCAGGCCCCGTAAGACGCCAACATGGGCCCAGCCGCGCGCGGCGCCGGACCCCAAGACCAGCCCCAGTTTCTTTGTCACTCGCCGCTCCTGTTGTTAATCAGTATAAGGACTTAGAGCCGTCAGGCCACACCTGCCGGGGCATAGATAACCCGAAAACCCAGACAGCACCGAGGTAGGCCCGGGGCGGGTGTTTTCAATGGTTATGACGGGGAATTAACCGCCTGTGCGGCCTTTTTGTATTTGACCGCTTTGCGGTTGGGCAAGGCTGCGGAAAACGAGCCCAATAAAGCTATGAACCTCAGTGGCTTCACTAGGCGAAGCCCGCCATAATATTTGATACGAATCACTTAATTCCCTGGAGCAACACCCTCGTGTCGAGTGCGTCCTCATCAAAACGGTCCTCTCCGCCAGAGCCCCCCAGCCGTCCGCATACGCCGGCGGAAATCATCGCACTGCTGGACGAGGCGGCGGCCAAGAAAGCCAAGCCTGTCGAACAAGATAGCGCCAGTGGCGATGCTATCCATGTCGCCACTTTTTGGCTTCTTTGGGGGTGTATTTTTGTCGGCCTTGGCGCTGTTGTCTATTTCGTTTTGTCCTCTGCGGAGGTGGCCGGGCCAGGGCTGGTGCTTGCCGGCATATTGGCGCTGATCGTCGCGCTGTTCGTTACCGCGGCCGCAACCGGCAAGCTCTCACCGATATTATTGTCCGGGGCGATGTTGCGGCGCGCTGGCGGCAAGTCTTCTTCTGGAGCGGCGGAATTGGCGGGGGCTGATATTCTTGGCGCGCTGGGCCTGGCTGAGCGGGTTCTCGACGCCGATCAGGATGCGCGCCTCGTTACCCGCCGCGATGGCGTCGTCACCTATGCCAATCGCACTTATTCCCACCTTGCAAAAGAGGCGGGCGTGACCGGGCCGGCGGGGCTGCCGCCGCGAATAGATCGGTTCTTCGCCCAACAGGGCGCTGAGGCGACCAAAGTTTTCCGCCTCTGTCGCGCGGCAAAAGGCGGCGAGCCGGGCGAGGAGATTATCTACCAACTCATGGGCCTTGATGGCGGCAAGCGCCGCCGGTTTGAAGTCAGTGTGCGTCCTATACGCGGTGCGGACGACCATGTCGCTTGGCGATTGCGTGAGTTGCCGGTCGATGAAGAAAAACACGATGTGCTGGCGTCGGCCTATGCCGATTTCCCGCGACCGGTGCTGGCGCTCGAAAAATCCGGACAAATTCCCTGGGCCAACGCCGCCCTGCGCGATGCGCTCGGCGTTGCGCGCGGCGCCATTTGCCATATCGATGATATCGTGTTGGGGGAGACCGGCGATCTTGTGCGCACATTATGGCGGATAGACCGCACTCAACTGCCGGCGCTGATCCGCAGACACGATGCCGACCCAATTGATGGCGCTTTTATAGCCTTCCGCCGCGGCGGCGTTGGCGAAGGGTTTGCTTGCGTTGAATTGTTTATCGACGAGGTCGCCGATGAGGTTGAGGAGGTGACGCTGTCCGGCGACATCTCCGAATCGCCGTTTGGGATCGCCATTGTCGAAGGCGAGATCAATCGCGAAGGGCGCGTGACGCAAGCGAATAAGGCATTTACGGAGGTGTTTGGCGGCGCCAAGAAAAATACTCCGTTGGTGAAACTCTTAAGCCAGGAGGCGCTTGATGAGATCGCCGCAGAAGTTAGGCGCAAAGGCAAGGCCGGCGCAGCGCTGGCGCCCATTGAAACAACAATCGGGGCGGGTGTTGAGGCGCGGACTTTTGCTATCTATCCGCGCCCGGTAAGGCGCAAGCGCGGCTCTTACGGCGTGCGAAAAATTCTGCTTTATTCGGTTGATATTACCGACCGCAAGCGCATGGAAGAAGATTATGCGCAAGACCAGAAGTTGCGCGGCATAGGTGAGATTGCGAGCAAGGTTGCGCATGATTTCAACAACTATCTGCAGGTCGTTCTGGGCCATTGCGAGCGATTGATGTTGAAGCACCCGGCGGGCGATCCGTCCTACACCGAGCTTGTGCAGATTCGCGAGAACGCACAGCGCGCCGCAAACACCACAAAACAACTGCTCGCATTTTCGCGCAAGCAGACGCTAAAACGTGAAATTCTGTCAGTAACCGAGATATTGCGCGAGTTTTCCCGCTTTCTCACCCGTGCAATTGGCGAGAAGGTTCGCCTTGAGCTGATCAATGGCCGGGGGTTGCCGCTAGTGAAGGTCGACCGTTACCAGATGGAAACTGCGATCATGAACCTTGCCGTCAATGCGCGCGACGCAATGGGCCCCAATGGCGGCGCGCTGACGATCCGGACCGAGAATGTCCCAGCCGCCGATATCAAAGCGTTGAATGTCGCCGGCCTTAGAGAGCAAGACTATGTATTGATTGAAGTCGCGGATATGGGGCCCGGCGTGCCGTCGGAAATTGTGGCGAAGGTTTTTGATCCGTTTTTTACAACCAAAGAATCAGGAAAAGGCACCGGCCTTGGTCTTTCTACGGTTTATGGCATCATCCGCCAGATGGATGGTGTGATCGCGCTCGCCAATCGCGAAGGCGGTGGCGCGGTTTTCAGCATTTACCTGCCGGCGTATACTGGTGAAGTTGAGGAAATGGTTGATGTCGCGCCGCGTGCGCCCAGCCAGTCGCAGGACCTTACCGGCGCCGGACGGATTTTGATTGTCGAAGATGAGGAGTCGGTGCGCACCTTCGTCGCCGCCACCCTCACCGACTGCGGCTATGAAATCACCGTTGCGGAGGACGGTGAGGATGCGCTTGATATTCTCGAAGAAGGCGGTGTCGATTTTGATCTGGTAGTCTCCGATGTCATGATGAATGTTCTCGACGGGCCGTCTTTTGTTTCTGAGGCCCGCGAGCGACTTGGCCTTAAAGCAAAAGTTATTTTCATGTCGGCCTACGCAGAATCTGCCGTTCGTGAACAGCTCGACGTTATCGATGGCGCCGGCTATATTCAAAAACCGTTTACGCTGCGCGGGCTTGCAGCACAGGTGAAGACAACGCTCTTTCCGCCTGCAGAATAATTTCGGGGTACGGGGTCACATGCGTCAGATTGTATTCGATCTAGAAACCACAGGGTTTAAGTTTTCCGAAGGACATCGGATTGTAGAGATTGGCGCGATTGAGCTTATCAATGGTGCGGTGACGGGCAGAAATTTCCACACCTATGTAAACCCGGAACGCGATATGCCGGATGGCGCCTACCGGGTTCATGGCCTCTCGCAAGCTTTCCTTGCGGACAAGCCGAGCTTTGCGAACGAAAAGGTTGCGCCCGCTTTTTGTGCGTTTATCGGCGATGCCGAGCTGATCGCCCATAATGGCGCCGGTTTCGATATGCCCTTCATGCAGGCGGAATTGAAGGCCGCAGGCCTGCCTGCGATGAGCAATGAGCTCGTCGACACGCTGCATCTTGCGCGGCGAAAGTTCCCCGGCGCGCCGGCGAGCCTCGATGCGCTCTGTACGCGCTTTGGAATTGATACCAATGAGCGCAAACGCGACGGACACGGTGCGCTTCTCGATTCCCGACTTCTCGCCGAGGTCTATATCGAGCTCACGGGCGGCGCTCAGGCGGGATTGAATTTTGCACGCGACGAAAATGGCGACGCCGCCAGGGCCGCCAATGGCTCGGCGCGAACGCATCAGGCGCGCCCGCGCGAAACGCCATTGGCGCCGCGGATCACTACGGCGGAAAAGGATGCACACGAAGCTTTTTTAGCTGACCTTGGCGTAGATAGCCTGTGGCGAACGCCCGTCAGCTGATGGGTCAGGCCTGTCCTGCGGCACCGTTTTGCGCACGCCCTTTATTGGCGAGATAAATTCCCATGAAGTCGATCGGCTCTAACATCAATGGCGGGAAATTCCCGTTGCGCGTCGCGTCGGCAATGATCTGGCGCATAAACGGAAACAATAGCCGCGGACACTCAACCAGCATCACCATTTCGAGCTGCTCGCGCGGCAGGTTCTTTATTTCAAAGACGCCGGCATAAGACGCCTCGACGACAAAAATCGCCTTATCATCGCGCATTGCGCGCGCTGATGCGGTTAGCTCAACTTCATATTGATCTGGCGCCAGCGGGCGGCCTTCCACGTCAACATTGACTTCCATCTTTGGTGTGGATGCACCCTGAAAGCTCGCCGGCGCATTCGGGCTCTCAAAGGACATGTCTTTGAGATATTGGGCGAGGACCGAAAACGACGGGCTGTTATTGCCGGGCTCGCCTGTTGGCGTTTGGGTTGGATCTTCTGGCGTTTCGGACATTGCGTCACCGTCTCATTTTACGAAAGCGCGCTCTTTACACGCCGCCTCCCTCCCCGGCAAGCGGCCTTATGGCCGATGGATGGTTATTGTCGCATCGCCGCGATCAATGCGGCGTTTTATTTCCCGCAACGCCATTCGTCCAATAACGCGGCGGATCGGCGGCGTTAGTAAGGCAAAGCCGAGGGCGTCGGTCAGAAAGCCGGGCGTCATCAGGAATGGAGCCGCGACGACCAGCAAGGCCCCGTCAACCGCGGCCGCGACGGGCGGCCTGCCGGCGCTGAGCTCTTGGCGGGCGGCTTCGAGCGCCGCCAGACCCTGCATCCGGATTATCCAACCGCCAATAAGCGCCGTCACCAGACAAGCGCCGACAACCGGCAAAACGCCAAATGCCGAGCCAGCGGCCAGAAGCACGTAAATTTCGGCAATCGGGCCCAAAACGAACACTATCAGGAGGATAAAAAACATGTGGCTGTGGTGTTTCCCGCAATTTCCACCCTATATAAGGCGGGCTCGCGCAAATTTAAGATTTTTCAGCGTAAAATCGACCAGATATGGATCCAGTACTTCTTTTTTTCGCCGGCCTTACGGCATTTATCCTTTTCAGACTGATGTCGGTCATGGGTACGCGGTCGGGCCATGACCAGCGCCCCGATCTTGATGGCCTGCAGGCCAAAGCGGCTGCGCGCGAGCGTCGCGGTGAGGACGCCGACGAAGATCCACATGGCGAGGAGGCGACGCCAACACCGGTTTCGACCAATGCGCGGGTGTTGCGCGAGGCTGACCCGGAATTTGATGAATCTGAATACCTCACGGGCGCCCGGGCGGCCTATGAGATGATTGTTGAAGCTTTCGGGTCTGGCGATTTGCGGTCTATCCGCGCCTATCTCAGCGATTCTGTATACGATGCTTTCAAGCACGCCGTCACGCTGCGCGAGGAGGCCGGCCAGAGTACGGGCCTTAAATTCATCGGCGTCGATCATGCGGCAATCGTTGATAGTCAGGTAGATCAGGACCGGATGCGGGCAATTACGGAATTTACCTCCAATCAAGTGCGGGTCACCCGAGATAAGGATGGCGCTGTGATTGATGGGGATCCGAACCGGATTGAGCTGGTTAAAGACCGATGGACCTTTTCCAGGAAGCGTTCGAGTGGCGATCCCAATTGGATTCTTGTCGCGACGGGCGGCGGCGCTTAAACTTTCCGGCTTCAACCATGAGAATGCCGGCATTTGTTAATACCAAACCATACTCAGATCAGAATGATTCTTGTCGTTAGCACGCTTTTTGCGGCGCTGGCCGGCATCGTCATATTCGGCGGCGTTATTGCTCCGTTTTATAAAAAGTACCCTGCTGGCGCGACGTATGGCCCGCCAAACATTGATTTCCGGCGGGTAGATTTTTACCAGCTTCGTGGTTGGCAGCAGGACGATCCGCAGCCCGCCTTCGTTGCCTTTTTGAGGTCATGTCAGTCCATTCTCGCCCGTGATCCGGCCGAACCGGCGAATGCCGAGGAGCATCTTGGCGATCAATTTGAAAATACGTCTCTTTCGGGAACAGTGGCGGATTGGCGCCGGCCCTGTGAGGAGGCCAGCCAGATAGATATCCGCACCTATTCGGATCCGGCGGTCGAGCGCGGCGCGTTTCGGGTTTTTTTTGAAAATAATTTCCAGCCGATTCAGATATTGCAGCATCGCACGCCCCTGCCGGAAACTCCGGCCCAGCACAAGAAAGTCAAAATTGACACAACCGGTTTGTTCACCGGCTATTTTGAGCCGGTTTATAATGCGGCTCGAACACCTGGCGGGATTTTTACTGTGCCGGCGTATCAGCGTCCAGACGACTTGATTGAAATCAATCTTGGCGCCTTTCGGGACGATTTGTCAGGACGCCTTGCGGGAAAACTGGTGGGAAACCAGCTTATTCCTTATGCGGATCGTAAAGAGATTAATCTGGGGGCGCTGAACGGGGGGGGCGCACCGATTGCCTGGCTTGCCGCCAATGATTTGTTTTTCCTCCAGATACAGGGCTCAGGCCGGCTGCGTTTTAAGGACGGTAGCGAGCAGCGTATCGGTTATGACGGGCAAAATGGCCATGCCTATACGTCTATTGGGCGGGTTATGGTTGAGCGTGAAATTATGCCGCTTGAAGATGTTTCAATGGCGTCGATCCGGACATGGCTCGATGGAGCTGGTGCGGATGATGCGCGGGCGCTGCGTGAGGAAAATGCGTCCTATGTCTTTTTTCGTGAACTGGGCCCCCCGGAACACAATCTTGGGCCGCCGGGCGCGCAAGGAGTGGCGCTAACGCCGCATAGAAGCCTCGCCGTCGATCGCCGCTATCATGTACTGGGGGCGCCGGTCTGGATTGATATTGAACCGGTTGAGGGCGTTGGGCCCGAACCCATTCGCCGCCTCATGGTCGCGCAAGACACCGGCGGCGCCATTCGCGGGCCGGTCCGGGGCGATGTTTTTTGGGGGACCGGCAAGGGCGCCGGCGCTATCGCCGGGGCGATGAGGGCGCGCGGTGAAATGTATGTGCTTGTCCCGCGCAGTGTAGCTGAGCGGCTTCCCAGTCGGTCTGAGCGATGAGCCCGCGCAAGCTGAGCAAGGGCGAACATGACCTGTGGCGACGTACGGTCCGCAATGTCGCGCCGCTGCGGCGGCCGGGTGTTGACAGAGCCGCCGTGCCGGTAAGTTCGGCAGATCGCCTCGCTGGCGGTTTAACCGGGATGCCCCCCTCGCCGCACCGCTCTTTATTGGCGCCTGCGGAGCGGCCCGTACAAAGCCCCTCGTCGGATGCGTTCTCCGCCGGTGATCCGCGGCTTGACAGGCATGCAAGCCGCGGCCGCCTCCCCATCGATGCGACTTTTGATCTGCATGGACACAATCAGGCCTCAGCGCGGGCGGCGCTTTATGGGTTTTTGCTAGAGGCGCGCCGGCGCGGCCATCGTTGCGTACTGGTGATTACCGGTAAGGGCGCGCGCGAGATCGCCGGGCGTAAAACCGGTGGCGTGTTGCAGGCAAAATTGCGCGAGTGGCTGTTGGAAGACGCCTTCCGCCAACATATTATCCGCGCCAGCGCCGCCCATCCGCGTCATGGCGGCAGTGGCGCGTTTTATTTATTTTTGAAAACTGCGGGGGCTTACCAAAGCCGGCTTTCCCTTAGCCGTTGAGAAGGAGTTTCCACACCAGGAAACCAATCGCAAAGGCTGGCAGCAGGTAGAAGAACAGCACCCGCGAGAAGCGGATAAACATCGTCTCGGTAAAGTCCGCCGCCCATGCGCCGACCGCTTCGCTCCACCAGCGGCGCGGGATGTGTCTCGGCAACTGCGCATCGGTGGTTTCGAACGGCATGGCCGCAAGAATGGTGACGCCGCGGTTTTTCCAACGCTGGAATGCTTTTTTGAGGGCGCCATTTACGACCGAGCCTCGCAAGCGTTTGGTTATGGCTTTAATCGGGCCGTAGCTAAAATCATCCGGGAAAAATTCAACATCCAAGATTACGGAGGCCGGCGACTTCGCTTCACTATCTTCGTCCAGGCGCACAACGCTATGGCGGATGCCGTAATTGCGCAGGAAGTTTTCAATGTCACCAATCGAGGCCGCTGTTTTGTCGCGGCGGAACAAGAACATGACGCGCACGCCGCGCGATCCTGTGTTCTGTACCGAGAGCAGCATAAACGCGGCAAGCGCAAGCCCGCCCCCCACCAGCATCGCCCCAGTCGATGTTAAGGAAGACAACCATGACAAAGCTGCGGGTAATTCGAGCGCGGCAAAGGATGCAGCGCTGACCCCGTAAAAACCGGCGGCAATCATCACGACCGCCAACGTCGCGGCGACGTAGCCGAGCATGTTCATAAAGCCCTGGCCGAAGGCGCCGGTAGGGTTTGCGACCGCCGCCAGGCGTTTTGTCCAATAGCCGGTTTTGGCGTCGGTTGTGCGATACTTATCTTCGTAAAGGGAATGGTCCGGATTGTTTTCAACCACCATAAACCGCGTCTTCAAAGGCGGCGCGTCGTCGATATTGTGATCGATGATGACATAGTCAGATGAACGCATGGCGACTTCATAGGGCAACGCCATCGCAAACAGGCTGCCGCTTTGTGCTTCCGCGCCAAGGGTCGAAAAATGACGGGTGTCGCCGGTGATCGGATCGAAGACGGTATTTGTCTGGCGGGAGGTGTTTATGGTTGAACGCGCCAGTCTCGCTAGCTCGCGATGGGGCTCAATGGTGAGGGGCATTTCTTTGGTTTCAACGCCAATGGCGCGCATGCCGTCGAGCTTGGACTTGCAGCGCCGCGCCGCCTCGGGGCCGGCAAACACAACATCAATCCGATCGCGGATTAACTTTTGATCGGCCATGTCAATCGGCAGGCCAGCGCGCGGGGTTTCACCATTGTAATCGTCGCCGGGCCGGTTGCCGCTGTCGGAGTCGGTCGCGCCCCAGGATTTGCGTATCCGTCGTTGCAGTGAGGAAAACCCTGTTCCGGGATGAGATGACTGAACAATATCGTAAAGCTGCGATTCGTGAACGGCGAGGCAAAAATGGTCCGTCGCTTCAACCTGCTGTATGCCGCGCATGCGGGCGAGGCTGGAGACAGCGCGCAGCGCTTCATAATCATAGCCCGCATACGGATTATAAAACGGAACCAGCGCAAAGTCTGCGGTCCCCTGCTGCACCGCCATGAGCGCTTGTTCTTTAGTGCGCAATGGCTGTGTGACCGGTGCGTTGTAATCAAACGCGTTGTTCTTGCTGGCGTCTTCAAATTCGCGTTCAACGCGGACATTATCCATTGCGCCGAAGCCAGCGTCGGGCACCGTGCCTTGATGTCTTGCGATATTGATGAATTTGGCGGCGGCCTGATATCCGAAGCCGAACTCCTCGCCGGTGAAAGCAATTTTAGCGGGCGGTTTGGGTTTGTCGCCAAAGGCGGATTTTCGTTTGTCCTTGTCGGCAAACCGGTCCGGCGCGCTCGCAAAGCGCGGGTCGGCGTCTTCCGCGTAGGAAGTCATCGACCGTCGTTTGAATATTTTCGGCGATCCGTCAGCCATGACCGGGCCCCACGCTAAATCTCCCTCAGGCGAAATAGATTAACCTGCTATTAACTTTAACGAAAGCCCGCTTTTGCCGATGTTGGGCCGCAAATGCTCCCGCCGTGGTCTTACCGCCACGGCCTTAACCGCACGAAATTGCTGGGTAATTCGGATTTGATGCGCGTTTGCCTGAAAACCTGCGGCGTTTGCGTTTTCCAAATAGTTTTCTGAAATCGTTTCGACACCGTAAGCGGTCTTTATCCTTAAAGGATATACCTCGACAGGTCGGCGTTTCGGGTAATCGCGCCGAGGCGCTCCTCGACATAGGCCGCATCAATCTGAACCGCCTCGTCGGTGCGGTCTGTGGCGGTGAAGGATATCTCGTCGAGCACGGTTTCCATGATGGTGGCGAGCCGCCTTGCGCCAATATTCTCAACCCCGGCATTGACCGCGGCGGCGGCGTCGGCGAGCGCGTCGGCAGCGTCCTCGGTGAAATCAAGCGTGACACCCTCGGTCGCCATCAGCGCGCAATATTGCTTGATAAGGCTGGCTTCCGGCTCGACCAGGATGCGGCGGAGGTCGTCGCGCGTCAGCGCATTGAGCTCAACCCGGATCGGCAGGCGCCCTTGCAGCTCGGGCAGAAGGTCCGATGGTTTGGAGAGGTGAAACGCGCCCGAGGCGATAAACAGCATGTGGTCGGTTTTGACCGGGCCGTATTTGGTGGCGACAGTTGCACCCTCAATCAGCGGCAGGAGATCGCGCTGGACGCCCTCGCGCGAGATATCGGCGCTGGCGCGTTCTGCGCCGCGGGCGATTTTGTCAATCTCGTCGAGAAAAACAATGCCGTCATTTTCCGCAAGCTCAACGGCTTCGCGCGCGACCACTTCGTCGTCGAGAAGGTTGTCGGCCTCCTCGGCGATAATGGGTTCGTATGCGTCCTTAACCTTGATGCGGCGGGTTGATTTCGGCCCCTGAAACGCCTTGCCGAGCATGTCCGAGAGGTTGACCATGCTCATCTGCGCACCCGGCATGCCGGGGATTTCAAAGCTCGGCATGCCGCCCTGACCCTCGCGCAGGTCGATTTCAATTTCGCGGTCGTCAAGCTCGCCGTCGCGGAGTTTTTTGCGGAAGTGCTCGCGGGTCGTCTCGCCGCCGCTGTCGCCGACCAGCGCATCAATGACGCGCTCTTCAGCGGCGTTGTGGGCGGCGGCTTTTACCTCTTCGCGTTTGGCCTCTTTCACCAGCGCGATGGCGATCTCCACCAGGTCGCGGACGATGGAATCGACATCGCGCCCGACATAGCCAACCTCGGTGAATTTGGTCGCCTCCACCTTCAAAAACGGCGCGCCCGCAAGCCTGGCGAGGCGGCGCGAAATCTCGGTTTTGCCGACGCCGGTCGGCCCGATCATCAAGATATTCTTGGGCGTGATCTCGTCGCGAAGGTCACCCTCCACCCGGCGGCGGCGCCAGCGGTTGCGCAGCGCGATGGCGACCGCGCGTTTGGCGGCGTCCTGGCCGACAATATAGCGGTCAAGTTCGGAGACGATTTCGCGGGGAGAAAATTCTGTCATGACGGTTTCTGGAAACACAAATAACGGCTGCTTGGAAATAAGCTGATGAGCGTAAAGCGCAATCCCTTTGTGCGGATTTTGACAATCAAAGGCTGCTTGGGCGTCAAAAATTAGCTGCGGGCGTGAAGGCAACGCGCAGTTGGCTACTGTATTCGTACAGGAAAGGCGGCTTGCCCCTGTTTATGTCAGAGGCGCGTAGCGTGTCGAAACTAATGTAAAAGTGCTGAAATAGCTGCCGAAATTTACAATTAAGACGTGATCGTAAGAAACCACAATCTTTTTGAAATTCTGCCCGGCAATGGCTTCGGTAGTAAGCGTGATTGTCAATTTTGTGACGTCGTAATTGGAGAGCGCTGCTTTGACCGCGTTTTGAATATCGGTGTCGGTCGCAGCCGAATCGAGCACCAGGGTCCGCGAGCCAACCGAGGAGGCGGCGGCGATACGGTTTTTATCATAAAGGGCCCGCCCGAGTTCAAAAATGCTGAACAGGACGAGCAAAAACAAAGGTGCGACAAAGGCAAATTCAAGCGCTGGCGACCCGCTTCGGTTGGCCCTGAACCTGTGCAGTGAACTTGCAAACCGGGTCCCCATGATCGTCTCCTATCGGGTCTGAACTTTGATGTTTGCGTTTAGCGGAATGTCGGGCAGGAAAAGCCCGCTATAGGTTTGGGAAGCGGTAATCGTGTAATACGTCGACGCCGGCAACAAGTTGGCGCACAGCGTTCCGGTACAGGCGACCGCAACACCCGGCGCCTCAGGGCATTCGCATGTCATGTCGGCCGTAACTGTCGGGCGGCTTGATAATTCTGTTTCGTTTGGCGATGTGCTGTAGGCGCCGGTCGCGGCGGCTATGACCAGTTTTTTGATTTCGGTTTCATCGGTGACGTCATTCATTACGAAATCCGCGCCTGCGCGCACGGCCTGATCGAGTTCCATATGCTGGTTGGCGGCCAGGCCAAGGTCGGCCATGGCGATAAGGCCAAAGATCATCATCGGTGCGGCAAGTGCGAACTCGGTTGCCGCAATGCCGTCTTTGCCGTGTCCAAATCGGCGGAAAAGATCAATCCGTTTTGTTTTTCTCATGGTCTTACTCCACTATCGCTATGGACTGCGCGGCCATGATCGATTCTGTACCGGCGGCCGAGCAGTCGATGTCCCAGTCTGAGCTGCCGCTAAATTTTATAGTTCCGGCAACCAATTGCAGGCACTCGCCACTGGCCCCGACATCAATCGAGCCAAGCACTTCGAGGGAGGCGCTTTCACCGTAAATCGCGCCGACGATGGTTGCGTCAGCACTTCCGTTGAATTTGAAAGTCGTTGCATCATCACGATCAATAAAGATCGCGAGCCCTGAGAAGTTACCGGATGTCGGCGCCTTGAGCGTGAACTTGGCGCTGCCGTTCAGGGTGAGCGTCGCTCCTTGCGTGAAAAACAGCGTTACGCCGAGGCCGGTGAACTCTGCATTGGCGTTAAATTTCCAGTTACCGCCTGACAGGACGATCCACGGATTGGCCGGGTCTACATCGACAGTAATGGTTTGGTTCGAAACAGCGCCGCCGCAATATTTCTTACCTGAATCAGGGGTGCCGCCATTCATTGTCCAGTCGGTGTTGTCTGGTTCGCAAGGCATCGTTGCATGATTGGGCGGCTCTGAACGACCGCGATAGGGGTCGGCCGTCACCGGTGCGTTTTCTATAACCTGCGAACACCCCTTGAGTTCGAGTTTTCCCGGCTGTTGAACGCTGGCGCCGCCAACGGTGGAGATGCACTCTGTGTGGAGATCTGCATTGCCCTGCTGATAATAGGCGCTGCTTGAAATTGAATTAGAGGCGACATCGCAGCCGTTGAGCGTAACGTCTGTACTGCCGGTTGCCGAAACGGCCTGATCGGCGGAAGGGTCCAGCGCTAGAACACAGGCCGGTCTGCCGCTGTTGACTTGCACGGTTGTGTCAACCGACAGGGTGACGGGGGTGTTGACAAATAATTTGGAAAACCAGCGTTCTAATGACTGGTTCAGTGTGACATGAACTGCGCTGTTGTCGCCTAGAAACGCGCCCGACACGGGCGGGCTTGCAAGGGTCAAGGTTCCTGTGCTGTCGTAATATCCGCTTTCCTCGGCGACAAGGAGCGCCGCCGTCGCCATCCCGGTTTCGTCAAGCCCGGAGCGCAATTGCGTACCGGCGGCAAACGCTGCGGTGTCGGATGCATTCTGCAGCCGGCGTTTGACTAACTCAAAATATCCGTACTCGGAGCCAAACGCCAATCCCGCCACCATAAAAGGAAAAAGAAGGGCAAGCATTATCGCCGTCGAACCGCGTTGATCGGCTGTGAATTTTTTAAGAAAAGTCTTCTTCGCGGGCTTGCCGGTAGATGACATAGTGGACCTCACATGCTTTGGGCGCAGAAACATTGCACCACAGGCGCGATAAAAGCCCTATATCGTTAAGACCCCCTTGCGTTTACCAAAGAAAAAATAACAAAAATAGAAAAAAGTGTCTGTACGAACTATAGCTAATTTCTATTCATTATAATCATGCTTAATGCGTCAGCGCGTCAACCAAGGCTTGCCGGCGAATTTATGGTTAATCATAAAATTCACCGCTAATCGTCAGTGATTGTTTCAATCGTCAGCATACCGTTCGTGTAAACGCATATCGAGGCGGCGATGGCCATTGATTTTGTGACAATCGTTTCAGCGTCAAGCTCGGTCTCCTCCAAGAGCGCCCTTGCCGCGGAACGCGCAAAATCGCCGCCCGAACCGATGCCGGTGACGCCATGTTGCGGCTCCAGGACATCGCCGACGCCGGACAGGGTCAATGTTACGTCCTTGTCAGCGACGATCATCATCGCCTCCAGCCGGCGCAGATAGCGGTCGGTGCGCCAGTCTTTGGCAAGCTCGACGGAGGCTCTGGTCAGTTGGCCTGGATATTGTTCAAGCTTGGATTCCAGCCGCTCCAGCAGCGTGAACGCATCGGCGGTGGCGCCGGCGAAACCGGCAATGACGGCGCCGTTGGCAAGGCGGCGGACCTTTTTGGCGTCGCCTTTAACGACGGTCTGGCCAAGGCTGACCTGGCCGTCGCCGCCGACGCAAATTTGTGCGCCCCGGCGTACTGCCAAAATCGTCGTGCCGTGCATGGTATTGGCGCTCATTTTGTTCTCCGGCAGGTTGGCGCGGTCCTGGATATTGGACGCGCGGGCAAATATTCAATAAGGATCAATGCATTCGGCGTTGCATAGCCGATGAGGCAGGATCTTAAAAGGAGTGCGCCATGCGCGCGGCCACAATAGAGCGAAAAACCCGCGAGACGGAAA
>JAJFFX010000055.1 GCA_021776455.1 Hyphococcus sp. | reverse complement strand
GCGACGTCGGACCTCCAGACCAGCGCCTGCTGCACCATGGACGCGCCGCCCGATTATCTCAAAACCGTCCTTGCAAATATCCACCCTGAAGTCTCCGCGCGATATTATGGCTGCGGCCTGGTGGCGCCGCTGGCGCTTAATGGCGCGCGCATCCTCGATCTTGGTTCCGGTTCCGGTCAGGACGCTTATGCGCTGGCCCAACTGGTCGGCGCTGAGGGCGAGGTCATCGGCGTTGATATGACGCCCGAGCAACTCGCCGTTGCGCGCGCGCACCAGGACTGGCACGCGGAAAAATTCGGCTTCGCCAATGTTCGCTTCATCGAAGGCGATATTGAAAACCTTGAAGCGCTAGCGCTAGAGCCGGCCAGTTTCGATGTCATTATATCGAATTGCGTGATTAATCTTGTTGCAGACAAAGCAAGAGCATTCCGCAGCGCGCATGCCCTGCTGAAATCGGGCGGCGAATTTTACTTCTCCGATGTCTATGCTGACCGCCGCTTGCCGGAAGCACTGCGCCATGATCCGGTGGCGCAAGGCGAATGTCTCGGCGGCGCGCTCTACTGGAATGATTTTTTAAATCTCGCCAAGAAAGCAGAGTTTGCCGACCCGCGGCTGGTGAGCGATGAACCGATTGAAATCAACAATCATGCGTTGCGCGAAAAGCTCGGCCGAGCCAAATTTCACTCCGCAACCTATCGCCTGTTCAAGATCGACGGGCTGGAGCCGGCCTGCGAGGATTACGGTCAGGCGGTTGTCTATAAAGGCGGGCTCGCCCATAGCGACGATGCGCTTGCACTAGACAGCCATCACCTCATCGAAAAGGGCCGAACATTCCCCGTTTGCGGCAATACCTACCGTATGCTGAAGGAAAGCCGCTTCGCGCCCTATTTCGATTTCATCGGCGACAGCGCAACCCATTACGGAATCTTTCCGGGCTGCGGGACGGCCTCGCCGTTTGGGCAGGGTTCAATTGACACAAGCACAGGAGCTTGCTGCTAGGAACGATTATTCAGTCGCCAAGCCGTCAACCACACCGCACTGGCCCAGGCCGTGCCGACTGACCAGCCGGCAAGCACGTCACTTGGATAGTGGACGCCCAGAAAAACCCGACTGGCGCCAATCAGGAATACCAACACCAGTGAGGCGCCTAATGCATAGCGCCGGATGGCCCGCTGCTTAACAACATTTGCTATCGCCAATCCAAAGGTGAGATAAACCGCCGCCGCGCTTGCCGAATGGCCGCTGGGGAAGCTTTTGTTGCTCGCCGGTATGAGATGGGGGAGAAAATCAGGCCGTACGCGGCCAAAAAACTCTTTGAGCATGCCGGTTATTACTGTCTCACCGATTACCACGGCCAGCAGGACAAACAGAAACGACCATTTCTTTTGGATAATGAACGCGCCGGCGAGCGCAAGGCTGAACACAGTCAATACTGGCCAGCCGCCGAGCGCCGTAATGTTCTGTACAAAGTACAACAGCCATCCGGGGCCATTGAGCAAAGACGGATCGTCGCCAGTGCGTAGCGCCAACAGGAAGCCACGCTCGGCAGCCTCAAACGCGCCACCGGGCGCTGTAACACTGAGGAAAAGGAAAATAGTCAGCGACGCCGCGAGCACGAAGCACGCAAAACGCGGCGACAGCGTAGCGCCAGAATGCAGCATTGGTTATGACCTTATCGCCGCTATCTCGCCGGCCAGCGCTCTGCATAGACTGCATGGCTAATCAATATTGACGATGCCCCGGTCCCGCAGGCGCCGCCCACTGACGGGGCGCCCCAGATCGTGACCTCCTTGCCAAGAAGATCATCGGCGGGCTGTAATATCGACAGCTTGCGCAATACGTCATTGTCGGTCTTCAACAACAAACACCCATCGGTACTGTCGACGATTTCACCATGCAGTACGATTTTCTGCTGTAAGCCTGATTCTAGGGCCGCTGTGATATCGCCAATTTTAGTGTAATCCGGAAGCCTGTATCCGGTATCGACAGCAGGCGCGTTGTAATGCGCCGCCGGAACGCCCGGCATAAGCTGAACCGGCGCTGAAGCGCTGATTAACCTGCAATCAGATCCATCGCCTTCGGTCACTGCGTTGATTTCAACAAACGTCTTTTCAGGTGTTGAAATAATTTTCCGCACCTTATGAATTTTTCCGCCATCGCGCTTGCGCAAAATTTGGCATTCGATGAGCTTAACGTTCCGCGACGCACTCGCACCAGCAAATCTCGTTGGTGTCGCCGGCAGTCCGGCGCTATGAATCCGTAATGCGGAGAGCTGCTGATAACTCAAATTGTCTGCGTTCGCATGTTGCCTTGCACCGCCTGTCTCATCACGTTGCCAAGCCGAGCTTGACGATAATGAGCTCTGTCGGTCGCGAAAACCAACACGGAGCGCCGGCCCGGTGAAATTTCCACGCGCGCCTTGCCAACGAGCATAACCACCCCACCCGCCTTCTCCGGCATCACTGATGATCAAGGCGCGATCATCATGCGTTTGGTTAGCTGCTGTCTCAGCTTGAACCGTATTCGTTTCTTGCCTGGGCTCGTCCGCGACCAATATCGTAACGTGATCGATTTCGTCAGGCACCGCCAAATACTCACCCGGGCGAACATTACGCGGGTCGACCCCCGGATTGGCCTCGTATAAGGCTGACAAGTTGACATTACACTGGCGCGCTACGGTCGCGAGGGTCGTCGGCGCATCGACAGCGTAGGAGTGACCACAACGCCCAGCCGATGCCGGCGAAACCAACACCATAAACACAGCGCTTACCGCGCCAATTCCAACGATTTTGCGTGTCCGGATAGTGTTCATATCGACCCCTCCATTAAGAGAATCTCGTTATGGTTAATAACATGGTTTCGCACGCTTTGAACGATAATTTCGATATTTTCAATCACCGGCCGATTCAACCAAGATCAGCGCGAGGCGTATGCCGTAAACGTTAAACCTCTGAATTTCTTGTGCAATAATTTCTGAAACTATCGAATCCAACAACCGGCGTTAACTTAGCCAAATATTTCATCCCGTAGAAAAAGCCGGCCCGGTCAGTTGGCGCAAGAAATCCCATACAAACCAACCGGCCAAAACAACCACAACAACTACAAGTTTACTTCACAACGCCAATCGGGAGCACACGCCTCATGGCCCAATTCAGTGCGCCATAGCCAAGGTTTCGGTTACAGGAGTTGGTCATGATCTATGCGCGTATAGTTAATTTGTGCACGCCGTATTCACGGAAAAAAAATAAAGCCGATAAAATTTAAAACAATTACACTGGTCTAGCGAAAATCCCTGCAGTTAACCAAGTTCAATTACATGATGTTAACCGCAGCAGCGATAATGGCACGCGCTTGTGCTTAGTTATTATGCTGATCAAGGTGTGAAATGTTCATTCCGATAAAACCGTCTTACGCATCAAAAAGCAACCGCGCCGGCGCGTCTGCGCCAACACAAAATTCAGCGCGGTTTAGCCTTAAGCGCTTTTCGCGCGATCGTAATGGCAACATTGCGATCCTTTTCGTGTTCATGTCGACAGTGTTGTTTCTTTTTGTTGGCGGCGCAGTGGATTACACACGCTGGAATGCTATCAGAGCCGACATGATTGAATCGATGGACGCGGCCAGTCTTGCCGTCGCCCAGCTTGCAGCCGCGGACGATACGCTAACCGCCACCCAGCTTGAAACTTATGGCGATGTGTTCTTCCGGGAGAATTTTGATTATGAAGATCAACTCCTAAGCGGCTGGAATATTGATTTTGACCTCGCCAATGACGCCATCATCTCGACATGCATTACCGGCAAGCTTGCAACCTTTCTCCTCGGCGTGGCCGGCATCACCGAACTTGATATCGATAAATGCGTGGAGATTACTCCCCAAGGGGCGGGCCGTATTGAGCTGGCGCTTGTGCTCGACGTCACCGGCTCCATGAGCTGGAACGATTCCAACGGACAAAACAAATTGAATAGCCTTCGGACCGCCGTTACGGCGTTACTCGACGTCCTGTTTGAGGGCAATCCGACAAGCCAAAATGTAAAAGTGGGTGTCGTCCCGTTCAATCAACACGTAAACGCAGGCGCCTCGAGCGGTTGGAGCAATGGTTGGGGCGATACGACAGGGCTGGCGGCTTATAATGGCGCACGATTCTTTCACGTCAATGAAAACGGCATTGTGCAAGCAATGCGAAAAGTGAACCATTACGACCTTTTCAGTTCTGACCCAGACAGAAGCTGGGATGGCTGCGTTGAAGCAAGACCCTATCCGCTTGATGAATTGGATACTGAGCCGGGCATTTCCACATCATCGGCAGTGATAACCGCAGCCATGCAAACGCCAAGCTCAGCCGATGAACCCGACTCGCTTGTGCGTTCAGCATTCAGCAGTATGCCGAACTTAAACACCGAATTCACGCTTACTGGCCTTTCATCTGCGAATAACTCCAGATGGGTGCCGGTCTTTCTTGGCGACGAGCCCGATTGCAACAATTACGATGATTGCGACAACGGAGATTACAGTGAATCCGGGACGGTCAATGGCGTCTCCTGGAACGGCTACTGGTTCGATGATCCAGATGATGACAATGTGCTGACCTGGGTAAGGGAGAGATCATACTCAAATCGGTACTACATAGACGACCATGATTTCACGAATGATAATCAAGGCACGCCTTTCAATAAATATGTGCCTATCGTCAACCACTTCAGAGAAGTCAATCAAGGCAATATGTCTGATCCGCCGTTTTTGAACTGGATGACGAAGCAGGGGATCAAACCGCTTACCGGTTATGGGAAGCAAGAATACATATTGCGTACCGGCTATGTTGGCTGGTGGAATACGGTGACCCAGACCTACGACTATCGTTATGACCTCCCCAAGGGCAGTTCGTCGAAAGGACCTAACTACAGCGCGTGTCCAGAACCAATTTTGCCGCTGACGGATACACGCGCCGATATCGACGGATCAGGCACCGGCATCATGGAACAGTTGGTCGCAACCGGCGCCACAAACATTCCAGCCGGCGTGGTTTGGGGATGGCGCGTTGTTTCTCCAGACATCCCCTTTGCAGAAGCCATAGGTCCCGGGGAAACAGGGCCGGACAGCTCAGTCTTCGAAGACTGGCAGAAGGCGGTTGTCATCATGACAGATGGCGAAAACGTTTTTAGTGGCCGCAGCACCCATTGGGGATCATCTATATCGGCCTTTGGCTATGAGATAGAAGAGCGCATGGGTGACGGCGTTGATCAAAGCTACAAGATGGAAAACGAAGCGGATAATAAGATCCTTCGTATCTGCCGCCGTATGAAACAGGAAAATATTCTCGTTTACACAATCGTTTTTGATGTGAATGCGGGAAGCACCATCGAAAATATTTTCAAGTCCTGTGCATCAGAACCGACGGCGCCATATTTCTTTAACGCGCCGGACGGCGATCAGTTAGCCACGGCATTTGGAGACATTGCTGACGACCTCGTCAAACTTCACATCAGTAAGTAGGCGGCCAGCGATGAGTATGTCAAAACCAATAAACCCAAAGCGATCGCGCTGGTTACGTTTCGCGCTAAGGCGGCGACGTTTTGCGGGAGATCGCGGCGGCGCCGCCGCGGTAGAATTCTCCATGGTCGCGCCAATATTTCTGTTGATGATGTTTTCCACTTTCGAAGTTGGCTGGTTCTTTTTCGCAAACTCAGTTGTGGACGCGTCGGTCGCGGAAGCAGCACGGCTTGTCAAGACCGGCCAAATCCAACAATTGGCGGGCACGGAGCAACAAAAATTCGACGTCATCTACGACACGATCTGTGATGTCCTCAATACGTTCGGCGCATGCAATACGCGTTTGACTGTCGAGGTGCAGACCTATGCAACCTTTGGCGATCTTGCCGCCGATGTAACGCCCCCGACCTGTGCTGACGCGCCCCCGAGTGATGTCAGCGCCATTCCGTTCGCTCCCGGCGGCGAGCTTCAGATCGTTCGGGTGCGTGTTTGTTTTATCTACGACACGGTTAATCCCGCCATTGGAATTAATGTCTCTGAGCCCGGCACCAGCAAGCGGCGACTAGTTTCGTCGATGATTTTCCGGAACGAACCGTATGAGAAGAATTCTCCCTAGGCGAGTGTAAAAAATGATGATGAAAACTCTTTTTCAAACGATTCAAAACCTTGCTTCATGTAAGAAAGGGATGGCGGCGACAGAGTTTGCCTTACTCCTTCCGGTGATGATTACTCTATTTTTCGGCATGCTCGAGACATCAGATGTCGCGACCGAAAACCGGCGCGTAGCAATCGCCGTTAACACCATGTCGGACCTTGCCGCGCAGTCAACCCAGCTTACCTATGATGACGTCACCAATTTGATTGACGGCGCTCTGACAATCCTGGATCCAGCGGCCAGCGCCTCACTTAATGTAAACATTATCAGCGTCATCTCAGACCCTACTAACGGCCCGGTAATTCATTGGAGCCGGGATGAGCTGGGCGCCCAGCCCTATACGCCAGGCGCACAATATACAAAACTCGCAGATGATGCAGTATTGAGTCCGCTGGGTTCGCTCATCGTTGTGGAGATAACCTATCCCTACTCGCCGCCCTTCACGAGCTACTTTGTAAGCTCCCCGGTCGTGTTCACCAAAACCTCAATCCGCTGGCCTCGCCTCGTCAACAGGATTCAGCTTTGCGATAATTCCAACAACTGCACTACTTAATAGAATCCGTAAATGGCGCGAGCCCTTATCGGGTCAGGGGTTTGTATTTAATGCGTTCGGGGACGTCGGCGCCGTTGCCTAAGCGGCGCTTTTTATCTTCCATATAATCCTCGAAGTTTCCTTCAAACCATTCCACATGGCTGTCGCCTTCGAAAGCAAGAATATGGGTCGCAATACGATCCAGGAACCACCGGTCATGGGAGATAATTACGGCGCAACCTGCAAAATCTTCCAGCGCACCCTCTAACTCGCGCAGCGTGTCGACATCGAGATCATTGGTTGGCTCATCAAGCAACAAAAGGTTGGCGCCCTCTTTCAGCATCTTCGCCAGCTGCACGCGGTTGCGCTCGCCGCCTGAAAGGCTGCCGACTTTCTTTTGCTGATCACCGCCTTTGAAATTGAACCAGCCGACATAAGCGCGGCTTGAGATTTCCCGCTTGCCGAGTTGAATAATGTCATTGCCGCCGGAAATTTCCTCCCAGACATTTTTGCCCCCATTAAGGTCCTCGCGGGTCTGGTCGATATAGCCCATTTTAACGGTCTCGCCGATCCGCAGCGCGCCGCTGTCGGGCGTGTCCTGCCCCGTCAGCATGCGAAACAGCGTTGTTTTGCCGGCGCCGTTCGGGCCGATCACGCCGACAATGCCGCCGGGCGGAAGCTGAAAGCTTAACCCGTCGAACAAGAGCTTGTCGCCGAAGCCTTTTTTGAGGTTGTCCGCCTCGATAACGACACCGCCAAGACGCGCGCCCGGCGGAATTTGAATTTGCGCCTGGCCAATTTCCTGAGCGCCTGCTTTGGCGAGCAATTCCTCATAGGCGTTAATACGCGCTCTGGATTTTGCCTGGCGCGCACGCGGAGAAGCCTTGATCCAGTCGACTTCACGGTCGAGCGTCTTTTTACGATTGCCCTCTTCACGCTGTTCTTGTTCCAGACGCTTGCGTTTTTGATCAACCCAGGACGAATAATTTCCTTCAAACGGAAGACCTCGCGCACGGTCGAGTTCAAGTATCCAGCCGGTAACGTTATCGAGGAAATACCGATCATGCGTAACCAGAACAACGGCGCCCGGAAACTCGCGCAGGTGGTGTTCAAGCCAGGCCACCGATTCCGCATCGAGGTGGTTGGTCGGCTCGTCCAACAACAACAAATCCGGCTTCGATAATAACAACGCCGCTAACGCAACGCGGCGCTTTTCGCCACCGGATAATTTATCAATCGACCAGTCGCCGGGCGGGCAGCGTAACGCGCCCATCGCCATTTCAATTTTCGAATCGATATCCCAGCCATCGGCCGCGTCGATCTCTTCTTGCAACGCCGACATTTTCTCCATCAGCTCATCGGAGTAGTTTTCACCAAGCTCCACCGACACCGCATTAAACGCATCGATCTTGGCTTTGACCGACCCGACCCCTTGCATCACATTCTCAAAAACGGTCTTTGTTCCGTCCAGAACCGGCTCTTGCGCCAAATAGCCGACCCGCGCGCCATTGGCGGCATAGGCCTCGCCAGAGAACTCCTGGTCAATTCCGGCCATGATCTTCAAAAGCGTCGATTTACCGGCCCCATTGACCCCAACCACCCCGATCTTGGCATCGGGAAAAAACTGTAAGTGTATGTCTTCTAATATCTTTTTACCGCCCGTGAACTGCTTCGTCAGGCCTTGCATGAAGTAGATATACTGGTATTTCGCCATTAGGTTGAATGCGCTCCTGCGCTTTGAGAATCGTGGCTGCGGGGAAACAGCGCGGCGTCTTATCGCGCAAACCGGCTGATTTCAACCAAAGGGCATTTTCCCATGGCCAAGTTTACCTATATGGTAGCTTTAACAAGAAGAGTTGCGGGGTTAGGGCGTCATGGCAGGATATGTCGAAAAGACTTTAGCGGGCGGTGAAGAGGTCGTTCATCGTGCGAACTACAATTGGACATACAGTTTCTTTCCGGTTTTTTGGTTCTCGCTTGGCGCAGCCTCACTGGTGTTTATTGTCTTCATTCAATACGCAGCAGACGTTCCCTATGAGTCGCTCAAAGTGGGTTGGTGGTCGGGGGTAATCGCTGCGGCGGCTGGCACAGTTATTCTGACCAATCACATCATCATCCTGGTGACGACCGAAATTGTTGTGACCACTTACCGGTTTGTATTCAAGACCGGCCTGATTTCACGACATACACAGGAGGTAAGCCTCAACAAGATTGAGGAAATTACGTTGCATCAGACTGTCTGGGGACGATTTCTCGGCTTCGGCAAGCTAGTGCTGCGCGGCACTGGCGTTGGCGTCATCACCTTGCCCGATCTCGACAATCCGATCCGCCTCCGGAGAATAATTGAAAACACCAAAGCAGCACTGCGCACGGACCAGCGCCGGCGCCAGCGTATCAATGATGATGAAGACGATTATTGATTAGCCGGCGCTCGGAACACGACGCCCTTGAGACCGTCACGATCAAAGGGGGCCCATTCGTCTTCTTTTTGCGCAAGACGGTCTGCGATGAGATAGACCACTAGCGGATTTACGCCGAGACCGAAATGGCTCGCCGGAACCTCGATATTTTCCGTACAGGGATAGCCTGGATCATTATGCTGAACCGATCCGCGCCAGGCGACGATACCATCTGTCTTCGAAAAAATTGATGTCGTCGGCGCCGGCGGTGGAACATTCAACTGCGCCATGCGATCAGACTGCGCCACGTCCGGCGAGCCGTTAAGCCGGTCATAGACCTTGCGCGCGTTTGAATATTTCCGGTTCGACGAAATCGGGCTGCCAAGTGTGATCACACTGCGCACAAGCTCCGGTCTTGCTTTGGCGATTTCCCGCGCAAAGAGCCCGCCCAGGCTCCAGCCAATAATCGAAATTTTGCAATTATGGTCTTCGTAAATACTGTCGAGCAGGGCGAGCATTTCAGCCTCGCGCGCATCATCAAATTTGAGATTGCGACCAAGCCCCCAGGCATAGGGCGCATAGTCGAGCTCTTTCAGGACGCCACGCAGCGGCCGGGTTGAGACATCGCTGGCAAGGAAACCTGGCAGCACCAGCACCGGATGCCCGTCGCCGCTCGGTAGCCGATTCATTAGCGGGCGCAACGAGTAGAACCAACCGAGTTCAAAAACTGCGCGGCCTTCCGTCAGTGTCCAGAACAAGGAAGGCGGTTTTGCATTATCATCATTTGCCATATTCTCGATCTGTGTCATGGGCGCTCCGTCTTAGTTTAACTCTTACCAATTTCCAAAGCATGGCGCGCGCCGTCCAATGGTGCAAGGGACAATGGCGCCTGTATTGCGCCTTATGCTGCTTCTTCCTCGAGAAGGTCCAGTGCACGCACATGCGCCTCATAAGACTCTTGCAAGTACCGCATATAATTTTCAGGGTCCGGCATCGCTTCACGGCAGGCGGTGACGCCAATGGTTATGTCATCCACATAACTATGCACAACATGACCGAGGCCAACCCCGTCTAACAGGCAAAGATTCCCATAAAGACCAACAAGTTTCGCGCCGCAAGAATAAATCGGGATCGGCGGGCCCGGCACATTTGTGACGACAGTGTTGAAGACCGGCTTCATACGATTGGCCAGGCCCCACTGACTATAGGCGCGCGCGCCAAGACCCATGAACATCGCGGGCGACACTTTTGACATTTCCGTCATCTGGCGGGCGCCCATCGCATTACTCATTGCTTTTGATTTTTGCATCTCATCATGTACATAGGCCAAACGTTCAGCCGCATCCTCGATATGTGTACCAAGCGGCGCCCGCATGGCCGAGACTTGGTTGCCCATTGTGTTCTTTTCGGCTTCATCGCGCACCGAAATTGGCGCCATCGCCGACAACGTATCCTCCGGCAAATCGCCGTGAGCAATCAGGTAATTGCGCAGCGCGCCGCCGACGATGGAAAGCACTGCATCATTGACCGTCGCGCCCTCAACCAAACGCCGCATCGCCTTAATTCTGCTCAGCGAAAAAGTCGTACCGTCAATCACACGGTGCGGCGAGACGACCTGGTTAAAGCGCGTCCGGGGCGTGTTCAGGGCGCCTTTAACATCGAAATCACCGCTTAAAAATCCCTTGGCGGCGCGCGCCATTCCGGGCGCTGATTTTATGGCGGCGCCCGCCTGTCGCCACGGCAGCGTCAGCGCGCGAACATAGCCGCGGGTTAACAACCCAAACTGACTTGGCATGCGTTCCGGCTTCCAGGGATCGGGTTTGGGAATGTCATCAATCTCCGGCGCGGCAGTGTGCAACGCTTGCATCAGGTCGACGCCGGATACGCCGTCGATAGCGGCGTGATGAATTTTGGTCAGCATGGCGTAAGAACCTTTCGGCACGCCCTCGACATTATCGAGCCCCTCGACCACCAGAATTTCCCAGGGCGGACGCGTCAGGTCCAGCGGCCGCGCAAAATTTCGCGCCGCAAGAATATTGAGCTGGCGCCAATCACCCGGCTTGGGGAGCGCCACATGGCGCACATGGTATTCAAGGTCAAAGCGCGGATCTTCGATCCAATAGGGATAGTCGATGTTCAAAGGCGGCTTGACCATGCGCCGGCGCATCACCGGCGCCATATGCAGCCGCCCCTTGATGAATTTCAAAATATCCTTGAAGCGGACAAATCCGCCCGGCGCGGTCGATGGGTCGTAAATCAGGACCGAACCGATATGGATCGGCGCATTGGGTTGTTCAAACGCGACGAAAGCCGCGTCCAGGCCTTGCATCTGCTGCATCGTAGCACTCCCTAAAAACCTGGGACAATGGCGTTACAAGGCGCTAAAATCCCCTCTTTTCAAAGGCTAGCATCGATTTTTAGAAACGTCACTCTAACCGTGCAGGCTAAGCAAACCGCCGGTTACGAGAATGACGCCTGAATGATCCGCTCCAATCCTTCGCGGTCGATCTCGTCAAATTGCCCCTTTTGATCGCTGTCGACATCCAGCACCGCAATGAGATCGCCGGCGGCAGTCACTACAGGCACGACGATTTCCGATAGGGATCGGGCGTCGCAAGCAATATGCCCAGCGAACGCATGCACGTCACCGACGATCTGCGTCTGGCGCGTCGTCGCCGCTGTTCCGCATACGCCTTTCCCAAATGCAATGCGCAAACACCCGAGCGACCCCTGATAGGGACCGATCACCAATGCGTCCGGCTTATTCGGGTCAACGAGGTAAAAGCCGGTCCAGAAGTAATGATCAAATGCGTGATGGAGAATATTTGACACCGTCGCCATCCGTGCAATGAGATTGTCCTCGCCGTCAATCACCGCGGCAATTTCCTTTGCCGCCTCTGCGTAACGATATTTCTTTTTTTCTGCCGTCATCATTTTATCCATCCGATGCAAACGCCAGGACAATCAATCCAAGGACCGTCGCCAGCGCGCCCGCAACGACGCTCAGGCTAACCCAGCCCGCACCGGCGAAGCCTTCGATTAGGATGATATATGTAGGCGTTAAATAGCCATAGGCAATCGCCTTGCCCGCCGGGATGCGTGTGGCTGCATATTGCAACAGGAAAAATGTGCCGGCGGTGGTGAAAATTGCGAGATAGGCGATTGTGATCCACACGCTCGCCGGTAGCGCATCCCAGGTCGTCGCGGCGATTTCAGGCAATGCATAAAGCGTAATGCAGACCCAGGTTCCTGCAAGCGTCCAGAAGGTAAAGGTCGTCACCGGTTCGCTGCGGATGAATTTTTTCACCAGCGGCGCATAGGCGCCATGCGCCGCCACGCCGAAGAAAAAGATGATCTCACCGCGCCCGATATCGAAGGCGATAATCGCGTCCAGGTCGCCGCGGAAAACCACCCAGACAGCCCCGACAGCGGCGACAGCAAGGCTGGCAAGCACCACCGGTCCGGAAATCTGGCGTAAGAAGAGATAAGCAAAACCGGCGCTCATAAACGGCATCAACGTAAACAGCGCGCCGGTCGCCACCGGGCTCGTAGTTTTCAGCGCCTCAAACATGGTGATGAAATAAACCGCCATCAACGCGCCTAAAACGAAGTAGCGCCACACCGCTATAGGGCGAAAGAAGCCAGGCCGCGCCTCAACCGGTGTGAGCGTATAGGCGACGACGCCCATGATTATAGCGCCAAAGAAAAACCGGATCGCATTCAGCGCGCCAGGCTCAATATGATTGACGGCGCGATGGCCGATGGAAAATGAAACGGCGATCAGAAGTGCAAATAGCGCCATTGCGAGATGGCCGCGCAACCGGTCATTGCGCGCCGCATCTGCGTCAGTCATGCGCGCCGATGGAAAACTGGCATTCCGGCAAGTCGCCAATTTTGATGGCGACGCGATCTCCTTCTTTCAACGCACCGACGCCTGCCGGCGTGCCGGTAAAGATCAAATCACCCGCACAAAGCTCGAACAGTTTTGACAACTCGATAAGAATCTCCGGTACGGACCATATCATCGTGCTGAGCGGTGCGGACTGGCGCTCTTCGCCGTTCACCGTGGTGATGAGCAGGGCATCATCAAAGCTGTCCGGGGGGAAATCTTGATAGCGGCCAATCGCCCCCATCGGCGCGGAATGATCAAACCCCTTTGCCGTATCCCAGGGACTGCCCGCTTTCTTGGCCGCCGCCTGGTGATCGCGCCGTGTAAGATCGCACCCCGCCGCCGTACCAAAGATCAACGCGCCGGCTTGTTCGCGCGTAGTCAGAGAGCGCCCGCCACGATGGAGCGCGACAACAAGCTCACCTTCAAAATGCAAATTATCCGTCGCCATGGGATATGGAATGCGCGCGCCGCTCTCAACCACCGCATCTGCGGGCTTTGTAAAAAACACCGGCGGATCGGACTTGGCGTCGCCGCCCATTTCCCTGACATGGTCCGCGTAGTTTTTGCCGATACAAAAGATACGCCGCACCGGGAACAAATCGCCGCCCACAACCGCAACAGCCGGCGGCGGCGGCGGATCGAAGGCGAAATTTCGCGCAGATATTGAAGGGTCGGACATGACGGCGCTACAAAATTTTCTGGCCGGTCTTTTCCCAATCGGCAAGGAAAGTCTGAAGCCCTTTATCGGTCAATGGATGTTTCACAAGGGATTTCAAAACGCCCGGCGGCACAGTGGCAACGTCGGCGCCGAACAGTGCGGCGTCTTTCACATGATTGGCGCTGCGAATGGAGGCGGCTAAAATCTCGGTGGGGAAATCATAATTGTCGTAGATCACGCGGATTTCACGGATCAATTCCATACCGTCGATATTGATATCATCGAGCCGGCCAATGAAGGGTGAGATGAAGGTGGCGCCAGCCTTGGCGGCGAGCAGCGCCTGGTTGGCTGAAAAACATAAAGTCACATTGGTCATGATGCCATCGCCGGTCAGCGCCTTGCAGGCGATCAATCCCTCGATCGTTAGCGGCAGCTTTACCGTGACATTGCCGGCGATCTTGGCGAGCGACGTTCCTTCTTTAATCATCTGCGGCGCCTCAAGGGCGGTCACTTCGGCGCTCACTGGTCCGTCGACGATCGCACAAATTTCCGACACAACCTCGCGAAAATCGCGGCCTGATTTCATCACCAGGCTGGGATTGGTCGTCACCCCGTCAACCAGCCCGGTCGGGATCAGCTCTTTGATGTCATCGACATCGGCCGTATCGACAAAAAACTTCATCTTAGGTCTTTCTTCTCATGATCTTTAATTCACTGACACATGGATGCCGTGTAGAGGGAGGGAGTCGCACAGCCGGTCATCGCCTGCAACCGGAAATTGTGAGCACCGGCCAGCCCGCGGCCATGCTCACGCTTAACCTTCTCCCGCCGATCACCATGTCGCGAGGGACTGCGGGAAAGTGCTTGTAATTAGCCGCGAGGATTGAGATATCAGCGGCCACAAAACCCATGGCGGCGCCAGCAATTTTAGAAGTAGCGGCTTGTTTTTGCTGGCGATTTGGTCATGCTGTTCAAACGAATTACGGGTGGGCCTTCTCCATGGTCAAAATAACTCCTGAAAACCAGTCTATCGTTGTGCGATTTGCTGGCGACTCGGGCGACGGCGTTCAGCTTCTGGGCGCGCAATTTGCAGAATCAACGGCGCTGGCGGGGGCGGATTTTTCGACCTTTCCGGACTTTCCCGCCGAAATCAGGGCGCCGGTCGGCACCACATTCGGCGTTTCGGCATTCCAGATAAACCTCGGGGCGCGACACATCTCCACCGCCGGCGACGAGCCGGACGTTCTGGTCGCCTTCAATCCAGCGGCGCTGAAGGTTAATCTACCGCTCATTCGCAAGGGCGCCCTGATCATTTTGAACACGGACGCCTTTACCGACCGCAATTTTTCCAAGGCGCATATCGCGACCGACCCGCGCAAGACTGGCCAGCTTGACGGCTATCAGGTCATCGAGATCGATATGTCGACGCAAACGCTGGAGGCGGTCAAACCGCTTGGGCTTTCCAAGTCCGATGCGGAACAGTCGAAGAACTTCTGGGCGCTGGGCGCGGTGTTGTGGATGTTTGGCCGTTCGCGCACGCCGATTGAGGACTGGACCCGGAAGAAATTCGCCAAGAAGCCGCAAATCCTCGACGGCAATCTAGCCGCGTTGAATGCCGGGCACGCCTTTGCCGAGACTGCGGAACTCTCCGCGGAGATCCCGCAATTCGTTATCGGCAAAGCCCCGATGGAGGCCGGCGAATACCGCACCATCACGGGCGCAGAGGCGCTCGCCCTCGGTCTTGCCGCCGCCGGAGAGCTTGCTAATCGCGACATCATTTTTTGCTCCTATCCGATTACCCCCGCCTCGCCGGTGTTGCATCATCTGGCGCGCATGGGCGAATTGGGCGTTGCGACCTTTCAGGCCGAAGATGAAATTGCCGCCTGTTGCGCCGCGATTGGCGCCAGCTTCGGCGGCAAGATCGGCGTCACCTCTTCTTCGGGGCCCGGCATAGCTCTGAAGACCGAAGCGATTGGCCTGGCGATGTCGGCGGAGCTGCCGCTGGTGATCGTCAACTCCCAGCGCGGCGGACCCTCAACCGGGCTGCCGACGAAGACCGAGCAGTCCGACCTTTACCAGGCGGTCTATGGCCGCAACGCCGATGCGCCGCTGCCGGTGATCGCCACTGCCGGTCCCGGCGACTGCTTCGATGCGGCGATTGAAGCAACGCGGATTGCGGTCCGTCATATGACGCCAGTCTTTCTGCTTACGGACGGTTATATCGCCAACGCCGCCGGCCCGTGGGCATTGCCGGACATGGAAGATTTTGAGCCGATCCTGTCGAACACGCCGCCGGTGATTAACGGCGACGCCACTAATGAACCGACCGCGGTAAAACGCGCGATCTGGAGCCGCGATCCCTCGAGCCATGGGCGTCCCTGGACCGCGCCGGGCATGCCCGGTCTTGCACACCGGATTGGCGGGCTGGAAAAAGATATCGCCACCGGCGACATTTCCTATGACGCCGACAACCATCAGGCGATGAGCGAATTGCGCGCGAAAAAAGTCGAGGCCGTCGCCGATTTCATTCCCGACCAGGATGTCGAACAAGGCGAGACCAAAGGCCCGCTTGCGGTCGTCGGCTGGGGCTCGACCCATGGCGCGATCTGGCGCGCCGTACATGATGTTCGCGAGCAGGGCTACGACGTTGCGCAAATTCACTTACGTTACCTCAGCCCGCTGCCGAAAAATCTCGGGCGGCTCTTGTCCAGCTATGACAAGGTGATCCTGCCAGAGATGAATATGGGCCAATGCGCAACGCTGTTGCGCGACAAGCTCGGTCTTGAGGTCATCCAACTCAACAAAGTCTCCGGCCAACCGTTTAAAATTTCTGAGATTGTCGATGTGATAAAAGAAAGTTACCCAGCGAAGGCAAAGCGGCTGAAAAAGGCGGCGGAGTGATCTGATGCGTATTTTTAGTATTGTGGCTGCTGTTTTATCTCTCCTCGCGGTTCCCGCATGCACTGCATCGCCGAGCCAAACTGCAATGAATGCGTCCACACCACTCAAATCAGCCCGTGCCGACGTTAACGAATCGATTTGCCTTGGCGGCCAAACGTTTCAGGGCTGTTGTAGCAAAAAATCCGGCGTGAAAGACATTCGAGGCGCCAGTTTGTTATGCAATAATGGCAGCGAAAGCCCATCTTGCACCGCCGACATAAGCGCACTCCTGCCGGGTTGCTGCAGCGGCCATGATGGCATCGAAGGAACCCGGACGGATGGCGCCGTTACATGCAAAGACGGCAGCATCAGCCCAAGCTGCTACATTGGCGGATGCGAAACCAGTTCCCGTGCTGATTAAGGAAGTATCATGAACGCTCCCCTCACCGCAAAAGATTTCGCGACCGATCAGGAAGTGCGCTGGTGCCCCGGCTGCGGCGACTATGCGATTTTGAAATGCGTACAGAAAACCATGGCCGATATTGGCGCCGATCCGGACAACACCGTGTTCGTTTCCGGCATTGGTTGTTCGTCGCGCTTTCCTTATTACATGAACACCTATGGCTTCCACACCATCCATGGCCGCGCGCCGGCTTTTGCGACCGGGTTAAAGCTCGCCAATCCCGCGCTTGATGTCTGGGTCGTCACCGGTGACGGCGACGGGCTGTCGATTGGCGGCAATCATCTGTTGCACGTCATCCGGCGCAATGTGAACGTGCAAATCCTCTTGTTTAACAACGAAATCTACGGCCTCACCAAGGGCCAATATTCACCAACATCGCGGCTCGGCACGCACTCGCCGACCAGCCCGACAGGCTCGATTGACGCACCGCTCGC
>JAJFFX010000054.1 GCA_021776455.1 Hyphococcus sp. | reverse complement strand
TACGTATGGCGGCATGTTGGAATTCTAACGATTCTTGATCTGTGCAACACGCGATGTGTTTTGCGCTCCCCCTGTCCCTATCGAGAACTAGATTCTAGTGTATTCATGATACAATCCGCCAGGATGCAAAATCGCTATGATGTGTCTGGACGTCTGAATTGATCTGGAAAACGGGGTGTCTTTATTCAATCCGAGCTGCGTGCGCGTGCAATTGTAATATCGAGCGTAAGCTTTCAGAGCGCGGCGCAAGTGAGCCTCATCACGAATAATCATGTGATCAAGACACTCGCGTTTTATTGAGCCGATCATGCGTTCCACAAAGCCGTTTTGCTAAGGGCTTCTGAGCGCAGTCGGGCCATCACGAATATTCAAGGCGATGAGCTGTTTCTTGAACCAGCCTCGTAAATAGAGCCATTGTCACGGATGAGAGCTTTTGGCGCCCTATCTCAAGGGAAAGCTTCCGTTATTTGCCGCGCAGCCCATTCTGCTGTGGGATTCGCGGTTCCTCCGATATGGAGCAACTTGCGCCGACCATGGCCAAGGATGACCAATGCATAAAGCAGCTTAAAGCCAATTGTCGCAATAGTGAGAAAGTCGCAAGAGGCATTTCCATCCCCGCGATGCGATCGATACGAGTTCGTCGGATCCGATTTGGTGATTCTCGCCGCAGTGTCGCCGGCTGGTGCCGCAATAATGTAATTTCAGCCTCAAGAGCCGCGCGGCTCCGAAACAGATCGCGGAAGAATAGTAAGCCTAGTTTGATAATGTTGAGCACTTGGACAGGCAATCATGAGGCATCAATTGCTGCGAATCCGCCGCAGATTGAGCTTTCGGTAGAGACACCTCTCGCAAGCGCGAGTTTATTGAGCATGCCTGCGACAGGCTCGGCGTCTCTGAGCGCCGGGCTTGTCACCTTCTTCATCAACATCGCTCAACGCAATGGCGCATCCTACAAAATGCTAACGGTGCTTGATGAATATACGCGTGAAGCGCTCACTGTCACAGCAAAACCCAAAATGAGCAATGCGGACGTGTTGGAAGCGCTTTATCCGCTGCTTCTTAAACACGGAAAGCCAGAGTTCATCCGTTCAGATAACGGCCCGGAGTTCATAGCTGAAGCCTTTCAGGCCTGGCTTACAAAGGTCGGCGTCAAGCCAATCCGCATCTATCCAGGCAGCCCTTGGGAGAACGGATACAATGAGCGGTTCAACGGAACGTTACGCCGGGAGGTGCTCAATGCAGAATGGTTCTTGACGATCGACCAAGCAAGAACAGCCATCGGAATATGGCTCAAACAGTACAATCGTATTCGTCCGCATCAGGCGCTGAATATGCGTCCGCCCGTGCCGGAAACTCTAGCAAAAATTGGCGCATAAATCTGGGGCTGGACACGGGCATGGTTGCCGCCCCGCGTTGGGATGTACCCATACGCAAAGGTCATCATAAAGGCCTGATTGACTATACGACCTTTCAAGCCATCCAAGACCGCCTGACCAAAAAGCCCAAAGTACCGATCAAGAAGAATGTGGGTGCGGACTTTCCCTTACGGGGATTTGTCATCTGCGCCGATTGTAACGCGCCACTGACCTCGTGTTGGGCCAAGGGACGCTCCAAGAAATACGCTTATTACCACTGCTTTACGCGTGGCTGTCCAAGCCATGGCAAGTCGATCAAGCGAGAAAAGATCGAAGCCGAATTTGAAACGCTTCTTGGCGAGCTCACACCATCAAAAGAGTTGTTCACAATCTCTGCCATCATGTTCAAGCGGCTTTGGGATAAGCAAACAAACCTGCTCACCGAAACACCAAGGTCATGGAAAACCAGCTTGTGCGGCTTGAGACACAGATTACGGGGCTACTGGATAGGATTGTCGAGTCAAACTCTTCCACCGTCATTACCGCCTATGAAAAGCGTATTCAGTCCCTCGAATCTGACAAAATGCTATTAAAAGTAAAGATCGCCATGCGGGCCACTCCGCGCACACCATTTGAGGTGCTCCTTCGAACCGCGCTTCACTTCCTCGCAAGCCCGCTCAAGCTGTGGCGTTCGGATAAAATACAAGACAAGAAAACTGTCCTCAAACTCACCTTCGCCAAGCGTTTGGCCTATGCAAGGCAGGGCGGGTTTCGAACCGCTGAACCAAGCCTACCTTTTCAAATAATTCAAGGGCTTAAGGATCAGCGTGAAGTAAATTTTAACTCGGATTCTATGCTGGCGGAGAGAGAGGGATTCGAACCCTCGGAACGCTTGCACGCTCAACGGTTTTCGAGACCGCCCCGATCGACCACTCCGGCACCTCTCCGAGGCGTTGCGCTATAGCGTTTCGGTCAGGGGTTCGCAACAATATGGGCTTTTTTTTGGGTGCTGCACACAGTCGAATCTGGTTTTCGCCGGCTGACGACTACCGATGCACCAACACCAGCCGGGCTTAGAACGTTGATGCGAGAGAGTTAGGCTATCGCGATGATAGCTAATGAATGAGCATCTAATAAATATACCCAAAGCTCCGTTGTGGCAGATTGCCGGCTTGAGGTCGCTAATTTTGAAATAAGCTGGTTGAAAGAACCATGCATATTAGTACAAGAACGCGACACAACACAGGATGACGCATTCGTGGAATTTACCACTGACGCTTTCCGGAGGCGATTTGAGGCCATCAGACGAGACGGCACGGATGACCCACTGGTCAATCCGGTGCAGAAACTTGCGTCTGAAACTTTTCTTGGCCTTGAAAATCTGAATATTGCAACAGCGGACATTTACCGCATCATTTGCGAGGTTGAACTGGACGCTTTTGAAGCGCGCGCGAAGGAATTTCATCGCAGCCATGACCCGCAAAGCAGCGGGTTCGGCGACAGCCTAAAGGCTTTAGACAGGCTTGACTTCAATGCCTTTCGACAGCGCGTGGAGCAAACCTGCGTCGGCGCTGTCTTCACCGCGCATCCAACATTTGCGCTGAGCGAAGAAAAGTCGGACCTGATCGCGCAATATCCTAGAGACGGGTCACCGGAAAAGTTGCGAAAGTGGCGCACGGAGGCTGAAGGCGCAATCGCTACCCGCCTGGATGCGATCACGTTACAATATGAACACGACCACGTTCGTCAGGCAATTGCGAGGGCGCAAGATGCGGTCCGCGAGCTTAACAAAGATATTCTCAAATGCGCGCGCACAAAATTTCCCGATAACTGGACATCTCTGACGCCAAATCCCGTCAGTCTCGCGAGCTGGGTAGGCTACGACCTTGACGGCAGAACCGACATTCATTGGGGTCAATCCGTTAGGATTCGACTTGAAGAAAAAGCCGCACAACTGAATCGATATGTGCTGGCGCTGCAGAATATTTTATCCAACGGTGAAGATGCGCGCGTTAAAAAAATCGAGGACAGACTGGCTGGCGCGTGTGCTTTAGCGCGCCAGCAGGCGGAGAGATTTAGCGGTGACCTTAACCACGCTGACATAGTCGTCGCCGCAGCAAATTTTTTAACCCAGCAAAAAGATCATAGACTAACGAACCTCAACCCAGTTATTGAGGAAATAACGGGAATAATCCTGAACGAGACCAATGAAGAAAAAGCGCTGGCGCTGTGTTTGCTACGGGCGGAAATGGAGGCTTGCGGGCTGGGTGTCGCGCGCATTCACCTTCGCGTTAACGCGGCGCAGGTGCGCTCTGCGCTTAAAGCTGATCTTGGGTTAAATCCTGACACAGATTTCTTTGATCGTTCGGCCCTAGAAATTGCATCGCGCAAAGCACAAACCGCCGATCACCGCAATATTAACTTCGGTTCGGTCTTTCTCGAACAAATGACGGCGCGCCGTCAGCTCATGCTTTGTGCGCAGATATTGAAACATATCGACTCCGTCACGCCGATCCGTTTTCTAATCGCTGAATGTGACGCACCGGCGACCGTTATGGGCGCGATCTATCTTGCCAGGCTTTACGGTGTTGATCACAAGCTTGATATTTCACCTTTGTTTGAAACGCCGCAAGCAATGGAGCGCGGCGGCCGGTTTATCGAACGGCTGTTGGTCGATCCGGAATATATCGACTATGTTAAAATGCGCGCTCGGATGACCATTCAGATCGGGTTTTCTGACAGCGGGCGGTTTATTGGCCAGTGTTCAGCCTCTCTTGCCATTGAACGGCTGCAGGTACTGTTCGCCAAGGCATTGGGTAAGGCGCGGCTCCCCGATGTTGAGGCGTTGATTTTTAATACGCATGGGGAATCGATGGGACGTGGCGCCCATCCCGGCAATTTTCGCGAACGGATGAACCATCTTGCGACCCCATGGGTCAAAAGCCGGTTTCAAAAAGAGGGCGTCTTTCTCAATTGTGAATACAGCTTCCAGGGCGGCGAGGGTTATTTACATTTCCAAAACTCAAACATTTCCACGAACACCATACGCATGCTTTGGGAGCAGGCCAGTGAAACACCGGTTCCAGATTTTTCCGACCGGTTTTATGACGATATTAATTTTTCATGGGATTTCTACCGCGGCCTGAAAGCCTGGCAGGAAGCGCTTTACGCGCGTGAAGATTATCGCGATCTCTTATTCGGTTTTCCGCAACGCATGCTCTATAAAACCGGTTCTCGCGAAGCAAAACGCCCGCGCCAAAGCGCCGGGCCGCCAGAGATACGCTCCATGCGCGCTATTCCGCATAACGCAATCTTGCAGCAGCTAGCCATACCATCGAATGTTTCAGGCGGTATCGGTGTCGCGAGCGGCCGCGAAAGTGATAGATTCATTGACCATGTGCGCGCCTCACCACGAATGCGCGAGCTTATGCATCTAGCGTTCAAGGCGCGCGCACTGACAAGCGTTATGATTTTGCGCGCCTATGCGGGTATCTATTCCTCATCTTACTGGTCGTCGCTTGCGGGCAATGCCAGAAAAACCAAAGATGCTGAAATCTATGAGAGCGTTTTGCAGCTATTGGCCCCTCAAGATACGGCCGGTTCAATTGATCGGCTGGCGAATTATCTTGCACACGACCTGCGCACCACCGACGCGCTGCGCGACGCTTTGGCGATTGATGACGATCAGACGGAGGAGGACGGCATAGCTGTCGACCTCGGCCTATTGCACGGGCTGCGGCAAGCCTTGCTGGCGCGCGCTGTCGCTATTGTGGCGCGGGCGCCTGCATTCTCGCGTCGCCACGATGTTGATAAGCATGACCTTATCGATATGGCGTTGCATTTAAGATTGGACGAGGTCGTTATACTGCTGCGAGAGATATTCCCGAAAGAAAGCCCAGCTGAGAACCTGATGTCGGGACTGAAGGAAACGATTGATGATGCCGATATACATGGCGGCGCCTATCCGGAAATTCACACCAATATCATTGAGCCGATCGAGGACATTATGACTGCGCTGGTGGCAATCAGCCACGCAATATCAAACTATTATGGCGCTTTGGGGTAGGGCGCGTCCTCTTCAATAGGCTCACGCCTTGAACGCCTCAAAATAATGCTTTCGGCAAAGCGCGGTGTAGCGATCATTACCGCCAATCTCTACTGTCTCGCCGCGCGTGACTGCTGTTCCATGCACGTCAATGCGTAGGTTCATGATGGCTTTTCCGCCGCAGTGACAAATCGTTTTCAGTTCACGGATTTCGTCAGCAATAGCCAGAAGTCGAGCGCTCCCCTCAAACAGTTCGCCGCGAAAATCAGTTCGCAAACCATAGCAGATGACCGGGATGTTAAGGCTGTCGACGATGCAGGCGAGCTGCATGACTTGGGTGTTGTTCAAGAATTGCGCCTCATCGAGAAAAATACAATCAATTTTGCGCCTTGCATTATGCTCAGTGACAACGGCATGCAGATCGGTATCTTTTGCAAAGCAATAAGCGTCCTTCCTCAAGCCAATGCGGGAAGAAATCGATCCATTTTCATGACGATTGTCCAACTCCGCCGTGAATTCGAACGTGTGCATGCCGCGTTCGCGATAATTAAAACTCGCCTGTAAGAGCGATGTCGATTTTCCTGCATTCATTGCTGCATAATTAAAGTAAAGCTTCGCCATAATTATATGCTGTCCGCAAGAACACCCTCGCCGTCATCCGATATCGGTCCGGTCATTATGATATGATTATCTTCGCGCCATTCAACCGCCAGATCGCCGCCATCAAGGATTAGCGTCGTTTTGCGCTCGGTCAACCGCCGGCGATTTGCGGCTACGGTAACCGCACAAGCTGCAGAGCCACAGGCTTTGGTAATGCCCACGCCGCGCTCCCAGACGCGCAGGCGGATGAGATGTTTGCTGCGCACTTCCGCCACAGAGACGTTGGCGCGCTCGGGAAACAACGGATGGTTTTCAATCAGCGGCCCAAAACGTTCGAGTGCTTGCGCTTCTGCGTCATCAACAAAAAAGATGCAATGCGGGTTACCGACATTGACCGCTGATGGGCCCCACAAAACCGGATTATCGATAGGTCCAAGTTTAATATCGATAAATCGTGTATCGTCCATTTGCTCAGAAAGTGGAATATCCCGCCAATGAAATTTCGGCTCGCCCATATCAACCGCGATACGGCTATCGCCAACCCTTGATGCAGTTAAGGCGCCTGCAAGCGTTGAAAACAAAGCCTCGTTAGCGCCAGTCTCCTCCATCAACAGCCAACCGACGCATCGCGCTGCGTTTCCACAGGCGCCCACTTCAGACCCATCGGCGTTCCACACACCCATAAAGACACCGTCCACGCCACGGCGGTCTTCCAGCGAAATTACCTGATCGCAGCCGGGACCGCTTTTCGGATCGGCGATCAGACGCGCGCTATCTTCGTTCAGACGCGCGCCGGACCGGCGCAGATCGAGAATCACAAACTCGTTTCCGAGGCCGTTCATTTTTCGATAGGGATGGCCAGCCAATTCGCTCATATCTCTCATCTCGTTTTATAGATACGATATAATATCAATGGCGGCGTAGGCCAGTTTTAATTTTGCTTCTATCTTGTAGCGCATCTTTGCGCTTTTGAATGGCGACGGCGCTAATCAGGTGATCGGTTTTTTCCCAGTAATGAGGCTTGAAAATGATTTGCCATAGCGCCTTATAGGCTGCAACGGACGCCAGTAGCCAGTAGAACGGGGCCGTAAGCCCGAAGATGCATAAGTGCCGCCATCCGCGTTTTAAGGGCGCGATGACGGCGAGAAAAATAAAGAACAAATTGCCGAATACCAGGGCGAAAATGTTGAACCATAGGAGTGGTCCGGGAAATGCTTCCGAGATCAATGGCGACGCCGTCACCAGCCAGCCGATGAACACTGTCCATAAAATCGGATTGATAAGCGCACTGAAGACATTTCCCGCGGTGAATAATTGAACTGATAACAGGCCGGACCATCCCGTTGTCGCGACGATATCGCTGGGGCGTCGCATATGGACAAACCAGGTCTGGAGATAGCCCTTCATCCAACGCGAGCGCTGACGGATCCAGTTTCCGATCCGGCAGTTTGCCTCCTCAAAGGTTGTTGAATCCAAAATCTCGACGCGGTAGCCAAGCTTTGATAATCGCAAACCAAGATCAGCATCCTCGGTGACGTTAAACGGATCCCAGCCACCAGCTTTTATCAACGTGTCGGTCTTAAAATAATTTGATGTACCGCCAAGTGGAATGGGCGCGCCCTGTGCTTGCAGCGCCGGCAACAACCAGTCAAACCACAAAGAATATTCCAGAGTAAACAGTCGCGTCAGCCAGTTTTCATTTGCGTTATAATAATTGAGTCGCGCCTGAACGCAGGCAAGCTGGCCGTCGCCATAGCGAAAAGCGCTTGCCGCTTTAAGCAATTGGTCGGCTTCGGGCTGGTCTTCCGCATCGAAGATCACGATCAAGTCGCCGCGCGCCAGATGCATACCGTAGTTGCATGCCTTGGGCTTGGTGCGCGGGCCGGTATCGGCGACGATGATCAACTCGTAACGCTCATCCAA
>JAJFFX010000053.1 GCA_021776455.1 Hyphococcus sp. | reverse complement strand
CTGCTTAGTGTTAGGCGCAGTTTTCCTATCGTCCCTGATCGCATGATGGACGAGAATGCAGCGCAGGCCAATTGCACGGGGCGGTTTCGCGCGGCGTTTGAGCATATTTTTTGCGATTTGCTGCATCGCCGCGCCAAGTGTTGCGCAAATCCCACAATTTCAGCGAGGGTGTTTCGGCTCAACCAAAAAGGGCGTTGCAAATGCAACGCCCTTTCCAGCCGAATTATTCTTTCCGTCAATGCTTGTCGCCGCGGATGGCTTTGCTCACCTGTTCCATGGAAAACGGGAAAACGATGGTGTTGGTGCGGTCGCCGGCGATTTCCTGGAGCGAATTCAGATAACGCAACTCCATTGCTCCGGGCGATGTCGCCAGAATGGCCGCGGCTTCGGAAAGCTTGGCAGCGGCCTGAAACTCCCCCTCGGCAATGATGATTTTCGAGCGCCGCTCGCGCTCGGCTTCGGCCTGTTTGGCGATCGCCCGGATCATCGACTGATCGACGTCCACATGCTTGATCTCAACATTCGAGACCTTGATGCCCCAGGCCTCGGTCTGGACGTCGAGGATGGCCTGAATGTCTTTGTTGAGCTTGTCGCGCTCTTGCAGCATCTCGTCGAGATCGTGCTTGCCGAGGACCGAGCGCAAGGTCGTCTGCGCCAGTTGGCTGGTTGCCGCCATATAGTTTTCGACCTGAACGATGGCGCGCACCGAATCGACGACGCGGTAATAAATCACCGCGTTGACTTTCACGGAGACGTTGTCCTGGGAGATTACGTCTTGCGTCGGCACGTCATGGACCAGCGTCCGCATATCGACTTTGCGCATCACCTGGATGCCGGGGATTAAGAGCACCAGGCCCGGCCCCGCCGCCTTGCGGCCGACCCGGCCAAGCGTAAAGACGACGCCCTTTTCGTACTCTTTCAAAACCTTGATGACATTCGTCAGGATAAAGATGATAAAAAATCCTAAGATGCCCAAAATGCCGAAACCTGGCATGGTCTTCTCCTTTGTTGTCTCGCTGGCGCGGCGCCGGCGGAATATCTAGCTTACTGCTTTTTACGCACTTCGAGTGTTAGTCCATCGACACGGGTAACGACGACCGCGTCGCCGGGGTTGAGGGGCTCGGTCGCGACCGCGCGCCAGAGTTCTCCGCCGGCGTGAACCTGGCCTTCATGTCCCGACCATTCCGCGACGACAGCGCGGACATTGGCCATCTGGCCGCCGACGCGGTACGGGGTTTTGCGGCCCCATTGCGTCGCGCCCCAGGCCAGCTTGAGGGCGAGGGCGGCAAAGCCGCCGGCGACCAAAACGCCGAGCATGAAGGTTGCGGAAGGAAGGTCAGGTAATCCGTCGCCCATACGATAACGCCCGTTATGCCTGGCTTGGCTGTAATCCGCCGAGAAGACCGCCAGCTTTGGCCTGTTTGACGACCAGAACAAGGCCGTCGACTTCAACTACGCGGATACGGTCGCCGGCGCGCAACGGTTTGTCGCCGCGCGCGCGCCAGCGCTCGCCCTCGACAATCACCCAGCCTTCCTTACCGTCCCATTCATCGACAATGCCTTCGCGTTTTCGGATTGCCTCAGAACCGATCATCGGCCCGTGGCTGCGCGAGGCGACCAGCGCGTAGAAGATCAAGCCCAAAAGCGCACCGGTGACGCCAAGGATCGTTCCAATCACCGAGGGCGAGACCCGCAAAGATTCCGGGAACAGAAAATACATGCCGACCCCGAACAATGTCAGGCCGGTGAGCCCTGCAACGCCGAAGGTCGGCGTATAGGCCTCGAGCACAATTAGTACTGCGCCAATCCCCATCAGCGCCAGCGGCAGCATGTTGAACGGCAATACCTGAAATGCATACAGCGCCAGCGCCAGCGAAACGATACCGACCACGCCGGGGAAGATAGAGCCGGGGTTCCACATTTCTATAATGATGCCTGTGGTGCCGAGCGACATTAAGATGACCGCGACATTAGGATTGGCAATGAAGCCGAGGATTTTTTCAACCATCGTCGGCTCAATGCGTTCAAGCTTGAGATCAGCGCTTTCCAGCACCTTGTCACCGGCGGCGGTGTTGACAGTTCGCCCGTTAATCTGGGTCAGAAGATCGTCAATATCGTCCGCAATCAAATCAATCACGCCAAGCTCAAGCGCCTGATTGGCGGTGACAGAGACGGCTTCACGCACGGCCGCCTCGGCCCAGTCGGCGTTGCGGTCGCGCTCTTCGGCGAGCGCGCGGATATAGGCGACGGAATCGTTGATGACTTTTGCTCTGAGCGCATCATCGCTGGAGAGCGGGGCGACGGTTTTGCGCTCGCGGTTTTCCAGCGGCTCGGCGGCGCGCGTACGCAAGTCTTCGTCTTCCTCAGCGCCCTCGCCGCCGCGGGTTGGTTCGGGGTTGGTCACTTCGTCGGCGCCATCGGCGGGCTTTTTATCTTCAAGCGGATTGTCTTCCGAAGGCCCGCCGCCGATCTCAATTGGCGTTGCCGCGCCGGTATTGGTCGCCGGCGCCATGGCGGAGATATGCGCCGAATACATAATGTAAAGTCCGGCGCTGGCGGACCGCGCGCCTTGCGGCGAGACAAACGTCACGACCGGCGTATCGGAAGCGAGGATCGCCTTGATGATGGTTTTCATCGAATCCACCAGCCCGCCCGGCGTATCGATTTCAATAATAATGAGTTCTTTGCCAGCGTCGGATGCAGCGGCGATTTCACGCGCCAGATAATCAGCGGCTGGCGGCGACACCGGTCCGTTGAGGGTGAGGATGACGCCTTCTTTGGCGGCGGGCGCGGCGGCATTTTGAGCGAAAGCGGAAAGCCCGAGCATCACCGCGCCAATCGCAAAGAGGCCGGCAAAGATACCGGCGGGCCTGATCTGCCGGGTGTTTCGCTGAAATCTCGCCGCCATGATCGCGCCCCTCCAAAAGGTCCAATCACTAGAACGTAAGCGGGACCGTCACTATTTCAATGCATCGGTGATTATTCGTCTGCGCCCGTAGCCAGAATCTGCGCAATCAGGGCCGCGTCGTCAGGTAAAATACCGGCGGCCGGCAGGCGCGCGATAAGCTCGCGCCAGGCCGGCCAGGCCGCAAAGGCTTCCGCGAAAAATGGCAGCGCCGCGTCAATCTCGCCGACCGAGGCGAGGGTGACGGCGCGCCAGAACACCATTTCATGATTACCGGGCGCCAGCTCGGCGGCGGCGGCATAGGCGTGGTTGGCCGCCTCCATATCGCCAGCCGTGACCGCCGCATCGCCCGCATCCATCAAATTATAGGCGCGATTAAGGACCAGCAGTCGGCGCAATTCGACGAGCGGTTCGGGGTTGTCTTCAACCCGCAAATCAATCAGCCGGCCGTCCCACGGATTGTCGGTGCGTGCGCCTTCGACCACCACCATGGCGGCGGATTGTTTGCCGCGGATGTCGCCGCCTTCGCCTTGCGCCGCTTCCAGCGCTGCCATCAAGCGGTTCGCTAGGTCGCCATCGGTTGCCTCAAACGCCGCCGCCATGGCGGCGCAGACAGTTGCGTTCGCCATCAGGTTGGCTTGCACCGTGTAACCGTCGCCCTGTTGGTCGCAGGCCTCAACGATCGCTTTTGCGCCGGTATGCGCGGCGACGCGGCCTTGCGCGTCAACAAACCCGACCTGACGGACATTTTCATTTTTGTCTTTGGCGATGAGTTTTTTGAGTGCTTTGTCTGCGGGCGTTCCCTTGGCCATCGCTTTCAGGCCGAGCGGTCCGTAGGAGACTTCGGTGAACGACTGCGTAACGACAGCGCCGACGCCAGCTCTTGCATGCGGCACCCGCGCACCGACGGAAAACCAGTGCGACTGCACCGCAGCGCCAAGTTCGCCGGTCGTCGCATCGCGCGCGACAATTGAATAGGTCGAGATGGGGCGCAGCGGTTTTGCATCGCCAAATTCCGTCGCTATGGCGGCGCAAGGCAAAAATGTTGAAGCGAGCGCGAGTGTGAAAAGTCGGTTGAACTGATCATGCATGGGGCGGCGTCCGGGGTTGCTACGCCGCCAGCCTAGCGCATCGGGCGATTAACGCGAATCGCCCGATGCGCTGGCTTTTTTGTTGTGCGCCGGCCCGCCTCCGATCAATCCGAAAGGGGCGGCGGCGTTAGCGGGGCTTTTAATAGGCCGCGATCTCGACTTCATAACCGGCCGCCTGCAGGCTTTCGATGATGCGCTGGAGGTGGTTCTGGCCCTGGGTGTCGATGGTGACGTCCATGCAGGTCATCTTGGCGGGAAGATCGGAATAGGTGCGGTGGTGGCCGACATCGATGACATTGCCTTCCAGCTCGGCGATGATTGAGGCGACCCGCACCAGCTGGCCGGGCATGTCGAGGAGCTGGACCCGAAGCCGCGCCAAGCGCCCTGAGCGGGCCAGGTCGCGCATCAAAATCATCGACAAGAGCCGGGCGTCAATATTGCCGCCGCATAAAACCAGGCCAACGGTTTTGCCTTTAAACCGTGCTTTGTCGCTAAGGATGGCGGCAAGCCCTGCCGCGCCCGCGCCCTCGACGAGAATTTTCTGCTCATTCATCAACATCGAAAGCGCGCGTTCGAGGGTGCGTTCATCGACCAACACAATATCGTCGACGTGCTCACGGACGATCTGGCGCGTTATCGCGCCCGCTTCTTTTACGGCGATGCCTTCGGCGAGCGTGTCGCCACCGGTTGCGTGTTGCGCCCCGCCATTCGCTTTGGCCAGCGCATTCGCCATCGACGGAAACAAAGCCGTCTGCACACCAATGATTTCAATTTCCGGATGGCGGTCCTTCACCGTCAGCGCCATGCCGGAGATCAGCCCGCCGCCGCCAATGGGAACGATCATCGCGTCATAGCGCGGGCCATCATCGAGCATTTCCAGCGCAACCGTGCCCTGGCCGGCGATGATGTCGCCATCGTCAAACGGATGCACAAACACCAGGCCGCGGCTGCGCTCAAGCTCATGCGCATGGTCGCGCGCTTCATCGAATGTGTGGCCGGTGCGGATCACTTCGGCGCCAAGCTCCCGGGTCTGGCGAATTTTGACGTCCGGCGTCGTCACCGGCATGACGATGGCGGCGGCAATCCCGAGCGCGCGGGCGTGGAACGCAACGCCTTGCGCATGATTGCCGGCCGAGGCGGCGATCACGCCGCGCGCCCGCTCAGCGTCGGTGAGTTGCGTGAGTTTGTTAAGCGCGCCGCGCTCTTTAAAGGCGCCGGTATATTGCAAGCATTCCAGCTTCAGCCAGATGTCGGCGCCGGTGAGCGCGGAAAGCTTTTCCGCGCGCACCAGCGGCGTGCGCATCACCTGGCCTTCTATACGCACCGCCGCCGCCGCGACATCGCGCGCCGTTGGCAAGCGCGTTTGCGCCGACGCCGGTTTCATGGTTTCACTCATCGCCAAATCTCATCCATCCGCGCGGGCGCGCGAGAGGCTTCCTTGCGCTCTGCCATTGTGCAAAGCAACATAAAAACCGGCCGTTCTGGCGAAAAACTAAAGTATCAGCGCGATAAACGCGCAAAAAATCTTGGAATAGAGCGATGTTCGGATGAATAAGCGATTATGAGGAAAATGACGGATTACCGGCCCGAGCCAGCCTATGGCGCGCTGGGCGATCCTGCCGGCGCGCCGTTTTATGATGCGGTGGAGGCGGCGGCGTTCCCGCAGCATGACATCCGCTATCGCAATCAGCGCGGGGCGGAGAGTGTCGGGCTGGGCGATCTCAGCGACGATGCCTGGGCCGAGCATTTTGGGCGGTTTGCGCCGCTCCCGGGCAATCTCCAGCGGCCGCTGGCGCTGCGTTATCACGGCCATCAGTTTCGCACCTATAACGCGGACATCGGCGACGGGCGCGGGTTTTTGTTCGCGCAATTGCGCGACGGGGCGGGGCGGCTTCTCGACCTCGGCACGAAAGGCTCCGGCCAGACGCCCTATTCCCGGTTTGGCGATGGGCGGCTGACCCTGAAGGGCGGACTGCGCGAAGTGCTCGCCACAGAAATGCTCGAAGCGCTTGGGGTTTACACGTCGAAAAGTTTTTCCCTGATCGAGACCGGCGAGAAACTCTATCGCAATGACGAGCCATCGCCGACGCGTTCTTCGGTTTTGGTGCGGCTGTCTCATTCCCATATTCGGTTCGGCGTGTTTCAGCGCCTGGCCTTTGAGAAAAACGAGGCGGCGATCAGCGAGCTGGTTGATTATTGTGTGCGTCATTTTTATCCGGCGCTTGAGGTGAAGACCGGTGAAGACAGGGTCGTTGCGTTTTATCGCGGGGTTATCGCGCGCACGGCGCGCCTTGCCGCGCAATGGATGGCGGCGGGGTTTGTCCACGGCGTGCTCAACACGGACAATATGAATGTCACCGGCGAAAGCTTCGACTACGGACCATGGCGTTTCGCACCGAATGCGGACCCAAGTTTTACCGCCGCCTATTTCGACGAAACCGGGCTTTATGCGTTTGGCCGCCAGGTGGAGGCATGCGCTTGGAACCTGGCGCAGCTTGGCGGGGCGCTGTCGCGGCTAGCCGACGAAGATGCGCTCAACGATGCGTTGCGCACATTTGGCGACGCTTACGAAGATGCGATGGCGGCGGCGTTTTTTCAGCGGCTGGGGCTTGAGCGCAGCGGCGCCGATGACTTCGCGCTGGTGGTGGATTTGCTGCGCTGGATGAACGAGACCAGCGTTGGTTTTGAGCAAGTATTGTTCGACTGGTTCTGCGCCGACGCCGCGCGCGCCGCACAAAGCCCCGCCGCGGCGGTATACGAGGGTGAGGGTTTTGCGGCGATCAAGGACAAGCTCGCCGGGCATAGACCGGTCCGCGCGGACCGGCTTGCGCAGCCCTATTTTCAGGGAAAAACCCCAACCACTATGCTGATCGACGAGGTCGAAGCGATATGGGCGGCGATCGCCGCCGATGATGACTGGTCCGTGTTTGAAGAAAAGCTCAGGCAAGTCGCGGCCATGCGTGCGGCATACGGCTTTGAAGCGTCGCAATATGTTGATTGATCTAGGGGCTAGTCTTCAGCTTGACTGGCGGTCACTTTCTTGAGGCTGTGGTGGACGACATAGAAGCCGGACAGGGCCATGTTCATGGTGATAAAGCCAAGGATGACGATCTCCACAAGGCTGTGGCTTCCGCTAAAATTTATCGCTTCCATAATTCCCTCCCGGCAATTGTTACGGCCTTGTAAGGAGGATCGGCGATGGGGGTTAAAATTTTTCCTAATTTTTATAAGGGGTTAGTTAATTCTACCGTAACCTTCTAGCGCCTTGAATTCATCCGGTTTTATGGCGACCCGCCGGTTTTGGGGCGGGTTAACAGATTGTTCCCTTGAGCCGGTTTTGCCGCTAACATCATTTTTAAGGCCAGGGCGCTATGCGCCATTGTTGCCGAGGCGCTATGCGCCATTGTTGCTGAGGCGCTTTGCGCCGGGAGACGGTTGGCCGGTCCCAAAAGGGGGGCGGTCTCGAACTGGGGAAGTCGTGAGGGGTCGATGACATCCGAAGTCGTGTTGATGAACCGCCAGGCGGTGGCGATGGCTGCAGACAGCGCCGTCACCATTTCCGGCGACCGCTATCTGAAGACCTACCAGTCGGTAGATAAGCTGTTCCCGCTGGTCGAAGGTCAGCCGATTGCGGTGATGATTTATAATAACGCTGAAATCATGTCGACGCCGTGGGAGACGGTGATCTCGCTTTACCGCGAGCAGGCGCGTGGGCGCTCGCTGGAAACCGTTGCAGCCTATGCTGACGATTTCATGGAATTCCTGTCCGGCAATCCGGACCTGTTCCCAGCCGACCATCAGGACACGGAATTTTTTAAGGTCGTGGCGGTGGTCTATACCGTTATAGCCGAAGAGTTTGACCATCAGGTGCACAAGTTCAAGGACGCACAATCAGGACATCTGCGCGACCACCTGAGCTCGATCTTTGAATATGTCGTCGGCCATATCCATGCGGACTATCAGCGTTATCCAGACGATACCCGGCGCGGTGAGCTGCCGTGTTTTCCGCGCGGCATGGACGAGCAGGTGCGCCGGCGCTATGGCGGCGAAGTTGACCAGTTGATTGACAGCCTCACTGGGTCTTTAAAGAACGAATATTCTGGACTTGTCATCTCCGAGGCGACCCGGGCCAAGCTGCGTGAGATTGCGGTTTTTGCGGTCACCAAGGATGCGTTTTTTGAACATTATACCGGCGTCGTATTCGCCGGCTTCGGGGCCCGCGAGAAATTTCCGTCGATGCGGTCCTACCTTACCTCCAGCGTCATTCTCGGTATTTTAAAGCGCAAGCGCGACCGTGAGGCGGTCATCAATGCCGATAGCGGGCCAGTGTTCCAGCCCTTCGCGCAAGACCGGATGATCCGCACGTTCCTCACCGGCATGGACGAATATCTGCGGATGTTTATCTATGGCGAGACGCTTAAGCTTTCGACCGGGCTGGTGACCGATATTGTTAGCCGCACGCCGAACCTTACGGACGCGCAGCGCGACGCGATTTTCAAAGATTACAGCCAGAACAATCTCGGTCACGCCCTACAGGAATTTTTCCGTTCGGTGGATAACTATCAGTATGCGGTGCACACACGACCAATTTTGAGAGCGATTAATTCACTGCCGAAAAAAGAACTTGGTGAGACGGCAGCCTCGCTGATCAAATTAAATTCGTTCCAGCAAAAGGTCATGCACTCAATCGAGACGGTCGGCGGCCCGATTGATGTTGCGGTGATTACGCGCAATGGCGGGCTGGAATGGAAACGTGAAAAGCCGGAGCTTTAAGGCTGGCTAAGTTGGATATGCGGAGATTAAGAAATGGCTGAACGGTTAAAAGAAATTTGGTCGGGTTTTGCCGCGGTCACCACGCGCAACCTCACCGGCAAGGGCATTGAAAATATCAACGTGCCGCACCGCGCCGACTATGCGCAGGACGACAGCCACTTTCTGCCGGAGACCTATGAAGGCCCGGCGGCGCGCGCCTTTGAAACCTTGCGCGCAGATTTGGCCGCCAAGAATAAGAAGTTCAGCCGGAGCAAACAGGCCGAGCCATCGCCTCAGAGCGAAGCGGCGGCTACGCGCGCGGGCGATGATTTGTTTCAAGGCATGCACGCAACGACCATGCGCATAGAGCGCGGCGATCTCGACTATGAGACGTTCTTAAGCTCCGACGCCGGCAAGGCCGCGCTGAAAAAGCACAAGAAAAAACGCTTCGGGATTTTTTAACCCGCGCTATTGATCGCGCGCCGGCGCCTCCCATCTTTTCTAGGGCAACAGGGAGGGCCTTCATGCTGATTTCAACAACCGATACGCCGCCGGGCCGCGAGGCGACGGCAAGCCTTGGCGTGGTCGCCGGAGAGGCGATTCTCGACGTTAACATTTTTCGCGATCTCTTCGCCGGGATCACCGATATTCTGGGCGGCCGGTCGCAAGGTTACCAAAAGGCGCTGCGCGAGGCGCGCGACCATGCAATGGCTGATATGGAGGCCGAAGCCCATGCGCTCGGCGCGGATGCGGTGGTTGGCGTTGATATAGATTACGAAGCCATCGATACGCAAAAAGGCGCGATGTTGATGGTCTCGTGTAATGGTACGGCGGTAAGGCTGGGCTGATTATAAGCTAGTGGTCGCCCAGCGCTTCTTCGACAGCATCGGCGGTGTTCTCAACGGCGCCTTGCGCAGCATCCGTGACACTTTCGACGACATCTTCGGCTGCGTTGGCGGCTTCATCAACACCCGGCGCCGCAACGATGGCCGGGGCCGGAAAGGCGACCGGGCTTGCCGACAGCGATCCGAGATAGGCGAGGATGTCCGCACGTTGTCCGTCTTTTGCAAAACGCTGCACCATAGCGGTGCCGGGAATATAGTCTTGCGAATTTTTGAGATATTGATCGAGGCGGTCATAGGTCCAGGCGCCGCCAGCCGCCGCCAGGGCGGACGTATAGTTAAACCCGTCGACATTAGCGACCGGCCGGTCGACCACGCCCCAGAGATTGGGGCCGGCCGCGTTGGCGCCGCCTTCGTTCAGCGTGTGGCAAGACTTGCATAAAGCCGCGCGGCGCTCGCCGCCGGCGACGCTGGCATTGGCGAGCAGCGTACCCAGATCTGGCGGCGCTTCTTCAGCCACCGCCACAGTTTCCGTTTCCAGCTCAACGCAACAATAAGCCAGATGTAGCTCATCGCCCTCACCGCCGCCATGGCCTTCGCCGCCGCCCAAAAGCGCCGCGGTGAGTTGCGGCAGCCCAAACACCAACAGGAGCGCAGCTAAGATTGCGCCCGCAATCTTGTTGCTGAGCATTGGGTCTTTGTTGGATTTATCCGCCATGACGTCGCCTTGGAAAATCGCCCCTGAACGGGACGGTAATATCAGAATTGGCGGCGTTCTAGCGAGCTTCCTGTCGCGGCGCAATCGACGCGGTTAGCGGCAGGGCGCGGCCTATTCACGCGGGGGATTTGTCGCCAGAGCATTTTCCGACCAAGGAGATACCGGTTGGGCGTTAGAAAATGCGACCAACTAAGACCCTAGAGCAATATCCGCTTTGGTGCGGCCAGATATTGCTCTAGATGCTGACGCGCGCGAAAACGCGCGCAATTTTTGCATAAGACCCGTTTTGATGAAGTGAACGCCATGACCGACAAAACCGACGCCACACCCCGCCATATCGCCTTTCAGGGCGAGCCGGGGGCATTTTCTGAGCTGGCTTGCATGCGCTACGCCCCAGCGCTGACGCCGCTGGCTTGTCCGACTTTTGAGGACGCGTTTGAGGCGGTCCGGTCCGGCCGCGCCGAAAAGGCGATGCTGCCAATTGAAAACTCGCTTGCCGGCCGGGTCGCGGATATTCACCATCTGTTGCCGGAGGCGGGGTTGCACATTGTCGGCGAACATTTCCTGCCGATTGAGCACCATCTGATGGCGCGTCCTGGGGTAAAGCTTAGCGCTGTCAAAACCGTTCGCAGCCACGCCATGGCGCTCGGCCAGTGCCGGCGGTTCATTAAGGAGCACGGGCTGCGTGCTGAAATTGCCGGCGACACGGCGGGCGCTGCACGACGGCTAGCCCAAAGCGGCAGCGATGATGAGGCGGTGGTCGCTTCGGAACATGCCGCAAAACATTATCACCTCGATGTGCTGGCGGAAAATATCGAAGACGCCAACCATAACACCACACGGTTTTTAGAAATGGCGGCGGCGCCCGATGACGCCGCGCAAGATGACGGTCCGGTGGTCACCAGCTTCGTGTTTCAGGTGCGCAATATTCCCGCCGCGCTTTATAAGGCAATGGGCGGGTTCGCGACCAACAATGTCAACATGACCAAGCTGGAAAGCTATCAACAAGGCGGCTCGTTCAACGCCACCATGTTCTACGCCGACATCGAAGGCCACCCGCAAGACGAGCCCGTGCGCCTGGCGCTCGAAGAGCTGAGCTTTTTCTCATCGTCGCTGAATATTCTCGGCGTTTATAAAAAGGCGCGCGAGCGTTAGGGGGCCTATTATTTGTTTTTGCGCGGACATTCAAATTCTACATTGATATATGAGTCTGTCCCTAAATACAGATTAACCGCGTGCTTCGTGGTGCAAAGTTCATCGAGAAGTGAGGCGATATGTTTGCCATCAATTTCTGGAGAGCAATTATTGCCCTGACAGTCCTGCCCATCAATGGGCAGGACTGTGAATTCAGTTGCTACGATATTGAGGGTCATAACCGCTGGGGCGGGCGCGTGTGTTGGGGTCGGGTAATGGGCAATTATTGATAGCCTAAAATACAGGACAGAAAGAATGATAGAAACAATTGTCGCCGCCATAAGAATTGAAGCGAGCGTCCAAAACATTCCTGGCAGCTTGTCGGCAGACTTTCGCAACGGCTTTGGATAAAATGCGCCCGATACTAATTCGTTTGTTTCGTATACACCCGCTATGCTTTCCAACTTGAGAAGACGTTTAAAATAACCTTGTATGTTTTTAGCTCTTTGGAGCAGGTTATGAATCATAATAGCACTGAGTATCGATAATATTATGAAATAGATGGATTTGTATTCGTACTTGCTTAATAGGCCGAGATCGCGGTCAGGCGCCAACATCAGGACTATGGCAGGAAGAATAAGCGCAACGGATGCGGTGCCAATTTGAAGCAACACACGCTCATTTGACTGAATGCCATTGTGTAGGACAAGAAAAATTTGGCGACGCCACTCATCGCGCGCTACCATTGCGTGAAACTTGCGCTTCTTTATTTTTCGATAGTTAGGTGGGCAGAGTTTACTATAGTATACACAGATATTGTTGTTATTTTTATCTCTATAATTCTTGCGTGCAGACTTTCTATTTTTACGAGAATTTGACATTATTTCATTATATAACTAGTTATTGCGGCGATGCAAATCATGAGCCAACTCGTAACCAGATTAGTATTGTCGGCCTTGCGAGGCGTTTTGGGTGTGCTGGCGAGCGTAAGCATTGTTTTTAAAATTTCGATGCCGGCCCTATCAGCCATTGCCAACCCACCGCTCCAGCAAATGCCGGGCAATGGTGAATTTCGGCGGCAGGAAGATGTCGCCGCGGGCCTCGCCGTTTAAGAGTGCTTTGATGTCCTCTAGCGACACCCATTTTGCTTCAACGATTTCATCCGTATCAAGATTGAGTGCGCGGCCCTCAGCGTCAGCGATGAAGCCCATCATCATCGATGACGGGAACGGCCATGGCTGGGAGAACTGATAGCGCACATTGGTGAGCCTTACCCCCGCCTCTTCAAAAATCTCGCGCTTTGCGGCCTCTTCCGGGGTTTCCGCCGCCTCAACAAAGCCGGCCAGCGCCGACAAAAAACCGGGCGGAAAATGCGGCGAGCGGCCGAGGAGACAGGCGCCCTCATGGATCGCCAGGACTATCGCCACCGGATCGGTGCGCGGAAAATGCATGGCCTCGCAGGCGGGGCATTGGCGCTTGGCGCCGCCGTTGATGATGTTTGTCTGCGCGCCGCAATTTGCGCAAAAACTATGTCTGCGATGCCACTCGGTGAGCCAGCGCGCCTGACCGATAATCGCCAAATCGTCGCGCGAGATCATCCCCGCGGCCTCGCGGATCGGCATATACTGGCCGATATCGGCAAAGGGCGCGTCAGTGGGCTCCTCAGTACTGGAGGAGGGGCCGGGCGAGGCGTCAATGGCGAAATGGGCGCGGCCGTCTTTCACGCCCAACATCAAGACCAGCGCATCTTTGGCGAATTCTTCGTGCGCCGCGGCGGACAAAAACGCCGCCTTGCCGCCAGCGATTAACGGGTCGCCGCGCCACAGTGGAACCAGCAGGCTTTGCGGGTCGTTCAGGCTGGTGTGGAAGAAGTCGTGATGATCTTTTTCGTTGTTGAGCCGCAATAGCGGATTGTTGGCGAACCAGTTGGGGTTTTTATCTTGGGTCATTCTGGCCTTTTACGCGGAGGCAAGCATCAAGCGCAATGATCAGGGGTGGTGGAGGCGCCCCTTCACGCACGATAATGAGCGGCTGAAAACTTTGATGGTCATGCTCCGCCTCCTTCAACCGGTGTTTTTGTACCCGGCAGTGTAAAGAGATGAACAATGATAACATCAGCTAATTGAGAGGCGACAATCAGCCAAGGCCCTGCCGGATAGAAGTAACTGGGAATTATTGCAGCCCCTAAAAATGGCTTTGGGCATGGGTTAAAATATGGGGTCAGCATGATGTCGACTGTTGTCTTCATAGACAACGCCCTTTCTATCGAGTATCTTCAAGGGCATAATAAAAAGGTCATCTGTACCAAGAGCTTTTGGAAATTTATTATGAGTTATTTTTCGAAACTATTAATGGTGATATGTTGCCTGTTGCCAGGCTGCGCAGCGAATTCAAAAAACCTACCAGAATTATTTGCACCAGATATTGTTTCAACGGAAGGGTTTCAGCTTGGCATCGCATTCTTGCCGGATAGAAAAGAAGTATATTTTTCTGAGATTGGAGAGGGCTTCAGCTCAAGCGTTATCATGGTTTCGCGCGAGGTTGACCAGCAATGGCAGAAGCCGGAGCGGATTTCTTTCGCGGGAAAATACCGCGACCTTGATGTAAACATCTCTCCGGATGGAAATTTTATGTTTTTTCAGTCCGACCGACCTTTATCTGGTGATAAAGCCAAGGATTGGGACATCTGGATCAGCAGGCGCGGCCCTGATGGTTGGGAGCCGCCATATAACCCTGGTGCGCCCTTAAATACCGATACAACGGAAACGTTTCCGATAAGTGCTGGCGGTAAACTCTATTTTTCTTCCGACCGGACGGGCGGGTTGGACATTTATTCTGTTGATTGGCATGGTGAAGTCACTGGCGTGGCAGAGCCGTTGCCTACTCCTCTTAATACTGAACAATCCGATTCCAACGCCTTTATGGAAGTAGGTGAAAACTTCATGATTATTAGCAGTGATGCTTATCCAGACCATTTGGGGGCGGGTGATTTATATATACATCTGCGACAAGAGGGTCATTGGACACCGGCAATTCATTTGCCATTTTTAAATACATCCTACCGGGAGTTTGCACCAAGCGTTTCACCAGATGGTCAATGGCTGTATTTTACTTCTAACCGTCCACGTGATGAACAGACCGAGCCTGTCAAGGGTGACATTTACCGGATTAAGATGGAAGTCCTGCTTTCGAAAGTGAAGACGACGGCACAAAATTAGAGTGGGTTTCGCGCTCTATTTTGGTCAATAAAAATGTGTGTAATCCCTAATGTGAGGAGCTAGCCGAGGGCTGCGCATGCTACTTACTAGCGCAAGGACAATCCCCCCTTGCCCCTTGCAATCGCGCCCTCAAGCGATGATATTCCGTCCCGGAAGGCTGGCGGGCGCGCTTCTCGCCAACCCGGTCAGATCCGGAAGGAAGCAGCCGCAACGAGTTTTTGCGCGGGTCGTTCAGTCTTCCACCTTTTTCCCCAGACGCTGTTTTCGCCTTTGCCCCACTGGCCCCGCCGCCGCATAGTGACGCTTATGAAAATTTTTCTGACCGGGGGATCGGGTTTTGTCGGTGGCGCTGCGATCAGAGCGCTGTCGCCAGCCCATGAGATCATCGCGCTGTCGCGTTCAAGCGGTAGCGATGAGGCGATAGAAGCGGTGGGCGCATCCCCACGGCGTGGTGACCTTCTGGACCTGCCGGCTGGCGCGCTTGAGGGCGCCGATGCGGTTATTCATAGCGCCGCCTATGTCGAGGAATGGGGCCCGCCGGCGCTTTACGAACAAATCAATGTCGAGGGCACAAAGCATCTGCTGGCGGCAGCGCGCGCGGCTGGGGTCAAACGGTTCATTCATATCGGTACGGAAGCGGCGCTGTTTCACGGCCAGCACATGCGCGACATTGATGAGACCTATCCGCTGGCGCCGAATTCTCCCTTCCCCTATTCGCGCTCGAAGGCGCGCGCTGAACGCGCTGTGCGCGAGGCCAATAATCCCGCATCCGGGTTTGAAACTTTCGTTATCCGCCCGCGGCTGGTTTGGGGCCCGGGCGACAAAACCGTTCTGCCTGTCGTCGCGGCGATGGCGGCGGCGGACAAGTTCGCCTGGATTGACGGCGGCGCGATAATGACCTCGACGACGCATATCGACAATCTGACCCATGCCATCGGTCTGGCGCTGACATCGGGCAAATCCGGCGAGCCCTATTTTGTGGTCGATGGCCCGCCGGTGAAGTTTCGCGCGTTTTTAACCCCTTATCTCGAAACCGCGGGCGTCGTGCTTGGCGAGCGTTCGGTTCCGGGCTGGCTCGCGCGCGGCCTGTCCAATCTGCTTGAGCCGCTCTGGCGTCTGGCGGGGGCAAAATCACCGCCGCCGCTCACCCGTTTCACCGCGCACATTATGAGCCGGGACTGCACCATACGCGATGACAAAGCCCGAGCCGAGCTTGGCTATCGCCCTGTGGTGAGCATGGAAGAGGGGCTAAAGCGCCTTGCGGCTTGAGGGCTTGGCGCGATAGGACAAGATCATGTCTGACGGCGAACACATTGCGGAAAAGAGCGCGGGCGGTAAAACCGCCGCCTATCAGGTGTTGGCGCGCAAATATCGCCCGCAGAATTTTGACGACCTGATTGGCCACGGGGCGATGGTCAGGACGTTAAAAAACGCCTTCGCTGCCGACCGCATCGCCCATGCCTATATTCTCACCGGCGTCAGGGGCGTCGGCAAGACGACAACGGCGCGCATCCTCGCGCGGGCGCTGAATTATGTGGGGCCTAATGGCGAAGACAACGGCCCGCAGATGGAGCTTTCCGAGGAGGGGCGCCATTGCCGCGCCATCGCCGAAAGCCGCCATCCGGATGTGTTGGAAATGGACGCCGCCTCGCGCACTGGCGTCAGCGATATTCGCGAGCTGATCGAGGGGGTGCGCTATGCTCCGGTCGAAGCGCGCTACAAAGTCTACATCATCGACGAAGTTCACATGCTGTCGACGGCGGCGTTTAATGCGTTGCTAAAAACCCTCGAAGAGCCGCCGCCGCATGTGAAGTTTATTTTCGCAACCACGGAAATTCGCAAACTCCCCGTCACGGTGCTGTCGCGCTGCCAGCGGTTTGATCTGCGGCGTATTGATCCGGAAGTGTTGACCGAGCATTTGGCTGGCATTGCCGACAAAGAGGCCGTCAAGATAGACCGCGATGGCTTGTGGATGATCGCGCGTGCGGCGGAAGGCTCGGTGCGGGACGCGCTTTCGATCCTCGACCAGGCGATTGTTCAGCATACGGCCCAGAAAGAAGATGCCGCGCTTAGCGCCGAGGCGATCCGCGAGATGCTTGGCCTAGCCGACCGCTCGGGCGTTTGGGATGTCTTGAATGCGGTGATGACGGGCGACGCGAAGACCGCTTTGGCGGGTTTCCGCACCCAATATGACGCTGGCGCCGAGCCCGCGGTTATCTTGCGCGACATGCTTGATCTGGTGCATCTTTTAACCCGCACCAAAGTCGCCGGCGATGACGCCGCCGCCCATGGTCCCGCCGGGGAGGCGGATTCTGCGCGCGCCAAAGAAATGGCAGCGGCGTTTGAAATGAACGCGCTAACGCGCGCCTGGTCGCTGTTGATGAAGGGGCTGACGGAGACCAATATGGCGCCAGACCCTGCCGCCGCCGGGGAAATGGCGCTCATTCGCCTCGCCTTCGCCGCCGACCTGCCGACCCCGGACGAGGCTTTGAAGGCCTTAAAAAAAAACCGTGAAAACGGGCCGCGTGAAAGAAGTCCCACCCGGCCAGTAGCGCCCGCGCGCGCGAGTGCTCCGCAGGCGGAAGAAGCCACACCGCCCCCGCAATCAGCACAAATTATTGATATTCAACCGCCGCTAAGCCAGCGCCCGCCGGGTGAAGGCCCATGGCTGCGCAGCTTTGATGATGTGGTAGGCCTTGCCGGCAAACACCGCGACGCGAAATTGCGCACCGAACTTGAAGCCTATGTGCACATCATTTCCTTTGCAGAAGGCCGGATTGACCTGCGCCTTCATGATGATGCGCCGGACGGGCTCGCCAACCGGCTCGCCCAACGCCTTAAGCAATGGACCGGGCGGCAATGGGTTGTTGTGGTGA
>JAJFFX010000052.1 GCA_021776455.1 Hyphococcus sp. | reverse complement strand
GTCTTTTTGCGGCCCGGTAGTTTGAAACGGTCGCCCCAATCAATCGTCACGCCATTTTTCTTCATGATGACCCATTGCTGCAAAATCGACAGCGTCGTGTTCCAGAACCAGTAGAGGACCAAACCGGCGGCGAAGGGTGCGAAGATGAAGACAAAGACGAAAGGCATCATGCCGAAGATCTGCGCCTGCACCGGATCGGCCGGCGGCGGGTTGAGCTTGGTCTGGAACCACATGGCAACGCCCATGAGGAGCGGCAGCACGCCGATGCCGAGAAACGCGCCGAGCACCGGCAGCGTCGTCGGGTCGTAAGGCAACAAACCAAAGAGGTTGAAGACCGTCGTCGGATCCGGCGCCGAGAGATCCTTGATCCATAAAATGAAAGGCTCATGGCGCATTTCCATGGTCACAAAGAGCGTTTTATAGAGCGCAAAGAAAATCGGCATTTGAAACAGGATCGGAATACACCCGGCCATCGGGTTCATCTTTTCCTTCTTGTAAAGCTCCATCATCGCTTGCTGTATCTTCATCTTGTCGTCACCAAAGCGTGTTTTAAGCTTTTCGATCTCAGGCTGCAGCTTTTTCATCTTCGACATCGACTCGTAACCCTTATTAGCGATGGGAAAGAGCAGCCCCTTGATGATGAGCGTCAGGATAAGAATGGCGACCCCGAAATTGCCGATCAGGTCGCCGAAGAAATTCAAGGTGTAAAAAATCGGACGGGTCAGAAAGAAAAGATGGCCCCAGTCCACCGCCTTGTCGAAATCATGAACACCGAGACCGCCGTCTTCAGGCTCAGCCTCATAGGATTGAAGGATATCTACATCCTTGGCGCCGCCAAAAATGTTTGAAACCTGCGTAAAGGTCTCGCCTGGCGCCAATGTGCGGCTCGGCAAGGTGTAGGACGCCCGGAATATCGGCGAAGTCTCATCGCCGATATTGGACAACGAGGCTTTTATCTCTTCATCCTGAGGCGGGATCGCTGCGGCAAGCCAGTATTTATTGGTGATGCCGACCCAGCCGCCAATACCGCTTTCATTGACTTGTTTGTTTTTATTTTTACGCAGCTTATCATATTTGCGCTCATATAGGCGCTCGCCGATAACGCCAAGCGGGCCTTCGTGGAGAATCATAAAGTTTCGAAGATTGTCCGGCTTGCCACGTTGAACAACGAGTGCATACGGTGTCAGCGTCTGCGCCTCACTTGTTCCGTTGCGCACCTTCTGTTCGACCGTAAACATAAACTGTTCGTCAACGGAGAAAGTCTTCTCGAAGAAAAGGCCGTCCTGTTCGCGGGTCAGCGTGATCGGCGTCTGCGGTGTCAGAATCGCACCGTCAGCGACAGACCACAGAGCCTTGTCTCCCGGCTTGTCGCCGGTAATCCAGCCCTGCTCGACAAAGTGACCATGCTTTGCCTCACGCGGCGTCAATAATCGGATATTGGCGCTCTCCGGATCGAGTTCCTCGTGATACTGCGTAAGCTCCAGATCATCGATGCGCCCGCCCTGCAGGTTAATTGACCCCGAAAGATTTGGCGTGCGGATCGCGACCCTGCCCGGCGCTTCGGCGAGGGCTTCTTGCAAAGAGACAGGCTCGTCGGCAGGCTCCAGGCCATCAAGCCCGGCAAAATCGCTCTGTTCTTCGACGACGGCCTCTTCAGCGGCCTGTCGCGCCGCCTGCATCTGCTCGCGTTGCGGACCGGCGATAAACACGTCCCACATTAAAAGCACGCCCATCGACAGGGCGATCGCCAAGATTAAATTCCGGTCCATTTGCGGTCTCGTGTTGATTTTCTGGTTACCGCCGACGGTCCGGCGCTTGGTTCTATTTAGTGTCGCGCGCGAGCCTTAAAAGGGCGCGCTTCATATCGTCAAGGAGCAAAGCGTAATTGCGGTTATAGGCCGCTTTCCGGGCGATCAATACATAATCCATGCCCGCCCGCGCAAATTGGGGAAATATCTCGCGCACAGCGGCTCTGAGCCGTCGGCGAATGCGATTGCGCGCCACCGCCCCGCCGATCTTTTTTGTCACCGTCAAGCCGATTCGAGCCCCCTCTCCGGCGGCGCAATTAGGGCGGGCGGCTAATAAAAATCCGGGGCTATTGACCCGAGCGCCGCTGCGTAGCGCCAGAAAGTCCTGGCGCTTCTTGATCACGGACAGGCTCAAACCTACGCGACCTGCGCCATCTAATTGTTTTTCTGAGGGTTTTTCGCTCAGGCTCAGGCCGAAAGCTTCTTGCGACCTTTTGCACGCCGCGACGCCAGCACTTTGCGCCCAGCCTTAGTCGCTTTGCGCGCACGGAAACCGTGACGGCGCTTACGCTTCAGCCGGCTCGGTTGATAGGTCCGTTTCATCGTTTCGTCCTTGATCTATAAGCAAATTCGCGATGCGCTGCGCGAGGGCGGGGAAATAGACTTTGAGGCCGCCGCCGTCAAGCGCTGCGGGCACGCTTTCGGCCAAGTATTTGAGGGGACGCCTGCGAATTTCCACCCGCCTGCCAAATTCGCGCATTTTTGATCGGCGGCGGACCACTTGTTACCCCGCAAACCCGCCAGCGCGACTACATCTGGCTATTGACCAGCGCCATGCAAAACAATCTACCATTAGGCAGACGGGATCCAAACCACCATCATGACGACCCAGGAAAACACACCTTCAACGGGCGGCTTCTTGAAGCGGGCAGCGCCAATAGCCTTGATCGCGATCGCATTGGGCGTTTTCTTCACCCTCGATTTGCAGCGATATTTTACGCTCGATAATTTGCGCGAAAACCACGAAGCCTTGCGCATGTGGGTCGCCGCCTCGCCGCTGCTGGCGTTGGCGTTATTCGTGTCGGTCTATGCTGCCGCTGTGGCGATCTCCTTTCCCGGCGCGACGATCCTCACCGTCTTTGGCGGTTTCCTGTTTGGCCTGTGGCCGGGCGTTCCCGCCGTTGTCCTTGCCGCAACCATCGGCGCCATCATCGTTTTTCTCGCATCCAAGACCGCACTCGGCGACCTCCTGACCGGGCGCGCTGGCGGCCTGGTAAAAAGCATGGAACAGGGCTTTCGCGAAAACGAGCTTAGCTACATGTTCATTTTGCGTCTTGTTCCGGTGTTTCCGTTCTGGGCGATTAATATCGCCGCCGGGGTTCTCGGCGTCCGCTTGCGCAATTTCGTCATCGGCACGTTTTTTGGAATCATTCCGGGCGGATTTGTTTATGCAAGCATCGGCAACGCCGCCGGCGCCGCCTTTAGCGCCGGAGAGAATGTTTCGCTAAGCGGTATCTTGTTGCAGCCGCAAACCTTGCTGCCAATCATCGGGCTGACGGTTCTGGCGCTCCTTCCGGTGGCGCTTAAACGCATCAACAAACAGGCGGCGGGCCTTAAAGAGCGCTCACAATGACCAGGGCCATTACCGCTGACCTTTGCATCATTGGCGCTGGCTCGGCCGGTCTGTCGGTGGCGGCCGGCGCCGCACAGCTCGGCCGCAAGGTCGTACTGATTGAAAAAGGCGAAATGGGCGGCGATTGCCTCAACACTGGCTGCGTTCCATCAAAGGCGCTGATCGCCGCCGCCGGTCGCGCCCAGGCCATGCGCGGCGCCGGTAAATTTGGCCTCAAACCCGTCGAGCCGGAAATCAACTTCGGCGCAGTTATGGACCATGTCGACCTCGTTATGGCTTCGATTGCACCGATTGACAGTCAGGAACGCTTTGAAGGGCTAGGCGTTACGGTATTGCGCGAACATGCAAGCTTTGCCGGCCCGCGTCAGGTCAAAACCAAAGACGCGACGGTTACCGCCAAGCATTTTGTGATCGCCACCGGTTCAACGCCGTTTGTTCCGCCAATCGACGGACTTAGCGAAACGCCTTTCTTCACCAATGAAACCATCTTTAAAAACCGCACGCTTCCCGACCATCTCATCGTCATCGGCGGCGGACCAATCGGCGTTGAGTTGGCCCAGGCGCATCGCCGCCTTGGCGCAAAGGTAACGCTTATCGAGGGCGCGACCATCCTCAATAAGGACGATCCGGAAATGGTTGAGGTGATGCGCGCGCAACTCAAAGAGGACGGCGTCGACATCATCGAAAATTCTATCGTCGAAGCCGTGGCCGCATCCGGCAGCGGCGTTCAGCTTAAAGCCGATGGAAGGACCATAAATGGGTCGCATATTCTCGTCGCCGTCGGCCGCAAACCTGCCGTTGACGGACTAAATCTCGAAATGGCGGGCATCGACTATGACAAGACTGGGATAAAGACCGACAGCGCGTTGCACACGACCAACAAGCGCATCTACGCGATTGGCGACGTCCGTGGCGGTCTCCAGTTTACTCATGTGGCGGGCTATCACGCCTCCGTGGTTATCCGCGGCATGTTGTTTAAAATGCCAGCGACCAATAATGACAGCCAGGCTCCATGGGTAACCTATAGCGATCCGGAACTCGCACAGGTCGGCCTCACCGAGGCGGCAGCACGCGACCATCACGGAGATATTCGCACCGTGCGCGCGACCTTTGCAGACAATGACCGCGCCGAGGCAATGCGCGACACCAGAGGCTTCATTAAAGTCACAACCAAGAAAGACGGGACCATTCTCGGCGCCTCCATCGTCGGACCCGGCGCCGGCGATCTCATCCAGACCTGGACATTCGCCATCTCCAACCGCCAGAAGATCAAAGCCTTCACCAATATGATTGCGCCCTACCCGACACGCGGTGAGATATCAAAGCGCGCCGCCGGGGCATGGTATACGCCAGCGTTATTTTCAAAACGCACGAAAATGCTGGTGTCTTTACTGTCGATTTTTGATTAAACTTTCTCACCATGAACGCACCCCCGGGATTCGCTAACCGATCACTTTCGACAAAACTGTTTGTGTTGACGGTCGTGTTCATCTTCCTTGCAGAAATTGTTGTGATGATCCCATCCGTCGCCAAACAGCGCATGGACTGGTTCGACGCCCGCCTTGAAGCGGCCTATCTCGTGGCCCTGGCGCTTGAAGGTCCGCGCGAAGCGATGATTGAAGAAGAGGTCGCACGGCAACTATTTTCGACGGCCAATATTCTCGGCGTCACCATCAACCGTGATCATATGCGGATGCTGATCCTGGCGCCGGAAATTAACCCACATGGGCCGCCGCGCATGCACCGGGTTACCCTAGGCGACCGGATGCCGCTGACTTTGATCGCCAATGCATGGGGCACCGTGTTCTCAGCTGGCGACGATTTAATCCAGGTCACCGGCGCTCCGCGATACGCTGCCGATCAAAATGTCGATATTATCGTATCGCAGGCGGCGCTGCGCCGCGACCTGCTTATCTATGCCCGCAATATTCTGGCGCTGTCACTGGTCATATCAAGCCTGACGGCGGCCCTGGTCTATTGGGCGCTGAACCGGATCATTGTCGGGCCGGTCGTGCGCTTGACCCATGACATGGCCGCATTTGAGGCGGACCCAGACCGCGAAGCGCTGATCCGCTCGCAAAGCCACCGCAAAGATGAGATCGGCGCAGCCGAGCGCAGTCTCGCCGCCATGCAACGCGGTATTCACGACCTGTTAAATGAACGCCGGCGCCTCGCCGCACTCGGCGCCGGTATTTCCAAAATTAGCCACGACCTTAGAAACATACTCGCATCCGCACAACTGATGTCGGACCGGCTTGCCAAGAGCGATGACCCGAGCGTGCGCAAGCTGAGCCCACGCCTGATCTCGGCGCTCGATCGCGCAATTGTGCTGAGCCGGGATACGCTTGCATTTGGCGGCATGGAAGCGCGCGTGTTGAGCAAGGCGCCGGTTGATCTTCATGCGCTTACAGAAGAAGTCCTTGAGGATACCGCCGCCATGGGCGTCAAGCCGGAAAATCTTGTTACGGAAGGTTTTTCAATCAGCGCCGACCGAACACAGCTATACCGATGCCTGTTCAATCTTGTCCGCAATGCCGTCGACGCCTTGACGCCGCAGGGCGGCGCTCCCATTGACACAGCTGAGCCTTTGCTGGGTGCGGTCAGTATCAGCGCGTCCGCTAGTGATGGTGAAACGATCATTCTCGTTGCCGATACCGGACCCGGTATACCCGACTACGCTCGCGGGGTTTTATTCGAACCGTTCAAAGGATCGCAAAAACCCGGCGGCACAGGTCTCGGCGCCGCCATTGCCGCCGAGATCATCCGCGCCCATGGCGGCGAGATTGTGCTGGCGACAAGCGACGGGTCTGGAACTGAGTTCAAGATCACCCTGCCTGGCGCCGCACTTTAGTCTTCTATTGCCTCAACCTCACCGGTCAACCAAACGCCTTCACGGCGGGGGTCGGCGCCGCCATCAAACGAGCCATCTGGCGCCATCCGCACAGCGTGCACGCCGCTGTTCAGTGCGCGCTGCGTAACCTGGTGGCCGCGCGCAGCCAGGCCAGCGATGATCTGCGCGTCGAATGCATTTTCCTCAAGGAGCGGCTCGCCGCGCGGATACACAGCATTGGGCAGATTGATCGCCGCCTGCGCCGACATATCCCAGTCAATCATCGCAACGAGCGTCTTGACGACATAGCCAATAATCGCCGGTCCGCCGGGCGAGCCAAGCGCGCTCCAAAATGCTCCCTCGGCGTCAAAGACGATCACCGGGCTCATGGAACTGCGCGGACGCTTACCCGGCGCCACTGCATTGGCGATCGGCACGCCGTCACGTTCCGGCAGAAACGAGAAGTCCGTGAGCTGATTGTTTAGCACCATACCGCCGGACATCAGATGACTGCCAAAAGCAAACTCAACCGTCGTCGTCATCGACACCACCCGCCCCTCGCCGTCAACAATAACAAAATGGCTGGTTGATGGCGGCTCCGGCGAAGCATCCGCGCTTAAATTTCGCCATTTGCCCGCGCTGGCGTCAACATCATAGGCGGAAGGGTCGCCCGGCGTCACATCTACTGCCGCGCTGGCGCCATCAATCAGCTGCGCCCGCGCTGCCAGATATGCGGGGTTCAAAAGACCGCCGATAACCTCTTCGCTCGAAAGCCCGCCGGCGCCGGCCAGCATCGAGTTATCGGCAAGGTACTGATCCCGGTCAGCATAGGCCAGGCGGCTGGCCTCAAACAAAATATGCAGCGCTTCAACCGAATGCGCGCCGGCGCCGGCAATATCGAACGTCCCCATCAACGCCAACATCTGCAACACCGTCACGCCGCCGGAACTTGGCGGCGCCATCGAACAGACCTGATAGGCGCGATAAAAGCTGCAAATCGGATCAAGCTTGACGGCTTCATAGCCGGCAAGATCTTCAAGCGTCATGTCGCCGGGATTGGGCGCTGACGTTACCGCCTCAACAATCGCCGCCGCGATATCGCCAGTATAAAAAGCATCCGCGCCGCCGGCCGCAATCGTCTTTAGAGTTTGCACATAAGCCGGGTTTTTTAAAACATAGCCAACGGGACGCGGCGCCCCGTCCGGGTCGTAAAAATAGTCAGCCGCCGCCGGCAGCTGGTTTAACTTCGGGATCCGCGCCAGCAGTCCGTTGAGGCGAGGCGAGACTTCAAATCCGTTTTCCGACAACCTAATCGCCGGTTCGAAAAGATCGGCCCAGTCGAGCGCGCCATGGTCTTGATGGGCAAGCTCCAACATCCGCACCGCCCCCGGCACGCCAACGGAAAGCCCACCGACAACCGCATCGTAAAACGCCATCGGATCGCCATCATCCATAAGGAAACGGTCCGCAGTCGCCGCCGCCGGCGCCGTCTCGCGTCCATTATAGGTCTCTAGCGTTTGCGTCGCGGGATCGTAATGCAACATGAACGCGCCGCCGCCGAGGCCGGAAGATTGCGGTTCAACCAATCCGAGCACGGTTTGCGTCGCAATCGCCGCATCAACCGCCGATCCGCCCTTGCGCAAGATCGAAGCGCCCGCCTCTGCGGCATAAGGGTTAGCGGCAGAAATAAACCAGCGTTCCGGCGCAGCCTCGATAGCCGCCGCAGGCGGCTCCACGGTCGCCGTCGAACGAGCCTCCGCCGCCTGATCACGTCCGCAAGCCGCCAGCGCCGCCAATGCCAATAAAACTAAGACCCTCATACAAACCTCTGTGATGCTCAGCCTCCCCTCATACGCTGATGCGCCACCGCAATCGAGCCCGCACAGCATCTATCTGTCGCTAAGGAAGCGCGAGCTCCGTAGCACGCTTGCAATTACAGCCCTGTTAGGGTTAAACCCCGCCGCTCAGGCGCAAAACCCAGCGCCACGGCAGGCGCCGGTAGCTCAGTTGGATAGAGCACTAGACTACGAATCTAGGGGTCGGGAGTTCGAATCTTCCCCGGCGCGCCATCTCGTTTTCAAGGTTAAAATTTCCCTCACTTTGACCCTTAAGCCTTTGAATTATTTGAAAAGGTAAGGACGGGAGCACGGTTCTAAACCCGTCTCTTTTTGTATAGGAAAGTTGCTTGGCAAAGGTGAGTTTGAGGACAATTTTCTTGGCCTTCAATTCGCCTGAACGCCAGAATTTAACTGGGCTAGAGAGGAAGGCGAAGGCGGTTCTAAATGTCTCTTCAAAGGCCTTCTTCGGTTTCGCCATCTCCGCGATTTGTTCGTTGAGTATAAACTTATCAGCTTCATGCTTCCCAATGCGCTTCTCGTAAGCCTCTATAACCGTTAGGCTGCTTGCCTCAACGATCCTGTCCATGAGCTGTGCAATCTTCTTATCAAGCGCCGTGCGCTCTTTCTCCATCAATTTTATGGATTGCTTTGAGAAGACGTGCTGTTGCTCCCAGCCATCCTTGAACATGGAATAGACCACCTCAAAAAGATTTTTAGAGGGTTGTAGTTCTTCAAGCAGTTCACCGAACTCCGCTTCGATAATATCGCGTTTGATCGATTTACCGTAGCTTTCACACCCCTTGGTCGGGCAATGGTAATAAGCATATTTCTTTGTGCGGCCTTTGGCCCAACATGAAGTCAGTATCGTCCCACAATCCCCACAGGTCACGAAACCGCGCAAGGGAAAGTCATGGGCCACATTCTTACGCACGGGCACCTTGGGCTTGTTATTTAGGCGATCCTGAATCTTTTCAAACATCCGGTAAGAGATCAGGCTTTCATGGTGACCTTTGCGGAGGGCAATATCCCATCTGGGTACAACCACCATGCCCGCATAGATCGGATTGGTCAGAATATCTCTGATGCGTTGATGACGAATGATACCGCGAGAGTCCTTTGGAAAATGCGGCAGGGATTCAAAGAATCTTAGAACCTCAGCTTGGGTTTCAAACCGTCCACACGCAAATCCCTCAAGAGCTTCCTGTATAACGGTAGCCATAGGCTCATGGCGCACCAGCAATTTGTTGTGGCCTGTGACTTTCTCGTAGCGATAGCCCAAAGGGGCTTGAAACACCCAATAACCGTTTGAGGCACGGGCACGCATCCGGTTCTTAGTTTGCTCACCGTTTTTCTGGCGTTGATGTTGAGAGACGGCGGCGAGTAAATTCTCGACAAGCAAGCTGTCGGAATCTTCTCCAAATTCGATAGAGGGGCTTTCCAATATACCGCCAGCATCAGAGATGGCAGAGCGCAACTGCAAATGCGCTTCAATGCCACGAGCCAAGCGGCTAATATCATCAATGATCACGACATGCGGGTTTTTACGTTTGGAACGTAAAAATTTCAGCATGGCTTGCATACCGGAGCGCTTGGTCAGAGAACCTGAACTATCATCCTTGAAACTCTCGACTATTTCGTAGCCTTTATATTTGGCGTATTCGGTGCATCTGGTAATTTGTGAGTTCAACCCGTCCCCGCGCGTTGTCTGTTTTGCAGACGAGACACGCGCATAAATCACAGCGTATTTAGCCGTAATTTCATTGGATTTTTGTAACATCAAGGACATGATTTACCTCACTCAATACGTCATTATTCCGTTTTCTGATTATCTTTACAGTCTACCTTAAAACCCTTATTTTTACTAGGATTTTGATCGGTTTTTCCCTCTAACATGGAGATAGAATCAAGGCCAAAGCCAAGCTCGACAAAGCGGCACATGATATCCCAAAGGATGGCAAGGAGTTCTCTTTTTTCTTCCTCGGTCATGTCGAAATCTTCGATCTGTGCGAGATACTTTTCGACATCAAAGTTGAATTTGGGCGTTGCCTCACTGGTACCGGCCACACCCGGCGGTTTGATCCAGTCAAATCCTTCAACCTGGCTTGGGCGGGTAACGGGTTCGCTATGTTGCTCACTCATAAAGCAACCTCCTTTCATTCATTGTAGGGGTTTCAGTCTTGTTCGCTTTATCCGCACACGTCGGATAGCAAGAACATATCATGAACATTTATAACAGAAGATGCGTGCAAAATGCAAGACAATAGTTCTTGTACTGATGGTATGATCACTTCTTCTAGTGGATGGAATCATCTTGGCTTTCGGCTACGCTATTATCTGCACCAAGCTGTCTGGCCGTAGCATCGAGAGATGCGCTCTCGAACTTCACAATTTCTTGTTGCTGTTGAAGCGTTCGTTTCTTGGGCCTGCCCATTTTGACGCCTCTGGCTTTGGCGGCGGCCATGCCTGCCTTGGTGCGCTCGGAATTTATGTTCGTCTCATATTCGGCGAAGGCCCCGCTTAAGTGAAAGAACAGCTTTCCTATCGGCGTTGTGGTATCGATCCCGTCAGAGATTGATGTAAATCCGACGCCCTTTTCTTCAAAGGCGGTGATGAGGTCGATTAGATGTCGTAGTGACCGCCCCAACCGATCCAGCTTCCACACCACCAAGTGGTCGCCCGCGTTGAGGGCTTTTAGCGTCTCTTCAAGGCCCGGGCGTTTGGCTTTCGCCCCCGATACGCCTTCGTCTCGAAAAACCTTCTCGCACCCTGCGCGGCTTAATGCATCCAGTTGCAAATCAAGGTTCTGATCGATGGTTGATATACGGGCATAGCCTATGAGCATGCTTGTTCTTTCACATTGTTATGAGGACGCTTGACAGCACATAAAGGGTTCCTTTTTTCGCTATGCGTTTCTGGCCTCTTAATTCCAGTATTTATCAGGGCTGTTGCATTGCCCAGAAAAAGGTTTGTAAAGGAACCTTTTTCCAGTGGATAAGTTTGATATTGGAAAAGTAATTTCGTCTGCAAACTGGCTTGTGTGGCTTGACTGGACGATCCTGATTGATCTGTCCGGCTTCGCTTTGGCGATTATCGGGTTTTTAAACCTTGCAGACCCGATTGAGCGTTATTTTAGGAAGCTACGCGATAACGCCATTATCGGCGAAAAAGAGATGAGCGAGACCATCAAGAAGGTCTTTCCGCTCCATAGAAACTGGTGGCGGTTATTTTTGGAGGGATTGCGAATAGTACTCTGGCCGTTCATGCCCGCCTTTATTTTTGCTGCCCTCATCACAGGCGAGTACAAAATGATCTGGGAATGGTTTCTAACGACCCCGTGGCAAGTTCTTATAGCATATGGAATCGCCACGCCTTTCGCGATATTTCTATTGGCTACCTTTAGTCGTATTTTAGCAAATCGCCTTGTGAAAGTGACTTACTGGACGATCTGGCGTATTGTCAGCATTCTTTCTTATCCACCATCCGGCGTGTTGGGCACAATAGGCCTCGCCATAACAGTGACATCGCTTTCGGTAAAATACTTGGATTAGGGTCGTGCGGAAATTCCGGCGACAAGTTTTTTGCCACCAAGAAGAAATGCGCCTGCGGCGATCATCGCAGCCACAGCCATCCCAAGAATCGGGCTAATCATATACGCAGCAAAACACAAAGCGGCACATGCAATTACGCCTATTGTTGTATTTTCTTTTGTGCTCGCCAATTCACTTCTTATCATCAATACTCAAAATATACTTTATTAAATTAATATGTATACTGACATAATATAGCCAAAAAGTCAAATTTTGAGACTTCTATTCCCTTGCTAATAATGATCAGAATACGGTATAATGAATATATGAGTGATGACGCTGAAAATATTGTTTTGCCAATTTTGCGCGATATCCGTGGCGACATGGCAAAAATGGCCAGTAACATGGCAACGATGGCAGCCGAAATGGGTGCAATGCGCCAACATCTGTCGGGCATCACGACACTGCAAGACCATGATCATGGCGATATCGCAGAGCTGAAGATACGTCTTGATCGTATCGAACAACGCCTAGAGCTTGTCGATCAGTAAGCCATGACAACATCAAACCTTAAACTCTTGCCGCGTTATACATCCGATAAAGACACGGAGCGTTTTGTCGATGAGGCGGATTTTACTGAATATGACCTTTCCGGCTTAAAGCCGATGACTTTCGAAATTGAATCCAAAGACAAGAACGATTCATCAAATTAACAAACGCACTAAGTTAAAGTGCCTTCCTGTAAGTTTTGGTTTTTTCAAATTCCTGACGTTTCGCCATATCCTGCTTAATGTTTTCAAGCTCCTTGTTGATGTCCACACGCTTTTGTTGAAGAGCGGCATGAGCTTGCTGCCCTGCATTGCGGCGCATTTGCCCTGAGGGTGTAAAATGAACACCGGGCTTACGCGGTGTGCGCAAGAATTCATCAATCTTTTCGGCATGCGCCTTTAATTCTGCCTCTCGTGAGGCGTAGGTTTGTGAGGCGTTTGCGTTAAATGGCTTTTTCATGACGCAGGCTCCTTACTCAGCGGCAATGGAAACAACTTTATCGTCCATCACCTGTTGTCCTACGCCATCCGCCACTATCTTCTTGTCACGCATATCGAGCATCCCCCATTGGTCATAGCTCGCACGCGGCAGGCGCATCGCCTTCATGCCTGGAATAAAGAAGAAAGCATCGCCCGATTGACGTGAGGCCTGCCACTCGACTTGATCGGGACGGGCCACATCGCGCAATTCAGCACTGGAAGAAAGCGAAGAGGATTTCATCGTCCCCGTACCGCCTTTGGAGTGGGAATATTTTTTGTAATATTCCTTGCCTAATCGATGTGAGAGATATTGCTGACTCTCTAGATCATTATTCGCGAACATGATCAGAAGCCCTGCATTGGCGATGAACGTCTCCCATGATTGCCCGTAATGTTCTTTGAGTTGGGTGATGTCCTGCGCAGCAATGAACAGCTTCACGCCAAACTTCGCCGCTTCCCCCGCCGCTCGTTTGATGCGTTCCATATGGCCCAGCAGCGGAAACTCATCCATCAGAAATAGGACATCTTCCTGCGGTTTCGGTATCGAAGAATCCTGCATCACATCAAAGGCGGCGTTAAATAATGTTCTGAGCCACGCCGCATATGTTTGCCCCATCGCCGCGGGCATGACGATGTAAATTGTGACCTTGCCTTCCTTTAGCTCACGCATCGAAAACGTGGATGAGGAGGCGAAGTTGGTCATTATGGGGCTATCGAGCCATTTCATGGCTGTGCGCGCAAGTTCCATGGTGGAGTTGAGTTCTTCAAGGTGACGATGCTCATTCGCTTCGCCGAAACGTTTTAACATACCGCCCAGCGCATCATTTTGCGACATCGCCAGCCACAGCGCTTTCGGCTCCGATGTCATGAGCAAATCACGCACCATGCTTAGATTGCAATTCTCCATGATTGAGCGTGTGCCGACATAGCCAATGAGGCTGGCCAGCATCTTTCTTGGTGCATGCATCCAAAACGGATCGGGCGATTGTTCGTGGTGAAGACTCTCGGCCAACAGGTGACATTTATCGACGGCTAATGGATCGTTGTCGAAATCGATCTCGGCCATCGGGTTCCATGTATCGGATTTGCGCTCTGTGATGCCGAAGGGGTCAAGCACGATGATCTTTTGCCCAAGGACTTGCTCACGGTAATTCGCGGTCTCTGCGACCAGCTCACCGCTCGGGTCATAGGCGATCACCGAGCCTTGCCAGTGCGCGAGATTAGGAATTATGAAGTCACGGCCTTTCCCCGCGCGTGATCCCGCGATCATCGTCACATGACGATCATCCGAGAATGCGATCTTTTTTGCTTTTAGGCCCGACGACATGGATGGCAGCTCCATGGTCAGAAAGAAACCATGTCGGCTCGATGTCCCGATGCGACGCGCCGCTAAATGCACATTCGTGGTCACAGATTTAAAGCGGTCTTTCATCACTGCCCATCGTGTTACCAGCCAGCGGGCGAAGGCTTTCCATTTTCCCGTGACGGCCAGATAGATAATCTGCACCACAAGAAACGGCAGATACGCGAAGGCGAGTGTTGTCATCGCCAATGGCGCTACTGAAAATGCGAGCGATAATCCAAACAAAACAATTGCTGCAAAGGCAGGAATCAGATTCAGCGTTAAAAACCAGAACGCATAGCGGTTGGTGAATATTCTCCAGTTTAGCAATTTAGAGAACGGTTTTGTCAGAGCCAGTACTTTGGCTTTCATGAGCGAGCACTCCTTACGCAACAATACAAATTTTGGGGAAACCGACAGCGACGTGATTACAAACGTCTTGAGGCCCCCATGCTCATTTATGAGATGCTTGATGATGCACAAACGATGCGGTCGGACAAGATATCAATATTGATACGTATCAGTTTTGATAGGTCTGTATGGTGACTCCAAGTTCTCAAGGCGAATTCATCCGGCACGATTGATGGACCTTCGCATGCCGAGAAAGACAATCAACGGCGGCCCGCACCAAACCGTGTTGACCATTGATTGTCTTCTTTTTCCGGCATGCGTGATTGCGGCCATCAGCCGGAATGAACCGCCTGAGTAAAAAAGGAGACATCCTCATGACGAACCTACAAACTGAAACTAACAGCTCAAATGCTAAATCCAGACCGACACATCGCGTAAGCTTCGCGCGCATCACTGGACAAGATGAGCAAGGCAACGATATTCTCGGACCAGCCCGCGAAATCGGCGCCATCTGGCCGCGCAAAAATGGCAAGAAAGGCGGCATCCAAAAACTCGACCACGTACCCGCCGAGCTTGCGTTACACCAAGGCGTTCTATTTATCCTGCCTGTTGATGCAAAACCAGTCGATCCAAACCAGCAATCTATGGTCTAATCGCCAATAAAGCGCAGCTCATTTGTGAGCTGCGCTAAATATTATAACTTCCGCACGCAACCATCCAGTTGTAAGTATTCGTTTATTTCACCTTACAATGGTGTTACTATTTTCAAAAATATAACGGGGTGAAGAACCAAATGGCGACAAAGCCAAATGTTCTAGATCAACTATTCGATTTGAACCGTGGTAGTTCCGAAGAACTTGATGCGTATATCGACTCCGTTCAAAATGATTGGTGCGTGGACGACACATTAGTCACAGCTCATTTCTATCACCTAAAAATTGACCCCAATGGCAGGCCGAAAGTCAAACCTTTGGCTGATGCTTTAGCAAATTTTGCGTTAGACTATGCCATCCCTAGATCTGAAATCGATGCCGCTGATCCTGCTCTTAAAAACAAATCGAATGCGGCCCTAATGGCATTAAGAAAGCAAGCAACAAGCTTGTTCACCGATTTGGTGAATTCAGGTGAAGGAGGTGAACTCTTACTATATGCATTTGGAGAAAAGATTCTGAGGCTACCTCAAATAGTCTGCAAAATGGCTTTGAAAACCTCTTCCAAAATGCACTTCCATGGTGCCGATGGCGTACACGCAGGCGTAAACGAGAATGGAAAGCTCGCTCTTTATTGGGGAGAAAGCAAAATTCACAAATCTCGTAGTCAGGCAATCTCTGAGTGCTTTACTAGCTTAAAGAATTTTCTGCTAGCAGACAGCTTCTTCGATGATAAAGCTGGAAATGACTTCCAACTTATTTTTCGAAACCCGAATGTTGAAGTCAGTCAACCTGAACTAAAAAAGGCAATAATTTCGTATTTCGACCAAACAAGCAGCAATGCATTTGATTTTGAAGCTCGCGCGCTAGCGTTAGTTGGGTTCGATTGCAATAAATATGATATTGATGAACTTTCGGATGATTCTATTAAGCCAGAAATCGCAAAAGAAATTGAAAGCTACGTAACCTTAATTAAGTCACACTGCAAAAACGCTAACCTTGAGAAATTCTCAATATACTTTTTCGTTCTGCCCTTTCCCTCCGCCGAAAAATTTCGAGAAGAAATGCTAAATAGTCTAGGGATCGGTCATGACACCTGAGGTCGCAAAAGAAATTTGGAATCTAGGCTCTTTTCAAAACGCCTACTCTTCTTGTTTGGGGCATTCTGCAGAAATCCAACTATCTAGCAATCTAATTAAAGATGAGCACGAGACTATAAACTGGCGCTACCTTTTAGAAGCAGCCTCCATATTTCTTTATACTGAAGATACACAAATTGCAGATGCATGCCTCCGAATTGCCCACACGTGCCTTTTATCTAAGGAGACAACAGAAAAACAAAAATCAATATCCGTTTGGTTACTTGAAATGATGAGGAATGACCCAAGTATACGGCTAGCATTTGATAAAAATCTCATTTCCGATGGAATAGAACAACAGCGACCAACATTGCTCAACATTCAGTCTTTCGGACAAGTGGTCCAATCAATCCGCTCTGTCCATAAAGAGGGATTAGTAAGACTGACAAAATTTCAACAAGAGTTTTGGCATGAGATTGAAGAAAAGCAATTCGTCGCCGCCTCGGCGGCAACAGCTGCAGGAAAATCTCACGCAATCATTTTATGGCTTTGCGAGGCCCTATTCAATAACGAGATTAGCGAAATTATCTACATAGCTCCTACCCGCGCACTTGTTTCAGAAGTTGAGCAAAAGTTTCTAACAGAAGTGAATAATTTCCAATTAGATGCGTCCGTATCGACGGTTCCGTGGGCCTTAAACAACGAGAAAAAAGAGCATAAGATATACGTCCTTACACAAGAACGATTGCATATCCTCTTGAACCGAAGTGGCATTCCAACCGCCCCTGAAATACTAGTTGTAGATGAAGCACACAAAATCGACGAAGATGTCCGTGGCTTGATTATGGAATCTGTCACACAACAAGTGTGGAAAAGATTTTCAGGCTGTAAAATCATTTTCGTATCTCCTTTTACAGAAAATCCAGAAATATTGGTCGGATGTATGGGGGGTGAAAAAACATCCACAGTCAAAAGTCATGTTCCCACTGTAAATCAAAATTTACTCTGGCTTAGGCAACGCACAAGAAAGCCGCAGGAGTGGTTTGTTGACTTGGTGCATGATGATAAAAATTTGCTAGTCGGCCAATTCCATCTTCAACATAAGCATAAAAGCTCGAAACGAAAAAAACTGGCCATGTTGAGCGCCCATATCGGAAATGAGACTGGCGGGAATGTCATATACACCGATGGCGCGTATGAAGCCGAAGAAGTAAGCAGGTTGATTTCCCAGCTAGTTGGCCAAACCGAAGACCCAAATGACGAGATTAAAAACCTACAAGAACTTTGCGCACACACGATACATAAGGATTTTCTCCTTGGGGAATTCCTGGAGTTCGGAGTGGCATTTCATTATGGGAACATTCCAGAAATTTTAAGACGTGAGATCGAACGCCAATTTTCAAAGGGCACGATAAGATTTCTTGTATGCACTTCCACCCTGATTGAAGGAGTAAACTTATCGTGCCGAAATATTTTTCTGAGAGGCCCCAAAAAAGGGTCTGGCAATTTGATGCGCCCGGAAGATTTTTGGAACCTCGCAGGCCGTGCCGGTCGTTGGGGAAGAGAATTTGCAGGTAATATTTTTTGTATTGACCCAAAAGAAGAGGCAATTTGGTACAATCAAGAGGCTCCGCGAACCAAAAAGGGTATCCGTATAGAGCGAAAAGCGCGGGCGCTTTACGATAAGATAATTAGTGGCACTCCGACAACAACAGAAAGAGAAGCAAAACTAGAAGATGCTGCGCTATCCTTGTTGGTTCGCAGCAGGGAAGACGCAGAATCTCTAGAGTCTATTCCATTGTTCTCATCAATGAATGATACAAAGATTTCTGACCTTAAAAAAATTACCAACGCCGTATTTCAGCAATTTTCAGACGAACCAGATTTGCTCGAGGTCATAAACAAGAGCCCTCATGTTAGCCCGCTCAAGATTATAGACTTGTATAAATTTTTTAATGAGAGAGCCTCCCAACTGATTGATTTCTACCCTTGCGATCCAACGGATCACGATTCTGTTCAGACTTTTGCGGAAATATTTAAAATTTGCAGCGACGTACTCGGCGCTACTGACTTAGGTGGAAACGAGCAACTGGCAATAAAAAATGCTATCGTGGTTTGTCGGTGGATGAGTGGATGGCAAATCCCAAGGATTGTTGAATCGTCTATAAAGTACTGGGAATCTAGAGGCAGTACAAAGTCAAAGCAGGCAATTATACGAGATGTTCTAAAGGACATAGAGAACGTAGCTAGATTTAGCGCTCCAAATTATCTCTCTTGCTACGCTGATGTTCTTCAGTATGTCATTAAAAAAGGCAATATTGATATTCCAACTGATGAGTTGGAACGTTATTCGATAATGCTAGAATATGGAGTTTCAACTACGACAGAATTATCGCTGATTTCGTTGGGCTTATCGAGAAATACAGCAATTTCCCTCTTTGAGAAAATAGCAATCGACAATCTTTCGCCAGAGGAAGTCGTGCCTTATGTCGAACGCTTAGATATTGAGAATTTGGACATACCTAGGGCGATTAAGAATGAAGTTCATGAAACCATTCCCTCATCCCTGAAGATGTCCAAAGAATAGTGTTACCTCTGGAGAAGACGAGACAACTTTCACCTAGAAGACCCTAAAATGCAACGGTTCTAAGAGTCCGGCTAGCGTCAAGCTATGTTACTTTTCATTGAACCTTCATCACTCATTTGATAGATTATGAATGTGTGCAAGGTATGCGCGGTAACACCGCGCCCTTGCCAAGGGGGCTCAAGAGCCGCCCCCGTTGTATCCCCGGCTTAGGCGTCTGCAAGACTTGCAGACGCGCAAACCAAAAAATTGGTTTGCAAGGACGCGGGATAAATCCCCCATAACGATAAGGAGCCGAATGAATAATTCCGGTAGCGAAAAACGTGCGCGTAATTTTACTGTTTCAACACGCACAACAGAAAACGAAAAGAAAGCCATCAGAGCGAGAGCAAACGCCTATGGGCTGAGTGTGGGCGCATTCATCCGCGAAGTAACGCTCGACAAACCATTACCCAAACAGCCACGCTTCACCAAAGAACAAGGCCAGTTCGTTGCGCTGATCCTCTCATCTCTCGGGAACATGATGGGCCATATACGTAAGCTGGACCAAGACCAGCATGCACCAGACCTCTCGAAAGCCCTCGCCCGTGAAATCCTGCTCTTACGAGATCAGTGCTTCAAAGTAATCGGACGCAAACCATGATCCTCAAAGGCGGCTCTAGGCGTGGTGCAAACGATCTGGCCCTTCATCTATCCAATGAAGTGGATAATGAGCGTGTAGCCCCCGCAGAGACACGCGGCATGGTCGCCGATAACCTTTATGACGGTTTTCGTGAGTGGGAGTTGATCTGCGATCAATCAAACGCCACAGAGCCGTTCTATAGCCTCTCTATCAATCCTGACCCGAACCAGAGAGACTGGACGGACGAAGAATGGCAAAAGGCCATCGACACAATTGAAAACAAGCTCGGCTTGAGCGGCCAGCCCCGCGCAGTGATCTTTCACGAAAAGATCGGTGAGGATGGAAACACACGAAGGCATTGTCATGTCGTGTGGTCACGCATTCAATTTGAGGATGACAAACTTAAAGCTGTCCACATGGGGCAAGACTATTACAAGCTTAGATCCTGTGCACAGGAATTGGCGAAAACCTTCAAACTGACATTACCGAATGGCTTGAAGCCTGAAAACGAAAAGGCCAAGAGCGCAAACGATAATTATGATCTGGGTAAGTCGCACGGCAACGGTCGTGATCCGCAATCAATAAAAGAGCGTAAGGTGCTTCTAACGAAGCTGTGGCAAGAAGCTGATACGGCTAAAAGCTTTCAGGAAGCCATATACAATGCAGGTTACGTGATTGCGAAAGGACAAAAACGCGGGTTTGTGATCGTGGATCAAGAGGGAGAGGTACATTCACTGGCCCGTCAGATTGAGGGCGTGAAAACCAAACAAATCAAGGTAAGGCTTGCTGAGCCAAATACCTATCCATCGGTAGAACAAGCAAAAGAGCAGCAAAAAATACAAAAACTCTCTGTGCGCTCTGTGGTGAATAAAAGAATCGACCTCACCCATGAACAAAAGCAGATGCAACAACTCAGGCATCTGGCGCGCAGAGCGGACAAAGTGAATGACCGACGGCAAAGAGAATTGCGAGAAGAAACTAAGCAGATGTTAGTGCGCCATGAGCAAGAGCGCATGAGCCTGCGTAGAAAACAAAGAGTAAAAACGGCAAGGACTTTACGCAACCGCGAGCGCAAGAAACCAAGCGGTCTTCTCAAACATCTACGCACCGCCTTCGGCTATGAAACGCTTCTCAAATGGAAGTACACACATGAAAATCGGGTGCGCGAGAAAAGCCATTCACAACATCGTGAACGGTTGCGAATGTATCACCGTACAGAAGAGAAATTTGTGCAGCGCAAAAAAGATCGTTTGCAAAAGCAAGAAAAACGCGAAGCGCAATCCATAAGCCGCCTTGCAAAAACCCTTGGCAAAAACGTCCGTCAAGTGATCATCGAAGAACGAGTGCACTTTGAACAACAACGATTACGAAAATCAAAATGTGCCCAAGTACTCTCATATTGAAACTCTTGGAACTGATAACCATATGATATACATGTCACGAAGGATGATCGGTCAGCGCAGGCCGGTCATCTTTTATGACCAAAGCACACAGAGATTGGATTTACCTCGCCACTACAAGAATTAAGCCTTTACGTTTAAGCCCGCGTCAACAGCAGATATTAAATCTGATTGCTGAGGGTTATCGTACTGCCGATATTGCACATGAATTAGCCCTCAAACCCGAGACCGTGAATCAACATATCGGGAAAATACGAAAAAAACTCAACGCCAAAACCAATGCACATGCAGTTGCTATTGGAATTAAAAATATATGGTATTTATGATGCGAATTATCATTTAGCTCTATCACTTTTTATCGCAATTTTGAATGGCAAAAGCAGAAAGGCACTGGAGCAGACCTGTTATTGACAGGCTGCGTTTGCCCACAATGAGGTTGGAATCAAATTACTTTACCACATAGTGTCAAATGGTTACAATTCATCTGAGAATTATCCGATCAGAAGGAATATATTCATGGCACATTATATCAAGCTTTTTGCCTTCGTTTTCCTTTTCACGGCCTTACTTGGTTGTGAAAAACGTAATGAGGAGTACTCGATAGGCATTCTTCATCATGAGAGCTCATTACCTATCGTAATTGCTTTCGAACAAGGATATCTAGATGCATTAGATTTTCCGATAAAGCTTGTAGAACTACCACCGGCAGATCATATGCCAGCATTGCTCAGCGGGCGGGTTAATATGATTAGCCCAACCTCATTCCCAGTACTATTTGGCGTAATGGCGGAAAATCCTGAGGAGTTATTTATGTTATTTCCAGGAGCAGAAACAAACGAAGGCAAAATTGTATATGCGTTTATTGTAAGGACAGATTTTGAAGGCGATTCAATTTTCGATTTAGCAGGTAAGAAAGTACTCGCTATCAATCTATTTACTCAGTTAAACGCTCAACTGATTTTCGATGCTGCGGGCATTAATGAATCTGACAGACCTAATGTAAAATCCGTATCACGAGACATTGCGATCGCAAGTCTGTTAAATGGCGAAGTAGATGCAGTGTTGATGGATCAACCAAGTATTGCGGTCGCACTGAATGCTGGAGATGCCAAAGTATTAGTCGCGAATCCTAGGGCAAAATATTTAGGCGACCCCTATTGGAGCGGGGCAGGAGCGATTCGGCAGACGGAATGGAATCAAAACAAAAAGAAGGCAATGTCTGTTATAGAAGCAATCGACAAGGCTATAGTTGATACGAGACTGGACGAGACTAGCGCACAAATCAAATTAGCTGAGTTTCTCGAATTACAGCCCGAAATCGCGCAGGATATGGGAGGATACTATTTTCCTACATCAAAAGAAAATGTGCCTACAGAAGACGTATTGAACACGGCAATAGCTATGGAGCAGGCTGGCCTTCTTGCGTCTCCAGTTTCGCAGAATTCGCTATTTCCAGACAATTTATATGTTCAAAGCCAATGACATGGATCGCATAGATATATCAAAAGAGACATACACTTTACCAAATGGCGACAGTGTTTTCGTGAACGAATTTTCACTTTCAATCGGCGAGATAGTTGTGATCATTGGTGGAAATGGAGTAGGAAAATCAACATTCTTTGATTTTCTTATGGCATTCGAAGAGGCAACTCTCTCTCTCCGAACAGCGCCTGTTAAGAACCCAATCGCATTAGTCCTTCAAAATAGTAATAATGCATTATTTCCATGGCTAAAAGTATCAAAGAATATTTTTCTTGACGCCACATATACAGAAGCTATGCAACTTCCCGCCGTTAAAGCGATTACTACTACACTCGGATTAACATCATTAATGGATAGATATCCATTTCAGCTAAGTGGCGGACAAAAGCAACTTGTAAACATTGCACGAGGGCTTTCTTTTCAACAAGGCCCCCTTCTTTTGTTGGATGAACCTTTATCGAGTTTAGACGGTGATTACCGAGAGAAAGTAATACAACTCATAAACATTGAAAAAAAGAAACGTGGAATCGCAATAATTCATCACGGCCATCTGCCGGTTAGCCTGGAATGCGATCGAATATATCAAATTAAAGACGGTCAATTGGGGGCAATATCAATATGAAGTACTTATCAATAATTTCCGTGTGGGGAATTATCATAATATCTCTATACGGAGTTACTTTTTTTAAAGTTATTAATCCGATTCTTCTTCCATATCCACACGAAATAATATTTGATGTCATCGCATCATTCGACACCAAAGATTTTTGGATTGATTTTAGTTCGACACTATCATACTGGGGGATCTCCGTTATTTTAGGTGCCTTAGCTGGTATCGCTTTCGGTATCGTGGCGTCTATTTATCTATCTATTTGGCGCGCGTTTTGGCCCATACTTGAATTTTTTCGCTCCTTGCCTTCGATAGTGTTAGTTCCAATTGTCGCGCTATTTTTTGGTTCAGGAATGACGACAAAGATATTTGCATCATTTATTGTGGTCTTTCCAATTGTCGCGCTAAGTGTCGGAAGTGCGCTACGAGGATTTTCAACGGATCACCGGCGTGTATTGCACGCCTACCAGCCAAGCGGAAGCTTTGTTTTGCGCAGTATATTCGGACCATACGTTATGGGTAGCGCAATTGTTGGTTTGCGCGCAGGTGTACCGATCGCACTAATTGTAGTTGTTGCTGCCGATATGCTAGTAGCAACTGAGACCGGTTTGGGGCGACGGCTACTCGATAATCTGGCGGTTTTTGATATGTCGAAAGCATATTCAATAGTTCTTGTAATTGGTGTTCTAGGAATAATCGCATCATACTTTGGCGCTGCCCTAGAGAAACATCTAGCCTTTTGGCACGGTCGATAAAGGCTGTACGAACACATGGCCAATCATCCATATAATTGTATCATCTTTGATGAGATCGCCGAAGATTACGAGAGAACACGCCCTTTTTTGAGTGATGCTAATAAAAGTAATTGCCTTCAAAAAATTGCTCAGCACGCCATAGAGAAAACCAATAAAACTGGAGAATGCATAATCGCTGATGTCGGGTGTGGCACAGGAAGATTAACAGTACCACTTTCCAACATATTAAAATCGCAGCCCGAAGGTTGGCCAAAAGGTCTAAAATTATATGCATACGATATATCGGACAGGATGTTGGAGCTGCTGCGCTCCTCAATTGACCCTGTACTTATCGAAAACGAACATGTCGTCGTAAAGAATACAGATTTGCGAGAGTTGCTGAATCTCCAATCAGGCAAATTGGATATTATCATCTGTCATTGGATATTCCATGTAATCTCTGATTGGCGAATCGCAGCGTTAAATGTGCATCGCATTGCAAAAAGCGAAGCTCTCCTGTTTTTATGTCATGAGGAATCACCGTTTTACCAGGCGATAGATGGTGATACTTCTCACATGCCGGGCGGCATGTTTAAACAAGTTGTTGATGATTATGCAAGGATTCTTCGTGACAACCGGCTTTATTCAGAAAAGAAAATAGTTGATAGACTCGGATCACGAGTATCTGATGATGGCATAGCATGGCTGTTTAAAGCGTTAGGGTGGACCGAATCTTCAGACCGCGACGAAGCGCAAGATAGTTGGACTATTTCCTTTAGTCCCGCCGAATTTATCCAAATCATTGAGAAACGACTTTTTACAAACCTACGTTATTTTCCAAAATCGGAGAATTTGGCATCGGACATCGCAAGGAAAATTAATAAAAAGTATGGTTCTTATGGGAAGCGCCTGAATAGTCAGCAAAGTTTTCCAGTAAAATTTTATTATGAAAAATTGCACCGCCCCAAGAAAGAATCAGAACGTTTCCGTGATAGCATGTTACAATTGCTTGAAGGAAATTTCGGTTCCCCATATGAAAGATACCAGACAGTCAATTTTAATGAAATGCAACTTTGGGAACTGGCGTTCATTACATATTGGGATGTTCTTAATTCAAAACTCGATAATGAAGGTGGCTATAGACCACTGAAAGCAGTACTCGCAGATACTAAAACGGACACACATCAATTTTTCTTTGCACGCACACCTTTTTTGAAAAATACTCAATACCTCTCAACAGGAGGTAGTCGATTTCGTTTTAACTCCGATGAGTTTACAGAAATATGGGATGGTTTGTTGGGTGACTCTTCTGGCAGGCGCCCCGTGATTTTTCATAGAACGAAGAACACTAATAACAGAGGCCCGAGAGTAAAAATTTTACAAGATTGGTATGATGGCTGGCGCGTCTTCCCATTACCAAAAGTGCTAATTGTCAAAGAACGGCTCTTAGATGATATCTTATCTTGTAAAAAGGATGGGGATTATTTTGATGAGACCAAACTATCTGACCTACTGAAATCGAATGATGATGCAAAGAAATTGATAAAAGCAGCTAAATCCCATGGAATAGGTATAGCGGGTGCTGGGTCAGGAATTTGGGAAATCGATTTTCTAGAAAACATCGCGAAAGTATTCCGAGGACAACTGCAGGATGTAGCACTTTTCCCGTGTGGAGAGAAGGCCGTCGACAACCGTGCATTAAAATATGGTCTTGCTTTCGGGCAAACGGTGAATATTACTCCAGATCAGTTAAATATGGTTTTTGAGTTAGGGCGGGCGTTGATTTCTACTTTTATTGATGAATACTCTAATCACAGGTTACTGTAAAATAGGATCGGGCATGAAAAATTTCTACCTAGTATTTTGGGTTGTTGCCGCATTTGTATTTATTGTCCCTATGGGTTTCTATTTTCTAGAATTTTCTGGATCGCTAAGTTCTGACCCAGAAAAATGGGCTTTCTTTGGTTCATATGTCGCTGGTGCAGTTGGCGCGCCAATGCAATTTTTAGCTGTTGCTGGGTTAATCATTACGTTGAGGTCCCAACAAAAACAGTTAGATGATCAAGCACAGAGCGCAATAGATGAGCGAGTTGAAGCTGAACAATTAGTTAGGGGCTGTCCCAGAAGATTTACTTCCTTGAGTATGGTTTGAGCCAGTTTCGGAGTGTTTTCAAGAGCTGGTCCGCCGTGCCGTAATTGAAACGCCACTCGCATTCTTTCAGGAAGAGTTGAAAGTTTTGACGCGGGAC
>JAJFFX010000051.1 GCA_021776455.1 Hyphococcus sp. | reverse complement strand
TGCGCAATCCGCAAGGCGGCTGCCCCTGGGATCTGGAGCAGAATTTCAAAACCATTGCGCCCTATACGATTGAAGAGGCCTATGAGGTCGCCGACGCGATTGGCCGCGATGATATGGCGTCCCTGAAAGAAGAGCTTGGCGATCTCCTGTTTCAGGCGGTGTTTCATGCGCAAATGGCCGAGGAACGCGGGCTGTTTGATTTTGGCGATGTCGTTGCAGCGATTACCGACAAGATGGTTCGCCGCCATCCCCATATTTTCGCCGAAGCGGATTTGCGCAGCGCCGACGAACAAACCGATGCCTGGGAACTCCAAAAAGCGGAAGAACGCAGCGCCAAAGGCTATGACAGTCTGCTTGACGACGTGCCGGTCGGTCATGCCGGGCTCACCCGCGCGGTGAAGCTGCAAAAACGAGCCGCGCGCGTCGGCTTTGACTGGACCAATGCGGGCGATGTGCTGAATAAAATTGTCGAGGAGACAAGCGAGCTAACAGAAGCGATGGATAGCCGCGACCCGGATGCAATCGAAGACGAGTTCGGCGATCTTTTATTCGTCCTCGCCAATCTGTCACGGCATTTAAAAGTCGATCCAGAAGCGGCGCTGCGCCGAAGTAACGAGAAATTTATTCGCCGGTTTCAATTTATCGAGCGCGAAGTTGCGCGCAGTGATCGCACAATGGATGCGGTCAGTCTTGGCGAGATGGAAGTGCTTTGGAATAAGGCCAAGGCTGGTGAATAATTGATACGAAGATATCCTCTGACGTTTCGTTCTCCTTGCTGCGAAGCGCCCCCTCCGGCGCCTTCGGCGACACCTCCCCCGTAAACGGAGGAAGAATTAGGTCGTGCTTGGGGGTAATCCTTCCCCCGTTTACGGGGGAAGTGGCCCGAAGGGCCGATGGGGGTCCACAGCGTTTCATCATGTTCTGACGTTTCGACTTCTGGCCACTCACTCCCTGTGAGTCAGAATCAAAGAAAGTCTGTATTACGTGTACAGAGAATATCCTGACAGGTCAGGAGCCAAGTGCGCCCACGGTCTGACGAGCGGCTTACCTATTACCTAGCCTTCACGGTCGATTAGAAATTTTGCTTCGAGATTATGCGCCGGCGCTGCCATGATGCGGCGCTCTGACTAAGACGGGTGGAATTTGCGCCCGTGATGGCCATATGCCGAGAACGCCCAGTGTTGCGGGCCGATAGACACCTCCATAGAACCGGAGAGAACGCATGATATATAGCGACAATGCCCTTGATTTAATTGGTAATACGCCGCTGATCAAGCTGAAGCGGGCATCGGAGGAAACCGGCTGTCTGATTGTCGGCAAGGCGGAGTTTTTAAATCCCGGTCAATCGGTGAAAGACCGCACAGCATTTGGCATCGTCCGCGATGCAGAAGCCTCCGGCGCATTGAGGCCCGGCGGCGTCATCGTCGAGGGCACGGCCGGCAATACCGGGATCGGGCTCGCCATGGTCGGCGCCATTCTCGGCTATAAGGTCATGATCGTCGTGCCGCGCACCCAAAGCCAGGAAAAAAAGGACGCCATCCGCTTGCTTGGCGCGGAACTGATCGAGGTTGACGCCGTTCCTTATGCGAATCCAGATAACTACATTCATTATTCCGGTCGGCTCGCCAAAGAGCTGAACGAGACCGAAGCCAATGGCGCTCTGTGGGCGAACCAATTCGACAATACCGCCAACCGCGACATCCATTATCGCACCACTGGGCTGGAAATATGGGAACAAACTCACGGCAAAGTCGATGGCTTCACCTGCGCTGTCGGTTCCGGCGGCACCATCGCCGGAGTGACGACGGCGTTGAAAGAACGCAACTCCAAAGTCAGATGCGTCGTCGCCGATCCTGGCGGTTCGAAGATTTTTAGCTGGGTTAAAAACGGAACGCTTGAAACGCAAGGCGATTCCATCACCGAAGGCATCGGTCAGGGCCGCGTTACCGCTAATCTGGACGGCGTGGAGTTCGACGACGCCTACCGCATCCATGACCGCGATGCGCTGGAGGCGTTGTATCAGCTAACGCTGGAAGAAGGACTTTGCCTCGGCGGCTCCAGCGGCATCAACATCGTTAGCGCCGTCAATCTTGCGCGCGACCTTGGCCCTGGCCATACCATCGTTACGATGCTGTGCGATTATGGAAACCGCTACGCATCGAAACTCTACAATCCAGAGTTTCTTCGCACCAAAGACCTGCCGCCGCCGCCCTGGATGATTTAACCCGGTGAAATGAAATGCCAGAGTTTGGACCGCTCGTATCAACCGACTGGCTAAAGGAAAATCTTGGCCGTCCGGATGTAAAGATTATCGATGCATCATGGCGCATGCCGGGGGGACCTCCAGCGTGTGCAGACTATGATGCGCGCCATATCGAAGGCGCCGTATTTTTCGACATTGACGCCATCGCCGATCACTCCGTCGCCCTGCCCCACATGCTGCCGCCGCCGGCCGCGTTTGAGGCCGCTGCGGGCGCTTTGGGATTAAGCCATAATGACAGGCTCATCATTTATGATGATCAGGGGCTTTTCTCCGCCGCGCGCGTCTGGTGGACGTTTCAGGCAATGGGCCACAGCGCAGTTGCAGTGTTGGATGGCGGCTTGCCGAAATGGCGCGCCGATGGCGGGAGTGTCACAACCGACAAGCCTGAAATTACAACCACCCCATACAAGGCCGATCCGCGCCCACACATTGTCAGCGATGCGAAAGAAATTCGCGCTGCGTTGAGCGATGATAAATCCGTGATTGTTGACGCCCGCCCCGCCGCGCGGTTTTTAGGCGACGCCCCCGAGCCGCGCGCGGGTCTGCGATCCGGCCACATGCCCGGCGCTCACAACCTCCCCTTTGGCGACCTACTCAATGATGACGGAACCATGCGCGCAGTTGACGAGATCACCGCTCTATTACCCGGCGCCGGCGGCGACCTCAAACAGGCCATAATCACGACATGCGGCTCCGGCGTTACAGCAGCGGTGTTGTCGCTCGCCCTTGAAACTATCGGTCATCGCCGCCACAGTCTCTATGATGGTTCATGGGCGCAATGGGGAGATGAAGGCAATGCCGAGCGAGACTTTCCAGTCAGCACCGGAAAACGGTGATGGGCCCCGCGTCGATGTGACGATCACCTATCTGGAGCAAATCGAGCGCCCTATATTGCCGACCCCGATCAGTCCGCATGGCAAGGTTGCGATTTTGCGTGCTGAAAAGCCGCCCGTACATTTCTATCGTTACATCTATCGACTGATTGGCGACCCTTATAATTGGGTGAGCCGGCGGCGAATAGACGATACGGCGTTAACCCAGATTATTCACGACCCTTCCGTATACGTTTATATTCTCTATGTGAACGGCGCGCCAGGCGGGTTTGCTGAGATCGACGGGCGCAACGACAAAACCCATCACTTGAAATTTTTTGGGCTGGCGCCGGACCAGACAGGGGCCAAGCTCGGGCGTTATTTTTTGACCAACATTATCGACCTTGCCTGGTCGCACGGGCCCCAGCGGCTCTGCCTGGAGACCTGCTCACAGGACCATTCCGCCGCCCTGCCGCTCTATCAGAAGCTGGGCTTTCGGGTCTATGACCGCCGCGAGGGCGTGGTGGAGCTGATGGATAAACCCCAAACGCCGCACTAACGCACGGAATTTGCCAGGCGCCGAGCCTGTTGATAGACGATTACCGAACCGCAGGAACGACGGAATAGCCGATGAAAGACAACACAAAATTGATCACCGCAGGCCGTCCGCATCAGCGTCACGCGCATCCGGTCAATATGCCGGTTGAGCGCGCTTCGACCATCCTGTTTCCGACTTATGATGATTATCTTGAAGGCGCGCGGACGATTAATTATGGCCGCCTCGGGACATCCACGCATCGCGCCCTCGAAGAGGCGATTACCGCACTTGAGGGCGGCTTTGAAACCCGTCTTGCGCCTTCCGGCCTGCAGGCCTGCACCGCTGCTCTGTTGGCGTTTATCGCCGCCGGCGATCATGTTTTGATGACCGATGCGGCTTATGATCCGACCCGGAAGTTCTGCGATAATTTCCTGAAACGGTTCGGCGTTAAAACAACCTATTACGACCCAATGGCGACGCGTGAAGACATTGCCGCGTTAATGCAGCCCAACACAAAAGTCATCTTCGCGGAAACGCCTGGCTCTTTAACCTTTGAAGTGCAGGACATACCGATGCTCGCCGAAGCGGCGCATGCAGGCGGTGCGGTTCTTATTGTCGACAACACCTGGAGCGGCGGTTATTTTTGCAAACCGATAGCCTTGGGCGCTGATGTCAGCGTTCAGGCGGCGACCAAATATATTGTCGGCCATGCCGACTGTTTGATCGGAACACTAACTTCCGCAGACGAACGCATAGCGAAGAAAATATATTACGCGCTATTGCAGCTCGGTTCAAACGTGTCGGCGGACGATGCTTATCTGGCGCTGCGTGGTCTGCGCACGCTCTCCGCGCGATTGCAGCGGCACGAGGAAAATGCGCTGGCGCTGGCGAAGTGGCTTTCAAAGCGCGACGAAGTGGAAAGGATTATTCACCCGGCGTTCAAATCCTGTCCCGGTCATACTGTCTGGAAACGTGATTTCACCGGGGCGTCCGGGCTTTTTGGCGTGATTTTAAAACCAACGCCGCTGTCTGGGCTCAAGATTTTCTTCAACGCGCTGAAACTCTTCGGTATCGGCTTTTCCTGGGGCGGTTTTGAAAGTCTTTGCGTTCATACGCATCCCGAGCACAATCGCAGCGCCACAACATGGAAAGCAGAAGGCCCTGTGCTGCGATTTCATGCAGGGCTTGAAGATATTGCCGATTTGAAGAACGATATCGACAATGCATTCACGGCTATGGGGAATGCACAGAAGTAGTTCGGGTGGAGAGAGATGTTATGCGTAGTATTCTGATTTTGTCCCTGGTGTTTTTTCTGAACGGGTGCTTGGCGACATCCGGCGCCATGCGAAGCTTTTACTCAACGCCGTCTGGCGCAACCGTCACCATTGACGGCTTTGGTTCGTGCGAGACGCCCTGCACCGTTAAACTTGACGGTTACCGCAAAGTGACGGTGGCCAAAGCCGGCTACAAGGCGCAACGCTTCGGCGTCAGCCCCGGCGGCGGCGGCGTCAATGTCATTTTGGAATTAGCCGCACCGTCAGGCGTCGTTGACGCCGAGACGCTTCCTGACCTTTAAAATTCAGGTCCGTAAGATTGACCAGGACTATAAAACAAAACGCATTGCTACTACTGCGCCGATAAAGCATCAATTACGGGGCATTCGAAAGCCTCCCCTTTTCCGCATTCTTTGGCGATTTGTGCCAACTGCTTTTCGAGGTTTTTTAGCGCAGTAATTTTTGCTTTTACTGTTTCAAGATGCCGGACCGTAATGGCATGGGCTTCAGCACATGACGGTTGCTCATCTTCCAGCCCTAAAAGCGAGCGCACATCATCTAGGGGAAACCCAAGCTCTCGCCCGCGGCGAATAAACATCAATCGAGCTCTATGCGCTGGCGTATAAATTCTATGCCCGCCATCGGTGCGTGCGGGCTTCGGCATAAGCTCGATTTTTTCATAATATCGAATGGTCTCGATATTGACGCCCGCATCAGCGCTTAATTTACCGATTGTAACACCAGAACGTATCATTTTGCTTGCACCTGTAGCGACTACAGATATTAGAATGCATGGATGACAGAGAAAAGAGAAATCCCAACGAAAAAAACAAAGGATGGGCTGTTAGCCGGTAGCGGGACAATATCAGGGGTCTTCGCATTGGTTGGCGCTTCGTGCTGTGTGTTGCCGCTCATTCTGGTGAATATTGGCGTCAGTTCGGCATTGGTTGGCAAATTGGCGTTCTTTGCCCGGGCGCAACCCTATTTCATGGGGCTCACCGGCATTCTCATAAGCGCAGCATTTGTCGCCGCTTTCTGGAAAGGAAGAAGACCAAGCAATCGGGTTTTAGCGATGCTTATTATCGCCGCTCTTTTGGTTGCGGGCGCCTACATCATGCCCTTCTACGAAGGACGGCTCTTAAGATGGATAAACGTTCAGTGACCGTCGTTATTCCGCAATCAACGATAACTTGCCCCAGTTGCGGTCATCAATCGTTGGACTTGATGCCAACAGATTCTTGCCAATGGTTTTACGATTGCAAAGGCTGCGGAGAGGTCTTGAAGCCAAAATCTGGCGATTGCTGTGTGTACTGTTCCTATGGCGACGTGAAATGCCCGCCAATTCAAGCAGGAGAAACATGCTGTGGGTGAACCATCACCGAAAGATTTAGCAGCACGCCCGCTGCCGTTCTTTATCTCATGGGGCATGCCTCTACTCATTTTGTTTTCAATGAATTTTGCAGAGGGAATTATCCCATTTGCAGCCATCATACTCATTATGAGCGGATCATTTATTTGGATGGGGCTGGCTTGCTGGTTAAATGCAAAACGTTGCCGCAGGAGACATTGTTATTACTCCCGAATAATATTTTTAGCGGGCGCCTTGGCGATCATATTGGTTGGATTTGAAATTGTTTCTCTGGGCCCGGATGGATTGATTATTGTGGTTTATACGACGCTGCTTCTGGCGTTGCTGACATATTTGACCGAGCCCGTATTCGGAAAATATGTGAAGTAACAAAGCATGTGTTGGAAATACGAATTGCCGGGAATTGTGTCATCACACAAGCCGTCCAGCAGTTGCGAACCAGTCACGCAACGCTTCCAAAGTGAGCCGGTCGAGGGTCACAAGAAAGACGATCCCTAACACGCCGCCGAAAACGAAAAGCAGGCGGTACCGCGTTTCATCACGATGAGAAAATGCGCTTACAGCGATGATGATAAAAACGAAGGCGCCGACAATCGCACCGATGATAGCACCCCACCTTGCCGCCTCGAACAATATCAGCGCGTCGACAGTTCCTATCGAGGCTTGAAACAGCGTAAAGACAGCGCCGAATACCGGGCACATGACCATGGCGAAGAACCCGGCGAAAATTGGGTTTGAGAATAGAAAAGCCGGAAGCGGTCCCAACCTCGATACTGCATCGATTAGCGGCTTTTCTTTAATCGACATTGCGAGGTCCCCGTCGTCAGCTAAGCTGGCTCAACCGACCCTACACCATAATCAATAAAAATACTGGCGACCCCGGCAGGACTTGAACCTGCAACCCTCGGCTTCGAAGGCCGATGCTCTATCCAATTGAGCTACGGAGCCAGCCCTCGTCTCATATAGCGGCTAGGAGGGAATGGCGAGCCGCCTCTTCGGCGAGAGCCCTAAGGCAATCGCAAAGCGAATCGCCGCGAGATAAAAAAATGGCGACCCCGGCAGGACTGGAACCTGCAACCCCCGGCTTAGAAGGCCGGTGCTCTATCCAGTTGAGCTACGGGGCCGTGAAACGCGACCTCGGCCAAGACACGAACCACGTCGCGTGCGCATGCAGAATTTAGAACAGTCATCGGGTGAAGTAAAAGCCAACCTACCTCAATGAGTCCACGGCTTGCGGCGGTGGAAGGCGAAATTGTCGGAATAGGCTTTGGGCGCAGTGGCTGGGCTATGTTCCGGCTCTAGCCGGTAAGGAATGCGGTTATTGTTAGCGTAGGCGATGGCTTCGTCCTTGCTGTCGAACGATAGGCGGACCTCGCTAGCGGTCATGTCTTCCGCACCGGTCCAGCCCATCAGTGGGTCGAGCCGCCTTGCCGTCTCAGCATCAAACTCCAGCAACCACGATTTTGTATGCGCCTTGCCGGATTGCATCGCAGTCTTTGACGGACGGTAAATGCGCGCAAACATGAATGACCTGCTCTTTCTGTCATTTCTCGCAACCGATCTCCGGTGCGATCAAAATGGTCGGGGCGGCAAGATTCGAACTTGCGACCCTCTGGTCCCAAACCAGATGCGCTACCAGGCTGCGCTACGCCCCGACAAGGGTGGCGGCCCACACAGACCGCGGCCGGGTCATCGTCTATCTTGCAGCGGATGTAAAGACCATTGAGACGGTTACTGGTTTTTGAAAAGAGGGTGGCGGACGCGATCGCCTACCTTGATCCCCAGCGCTGCAAAGGTTCCGCCATTGACTTCAAGCACAGAGAGCACGATTGCGCCCGATGGCATGCTTTCCAGCGATTTTGGCGTCGCGTCAGCGGTGATGCGTTTGATGACGCCGTTCTCATCGATAAAGGCAATATCGAGGGGGATCAGCGTGTTTTTCATCCAGATCGCCACTGTCTGAGGTTCTTCAAAATCGAATAACATGCCTGCATCAGCAGCGAGTACTGTCCGGTACATCAGCCCCACACGGCGGGTCTCCGGCGTGTCGACAAGTTCAACCTTGAAGATATGCTCGCTATTGGCGGTTTGTATCACCAGCTTTGAGGCTGCCGTGCCGAATGCGTCGCCAGGACCATCGGACTGAGCGCATGCGCCTGTAGCGACAAGCGACAGTAGAAATATAAACTTTGCAAAAGCGCTGGCGGCTACGCGAAACTGGATCATGGCTTTTCTTATTAATTGTCTGGGTCGGGTCTGATTTCGACGGCCAGAAGACCTTTTCGGCCTTCACCGAAAGATACCTGGAGGCGTTGGCCCGGAACAAGCTCGCCAAGACCGCAGTTTCGCACCGTTTCCATATGAATGAAAATGTCGGGCGTGCCCTCTCCGCGGGTTAAAAAACCAAAACCCTTGGCGCGGTTGAACCACTTGACCTCAGCGTGGGCAAAATCCCCAGCGGGGGTCTGGCTGACGATCGGTGTTTGCGCGACCAGCGGCGTCGCCGTTGTTTCATCAATATCCAAAAGCTTGAGGGCCTGCAGTCCCTTATTGCGGCGGATCACTTCACATTCAATTGTCGCGCCTTCCCGAGCGGTTTCGCGCCCGGCAGCCTTTAGGCAGGATGAATGAATTAGCACATCGCCATCACAGTCGGGATTATCGGGAACGATAAACCCGTATCCCTTGGTCGGGTCGAACCATTTCACAACACCCTTCAACGTGAACGTTTCGTCTTCTTCGTCCTGTGGCTGATCAATGTCCGGATTCGATACATCTTGCTCGTCCATACTTGGTCTGACACCCCCCAGTCGCGCGCTGAGTTACCTTGTTTTCGTTTACTATAATCGAGAACAGCCAATAGGTCATTCCCTTCAGCGTATAGAATACACCCTTTTCGTTTATTTATTTTGGGTTTTCCCCAGAAAGTTGCGGTTACTAGATAACATTACGTAGACTCGTGCGAGTCTGCGGATCACTCTATCTGGATCAAGCGATAGTTTGGGATTCCAGATCCGACAGGAACTTACCAATCAGCATAAGGAAGACGTCAAAATCCGATTCGATATTTTCCGTTGATACGCCGCCACTGGAATTGCGGTCCATTTGCAACCGAATGTCGCCATCGCTATCGGCAAAAGCACGACCGAATTTCACATCATTATTGAACTTGTTGAGGATTTTGTAGCCGACATCATCAGCGGTTATCCCAGGCAGCCAAGTGATATAGGAAACATCACCATCGGCGCCGTCGATCCAGACAATGATCTTGAAACCGCTCGCGTCGACAATAACTTTATCGGCTTCATATTCTTGCGCATTATAGCCCTGGTCAGTGAGAATGGTGACAATTTGCGATTGTGAAATGCTTGCCGCGATCGCCGCATTTAGCGGTGAAAACGCCAGCATGATTGCGGCGAACAAAACTGGAAATATTCTCATTGCCCCTACCCCTTGCAGACACGACTATGGTTAACGAGGGACCAATTAACGGCAATTTTGCGGTGAAATCAATTGCTCAAGGCGGTTTTCTCGAAATCGTGGGGCTAGAGCCCAGTTAGACCGTTATCCTCGGCAATTTCGGGCGCCTATCTGCGCTGTCCGCTTCCCCTTGCCGTGGCGACTTGTAAGATAGCGGGATGTTTACAAAATTTTTCCATGAGCTGAAGTCAGCGGGCCTGCCAGTCTCCTTACGGGAATATCTGACGCTGATGGAGGCGATGGACGCCGACCTTGCCAGCCGCCGGGTAGAGGATTTTTATTACCTGTCGCGTACAGCGCTGGTGAAAGATGAGCGCAATCTTGACAAATTCGACCGCGTCTTTGGCCATGTTTTCAAGGGGATTGAAAACATCGAGGACGGCGTCGCGCCGGAAATTCCCGAAGCGTGGCTGAAACTTCTCAACGAGAAATATTTCACCGAGGAAGACAAAAAACAAATCGAAGCGCTTGGCGGTTGGGACAAGCTTATGGAGACGCTAAAACAACGTCTCGACGAACAAAAAAAGCGCCATCAGGGCGGCTCGAAATGGATCGGAACCGGCGGGACATCGCCCTTCGGATCGGGCGGCTATAACCCGGAAGGCATTCGCATTGGCAATCAAGGCAAGCGTCAGGGGCGCGCGGTCAAAGTTTGGGAAAAGCGTGACTATAAAAATCTCGACGACAATGTAGAACTTGGTACACGGAACATAAAAGTAGCGCTGCGCCGGCTGCGCCGATTCGCCCGCAAGGGCGCGCCCGACGAATTTGATCTCGACAACACGATTGATGCAACCGCCCGTTCTGGCTATCTCGACATTCAGATGCGCCCGGAACGACGCAATGCAATCAAGGTGTTATTGTTTTTTGATGCAGGTGGGTCGATGGACCCGTTCGTGCGCACCTGCGAGGAGTTGTTCTCTGCGGCGCGGACGGAATTTAAACACATGGAATATTTCTACTTCCACAATTGCCTTTACGATTATGTTTGGAAAGACAACCGGCGGCGCTGGACCGAGAAAATTCCGACCTGGGAGATCATGCATAAATACCCGCATGACTATAAGATTATCTTTGTTGGCGACGCCTCGATGAGCCCTTACGAGATTACAGTGCCCGGCGGGTCGGTTGAATATTTCAACGAAGAGCCCGGTGCGATCTGGCTGAAGCGGCTGACCGATATTTATGAAAGCGTCGTCTGGCTGAACCCTATTCAACGCGACAGCTGGGATTATGTGCCGTCAACGCAGCTCATCCGGGAGCTGGTCGGCGATCGAATGTATTCCTTAACGCTTGGCGGGATCGCCAACGCCATGACTGAGTTGAAACGTTAGTCAGTTGAGATCGCGCAGACGTTTCGCCTCACCAAGGGTAGTTTCCAGCTGGCGGCGCAGCGACACCAGCAAAGCCGCGCGCTTTTCATTTTTGCCAGGGATTTGCCCCGTCAGGCTCTCAGCCTCAGCACATAAATTACCCAGCACCCAGGCGCCGATGCCGCGCGCTGCGCCTTTGATCGAATGCGCAGTATCGCCCCACCCTTCATCGCTCTGGTCGATAGAAAACTGCTCGCTCAACAGCTGAACCTGATCGCCAAAGATCGTGAGGATCTCATCTCTGAGCGCATCATCACCCACTACATATTTCTCAAGGTGATCTAGGTCGATTAAGGCCGCCGCTGTCATGCTCTTTTCCTCTGTATATCTCTCTTCGCGGCGGAAACTAAGCAGTACCCGCTACAATTGTGTTAAAATTTTATACGTCTTGATGAACAGAAAGTTAACAAAACGCCGCCCTCCGACATGGGAGAACGGCGTTGTCTTGTTCCTGCGGCGGTTTTGGTTTGCGCCGCTTAGTCGCCGTCGCTCGGATCTTGCGTTTCTTCTGCGGCTTCTTCTGCCGGCGCTTCAACTTCGCTTGCGGCCTCTTCTACCGTACCAGGAGCGGCATCAACGGCGCCATCCGCGACGTCGCTGACCGCATCGGCGGCGGCGTCAACCGTGTCAGAGCCCTCGCCCGCAGCCGCGCCGGCGGTATCGACAACATCATCCGCAACCTCGCCAGCAGCGTCGACAACATCCGTTGCGACCTGTCCGGCTGCATCTGCTGCATCGCCAACCATGTCATCGCTCGCAGCGCCATCGCCCGCATCCTCTGCGGCGCCGGCAAGTTCCTCGCCGACAGCTTCTGCGGCATCCGTTGTGCTGGCAGCGTCATGAGACGCAGCACCGGTCGCTTCCTCACTCGCATCAACCGCATCGCCGGCATCCGGCGCCACAGGGCGCGTTAGTTTCGTCAGCCCAATAATCACTGCCAATGCAACGGCGATGACGAGTATCAATCTAAACATGGTGGCCCTTCTTTCTGTCTGCCCATTTTCACGCTGATAAACTGGAGCGACCCTGCCCCGCGCGAGACGCTGGAAATTACCGGATTTTCCGTCCTTGGTAAATGATTTGTTCCATGCGCTTTCGCTAGCAAAAATCGCAGGCGCGCGGCATTTGCCTCTTGCTGTCGCCCGCATAGCCCCTTAACCATCACCGTTTTATGGCGCGCGCGGAGATATTATGACGGAAAACACAGTTTTTCTCGGTAAAAGTAAATGCCCCCAATATCTCGATCTGAAATACGCCAATCGCCATGGGCTGATCGCCGGCGCCACCGGCACAGGAAAAACCGTCACGTTACAGATTATAGCCGAGGGATTGTCCGACGCTGGCGTGCCAGTCTTTGTCGCTGACGTTAAGGGCGATTTGTCGGGCATATCGCAACCGGTAAAGATGAAAGACTTCCTCGCCAAACGCGCAAAAGTTGTCGGGCTTGAGCCTTATGCACCAACCGCCTATCCGGTGTGTTTTTGGGACTTGTTCGGTAAACAGGGACACCCGATCCGCGCGACCGTGACCGAGATGGGGCCGTTGTTGTTAGCGGCTCTGCTAGGGCTCAACGACACTCAGAAAGGGGTTTTGACGCTAGCCTTTCGTCTTGCCGACGATGAGGGTCTGTTGCTTTTGGATCTGAAGGATTTGCGCGCGCTGCTGGTAGAAGTGGCCAACCGGTCAAAGGAATTGTCGGCCGAGTATGGCCACGTTTCCAAAGCCAGCGTCGGCGCCATTCAGCGGCGTCTCTTGGCGCTGGAAGAACAAGGCGCCGACCAATTCTTTGGCGAGCCGGCGCTAGAACTTGACGACTTTTTACGCACCGATGAGGCCGGCGCCGGGATCATCAACATCCTCGCCGCCAACAAGCTGATGCAGACGCCAAAACTCTACGCCACTTTCTTGTTGTGGTTGTTATCGGAACTGTTTGAGGAACTGCCGGAGGTTGGCGACCCGGAAAAGCCCAAGCTGGTGTTCTTTTTCGACGAAGCACATTTGCTGTTTAACGAGGCGCCAAAGGCGCTGCTCAAAAAGGTTGAACAGGTTGTTCGCCTCATCCGTTCCAAAGGCGTCAGCGTATTTTTCGTGACCCAAAACCCCCTTGATGTCCCAGACACGGTGTCCAGTCAGCTTGGCAATCGCGTACAACATGCGCTGCGCGCCTTTACACCGCGCGAGCAGCGGGTTGTCCGCGCCGCGGCAGAGACCTTTCGCGCTAACCCCGATTTCAAAACTGTAGATGTGATCACCGAACTTGGCATTGGCGAGGCGCTGGTTTCGACCCTGGCCACCAAAGGCGCGCCCGGCATCGTCCAACAAACGCTGATCCGCCCGCCCGCCTCGCGCATGGGCCCGGTCACCAAAGCCGAGCGTAGGGCTGTGCTTCAAATATCTGAGATGGCGGATAAATATGATCAAACCATCGACCGCAAGTCCGCCTACGAGGTGTTGCACAAACGCGCTGAGCGTATTGCCGAGGGTGAGCAAAAGGCGCGCCGGCGCGCTGAAAAAGAAAAAGCCGGGCCGGCTACGCGGAGAGCGCCAAGGAGGGCGCCAAGGCGGCGTCGATCAAACCGGCAAACCGTTAGCGAGGCCGCATTTAAAACCGCAGCGCGCACGCTCGCGCGCGAGCTTGTGCGCGGACTGCTTGGCACGTTGAAACGCCGGTAAATGTCGCAAATGAATTCTGACCAATCCCAGCCTGAGCCATCCGAGCAACGGATATTTGCTACAGTTATCGGCGGCACAGTGCTTATGGGGATTGCGGCCATTGTGTTGGGCTGGCTGATCGGAACGCCGTTGCTCCCGCAAATTTCTCCATCCGTCAATACCGCCCTGATTGGCGTTATCGCAACCTTGCCGCTTGCCCTCTTCCTGTGGTGGTTCTCCAACACGCAAAACCCAACCCTTGCCACTTTCCGTCACAGCCAGATTAAATTTTTCTCCAAAATCGGTTTTGAGTTCACCATGCCGCGGATCATTGCGATGGCGGTCGTAGCCGGGATCGCCGAGGAGTTTTTGTTTCGCGGGGTTATACAAAGCTGGATAAGCGGGTTTGCGCCGCTGGCAGTGGCGCTCATTGCATCCAATATAATCTTTGGTTTGCTGCACATGCGCACTGTTCTTTACGCTGTGATTGCCGGCCTCGTCGGCGTCTATCTTGGCGTTGTCTATATCTATACGGATAGTTTGCTGGCGCCGATAATTACCCACGGCCTTTATGACTATGTGGCGCTGGTCTATACCAAACGCGCTATCGATGCGTATCGCCAGATCGATAATCCGCAATCCGCTTGATTTGCTAAATTATGACCGCAAAGCCGTTTCTAAGAGTTCTTCTGTAACCGGATAGCTGAGGTGGTCAGGAATTGTGATAAATTTCTCGCCGTCCCGCTCGATGATTTCAGGTTGTACGCGCTCTATTGTCCTCTTACCTGCAAAGGCAATGGCGGCGTCTGCACTGTCGCTGATATTCAATAATTCAAGATTGCACGTTGTCGGAAAGATCATCTTGCGCTTGCCGTTGTTGCAGGCTTCAAGCGCGGCGGCGGGTGTTGTCCAAAGTGCTTCTGTCGCCTCATTGCCGTCTTCGCGCGCAATTTGCTCCGCCGGGGTTTTGGCTCCGAAGAACCAGGTATCGAAACGGCGATGACGCACCGCAGCCGGCGGCGCCCAGCGCGCGAAGAGGCATAGCCGATCGCCGGCAAGAACAAGCTTTTCGGTTTTAACAAGATCGAGAAATCTTGCGTCATCATCTTCGACGATTTTACGTTGGGACGTCAGCGAATGCGCATACGCGTCATCGACATAAGCCGCCTCACCTTCGCGCCTCGCCAGCAGAATTCCGGTTTCCTCAAAAGCCTCGCGTATGGCGGCAATGCGCGGCGCGCGCTGTTCTTCGGCAATCGCATCAAAACCGCTAACCCGCTCTGTCCATTCGGGGTCGTAGTCACCCTTGGCGATGCGCCCGCCCGGAAACACCAGCGCGCCGCCTGCAAAGGCGATATTGACGTGGCGCTCAACCATCAGCACTTCAAAAACCGGCTGATCGCGCAGCAGCAAAATGGTCGCCGCTGGAATGGTCTCATTAGTCACCGAAATAAATCCCTTTGGTCCGTCGCCCCCGGATAAGCCATCTGCGCCTTTATGAGCTTAACCGCTGCGAAGGCGCCCACGCCGGTCGCCAATGCAGAGATGGGCCACAAAAACCAGCTCAGTGAAAAAGACATCAGCGTCATCACGGCTGCAAAAAACATCGACGCACCAGCGAGGTAGCCGAGCGGCGCCCAGCGCTTGCCGAGCACTAGCGCCGTCGAAGACGCCGCAAAAGAACCCGCAAACCAGCCGAGAGCAAGGAGCAGGTTATATGAGAGGGATGCAGTTTCCTCGTTGTCGGAAAGTCTGGCGCTATCGTCAAATAACGCCACGCCCGCGCCCTCGATAAATTTTGCCGTCGTCAGCCCGATGATGACCGCAACGATGACTGATAGGAGCGAGCGAAGCATGTCTGATCGCCTCAGCGCGCCGTTGCGTCAGCTGCCGAAAGCCGGTCGACGGTCTCAATGATCTTTTCGGTTTGTGAATGGTGCAACGCATGCCCGGTGTCGGGAAACAGCGTCAACGTCGCGCCATCTATTTGCGTTACAAGTGTTTTCGAGTGAATTTCAGGGCTGACGGTTGTGTCGCTGGTCCCGGTCATGATCGCCACTGGCAACTGTAATTCGCCATAGCGGTTCTGTTGGCGGATGATTTCCTGCTTGAGATGAGCAATATCGGCGGCGTTGCTCTTAAAATCACCTGGCCGAAAAAGCAGCGCCAGGCCGGAGCGTTGATAGTAGTCTTCCGGCGCCGCATCCGGCAGGAAGGTCTCCTCAATGCCGTCTTCAGCGGCAAGCTGGCCGTAAACGGGAATAATCAGCCGGCGCAAGAGGAAACCAATCATGGGAATTTGCGACGCGCTGTTGTACCAGGCTATACCGCCAGGCCATTCGTGGCTCACCGGCGCCAACAGGACAAGACCACTCATTTCCTCCTGATACTGAAGAGCGTAATTTAGCGCCACGGCGCCGCCAAGACTCTGCCCGACGATGAGCGGGTTTTTAAGGCCGTAGGATTTAACGACCTCGTGAATATAGCGCGCCTGCACATCCAGCGCATATCCGCCTTTCGGGCGGTCGGAATAGCCTCGTCCCAGCCGATCCACCATCACCACAAAGCGATCACGCGACAGCGGCTCGCCGAGCGACATCTGCATATCGCGCAAATTCGCGCTGGCCCCGTGAATGAGAACTACTGGCGGCAGATCCCCGTCCCGCGGGCCCGCGGAAAAGGCATGCATGCGTTCACTCCCGACAGCGATCCATTCGCCAACCATTGGCGCATTGCGTTCCGCATTCCAGGTCGCGCAGCCGGAGAGCCCCGTAATGGTTACAAACACGACGCCGAAGAACAAAAAAGTAATCACGCGCATAACCTGTCCATTACTGTTTGCCGCCAGCCGCCATGACGATTGGATAAAAGTCGCCGGCCTTAAGGCTGGCGCCGCCGACCAGGGCCCCGTTGACATTGTCTATGGCGAGAATGTCTTGCGCATTGCCCGGCTTGACCGAGCCGCCATAGAGGATGCGCACATCGCTGCGGGTCTTCGATCTGATAAAGGCGTGCATCTCGGCAATGTCGGCCAATGTCGGCGTCAGCCCGGTGCCAATCGCCCAGACCGGCTCATAGGCGACGACAAAATCATCGCTGGTCTCGGGCAAGGACCGCTCCAACTGTCCGCCGACAATATCGAGCGCCTTGCCGGCTTTGCGTTCCGCTTCGCTCTCGCCAACGCAGATGATCGGCGTCAGCCCCGCCCGCAACACCGCCTTGGTTTTGCTGAGGACATCAGCGTCGCTTTCATTGTGATCAGCGCGCCTTTCGGAATGCCCAACAATCACCAAGCCGGCGCCGGCGTCGGCGAACATCTCGGCGCTGATATCGCCGGTGTGGGCGCCGCTCGGGTCGGCGTGGCAGTCCTGGCCGCCGAATTGGATAGCGGTACCGGAAAATTCCTTCGCGAAAGCAGCAACCAGTGTCGCCGGTGGACAGATCAAGACATCGCAATCTGCAGGCGCGGAGGCAGCCATCTTAGCAGCCAGCGCCGCAACCTCGCTCCTGAATGCGGCGAGGCCGTGCATTTTCCAGTTCCCGGCTATCAGCGCCCGCATATGAGCCTCCACAAGTCAGGGTTCGAGTTAGGCGATGCCTGCAACCCTGTCCAGAGTGGAATATTGAAACCAGCCCTTCCAATACCATCTTCTCACCATTGCCGCCTTGTCCCCAAACGAGGGCGCGTCTAGGTTACGCGCCAATTTGAACGGCGGCGCGACAAGGCCGCGAAAAGTGAGGCGATTATGCTTAGTCAGGTGCGCAATGCGCTGAAAGGCGCCACGGCGTGGTTTGTGGTGATATTGTTGATCCTGGCATTCGCGCTTTGGGGCGTGCCGAGCATGGGCCAGCTTTCGGGAACCGCCGCAATTACCGTCGGCGGGAAGAGCTTTTCGCAACAATATGTCCAGAGCGAATTCAACCGCGCCATCCAATCCCAGCGCAATCAATCCGGCGGCGCTTTTACGCGCGAAGAAGCGGTGGCCTCTGGCCTGCACGACCAAATTGTAACCACGATCACCACCACTTCCGCGCTGGATCAATTCGCCGACAAGATGCAGCTGGCCATGCCGCGCACACTGGTGCGGGATTTCCTCCAGGAGAATGAAAACTTTCAAAATCCGGCAACCGGTAAATTCGATCCGGCGACCCTGCAAAGCATCTTACGACAGAACAATCTAACGGTCAGCGACTTTGAACGCCGCGTTGGCGAAGACCTGAAGCGCAACCAACTGGTCAATGCGCTTGTCGCGCGCGCGCCGGCGCCCGACCCATTCGTTGAGGCGATGTTGCTGCGCGATACCGAACGCCGCGAGATTGGCTATCTGATCGTCACCGACGAAATGTCCGGCAAAGCCGCAGAACCGATGCCAGCGGATTTGGAAACCTATTACAAAGAAAATCCAGCAGCCTTCACCGCACCGGAATATCGCAGTTTCGACCTCCTGATTTTAAAGAACGAAGACTTCCGTGCAGGATTGGAGACGCCGGAAGAAGAGATCAGGCGGCTTTACGATCTGAATAAGGAGCGCCTTTACGATAAGCCGGAACGCCGTACGGTCTATCAAATCACTTATAAAACAGAAGCCGAGGCTCAGGCCGCAAGCGCAGCCCTGCGTCAGGGCAAACCGTTTGAAACCATAGCCAGCGAACGCGGGCTAGATCTTGGTGCGGTGACATTTACCGATGCGCAAAAGCGCGACATTCTTGACCCGGCGGTTGCGGATGCGGCTTTTGCCGCAGGACTGGAAGAAGGCGCTATTGTTGATCCGGTTCGCAGTTCCTTCGGCTGGACCGTGGTTCAGATTGCCAATGTCACGCCGCCGGAAACAACCACATTTGAAGAGGTGCGCGGTGAAATTGAAGCGCAATATCTCGATCAGGACACAAGACGCGCCCTGTTAAGCGCTGTCGATACGATAGAAGAAGTTCGTGACAGCGGCGCCGGTCTACGGGTTGCGGCAGAAGAGGCTGGTTTTGAAATTCAAACCATCGGCCCGATCGACCGTTACAGCTTTACCCCAGGCGGCGCGATTGTCGACAAAGTTCCCGGCGAGGCGTTGTCAGAGGTTTTTGCTCTGGATGAGGATGAAGAATCCGAAGCCCTCGACCTTGCTGCTCGCGACGGATACTTTTTCGTTGCGTTGCGTGAAATCAAAGCGCCCGCGATCAAACCCTTTGCCGATGTGCAAGATGGCGCCGATCAAGGTTGGCGCAAGCAAGAACGCCTGCAGCGGATTTCCAACACGGTGCGCAGCATTCGTGATGCCGTTGCTGGAGGCCAGACCTTCGATGAGGCGGCCAACCCGTTTAGCCGCACGCCGACGCAACTGCTCATCGACCGGCGATTTGAAAACGAGGCTATTTCACTGACTTTCAACCAACAGATATTTACTGCAACCAAAGGCGATCTCGTCTCCAGCCCCGCGTCGTTGGGCCAAGCGCAGGTCATCGCTGAAATCCGCCAGATTGGCTATTCGCCGAACCAGGTTCCGCCGGAGCAGGTGGAAGCCTTTGAACAGTATTTGGGTTTTCAACTGGATCAGGAGCTGGTCGACGCATTCATATTGGCTGTGCGCGATGATTTTGAGGTTAAAATTAATCAGACACGGCTCGATGCGATTTTTGGCGAGGGCCAGTGACGCTGACACCTGGTTTCCCGGAATTTGAAAAAACTTACCGGGAGGGGCATGCACAACTGGTCTGGCGCCGTGTGGTCAGCGATCTCGAAACGCCAGTATCGGCATTTTTGAAGCTCGCCGGCGCACGCAGCAACGCAATCTTGCTGGAATCGGTGGAAGGTGGCGAGCAGCTAGGACGCTATTCGATCATCGGCTTCAAGCCGGATATTTTGTGGCGCAGTTTTGGCGGACGCTCACAGATAAATCGTAATGCGGCGACTGACCCGGCAGCGTTTGTCGAAGAAGAAGGCGCGCCGCTGGTCAATTTGAAACGCCTATTTGCCGAATCCGAAATTGAACCGCCCCCGGGGCTGCCGCCTATGGCGGCCGGCGTCTTTGGCTATCTGGGATACGATATGGTGCGCCAGATGGAGCATCTGGGTCCGCGTCCCGCCGGCGGTCTTGAGGGACCCGACGCAATCTTCATTCGCCCGACGTTGGTTGCGGTGTTTGACAATATTTGCCAGGAAATCTCCCTGTTCGCGCCAGCGCGGCCGGAAACCGGCGTCTCAGCGCGCGCCGCATACGCCAGAGCTGGCGAGCGGCTTGCAGACGCAGCCGAGAACCTCGCCGCACCGCTCGCACTGCCGGTCGCCGAAAGACCGATCGCAAATCAGAGTGTTGAAGTTGTGTCGGATACGGATGAAGCCGGGTTCCGCAATATGGTTGCGTGCGCCAAGGACTATATCACCGCCGGCGATATCTTTCAGGTCGTCTTGAGCCAGCGCTTCTCAACCGAATTCACCGCGCCGCCGTTCGAGCTTTACCGTGGGCTGCGCCGCTCAAACCCCTCGCCGTTTCTATTTTATCTGAACTTCGACGATTTTGCGCTGGTCGGTTCGAGCCCTGAAATTCTGGTCCGCGTCCGCGACGGCGAAGTGACGATACGCCCGATTGCGGGCACCCGCCCGCGCGGCGCAACGCCGGCGCAAGATAAGGCGCTGGAAGCGGAATTACTCGCTGACCCGAAGGAGCGGGCAGAGCATTTGATGCTCCTCGATCTCGGTCGCAATGATGTCGGCCGGTCAGCGAAAATCGGCTCGGTGCGCGTGACCGAGAGCTTCAACATCGAGCGCTACAGCCACGTTATGCACATCGCCTCCAACGTCATCGGCGATTTGCGCGAGGATGTGCACCCCGTGGATGCAGTCGCCGCAGGATTTCCAGCCGGCACGGTGACCGGCGCGCCAAAAATCCGCGCCATGGAAATAATAGACGAGCTGGAAAGCTCCGCACGCGGCGTTTATGGCGGCGCGATAGGTTATTTTTCCGCCGACGGCAATGTCGACACCTGCATTGCGCTTCGAACCGCCATCGTTAAGGACGGTCGCATGTACGTACAGGCCGGCGCCGGAATTGTCGCCGATTCTGATCCGGAAATGGAACAACGTGAATGTGAAAACAAAGCCCAAGCCTTGTTCGCTGCCGCAAGAGCTGCGCTAGAACGAAGCGGGAATTAGGATAGCAAGTCCGCCTCCTTTGCGACGAAGCGCTCCGTATGCGCGATGAAACTGCAAGCTGAGCGCTCCTAATACGCTATGACATTCAGTGTTGCACAGGCCACATAGCCACGCGCGATATTTATTGAAACGAAATAAAAAGGGGCACACTTTGACCAACACATTTAAAACCTGGCTAGCCGCGACGAGCGCACTTGTCATGTTCGCCAACCCGCTTGCTTATGCACAAGAGACGGCGCAAGCGATTGAGGATACAGCCGAACAGACAGAAGACCAAAAACTCGAAACCTTCTTTGCAGAAATCTTCCAGCGAGACATCGCCAACTCACCGACCTTTCAGGCTCAACTTGGCATGAAAACCCAGCGCTACGGCGAATGGGATGATTTTTCCGATGCTGAAGTCGTTCGTCAGTACGAGGAAACACAACAGGACCTCGCGCGCCTTCGCGCGGAGATCGACCGTGAACAGCTCTCAGAGTCGTCACAAGTCAGTTATAGAATCTTTGAATTCTTGCAAGAACGCGCCATCGCCGGGCACCCTTATCGCTTTCACGGCTATGCCTTCTCTACCATGAATAATCCAGTGACTTTCCCGGTTACCTTCATGCAGAACATTCACCGCGTTGATAACGTCTCTGATGCGGAGGCGTATATTTCGCGCCTTAACGGCCTTAAAACCGTCGGCGAGCAACTGATAGAAGGGGTCGATATGGCCGCGGAACGCGGCATTGTTCCAACATCTTTTTCATTCGACCCTGTCATCAAGGATGCGCAAAATGTTCTAGCCGGCGCGCCTTTTGACGATAGTGAAGAAGACAGCGCCATCCTTGCTGATTTTCGCGGCAAGGTCAGCGCGTTGGAGATTGACGATACAGAAAAACATCGACTGATGGACGAGGCGGTCGCGGCTCTTGAAGGCCCTTTCCAACAAACCGTGATGTCGTTCATTGCCAAAGTTGAATCGCTGCGCGGTCAATCTCAAGGAGCCCATGGCGTGTGGGCTTTGCCAGAGGGCAAGGCGTATTATGAAAGCCGGGTGAATTTCTGGACAACCGAAAAAAACCTGACGGCGAAAGAAATTCACAAGACTGGCCTCAAAGAGGTCAAGCGTATTCGTGGCGAAATGAAAGAGATCATGGCGACGGTCGGCTTCAAGGGTTCCTTGCAGGCGTTTTTCGAGTTTCTTCGGACCGATCCGTCAAACTTCTTTCCCAATACGCCGGAAGGCAAACAGGCCTATCTGGATCAGTCCAAGGCCTATATCGACGCGATCTACGACGACGTTGATAAATATTTCAACATCCTTCCAAAGGCGCCGCTGGAAGTACGCGCCGTAGAAGAATGGCGCGAGGAAACCGCCCCGATCGCGTTTTACAACCGCCCAACGCCCGACGGATCGCGCCCCGGAATTTACTACGTCAACCTCAAAGATATGACGACTAAGCAAAAGCACGAAATGGAAACCGTCGCCTATCATGAGGGCGCGCCGGGGCACCATTTCCAGATTGCGATACAACAGGAACTGACCGGCGTGCCGATGTTCCAAAAATTCGCTTTCTTTGGCGCCTATACAGAGGGGTGGGGCCTATACTCAGAACGTCTTGCTAAAGAAGAAGGACGGTTTACCGATCCAATGCAGGATTTCGGACGGCTTCAAAATGAAATGCTGCGCGCGGCACGCCTGGTTGTTGACACTGGCGTTCATTCGAAAAGGTGGTCTCGCGAGAAATCCATCAAGTATATGCTCGACAACAATCCGATGACCGAAGAGGACGCAACCAAGGAAATCGAGCGCTATATTGATCTGCCCGGCCAGGCATTGTCTTATAAGATCGGCATGATCAAAATTTTGGCGCTTCGCGACAAAGCGAAAGCCGAACTTGGTGATGATTTTGACATTCGCGACTTTCATGACGTTGTCTTGAAAAGCGGCGCTGTGGCGCTTCCTATCCTGGAGGAACTCATCGACGCTTATATCGCGGGGGAAAAAGCCGAAGCGGCGTAATCGGCGCCTGGTGCTATAACTTTGGGCGCGGCAACTTGCTGCGCCTAAAGTTTTGATGCGGTTTTAACGACGGTTTCACGATTACAGTCGCAATGCTGGCGCATTATTTGCCAGCGCTTGCAGCTTTTCCTGACGTCGAATAGCGATGAGCGCTGTCACTGGCGCCAGTTCAAAGCCGCGTTCCGGTGCGGAGGTCAGCCATGGGCCCAGCACTTCAAGCGTTTCCTTGCGCGGGTGGCAAATTGCGACCGCATAACCGGTCTCTCTTGCGATCCGTTCCATCAGGCGAAGTTGCTTTCTGATGGCGAGTTTGTCGCCTGCCTCGGCGTCAAGAAACACATCGCGCGCGAACACATCTACGCCGACCCGGGCGGCGGCGCTGCGCACCTTCGTGTCGCCAGTGGTGACGCTATCTAAAAAGAACACGCCCTCCTGCTTCAGATAGGCAAGGACGGTTTTCATCGCGGCTTCGTCTGCGGTGAGTTTTGACCCCATGTGGTTGTTGACCGCGACATATCCCCCAAACCGTTCAAGGTTCCACATCAGCGCATCAAGGAACGCCACCCCGGTCATCTTTGTCGTCAACGCCGCCGGTCCCGGATCGGCGGAGCCCTCTGGCTCCATCGGCAAATGCAACATTACCGTACGGCCCGCCTTGTGCGCCGCAGCGGCTAACTGATCAACATCATTAGCATAGGGCAAGAACGATAATGTCAGAGGGCCCGGAAGCGCGGCCGTATTTTCATAGGCGTGCTTATCAATCCCCATATCGTCAAATATAATGATAATTTTCGGCTTCTGGCCGGTTGGCGTCGATGGCATGCGCATCATATGCGGCGGCGCCAAGCGCTCAAGGTCGGGCGCCGTCCAATCTGCAGACGCAAGAACCCGCCGGATGATTTTCTCACGCGCATGATAGGCAAGGTCGAAAAGCCGGTCATCACGAAGCGGGGCGTTAAGGGCGGATATTTTTGCAGCGCTCGCCACCGCGCCAAGCTCGCTGACATAGGCGGAAATGGCGCCAATCAAGACACCCATAAGGGCGATGCCAACAGAGGCGACCATGCCGACATTGAACCACCGGGGCCAGCTTGCGGCAGGGCGGCCGGTCTCAAATTTATGTTTTTGCCCGTATATCAATCTATCAAATGCCCATCCGTGGGGGCTTTACCTATCCAGCGGTCCCGCCCATGCATTACGGGACCGCTTGCGCCCTCGCGTGGCGGCGTTAAACTTGCCAATCCTCTACATTCGCTGATTCTCGAGATTTCGATGATTTTGCTGATCGATAATTATGACAGCTTCACTCACAACCTTGTTCACCTGGTTGGCGCGACCGGTGAAGAGGTGGTGGTCAGGCGCAATGACGTCCTCAGCGCTGAGGAGGCGGTTGGCTCAGACGCCAGAGCCATCGTCATCTCGCCCGGCCCACGCACGCCGACAGAGGCGGGCATATGCCTCGACCTGATTGGTGCGGCGGCGGCGGCGCGCAAACCCGTCTTTGGCGTTTGTCTAGGCATGCAGGCCATTGTCCAGCATTTTGGCGGACGCATCGTCAGGGCTGAACATTTAATGCATGGCAAGACCTGCAACATCATCCATGACGGCGGTGGTTTGTTTGAGGGTCTGCCCTCGCCTTTTACGGCGACGCGCTATCATTCGCTGGTTGCCGAGCGCTCCAGCCTGCCGGCGGATCTGGTCGTCGCAGCGTCGGCCGAGGATGACGACGAGGTCATGGCGGTTGTTCATGAAACACTGCCGATTGTCGGGGTCCAGTTTCACCCCGAGAGCATCGCTTCCGAATATGGCGCCGAGATCGTTGCCCGCTTCATCAAACTGGCAATGCAATGAGCGGGTTTACACGATTTTTGACGCTGGCGGTTTCAGGCCAACCGCTAACCCCGGAAGAAATGCGCGGCGCTATGGATGCTATCCTTTCCGGCGCGGCGAGCGATATTGAAATTGCCGGGTTTTTAACCGCTTTGCGCACACGCGGTGAGACGGGTGCAGAAATCACCGCCGCAGCAGAAGCGATGCGCGCGATGGCGCTGCGGGTCGATGCCCCAGCAGATGCTATCGACACCTGTGGCACTGGCGGCGATGGCGCTGGGACCTACAATATTTCAACCGCGGCCGCGCTTATAATTGCCGGCTGCGGCGTGCCGGTCGCCAAGCATGGCAACAAGGCTGCGTCTTCGAAATCTGGCTCGTCGGAAGTTCTGGTCGCGCTCGGCGTCAAGCTTGAGATTGGGCCGAATTTGATTTCCCGCTGTATCCATGAAGCCAAAGTCGGTTTCATGTTTGCCCCGCTTCACCACAAGGCGGTAGGCCATGCCGCTGCCGCGCGCAAAGCGTTGGGCGTGCGCACCTTGTTTAATGTGCTCGGCCCGCTCTCAAACCCCGCCGGCGCCAAGCGCCAGCTGATGGGCGTGTTTGCCCGCGACCTTATTCACCCGATCGCGCAAACCCTGCCTCGGCTCGGTGTTGAGGCCGCCTGGGTGGTGCATGGCAGCGACGGTCTTGATGAATTGACCACGACCGGGCCGACTTACGTGGCGGCGTTGCGGAACGGTGCGGTTGAGGAGTTTGAGGTCACGCCGGAAGATGCAGGACTTGCGCGGACGACCCTGGAGCAGCTGAAAGGTGGCGACCCGAAAGAGAACGCCGAAGCGCTGATACGCGTCCTGAATGGCGCGCCGGGCGCTTATCGCGATATTGCTGTCCTCAACGCCGCTGGCGCGTTAATCGTCGCCGGCAAAGCCCAAAGCCTTAGCGATGCAGCAAGGCTGGCTGAGCGCGCCATTGATAACGGTTCAGCCAAAGCCGCGCTCGCAAAGCTTGTTGCACTCTCCAACGGTCCGGCATGACCATTCTCGACGATATCATCACCTATAAGCGCGAGGAGGTTGCTAGCGCTAAGGCGAACGCTCCCATTGGCGCTTTGGAAGCGCTGGCGAAAGAGACCAGACCGCGCGGGTTTCGCAGCGCACTGGTCAAAAAAGCCACTGACGGAATTGCGTTGATTGCGGAGATTAAAAAGGCAAGCCCATCCAAAGGGCTCATCCGGCGGGACTTCAACCCTGCCGACCATGCGCGCGATTATGCGGCCGGTGGCGCGACATGCCTTTCTGTGCTGACCGACGGGCCGAGTTTTCAAGGCTCGCCAGACTTCCTCAAGGCCGCGCGCAACGCCTGTTCGCTGCCGGTGCTGCGCAAGGATTTCATGATCGACCCCTATCAAATTGTCGAATCACGGGCCTGGGGCGCGGATTGCATTCTCCTGATTATGGCCTGCCTGTCGGATGCTCAAGCGAGTGAGCTCTACCTGGCCGCGCGTGAAGCCGCGCTCGATGTGCTGGTCGAGGTCCATAATCGCACCGAGATGGATCGTACCATTAACCTTAATGCTAACTTAATTGGCATAAATAACCGAAACCTAAATACATTTAAGACTTCACTTCAGGTAACATCTGAGCTTTCCGCCACCGTACCTCGCAACGTCGTTCTGGTCAGCGAGAGCGGCATCGCTTCGCACCAAGACCTGGTCACGCTTCGCGGCTATGGTGCATCCGCGTTTCTGGTTGGCGAAAGCCTGATGCGCCAAAATGATATCGAGGCGGCGACGCGGGCGCTGCTGAAGCCGCCGGCCATTGCATAACGCCCGTCTCGGCTCAGTTTTAACCCTGTTGACGCGCAATTAGAACATGCATAGAACATCGTTGTTGTTTTGTTCTTCTGTCGTTTCGACGGTGGAAATAGCCTTTGGTTGAGGGCCAGCAATAGCAACGGGCCAAAAACAACGGCCAAGGAGAGACTATGCTGACCAAGAAGCAACATGAGCTGCTGATCTATATCAATGACCAGATTGTTGAGACCGGCGTGTCGCCCTCTTTCGACGAAATGAAGGATGCGCTGGGTTTGCGATCAAAATCCGGGATACACCGACTGATTACCGCCCTAGAGGAGCGCGAGTTTATACGCCGCTTGCCCAATCGCGCCCGGGCGCTGGAGGTTGTGCGCCTGCCTGACGAAATGGCGGCGGCGAATACGCAGCAACCGCCGCGATTCTCGCCCTCCGTCGTCGCGGGCAATTTCAAAAACCGCGGCCGCCGCGCGCCAGCCGCAACCGCCAGCCACGAAGGCATGAGCGAACTGCCGGTGCTTGGCCGTATCGCCGCCGGTACGCCGATTGAGGCTATCCAGCATGAGGTGGATCGCATTCCCGCACCCGGTGCGCTGATGGGGACTGGCGAGCACTACATTCTCGAAGTGCAGGGCGAATCGATGATCAACGCCGGCATTCACAATGGCGATCTGGCGATTATCAAACGCTGTGACGACGCCTCTAGCGGCGATGTCGTGGTCGCGCTGGTTGACGAGGAAGAAGCAACCCTGAAACGGCTGCGCAAAAAAGGCGCCTCGATTGCGCTGGAAGCGGCCAACCCGGCCTATGAGACCCGCATCTATGGTCCGGACCGGGTTTCAGTCCAGGGCAAGCTGGTCGCGCTGATGCGGCGCTACTAGTTTGCGGTCCAAGGACGGCGGCCGGATTGCTCGGCGACAGTCATAATTTCAATGTCGCCGTCTGGCATCAGCCACACAGCATGAGCGCCGCGCCGCCATACCGAGCGACGATCGATGAGAACGGCGTTGCAGCGGCGCCAGTCAGCGCCGCTAACCGGAAAAAACGCCACCACCAGATCTGCGCGCGCACAATCTTCGCCAAGCGCGTTGCGGTCTGAAATAAACGCCGCGACTTTCGAGTTGATTGTTAATACGCAGCCGCTCGTATCGCAGACGCCAACTTCGTCCATCGCCATCACTTTGGCGTTTTCCCGGTCAAAGCCCGCGGCCTCGCCCCAGACGGAAGCTGAAAATCGGTCGCGCCGCGTGCTAAAGACGGCCATTCGGTCGCCGTCCGGTAAAAGCACACCGGCGTTCATACCCGATGCGGCGACAAAAACCTGCGGCGGCGGCGCGGCGGCGACAATCAGGGCAGTCAGCGGGATTGCCGCAATACCGGCCAGCCGCAAAGGCGAGCGCGCAAGGCAAAACCACAAGCCGCCAATGGTTATCACCAGCAAAGCCGCAGGCGGCCATTGCCAGGTAAAGGATACTGCGCCGCGCCAGCTTGAGACCTCTGTGGCAATCGCCAACATCACCTCAACGCCTTCTGCCGAGACGCGCCACGCCCATGCATCAAAGCCAAAAGGCGCAAGCATCAGCGCCACTATGGCTGCCGGAATAACCCAGAAGCCCATCAGCGGCATCGCCAAAACATTTGCCGGCAGCGAATAAAGCGCAACGCGGTTAAAATGATAAAGCGCAAATGGCGCGGTCGCGATCGCCGCAACCGTGTCGGTAACGGCAAGCGCCGCCCCATATCGCCTCACCTGCGCTAGAGAAGAAAAACTACGATCCGGGTCGGCGCGGCGGCCATACCATTCATAGCCGGCGATTAAAGCGGTAACGGCGGCAAACGACATTTGAAAGCCCGGATGGAAGAGCGCTTCCGGTGTCGTTAAAAGAATGATCGAGGCGGCGATGGCGACATTTCTGAGCGACAGAGCGCGCCGGTCCACCAGGATGGCCGCAAACATAATTGATGCGGTAATGAAGGCGCGCCGCGCCGACCACCCGCCGCCGGACAATATCAGATAGACAAAACCGGATAACAGCGCCGCCGACGCCGCCCATTTCTTAATCGGATAATGCAGCGCCAGCGGCTCTATCGCCGCCAGGCCGAAACGCACAACGAAAAAAATCATGCCCGTTGCGATCCCCATATGCATCCCGGAAATCGCCAGCATATGAGCAAGGCCAGCGTCACGCAGCGCCGCTCTTGATCGCGGCGTAATGGCGTCACGCTTGCCGGTGACGATGGCGGCGACAATGGCACCCCCTTCCCCCGGCGCTGCATTCGTTATTCTATGCAAGAGATTGGCGCGAACACTTTCAATTTGTGTACGGAATCCTTTACCCCACCCGCCTACCGGCTTGTCTACGATTTGCGGCGCGGTCACGGCAAAACCGACTGCGCCAATCTTTTGGAAATAAAGTTGGCGCGAAAAATCGAACGCGCCGGGCGCAGCCGGCGGCGGCGGCGGGCTGAGCCCGGCGCGTAGGCGGATGACATCGCCTGGCGCGGCGTTAAATTCCCCGCCGCGCCAACTGATGCGCGCGCGCGCCGGCAAGTCTTCGTCGCCCACCCCGTCAATCGCATGGAGCGCAACAATCATGCGCCGCATACGCGAACGGTCTTCAACGCTAATCAACTCGCCCGTTACCCATCGGATGGTTAGCTCGCGGTCAAGAACCGGCGCTGCAATCTGCGATGTGCGCCAGTCCGCCGCCGCAAAGCCAAGCGCCACGAGGAGCAGCCCCGCGAAAACCTTACCGCCCGAACCGGCACGGCTATGGGCAAAAGTCGCCAAACCCAAAGCGCCAAGCAAAAGCCCGATGGCGAGCCCTGCATGGGGCTCGGTTTTCAACCCGAAGTAAATGCCCGCGCCGACGCCAATAGCGGCGGGCGCCCAAACACCGATTGGTTCAAGATCAGTCTTTAGCCACGCGCCGACCCGCTCCGGGACAAGATAGGCCAAGCGCCGTAATGCGCGCCGCAACACGCTGGGGCTGACATCAGGGTCAGCGAATTGTTCTCCAGCTTTAACGGTCATGGTGAAATGGACATGGAAACATAGGCGCCGGTTAGATTGATGTGCTAACAACGCCGCACGGAACCTTGATTCTTATCATCTCACAGCAATCGGAGCCGGTCTGCAAGACATGCCGCACGCCGCCAAAAATACGCAAGCCCCCGTCACCCGTTTCGCCCCCTCGCCGACGGGCTATTTACATATTGGCGGCGCGCGCACGGCCCTGTTCAATTGGCTGTATGCGCGCGGGCGCGGCGGCAAATTTCTTTTGCGTATCGAGGACACCGACCGCGCCCGTCATACACAAGACGCGGTTGATGCTATTTTGAACGGGATGTCCTGGCTCGGGATTGACTGGGATGGCGATCCCATATCGCAGTTTTCGCGCCGCGACCGGCATGTTGAAATCGCGCGCCAGCTTCTCACCGAGGCAAAGGCCTATCGCTGCTACCTGACGCCGGAGGAACTGACCGCCGCGCGTGACAAAGCCCGCGCGGACGGCGTTCGCTTTGAAAGCCCGTGGCGCGAGCGCGACCCCGCCCGCGCGCCGGAAGGCGCGCCGTTCGCCATCCGCTTTCTGGCGCCGCGCGAGCGTGTGACCACTGTCAAAGACGCCGTCCAGGGCGATGTCTCGTTTCCAAATTCTGCGCTCGACGATCTCATTATATTGCGGAGCAATAGCGATCCAACCTATAATCTGGCGGTGGTTGTCGATGATCACGACATGGAAGTCAGCCATGTCATTCGCGGCGACGACCACCTCAACAATGCCGCGCGGCAGCAACAGATTTATGACGCGCTCGACTGGCCGGCGCCGGTTTTTGCGCATGTGCCTCTAATCCACGGCGGCGATGGCGCAAAGCTCTCCAAACGCCACGGCGCCCTCGGCGTCGAGGCCTATCGTGATATGGGTTACCTTGCCGACGGGCTTGCCAACTACCTCCTTCGCTTAGGCTGGTCGCATGGCGATGACGAAATCATCCCGCGCGACAAAGCGCTGGAGTGGTTTGATATCTCAGGCGTCAACAAAGCCCCGGCAAGGCTCGACCTCGACAAACTCAATCATATCAACGCGCATTATGTGGCCGCGCTCGACGATGTGGAATTTGTGCGCCTGTCTATCCCCTTTCTCGAAAAAACTGACATTGATCTCGGTACAGAAAATACCGCTCGACTTGAGCGTGCCGCGCCCTTTTTGAAAACCCGCTGCGCGACGCTCGCCGACATTGTCACTGCCAGCGAATTCCTGTTCCTCGCCCGGCCTTTCACGGTTGAGGGCAAAGCGGCAAAGCCGTTGCGAAAAGACGGCGCTGTGGACATGCTCAAAGAGATCAAAGAGGTCTTGAGCGAGGAGGCGTTATGGTTAACGCCAGAAGCGTTGGAACAGCGGCTACAAACTCTCGCCGCGACAAAAAATATCGGTTTTGGCGGTGTTGGCGCGCCTTTGCGCGCCGCGCTTACTGCCGGGCGGCCTTCGCCTTCCATCGGCGAAGTGCTATATAGCCTCGGTCGCGTAGAATCGCTGGCGCGTATTGGCGACCAAATTCACTGACAGTAATGCTGGAATAGCCGAAACATTGCCGTATAATGCGCTGCAACATAAATGATGCAGTGCAAAAAATAAAAGGCTGATTTAATGAAAAGCGATCTGAAAACCTCAGGAACGGTCTCCCTCACGCAAAATAGCCAGACCGTCGAGTTTCCCGTCTATAAGGCGACCCACGGACCTGATGTTTTCGACATCCGCAGCCTCTACAAGCAAACCGGCGCCTTCACTTTTGACCCCGGCTTCACCTCGACCGCAAGTTGCGAATCCAAAATCACCTTTATCGATGGCGACGAGGGCGTCTTGCTCTATCGCGGCTATCCAATCGATCAGCTTGCAGAGAACTCCGATTTTATTGAGACTGCCTATCTGTTGTTAAATGGCGAATTACCTAGCCCAGAAAAGCTCAAATGGTTTGAAAACTCGATCACCATGCACACGATGGTGCATGAGCAGCTGAAAATCTTCTACAACGGATTTCGGCGCGATGCGCATCCGATGGCGATTATGGTTGGCGTGGTTGGCGCCTTGTCGGCGTTCTATCATGACTCCACCGACATTACAGATCCGAAACAACGCCTGGTCGCCAGCCATCGGATGATCGCCAAAATGCCGACAATTGCGGCGATGGCCTATAAATATTCTATTGGCCAGTCTTTCGTCTTTCCGCGCAACGATCTCGACTACACGTCGAACTTCATGCGCATGTGTTTTGCGGTCTCTAGCGAAGAATATGAGTGCAATCCGATCCTCTGCGACGCGCTCGACAAGATTTTCATCTTACATATGGACCACGAGCAAAACGCCTCGACCTCAACGGTGCGGCTTGCAGGTTCGTCCGGCGCCAATCCCTTCGCATGCATCGCCGCCGGCATCGCCTCACTTTGGGGCCCGGCCCATGGCGGCGCCAATGAGGCGGCGTTGAATATGCTGGAGGAAATTGGTTCGGTTGACCGCATTCCGGAGTTTATCGCGCGCGCCAAAGACAAGGACGATCCGTTCCGGCTGATGGGCTTTGGCCACCGGGTTTATAAAAATTATGACCCGCGCGCCAAAGTCATGCGCAAAGCCTGTCACGAAGTGCTCGACGCTCTCGGCATTCGTGAAGAGCCGTTATTGCAGGTGGCGATGGAGCTGGAACGAATAGCGCTTGAGGACGAATATTTCGTTGCAAAAAAACTCTATCCGAATATCGACTTTTATTCCGGCATCACGCTGCGCGCGCTTGGCTTTCCGACCGACATGTTCACGGTTCTGTTCGCGCTTGCACGCACCGTCGGCTGGATTGCGCAATGGTCGGAGATGATTGTCGATCCGAACCAGAAAATCGGTCGCCCGCGCCAGATTTACACCGGCGCGCCGCAACGTGAATATACGCAGATAGAAAAGCGGCCGTCAGCGTAGCGCCCAGACGGTTATTCGTCAGAAAAGACCTCGCCGCCGACATAGACGTCGCCGCCGCCATGATGGGTGATGCGGCCGTTGACGGATTTCATCCGCACTTCGCTGGATCCGAACAGCCGCAATTCCGGCTGCGTTACCACACCGCCGAAATAGATCCCGCCCGAGCCGTCAATATGCGCTCGCAGCCTGTTGGCGCGTCCGCTCTTGACCGCAATACCGCCGGAGCCCGCAATCCGAGCCGTCATAGGCCCGTCAAGCCGCGTCGCCCGGACAATGCCCGATCCGGCGATGGAGACGTCAAACATGCCGCTAACATCGCCAATAATCACGTCCCCCGGCCCGGCGATATCGACATCGACCATCGCCGTATCGCCAACCATAATGTCCGCCTCGCCTGATATATCAACCTCTAGCCCAGCGTTAATGTCGCCCATGACCAGACGGCTGCCGTCAACAAGACCGACAATCGCCTCGTCTACATCGCCAGTTTGTCCGTATACATAACACGCATCGAGTAGCAGCGCGCCATTCAAACGTTCCATATCAAGCAGTATCCAGGCGTCAATAAAATCAACGTCGCCATTAACCGGCATCGAAACGATAATCGTCGGATAGTCGCCAAAGAAATCATGATCGACCGGCGCGCCCGTCGTCCGCTTGCGGTCCTTGCGTCCGTGAAAGTCACGCCGGATGCGCCTGCCGCAACAATTGCGCGTCTCATCCTCGCGCCATTTCTCGCCGACGATGACGACAACGCCGTCTTTTTCACTGACCTCAAGCGGCTGATGCTTTTTGCCCTGGCGAATTTCAACATCAATCTCATCGCCGCTGGTCGTGACGATTTCTACCGCGCCGGTGACGTCCCGAAATGAGATTTTATTGGCGTCAAAAGTCGCCGCCGATGCGGCGCTGAAAAGCCAGATGACG
>JAJFFX010000006.1 GCA_021776455.1 Hyphococcus sp. | reverse complement strand
TGGATATTGGACGCGCGGGCAAATATTCAATAAGGATCAATGCATTCGGCGTTGCATAGCCGATGAGGCAGGATCTTAAAAGGAGTGCGCCATGCGCGCGGCCACAATAGAGCGAAAAACCCGCGAGACGGAAATTTTCGTCGCCATGGAACTCGACGGTTCGGGCGATTACGATATCGAGACCGGCATTGGTTTTTTCGACCACATGCTGGAGGCATTTGCCAAACATTCGATGATCGACCTTAAAATCCGCGCCGAAGGCGATCTGCATATCGACATGCACCACACAGTGGAAGATGTCGGCATCGTCATGGGCCAGGCGGCGGCGAAGGCGCTTGGCGATTGCGCCGGCATTAGCCGTTTCGGCCAAGCCTATATTGCCATGGACGAGGCGCTTTCCCGCGCGGTGATCGATATTTCCAAACGCCCTTATCTGGTCTGGAACGTGAACTTTTCGCGCCCGAAAATAGGTGAGATGGATACCGAGCTGTTTAAAGAATGGTTCCACGCTTTTGCAACCAATGCTGGCGCATGTCTCCATGTCGAAAATCTTTATGGCGCCAACTCCCACCACATCGTTGAAAGCTGTTTTAAAGCGACGGCGCGGGCGTTCCGCGCGGCGGTGGAGGCGGACCCGCGCGCTGGCGGCGGCGCGCCTTCGACCAAGGGCATGCTCGGGAGTTGATATTCGCCAGTGCGGCGTTTCCTTTGTGGACCGCCCTGCCCGCGCGCCTAACCAAAAATTATGGGCTCCGGCTGTCCCGGCGCATTGACGCCGGCCCCGCCATTGGGTCAGATCGCGTTCGGCTGGGGAGCTTTCTTGCGCCGCCGCCTTGTTGCGTAGTCGTTTTTGATCATTCTGGCGCATGACGAACAAGGTAGGAAACATGACATTCAAAATCCAATTATCCGTGGTCGCCGCGGCGGCGCTGTTGGCGTCCGGCGCTTATGCCGGCGACATGGCGGACGCTTGCACTGCCGCGCTGGAGGCCGATGGCCGCGACCCGTCGGGCTGCACATGTCTTGAGGAAGAAGTAACCGCTGATGCGGCGCTGCAGGAGGAGTTTTTGACGCTTGGAGAAATCGCCGACCCGGCAGAGCGCTATGCGAGTGCTTCCGATGCCGCCAAAGCGGCGATGGATAAATGCACCCGCTAACGGGAACCATAATCAACAGGAGACGATCAAATGATAAAACAACTCGCCGCCACTGTGCTTGGCGTGAGCTTTGTAACCGCCCCGGCTTTGGCGAACAATGTTGAAGACCATTGCGTTGCCTATACCACCGAAGCTGGCGGCGATACATCCGGCTGTTCATGCCTTGCCGCCGCTGCGGATGATGGAATGGCTGAAGAACTGGCGGCCGTTCAATCAGAGGCTGATGTTGAAGCGCTGAGCGACGCTTCGAAGGAGGCCATCGCGTCTTGCTGGCCAGAAGCTTAGCGCCATATTCCTGAAGCGACTTCATCAAGCGGCGCATTTCATCGTAAATGCGCCGCTTTTGTTGTTTGTGGGGGTGCGGCTCAGATGGATGGCGCTTAGGCAATTGCCCGACCGCCTTACCTTGCTCTAAAAGCCCGCTATGGCGGAAAATATTGCGATTATTGATTACGGCTCGGGTAATTTGCGCTCGGTGCAAAAGGCGTTGCAATGGGCGGCGCGTGACGCGGATATTGCGGCGCGTGTTTTCATCACTGCTGACGCTGACGCCATCGCCAAAGCGGACCGTATCGTGTTGCCGGGCGTTGGCGCCTTTGGCGCCGGCATGGACGGGCTTCGCGCTCGCGCCGGCGTTCTGGAGAGCATGGAACAGGCGGTTCTGGCGGCGGGCCGGCCATTTTTGGGTATCTGCGTCGGCATGCAATTGCTGGCTGATTGCGGGCGCGAGTTTGGCGTCCATGACGGGCTCGGCTGGATTGCCGGCGAGGTTGTGGCGCTGCCGGTGGGCGATCCGGCCTATCGGACGCCGCATATGGGCTGGAACGCGGTGCATGTGGAGGGCCCTCACCCGGTGTTTGAAAACCGCACCGAAGAGGCGTTTTATTTCGCGCACTCCTATCATTTTGTTCCCGAAAACAATGTTCATTTGGTTGGGGCATGCCATCATGGCGTCCGCCTTGCCGCGATGGTCGCCAGGGACAACATTCTCGGCGTCCAGTTCCACCCGGAAAAGAGCCAGACCGCCGGCCTTGCACTGCTCAGAAAATTTCTGCAATGGTATCCGGGATGAATCGCGCCCTGACCCTTTATCCGGCGATTGACCTCAAATCCGGGGTTTGCGTCCGGCTGCTGTATGGCCGCATGGATCAGGCCACAGTCTATAATAAAGACCCAGTTTCTCAGGCGGAAATTTTTGTCGAAAACGGATTTAGCTGGGTCCATATCGTAGACTTGGATGGGGCCTTCAGTGGCAAGTCCGAAAATCGACCTATGGCGGAGGCCATAATTGCCAATACCGTACTTAAGGCCCAGCTCGGTGGCGGTATTCGCGATATGGCGTCGGTAGAGCTGTGGCTTGACCTTGGCATGAGCCGGATCATTCTCGGTACGGCTGCGGTGCGGGACGTTGAGTTTGTTAAATCCGCCTGCCGCGCCTTTCCGGGCCAGGTTGTCGTCGGCATTGATGCGCGCGACGGCCGGGTGAAGACCGACGGCTGGGATGGCGACACTGGCCATACCCCTCAGGAAATTGCAAAACGCTATGAAGACGAAGGGGTTGCAGAAATCATCTATACAGATATCGGCCGCGACGGCGCACTCGCCGGGGTCAATGTCGAGGCGACGGCTGCGCTTGCGGACGCCGTCGCCATACCGGTGATTGCCTCTGGCGGGGTCGCCTCGGTGAAGGATATCGAGCTGCTTGCCAGCGCCCACGATAATATAGAGGGCGTGATTATCGGTCGCGCGCTTTATGATGGCCGGATAGACCCAGCCGCTGCGTTGAAAGCGGCAAACCCAGCAAAGTAGGGCTGGGTATGGCGCGCTTGCCGCGGCGGATAGGGCTCGGGATAGGCATCCAGCTGGCGCTAAGCTATGATGGGTCCATTGTGGCAAGTGGAGTATCCGCCAGCGATGGGCCCGGGCGCGACCGAATTTGAGCTGAAATTTGCAGGCGCGCCGGCAGTGATCGCAGCTCTGCCGCGCAGCCTGTTTTTGCGCTCGGTGACGCAAGCGAAAGGCGTCTGGCGGCGGCTTGAAACCACCTATTACGACACTGCGGGCCGCGATCTGGAGCGCGCCGGGCTCAGTCTGCGCCTGCGTATCGAGGCTGGACGCCGCATTCAGACGGTAAAACGCCCCACCGCGTCGCCGGTCATGCGCAAAGAATATGAGTATGTGCTCGGCCCTGGCGAGGTTTTCCCGGCGCCCTTCGGCAAGAAGAAAACCGACGCCCTGATTGCAGACATAGCCGACGCGCTGCACCCGACGGCGCGCAGCATTGTCGATCGCTGGACGGCCGTGGCGCATATCGGGGCCTCGCAAATCGAAGTTGCGGTCGATCTTGGCCGGGCGGAAAGCTGGGATGCGGCTGGCGCCGTCTATGAAGCCCCGCTCGGCGAGATAGAGCTGGAGTTGAAAACCGGCGATATGCGCGATGTCTTTGAGCTGGCCCGGCAGCTCGTGGCGAATGCGCCGCTGCGACTGGTTCTGCGCAGCAAACTGGAAATGGCGCTGGGCCTGGCGGATGGCGGGCCCTATGGCGTGGTGCAAGGTTCGGCCCCGCTTTTGGCGCCGGACGAGACCGCCGCGCGCAGCCTTAGCGCCGCTCTTGGCGACCTTGCTGAGCGGATGGCGCTGCTCGCGCCGCATATCACCGAGACACGGCGTCCCGAAGGCGTTCACCAAATGCGCGTCGCCTTGCGGCGTTTGCGTGCTTTGGTGCAGGGCCTGCGTCCATTTCTGCTGAGCCAAGATTTGGAGCAACTTGGCGCCAAGGCCCGCAACTTTGCCAGAGCGCTGGGTCCGGCGCGCGACTGGGACGTGTTTTTGACCGGCGCAGGCGTTCTGCAAAACGCCCATCCGCCAGACGGCGCCGCAAGCTTGAAAATACGTGCTGAAACCTTGCGCGCCTCGGCGTGGCAGGGTGCGGTGGAGGCCGTGAGCAGCGCTGATTTCACAATGTTCTTGATTGACCTTCTTGAATTTGCGCACGCCCCGCAATTGCAAAACGAGCCGGCGTTGCAATCGCCAAGCGCTGAGCTTGCTGTGCGGCTGCTCAAGCGGAGCTGGAAAAAAGCCTGCCGCACCGCGCGCGAGGTTGACTTTGAAACCCCGGCGACAACGCATCCCTTGCGCCTTGCGGTCAAAAGACTGCGCTATCAGGCTCAGATGGCGCGCGCGCTCTATGCAAAAGATGAACGCGCTGAATTCATGGCCGCTCTGTCGCGATTGCAGGACGGGCTTGGCCGCATCAACGACGCGGCGACCGCCGGCCGGCTCGCGGAAGAGGCCGCGCATGGCGAGGGCGAAGCGGCGATGCGTGCGGCCGGGTTTATCAGCGGCTATATGGCCGCCGAAGCCGGCGCCGACGCGCGCTATATCGCTGGACAGTGGAATACGATACGAAAATGCAACCGTTTCTGGCGCCGGTAGAAAATGCTGAGCATAAGAATTATCCCCTGCCTCGATGTTAAAGACGGCCGTGTCGTCAAGGGCGTCAATTTCGTCAATCTGCGCGATGCGGGCGACCCGGTAGCCGCCGCGGAGGCCTATGATGCGGCGGGGGCGGATGAAATCTGTTTTCTTGATATTTCCGCCAGCCATGAGGGTAGGGGCGTTCTGCTTGATAAGGTCAATCAGGTTGCCGAGCGATGTTTCATGCCGCTGACAGTGGGCGGCGGGGTCGCGTCGATAGATGATTTCCGCAATCTTCTGCTTGCCGGCGCGGACAAGGTCGCGATTAACACTGCGGCGGTGAAAACCCCCGACCTCATCAACGCCGCCGCCAAACACTTCGGCGCGCAATGCGTGGTGGTCGCGATTGATGCGAAAGCTGTGGGTGCGGGGCGCTGGGAGATATTCACCCATGGCGGGCGAACGCCAACCGGCATCGATGCCGTTTCTTTTGCAAAAGATGTTGTCGCGCGCGGCGCCGGGGAGCTCCTCCTGACCTCGATGGACCGGGACGGCACCAAAGCCGGGTATGATCTTGCGCTTATCCGCGCGGTCGCAGACGCGGTGACTGTGCCGATCATCGCCTCCGGCGGCGCTGGCAATGCAGCGGATATGGCTGACGCTGCGGTCAAGGGCGGCGCCTCGGCGGTGCTCGCCGCCTCGATTTTTCACTTCGGCGAGGTGACGGTGGACGATGCGCGCCAGGCGTTGGCGGACGCCGGCGCGCAGGTGCGTGTGCCCGCGGCTCCTGGCGAGACCTTGAACCGCGGCGCCTGAAGGGCTAGTCGCTAGCGACCCGCAATAAGGACGAGGCCCATGTCCCAATCGAAAGACACGCTCGGCGACGTTCTGACGCGACTGTTCCAGACCATTGAAGCGCGGCGCGGCGAGAGCGCCGATAAATCCTATACCGCCTCGTTGCTTGCCGGCGGCAATGCGCGCTGCGCTCAGAAATTTGGCGAGGAGGCGGTCGAGGCGGCCATCGCCGGGGCGATGGGCGATAGACCTGCGCTGACGGCGGAAGCGGCGGATGTGCTTTACCACCTGATGGTGTTGATGGCGTCCGCAGGGGTTGCGCCGGATGCGGTCGCCGCCGCGCTCAACGCCCGCGAGGGTCAGTCCGGCCATACCGAGAAGGTCGCGCGCAAAGACGGCTAAACCCGGAGCGCCGCCCATAAAGACGGCCAGAGTACAAAATCTGTATCGCGCTAAAGTCATACCGCTGCTTGCCTCCTTTCCGGTGCGTGAATTGATTGGAAGGAGACAGTAGGGCCGGGCAAACCCATGAGGATGGCGGGGTGCGCAAGTTCGGACTTTAGCGCCGCGGAGACGCCGCAGACCTTATGGCGAGCAACCCCTTCGAGAAGCCCAGACCGACAAAACCACCGCAGGTTGAATTTTGTAACGCGCGGCGCAACAAAAAACCCCGCTGACCAGCGGGGTTTTTCGCATTTTGACGTTAGTTAGCAGCAGCGGTCGCTACCAACCACACTGCCGATCTTTGTTTTGCTCTTTGAGGTAGTCCATGAGCGGCGCAAAATATTCAACCACCGCCGAGCCATCCATTTCCCGGGTTCCGGTAAAAGCTTCCAGCGCTTCCGGCCAGGGTTCAGAGGCGCCCATTTCCAGCATGGCGTTGAATTTCTCTCCGATTTCTTTTGCGCCGTATACGGAGCAACGATGTAGCGGGCCGTCCCAGCCGGCCATGTCGCAAGCCGCTTTGTGAAACTGGAACTGTAAGATGTTAGCGATGAAATAGCGCGTATAGGAAACATTGCCGGGGATGTGATATTTCCCGCCCGGATCAAAGTCCTGCGAGGAGCGCTCCACCGGCGGGCGAATGCCCTGATACTGGGTCCTGAGCGCCCACCAGCCCTCATTATAGGTTTCAGGCGTTAACTCGCCGGAGAACACCTGCCAGCGCCACTTGTCCATCAGGAGGCCAAATGGCTGGAATGCGATTTTTTCAAGCGCGGTGTTCATCAACAAGCCGACATCTGCGGAAGCATCGGGGATGTCGTCGAGAAGGCCGATGGTTTTGAGGTAATCCGGTGTAATCGACAGCGCCACCATATCGCCAATCGCTTCGTGGAAGCCGCCATTGGCGCCGGTTTGGAACAGCACCGATTTATCCTGATAGGCGCGTTGATAATAGTTGTGGCCAAGCTCGTGATGCACGGTCTGGAAGTCGTCGGCGTTGACTTTGGTGCACATCTTGATGCGGATATCGTCTTTCCAGTCGAGATCCCATGCAGAAGCATGGCAGACGACTTCGCGGTCGGCGGGTTTGGTGATCTGCGAGCGTTCCCAGAACGTATCGGGGAGGGGCTCAAAGCCGAGCGAGGAGAAAAACGCCTCGCCGGTCTCGACCATCTGTTTGGCGTCATAACCCTTGGCGAGCAGAAGCGCGGTCAGGTCATAGCCGGGGTCAGCATCGCCCGGGGAGACCAGATCAGAGATATTGCCCCAGCTCTGGGCCCACATATTGCCAAGCAAGTCAGCGCGGATCGGTTGGTCGAGCGGCACAACATCATCGCCATATTGCTCGTTGAGCTTGGCGCGGACATGACAGTGCAGCTCGTCATAAAGCGGCTTGACCTGACCCCACAAACGGTCGGTCTCGGCGGCAAACTCCGCAGGCGGAAGGTCGTAGCGCGCGCGCCACATCGTGCCGACATCGTCGTAGCCAAGCTCGACGGCGCCCTCATTGGCGATTTCGACCATGCGCGCATAGTCGGTCTTCATGGTCCCGCCTTCGTCATTTGGCGCTACCGGCACCGCGCGCCATTTGGTCCATATTTCCTGCAAGCGGGCCGGATCGCGGACCGTGCCCATCATTTCTTCAAGATCGTTGCGCGCGACCTCTTCGCCGTCCAGTTCAATCTTGCCGGTGGCGTAGGTTGAGCCCATGCGGGTGTTGATCTCTGCAAGTTCTGCGGCCGCGCCCGGACGTTCCGGCGCCGGCAGGTTGAGGCCGAGCTTGATCGCCTCGATCTTGCGGCGCATTTCCGCCGGCAGCTCAAGGTCGTTGTAGAGTTTGGCTTGATTGGCGAATTTGACGCCCATCTCGGTCGCTTCTGTATCGACTCGGGTGACCAGCCAGTTGGTGTCGTAATTGATATAGGTCGCCTGAACCCAGGCGACGCGTGCGCCATATTCGCCGAAATCACGGCTCCAGGTTTCGACATTTTCGATAAAGGCGGCGGCTTCCTCGACGGTCGCGACGTCGCCAGTTTCGGGTCCGGCGTTCGCTGCGCGATCACTGGCGGCCGTGTCCGGGGCCCCCGAGCCGGCGTCTTGCTGGCTGCAGGCGGCGACAAGCGCCAAAGATGAGACGGCGGCGCCAATGCCCATAGTGCGGCGGAAAAACGTTGGTTGCATGAAATTCACCTGACTTGCTGAACACTTCAGCCGGGAAGCTAGCCGATTGGCGCTGCATGCGCAAAAGCGGTTTGTCGGGCTAATTGCCCCGCCAGGCGTCAATGCCGCCAACGCCTTGCGCTTGTGGCGAGAGCGTTTGGGGGGAAGCTGTGTGATTGGCGTCAATATAGGCTTCCAAAGTTTCGACGCCGGCCTCGTTCAGCAAGGTTTCGATCTGCTCAGGACTTTTTGTGATTTGATAACGCCTTATAAGCTCAGTCTTGAAGGCAGGCGTATAGATGAAATCGGCTTGTGCGCTTGAATGTTGTTCTTCAAGCGGCGTCAGAAAAATAACGCCGTCATAAGCATTGCCCATGGTCTGCCCGGGCGCGGCTCTATGCATATGGTTGCCCATATAGGCCGCCTGCCCAAATGCTGTCCCAGCAAGATCGATCGCAACAGGCGCGCCGCCATAGTGTTCGAATGCGGCATCCCAAAGCCCCCCTGCGACGCGCGCCCAGCTGTATTCATATCGGTCAAGGCCCTCAGCAGTCGGCCGATAACCCTCCGGGCGGCGCTTTTTAATATTTTCTATCTTTAGGACCGGCGCGTTTATGCGAATAGAAAAACTTTTGTTTGGATGCCATTGCCGGAAGAATGTTCCTGTGTTCCAGAATGGCGCGCCATCGGGTTTTCTAATATCCGTATACGCATGACGCGTGTTGGTCAGAAAGATGCCTTTCTTGCCCTCTGTGAATTCCCCAAGATCGGCTAGAATTACTTTGTACATATCGTAATCGCGGCCCAGAACAGCCCTGTCATTCAAATTTGCCCAATCCTCCGGGGTCTCAATTTCCTTCCAGTATGACGGCGTTGAAACGGCGCGAACGTTGATTTTTTTATCCTCTTCGAGCCCTCGATTTAACGCGTAGACGGTGTGAAGAAAATCGAAATAGGTTGCGTATGGCCAGCCATACCGGTCTTGAAAAGCAGGGTAGAGAAGGGTGCGGTCTTCTGGAACGGTCGAGAAATATGCATCGAGTGCGGGCTGGCGGTTTACCGGGACGATTTCGAGAAACACATAGCGCGCTTCAGCGTGAAACCGGGGATCGCTAACGAGCTCACTATAGAACGCCCAAGGCTCGACAGCATTGTGTAGGGCGTCGTCGAACAGAACGAGGTCGTGATCTGCTAGCGTGTTAAGCACATATTGCAGCGGCGCTTGGCCGTCTTCGCGAAGGGCCGCGACATGGCTCTGCAATTGGCCCTCATGCGGCTTATCGGCGCCATGTGCGGGTTGCAGAAAAACCGTCAGGATCGTCGCAAACAGGATGCCTCGGTGATTTGATGGTCTTGCTGTGGGCACTGTCCCAATCTCCCCTTTTGATGCGTATTAAGCCGATCGCGACATTTGTAGCATGAGTGGCCGCCGGCCCATAGGCGCAAATCGATAAGTGCTGCATGATTTGCGACAAACAGAAATTGACAATGGCCTGAGGGCTAGATCTTTTCAGCGATCTTTATCGCGGCGCGGCAGCCGGCGCGGATAATGCCGGAGAGGAGCGGATAGCCCGGCGCCTCTTCGGCTCCGGCCGCTTCCGCGGTGGCTTTGTGCTCAAGTTCGTCGTCGCGGAATTTGGCGATGGTGGCGGAGAGTTCAGGCTCATCGTCGCCGAGCGCGTCGAGCTGGCCCGCATAGTGCTTTTCTATCACCTCCTCGACCGCAGCGGTGCAGGCCATGGCGGCCTTTTCGCCCATCAGCGCGGTGGCCGCGCCAAGCCCGAAGCCGGCGACATTCCAGAACGGGGCCAGCAGCGTCGGGCGGACGCGCCGCTCGGCCAGCAGCCGGTCGAAGGTTTTAAGGTGTTCTTGTTCGCCAGCTTCCATCTCCGCAATCATCGCGGCGGCCTCAGTTTTGTCGGCGAGGCCAGAAAACACTGCGTGCTGACCGCGATAGATCGCCACCGCACCATATTCTCCGGCATGATCGACGCGCAGCATTTGCGCCAGGCGGCGTGCGTTCGGACCCGGTTTTTTGACCGCGGCGGGTGTCATGATATTGCTCCGGGTACGGAATTTCTCTCTTCACGGGCGGCGCGCGTTTCAGCCAGCGCCGCGCCCATGGTCAGCGCAAACAACCCCACAGACGCCAGTAGATTATAGCCGGCCATGGACAGGCCCAAAAACGTCCACTGCACATCCGAACAAGACGGCGCATCAGCGGGCTGGTTAAGCGAGGCGGCAAGGTTTTGCAGATCGACAATCGCCGGCCCGCCAGCAGCGCAAATCGCTGGGCCCGGCCAAAATTCATATTCAACACCGGTATGATAAAAGGCGAGGCCGGCGCTCACGGCATAGACCAGCGAGGTAGCGCCAACCGCCGCTGCAGCGCCGAGCCTTGATTTAAAGAGCCGCGCCGCGATCAGGCCGGCAAGCGCAACACCCGCCGCCGTCCAATGCGCCTCGCGCTGGTCAAGGCATAAAATGCACGGGACAAGCCCGCCGACATGCTCAAACAGATGCGCGCCCGCCAGCAGCGTCGCGCTCGCAGCCAGCGAGACGGCAAGGGCGCGTTCAGTAAAGGAAAGCTTGGCGAGAGGCTGCAACATGGCGGTGATAATAGAAGGGACGACGCATTCGCGCGCCCGCGCAGATCGTCACACGGGGGAGCCTTGTCGCCTTGTGTCAAACCCTTGCGGCGAGCCAGTCCTTTATCAGGCTTGCCGCCTCTAGCCCGAGCGTTGCCAGCAGCGCGACCCAAACAAAGCCAATCACCAGGCCTAAAATGACCAGCACGCCGTCGCGTTCAATCACCCCGAGCGAGGCAATGGCGACGCCGATCCCCGGGATGGTGTTGGTTCCTGGCAGCGGCACCAGGATCGACGCGGCGGGAACCAGAAGAAGCGCACCCACCAGCCGGCTGCCGTGATGGCCGGTGATGGGCGAGAGGCGCGGCCGGGCGAAGCGTTCAACCCAACCGACATATTTCTCGCTGCGGTGGAGCACGTTTTGAAACGACCGCAGTGAAAAAGACCGTTCATGCAGCCGCGCCGGCAGCCATGGGTGTTTGCGGCCAACCGCCATCTGGCCCGCCAGCGCCAGCATCGGCAGCGCGACCAGCTGCGGCAGGAGATAAACGAATGGCAGCGTGCAAGGCAGCGCCAGCAAGAGCAAGAGAAGGCCAAAAGCGCGCTCGTCCAGGCGGTCGAGCACATCGCCGAGCCTTGCCTTGGGATCATCGTCGCTGTCTTCGTCGGTCGCCGGCGCGTCTGCGCTAACACCAGGCGCGGCCTCAAGCTCACGGAGAATGTCGCGCAAAAATTGCGTGGCGCCGCGCACGGGGCGGCCGGGTTGGGTGGGTGCGTCAGGGCTCATTACTGTTCCAGACATCGGGGCCAGTCTTCAACTAAGGCGTTGCGCCCCTATCTTCAAACCGAAGCGTAAAGAAATCTATTCGTTCGGCTTGACCGGGTGGGGCGCCCGCCCGCCGCCGTAGCCGAGCGTTTGCGAATGTGGCCGATCTGGGCAGCGGCGGTCTTTGTTTTGGCGCGTATTTTCTCGCAAAACCGGCTTTCCCTTTTGCGAATGCGCACTATCATGCGCGGCCCAATCTCAACAGGCCCCTCTGGCGGAATTGGTAGACGCGCGGGATTCAAAATCCCGTTCCTTCGGGAGTGCCGGTTCGATTCCGGCGGGGGGCACCAACCGCTTTTTTATCGTTGGACACGCCAAGACGCTGTTGGAGACGTTTAGTTGTGCGCGCACCGAGCCGCGAAAGCATATGGATTAACTTAACAAGTTCGGCCCTGGTTTTTGGGCCGACATTGGCAGGATGGCCTAGATGATCAAAGTTAGTGAAAGAACCGAACGCTTGCTCGAATTTATGGTCATTGGACTCGTGATGGGCGTCGCGGAGGATCTGCTCGCTGTGTGGCTTTCCACAGGCGAGCCGATTACCTGGAATGTGCTCGCAACCGTCTTCGCTATTGCGCTGCCATTTGCATTCATAAGTGAATATGTGGTCGATCATCCGAAATTTTGGCATGCGGTTTTCGGTATCAAGCGTAAAGTGAGCGCAGCACGAAGCGATGAGCCTGGCGCGAAAGAAAATTGAGCGGGTGAAATACCCCGCCGCGGCCGCGTTGCAAACTATGTCTGCAATGCGGCGCTGCCCGCGCCAATCTCGCCGCATTTGGCTGGCACCCGTTAACCATCGACATCCGGCCGGGGGCGGCGGCACATATGGCTCGGGGGCCATGGAGATATCGATGAAGTCAATCTTGAAAGCGGTTATCGCGCTGGTCATGGGCGTAGGCGTTTACGGCTTTGCCCAAGCGTCGGCCGAATACAAACCGGACTATTGCGCGATCGATCACGATCACCGTTCGCATAACACGTCCTATTATGACTACTACGCCAAGGACAATTACTACCGCGCCGGCCCTTACCGCAGCAATTCTAGAGGCCGTCACAACACCCGCTATGATGATAGCCATGGCGATAGCCGCCAGCATAATCGCCGCCACCGGGCGCGTAGCCGCGTCGTTCATCGCGAGACCTATCGCACGCAGTGGGATGCGCGCATTACCCTGGTCGAAGAGGTCTATTGGACACGCTCAGGCCGTCGCCAGTTGGTCTGTTCGGTCGTCGTGCGCGGCTATGACGCCCATCATGTGCCGCACCGGCGCCTGAAGCGCATTGCCAATCGCGATTGCTCGTCTCGAGCGCGTATTCAATATTTGTAACTCTACCCCAAACAGCAAAACCCCCGGAATTTTCCGGGGGTTTTTTATCCGCTAGGTTGAGCTTTTCGCTTGCTAACAGCGCCCCTTGCGGCGGTTGCGTTTGGAGCATTTATCGCCGGCGTTGTTTTCGATGAAATTGTTGGTGATCTTTGGTTCCAGCCCGTCGCGGGTGAATATCGCCAAACCGTCATTGCCGACAATATCGTTGTTTTCAATCAGGCCGTTAACACCGAACGGCACCGCAACACCGTCGCCGGCGTTCTGGACAATCTCATTATACCGCACCAACGATAGCTTGGTGTATTTGTCGAGAATGATGCCCGAGCCTTTGTTGTTGCGAATTTTGTTGCCGATCAGCTTTGCCGCGCCATAGCCGGAAGACTTCACGCCGCTGTCGAGATTGTCGAAAATCTCATTGCCGGCAATGACCACGTCCGCCCGGCTGCCGGCGGCGATATCAACCCCGATTTTGTTTTGCAGGATTTTGTTGTCGATGATGAAGCTCTGTGACAGCGAATGGGCCTGTTCAATAAAGATGCCCTCGGAACCTGCGCTGATGCGGTTTTTCTCCAGCATCACCGTGCCGCCGGAAATCTTGATCGCCGGGCGGATGCCCGAGCCCAAGACGTCGCTCTCTTTCAGCGTGAAAACCCCGCGTTGGACGTCGACGCACGCGCCGGCGCCGGAATTGATTTTCGATTTGAATTGAACATTGGCGACGACCGCATGAGCGGTGGCAATTTTCGGCGCAAAGGTCAGGCACGCAGCATTCATCGGCGCGGAGATTTCAACGCCGGAGCCCGGGCCGCGATCGCCTTGAATGAACACCGATTTATTAAGCGTCAGTGTTTCATTATAAACGCCGTGCATAATGTAAACGACGCCGCCTTCGCCGACATCTTTGACGGCTTTGGAGATCGATTTGTAGGGACCTGGGCCATTCGCATCGACGATGATTTGCATCGGACCGTTTTTGCCCTTGGACGGCGTTGCGGCGCCAGGCCGCGCGCCGGCGCCCGGCTCGCGAATTGGGAACCCGCCTAGCGACTGGGCGTTTGCGGCGTCGGCTAAGACCAGCCCCGCCGCGCAAAACAGTGCGGCGGCAGGGGTGAAATATTTCAATACAGCGCGTTTCATTGTCATCCCCTCAACTACTGAATGTCGCGCGTATATTCGAAGCTCAACCGGCGCAGCGCGTCGTTCGCCGGTTTGTAGCCAAGCACAGAAGCCCGCGCCAGATGGAGCGCGGATTTGCGTTCATCGGGCGCGACTTCATTGAGCCCGGTAGTGCCGTCGCGATAGACGACGCCAAGCGCGTAATGGGCGATCGCCAAGTCATGATCGTCGGCGGCTTTTTCCAGCCATTTGACCGCTTCCTTGCCGTTCTGCTCTACGCCAATGCCGCGCACAAACATGATGCCATAGACATATTGCGACATCGGGTGTTCGGATTTTGAGGCGTCCTTGAACAATTCAACGGTTTGTCGCGGCGTCAGAACGCCGGTGACGACGGCTTGCTTGTCGGCCTCTTCCTTGTTGAAATCCTTGGCGACGGTAGAATATTGGAACCGCCGGATCGCCGCTCTGGTGCCGGCCCCAAGCTTGTTATCGACCACGCCAGCGCGGAAGCCGAGTGCGTTCAGCGCGCGCTGGACCAATTCAACATCAATGTCCGATACAGCCTTTAAGGCTTCGGCCATCTTGATTTCTTCCAGCTCGCGCTTGAGGCGTTCAAGTTCTTTTTGCTGGTTGGTCTTGCCGGTATATTCCGGCGGCAAGGGCGGCTGCCAGGTTTCGGCATTTTTTTGCGCGGTCTCAATTTCCTTCTTGCTCATCAGCGTTTCAAGGAATTCGTAAGCCGCGCTCGCCTCGCCGACGCCGCGCGCTTGCGCGAGTTCATACATCTGCAACGCCTTGGCGTTATTTTTGGCGATGCCGGCGCCTTTTTGGTACATATCGCCAAGCCGATAAAGGTCGTATGCGCTGCCGGCTTCAAAGGTTTGCGCCACCAGCTTTTCAGCCTTGGTGACATTCGACGTGCTCATCCGTGCACGGATGTCCGGTAGGCGCTGTTCAGCGAGAATGCGCGCATTCACCTCTTCAGCGCTTGGCGTCTGATAGGCGGAGAAGTCGTGATGGGCGGCCAGCGAATACCAGACCAGTGCCTGGACATTATCGACCGGGATCGCTTCCAGCGGCGTCGCGGCCGACTGTGCGCCCTCAAGGGACTTGCCGGAATAAACGTCGCCGAGAATTTTCTTGGAGCGAACATCGCCAGCCACCGCAAAGCGTCGCCAGATATCGAGCGCTTGCGTGTACTGACCGTTCAGATAGGCCTGAACGCCCGCTTCAAATGTTGCATGCGCAGGCGTCGCCGCCGACAGCGCGAGCACCGACGCCGCTGCTAACCCGCCAAGCGCAAGGCGCGTGCGTCGTCCAAACGTCATAGGATTTTTCTTCATTCCCATTCATCCCCTCACCAGACCGGCGCGCCGTCATCCGGCAGCGCCAAAACTTGCAGCCAAAGCCAACAGGGCTCCACCCGGTATTAAAGCACGCATTCGCCCCCCGCTCCAGATTAACCTTAACCAAATTTTAAAGCAAAAGCTGCTTCGCGGCGGGCGGCGGGATATGGCCGTAAAAGCAGCGCTCTAGGCTGATTTCGCACCGCGCGTGACCAGAAAGACGCAAATACCCGGGGCGCTCTCGAGCCGCGTCACATTGTGGCCAGCCTCGCGGCAGAAATGGGGAATATCGACTGTCGCAACTGGATCATCAGCAATAACAGTGACTTGGGCGCCCTGCGGCAGCGTGCGGAGCCTCGCTTCCAGACGGATCACCGGCAAAGGACAGCGATAGCCGCGGGTGTCGAGGGTTAGGGGCGTATTTTGTGGGCGCTCGGGCATGCCGGATTATTATAGCGCTGCACGGCGACAAAAAAGCCCCGCAGCAATGAAGCTGCGGGGCTTTGTCTCGGTTTTTGGCAAGCGCCGGCTAGAAACGATAGCGTGCGGTGATGCCGTAAGTGCGCGGTTCGGCGAGGAAGGCGTTGAAGCTGCCGCCCTGGAAGGGTGCGTTAAATGCGACCTGGAAAATGTCCGTGTCGGCGATGTTTCTGACAAAGCCCTCAATCTCCAACCCGGATTCCTGGGACACGATGCCGATCGATGCATTGGCGACGACAAAACCATCCTGCACTTTGTTCGGGTCGAGATCTGAGCCGGTATTATATTCAGAGCTGTAACGGAAGTTCCAGTTCATGAAGAAGTCGTAGCTCGTATCAAACAGTTGTTCCGTATAGGTCACGGCGCCGGTCGCAGAGAACTTTGGCGCCAGCGTGATCTGTTTGCCAGCCAGCGTTTCGCCATTGGTTGAATTGGTTAGCGTCGAGGTGATGTCATCGCCATAACGCGTGTTGGCATAGGTGACGCCGCCCTGGAAGAAGATTTGCTCAATCGGCTGGGCAAGAAAGTCTGCTTCAAAACCGCTCGACTTAACCGTATCGATATTTTCGACAATAAAACTGATGCCGTTGAAAGTGTTCAGCTGATAGTCGGTATAATCAGCATAGAAACCGGTGATGTTGAAGGTGGCGTTGCCGTCCAGAAGGGTGGTTTTGAAGCCGCCTTCATAGTTGATGACGCTCTCTTCTTCGAATTCGAGGCTATCTCCGGTGATTGTTGTTGGTGATCCTCCAAGCAGCCCGAGGATGGCAAGCGGCCCGCCGGCGCGGTCAAAGTTATAACCGCCAGCCTTATAGCCGCGTGCCGCGCCGCCATAAAAGCTGATGTCGTCGGTCAGCCGGTAGGTGAGTTTGGCGTCCCAGGTGAATTCATTTTCCTTGCGGGTATCGTCGATTGTCGTGTCGGCGAATGGCGTAAGGTTAAGCACACATGCGAGGACTGCTGTGGTTCCCGCGAGCGGTCCGGGAACGATGGCTGCCGCTAGCGCGTTGGGCGGGAAGCCTGCCGCTGTTGCGCCAAAAACGCCGACGGTTGCCGCACAGCCGCCATTGGATGAGGTGAGGTCAGCGGTGAAGTCGTTCTTTTCGTTAGTGTAGCGTCCGCCCAGTATGATCGCGAGATCGTCAGTCACATTGTAGGTGTTGTTGGTGTAGATCGCGAAGGAGCGCGAATCCGACAGATAGGCGTCATCTTCAGCGGCGCCGGCAAAAACTGTCCCCGGCGCGAGACCGGTCAGCCCCGCATAGGAAAATGTTCCCGCCGCCGGGTCCATGGCCGCGGCGAGGCCGCCATTGATCAGCGCATTAGCGAAGAACTCATATTGCGGGCCGAACTGAACGCGGTCATTGAGAGTGACTTCCTCATTGGAATAATAAACGCCAAGCAGCCAGTCGAGTTTGCCGGTCTGGCCACTGGCGCGCAATTCCTGGGTGAAGGTCTCATAGCCGTTCACAAACCCGTCTTCGTCACGGAAAATGATGTCCGCGCGGGTGAAGTCAATGTCTTGCGAACGGTTGATCATGAAGTCGCGATAGGCGGTAACCGAAACCACATCGGCGCCGCCCACATCCCAGTTTGCCTGTAAGGAAAGGCCCCATTCTTCCACGTCTTGCGTATAGCTGCGTCCGTCGGTGATGCCGGCGACACGGTCAAACGGATCGGCCGGACGCAACGCCAGATCGCCGCCGGAGAGGGCGTCAACAATAGCGCCGGTAGGCCCGTTCACAATGTTGACCGCGGCGCAACAAACTTCGTCGCGCTCTGAATAATCGCCGATCAGCCGGAAGTTTAAGTCGTCGGACGCATCGTATAAAAGTTGCCCGCGCAATCCGAATTGTTTGCGGTCATTGAAGTCTTCGCCGGTGACAACTTCCGTGAGAAAGCCATCGCGTTCTTCATAAAATCCGTTGAACCTTGCGGCCAGGACATCCTCAACCAGCGGGCCTGTGACAGCGCCTTCAAACCGGTTTCCGTCGAAATTTGAGCGGGTGTATTCGCCATAACCGCCAAACTCATATTCAGGCTGCTTGGTGCGCACGATGATTGCGCCAGCCGAAGAGTTGCGGCCGAACAGAGTGCCCTGCGGCCCACGCGCAACTTCGATGGCATCAATTTCACCGAGATCGCCAAGCGCTACGGAATTGCGTGAGCGATAAACTTCGTCGATGAAGACCCCGACCGAGGATTGCAGGCCAGGGTTGTCGCCAACGGTGCCGACGCCGCGGATCCGGGCGTTCACGCCAACAGCTTCTGACTGGGTGGCCACAACGACGAGGCTTGGCGACAGGATCGATAATTCACGAATGTCCGATACGCCCGATTTTTTCAGCAAATCGCCGGAATAGGCGGATATCGCGATCGGCACGTCCTGGATATTTTGCTCACGCTTGGTGGCGGTGACGATGATCTGGTCTGCGATGCCTTGCGCCATCGCGGCTTGAGGCGCCGCAATTGCAGCTGCAAGCGCGATCATTGAGGTTTTTGCGGTTAACCCGAGTTTCATTGACATTCTCCCTGTAAATACAACACTGCTTAGTGTTAGGCGCAGTTTTCCTATCGTCCCTGATCGCATGATGGACGAGAATGCAGCGCAGGCCAATTGCACGGGGCGGTTTCGCGCGGCGTTTGAGCATATTTTTTGCGATTTGCTGCATCGCCGCGCCAAGTGT
>JAJFFX010000050.1 GCA_021776455.1 Hyphococcus sp. | reverse complement strand
AGGGAATTTTTCTTCCGTCAGCAGTGCGGCCTGATCGAGGGAAAAATCGGTGGTTCCTTCACGAAGAAAGCAATAATAAAGAAGATATGCGAAAGCCGCCCCGAAAGAGATCAACGCGGGCAACCAGAATTCCCGGACCTGAGTCGGAAAATAATAGGAAAAGAGGTTGCTTAAGAGAAAACTGCCCGTCAAAAAGGCGAACAGCAGATAGAGCCCCTTCAGGGTCAGAACCCGGATGCGTTTCCTGCGCACGTGTTGAAGAAAATCGTCTATGTATCTGACTGGTTCCATGAGGGGATAACTCAAAATAGTGTCTTGGGGCATTATACCGTTTGCCCAACCTCATTATCCCATAAATGTGGTGGTTTGGCAGGGTGGTTATCTTGAGGAAAATGAATTTTATTTAGGATGTTCCGCTAGAATAGTCTTTACTTTTGGAAGGGGAGATTGTTATTCCATAAAAACTTTGTTCTCAAAGACTTAGTTGCAGCATAGGATAATACTGTCACTTCCTTCGGAAATGGGAGCTGACTGGGGGAGGAGGTATTGCTTATTTGAAAAACTGAAACTCTTCTAAACAGTCCTGTCTCACTGACAATTAGAGGTCTCAGATTTTCCCTCACAAAATCCCTATTTCCCGTTTAAAATTCGGCCTTGATAGGCTGACAAATGAGTGTTCCCATGTGATCTCTTAAGCAAAAATGGCCATACTGGTCCTATCCCAAACGTTCGATCACTTTGAGAACGATATTATCTACTGCCTTGTCCTTCCAGTTCGAATCAGCGATACTCCAAGAAAATTTAATTCCAATAAGGTCCTTTGGTATACCTACGAAGCTTGTATCATCTAGGAAAATTGGAATAACTGCTTCATCTTGTACTCTAGGTTGAAAACACTCCCGCTCGAAGGTTGGCCAGATCTTCTCATTATGATGTTTGTCTAGCAAGCATATTACTAAACGGCTATCCTCTGAAAAAATTCTTTTAAATTGTTGAGACCAGGTACTCCCCAAGAAATTAGACTCAAAGTGTTCGTCATAGAAAACATGAGCATCTAGGATGCCCAATTGCTCTGCAAGATACTTTGCAAGCACCCGGTTTTCTCCTGCAAAGGATAAGGCGAAGTCATATTCATAGTCCTTATCTGTTTCTTTGAAACCACAGTCACTCCGAAGATCGTTCCAATTGAGGTGCTTTAGGAAGTAGAACAGCGCGGGATCTTCAATCGCAAAATTTTTTGTTTCAGAGTTGTAGTAGAAATGCCGAGAACAAATGGGTTTTGTTTCAAGGAGTACGTTGAGTCTATGCCCTTTGATGTTATTAATGCTACCTCGTACCTCAGGCGCTGTATTAGCCAATATGTTCAAGTCCACAATGGAACCTTCCTGTTGGCTTACGGCCTTGAGAAGCTTGTAATATGGGTCATTGCTTGGACGAAATCGGTGTCCCCTGCAAAAGTCCTTTGTAGCTGGATAGTAAGCCGAATGAAGCTTATCAACGACTTTCTGTCGCAGTGTTGGAGTATCAAATTCTAAGGTTTTGAGTTTATCTTGGCTCTCCAGCACTTGATTAATAGTGCATATCGACTGACACAGCTGTTGCGTCAGCCAATAATCACCTTTGCTTTCATTAAATAAGAGTTCTGAATTATTAATAGAGATATTTAAGGCGCTACAGCCGGATTCAATCAGTTTACGAATGCTGTCCTCAGAACCTGGTTGTATACGATGAATCCCGGTACGTTTTGCAATATCTGGAACCAATTGGATTAAGTCGCTTCCGACTTGGTTTATTCCAATTATTACGAGTTTTGGTAAAGTAGGGTTGCCAGTTTGTTCAGCCGCAACTTTGGCAAGATCTGCTAAATTTGTTTGCAACTTTTCAGACAGGCGGTGAAAGTCGTCGATAACATAAGTTCCTGATGAACGATCTCGGACAATCCGTTCTATTGTACTGACATCGGTTGCATTCCTTGCCGTTAGGTATTGAACTTCCTCATCACCCTTTAACATATCAAGAACTTTTTTTACGCAGGTAGTTTTGCCAGTTCCGGACTGGCCTTCAATAACAACAGGCTTCCCTGGTCGGCGAATATCGAGGAATATTTCGTTAAAGTTGGAAGGCTGAACAAATGTGAATTGGGGTACGCCCTCCGTGACAAATACCTCTTCAACAAAGGTCTTCATTTAGATTGTCCCTATTTGTTAAAAACAGTTGAATTGTATCATTCTAAAACCTCCCCTGAAACAGAAGGGGCCATAGTGTTTCAGTTTGAAGCCCTGGATCGCATGAATTTCTGCTTTCAATATCTCCCTATTCCTCCTTTTTAGGTCGTGTCTTCTGGAACTGGTCGAACAGATCCATGGGGATCGGGACGAAGGTCGTGGTGCTGCGTTCGGTGGACATGTCCACGAGTGTCTGTAAGAACCTCAGTTGCAGGGCAGGGGGATGGGCGCCGATCTGGTCCGCCGCTTCGCTTAATTTTTGCGCCGCTTCGAATTCGCCTTGGGCGTTGATCACTTTCGCGCGCCGTTCCCGTTCCGCTTCCGCCTGTTTGGCTAAGGCCCGTTGCATTTCCTGTGGAAGGTCGACATTCTTGACTTCTACATTAGCCACTTTCACGCCCCAGGGTTCGGTTTGTTGATCGATGACCTGCTGAAGGTGCTCGTTG
>JAJFFX010000049.1 GCA_021776455.1 Hyphococcus sp. | reverse complement strand
GCGGCAAACCGCATCCGCGCGGAGGTTGATCCCGACGCCAATATCATTGTCGGCTCGACCTTCAATCAGGATCTTGAAGGGCGCGTACGCGTCTCGGTGGTCGCCACCGGCATCGATGTTGAAGAGAACGAAAACCGCCCGCAAGTGAAAATCAACACCGGCGCGGTCTCCAAACCGTGGCGCGAACCGCTAGTGATGAACGCGCTACAGACCGCTACACCCGCCGCGAGCATAGGCCGGTCGCCGGTTTTGACCAGCCGGCCCGTTCAGCCGGTAGCTCAACAGCCTGCCGCCGCGCCCTCTCAGCCGGCGCAGCAGCCGATTGTCGGCGCACAACAGGTCAATCCAGTGGGTGATGTTCATGAGCGTATCCGGCGGATGCTGATTGAGGGCTCGCCTGCCAGCGGATCGCCGTTGTTACGGGCGTCTGGGCCCTCCGTTCCGGTCCCACAACCCAGCGGCCAACGGCCGCCGGCAGAGTCAAAGCCGGTTTTGCGGGCGGCAGCACACGCCAGACCGGCGGCAAATCCGTTCAGGGGCGCGCAAAAACTGGGCAAGCATTCGCTTGAGATCGCTGTTGATATGTTCAAGTCGCTTGGCGGCAGCGGCCATGACGAGCGCTGTGATGCGCCGCCGCCGCGGGCGCCGGAAGTGGCAAAACCGGCCTCAAGGGTGCGCGGCGACCTGTTCGATGATCAAGAAGACGCCGACCTTGAGATCCCTTCATTCCTTAGAAAAAAGAAATCGGGCTAGACCCGTCACCCGGGTTCGGACCTAAGTATTTGTTTATATTGTAGTGAAACACAGTGAAACAAAGCTTGACCGCGCGCGCTCACGCAAATTTACCAAAACGATGTAGTAGGGAGATAGTCGAGGTAGAAATTCTTTCATTCTGATTGAAAGTGAGTAACAGCACTATGGGGGCAGCGACGCAAACAACCGTCAACGCACAGGCCCAGTTTGCGGGCATTGGGCTGCATACCGGCAGCGAATGTCGTATTTCTATCCTTCCTGCCCCAGCCGGTTCGGGCATTGTCTTCCGGCGCTGCGATATTGATCCCGGCGGCGCTGATAACCGGCTTTCCACGCTCATTCACGCAACACCAGAAAATGTTGTCGGGTCCGATCACGGCACCAGGCTGGCAAATGGCTATGGCGCATCCGTATCGACCGTTGAACATTTGATGGCGGCGTTAGCGCTGTTGTCACTCGATAACGTCATTGTCGATGTTTATGGCCCCGAGATTCCAATTTTTGACGGTAGCGCCGATCATCTGGTGGCCGGATTAAAACAGGCGGGCGTCAAAACCCAGGATGCAGAGCGGCTCCCAATCGTGATCGGCGCGCCAATCCGCATAGCCGATGGCGACCGGCACATTGAATTTTCGCCGAGCGATAAGGATTTCATCGATATCGAGATCGATTTTGGGGATTGCCTGATTGGCCGCCAGTCCTTGTCAGTCGATCTCTCTAGGCCGGCGGATCGTGATCGTCTGACGTCAGCGCGTACTTTTTGTAGGCTACATGAGGTTGATGGGTTGCGGCGTGCGGGTCTTATTCGAGGCGGCTCGCTTGAAAATTCGCTGGTTGTGGACGGTCATGACTTGCTAAACGATCAGGATTTGCACGATCCGCACGAGTTTGTCCTCCACAAAGCGCTGGACCTTATCGGCGACCTTTATCTTCTGGGCCGGCCGATCCGCGGCGCCATTCGCGCGGTGAGGCCTGGCCATAGCCTGAATGTGCGGGCCGCCCTGGCTGTCTCCCGCAGCATTAACGCCACCCCCCAAGAGGCGCGGCCACTGGCAGCCACGGCGTAGTTTTCAGGAAAACCCAAAACCATCGGTTTGACGCCCACAACGCCTCGCATTAGAACCATGGGTGCGGGGCAGGTTCACATAAGGCGTCATTGATCGTGGTTTTTCGTTTTGCGTTATTCTTCAAATTGTTAGGCATTCTTGCCGTGTGCGGCGTGCTCAGCGCATGCGGCGGCGGAAAAAAAGAAAAATTTGCTTATGTTGAGCGACCGGTAGAGCAGCTCTACGCAAACGCCAAACGTCAGCTTGAAAAGAAGCGCTACGATACAGCGATCGCTTTTTTTGAGGAAGTCGAGCGCCAGCATCCATATTCGGCCTGGGCTCGGCGTTCGATGTTGATGAAGGCTTTCGCCTACTATCAAGGTAATGATTATGAAGAGGCGATCGCGGCGTTGGATCAGTTTATTTCGCTCCATCCCGGCAATAAAGATGCGGCCTATGCGTATTATCTTAAAGCGATGTGTTTTTATGAACGTATTCGCGACGTTGGGCGCGATCAGGAGTTTACCAATAACGCCGTTGCCGCATTGACTGACGTTGTTCGCCGCTATCCGGCTTCGGAATATGCGCGTGACGCGCGGCTTAAGCTGGACCTTACCAATGACCACCTTGCCGGTAAGGAAATGTATATTGGCCGGTTTTATCTAAAACAAAACAAACACATTGCAGCGATCAACAGGTTTAAGCTTGTCGTCGCGAAATATCAGACCACAAGTCATGCGGCCGAAGCGTTGCACCGGCTGGTCGAGGCTTATTTGGAGCTTGGCATTATTGACGAGGCCCGTTCGGCGGCGGCGGTGCTGGGGTATAATTATCCCGGTAATCGCTGGTATGAGGATACATATAAACTGTTTGAGAGGCGCGATATCTTGATTGCAGATGTGCGCAAAGATTTACGGGATGCAAAGGCTGAAAAGGCTGTAGATATGAACAAGGTATTACAGGATCTGGACCCCGGCGCTGGCGACGAAGCCGATCCAATAACGGTAGAGCACGATGCGCCAGACAATGGCGCCCGTGGCGATGTTGTTGGGCCACCGGTGTTTGATTCAGGGGCCCCCTAGCTCTCTTTCCGATTCAAATCGCTCCTTGTCGAGCAAAACGGGTTCCGGCGCCGGGCGAACTGCGGTAAGGACCAAGTTGCGTAACGATACGGGCTGGTAATGCTGACCGCTCTCAATATTCGCGATTTTATCCTGATTGATCGGGCGCAGCTGACGCTGACGCACGGGCTTGCGGCGCTGACCGGCGAGACCGGCGCCGGCAAGTCAATCCTGCTTGATGCGCTTGGGCTTGCCGTTGGCGGGCGCGCCGGACGCAGCGGCGTGCGTCAGGGGGCGAGCCAGGGCGTGGTGGCGGCGACATTTGAAGTCGATAGCGATCATCCGGTCTGGCGGTTGCTCGATGAGAACGGCCTTGCCGGCGAAGATGACCAGATTATCCTGCGCAGGGTTCAAAACGTCGATGGCCGTAGCCGCGGTTTTGTCAACGATCAGCCGGTGTCGATCAGCATGCTGCGCACCGTTGGCGAGGCGCTCTTGGAAATCCATGGCCAGCATGACGGGCGCGGATTTTTATCGGCGTCCGCCCATCGCGGCATGCTCGATGAGTTTGGCGGGTTGCAGAAACAAGCCGCAAAGGTTGCAACCCATTGGCGGGCATGGCGTGATGCGCAATCCGCGCTTGAAGACCGCCGCCGCGAACAAGCCGCCGCTGCGCGCGAAGCGGAATATCTGCGGCATGTTTTTGACGTTCTGCAAAAACTTGACCCGCAGCCAGGCGAGGAAACCGCACTTGCTGAGCGCCGCGCCGTTTTAATGGCGGCGGAGAAAGTTTCCGAACAGTTGCGCGCGACGGTTGCGGCTCTCGACGATGGCAGGGTGGAGCACAATTTGTCGACAGGTCTCGGCCATGTTGAACGCGCAGCGGCGTTGTTGCCGGAGGCGCAATCACTGAAGAAAGCCGCCTCGCACTTTGCCGCAGCGCTCAGCGAAGCGGTGGAAGGGTGCGCTGCGCTCGACCGTGCGATTTCTGAATTCGGCGCCGATCCGGATGAGGTCGATCGTACTGAAGAGCGGTTGTTTACGCTTCGCGGAGAGGCGCGCAAGCACGGCGTTGCGCCGGACATGCTTTCGGCGTTTCGGACAAAGATTTCCAAGGCGCTTGACGATGTCGAAGCCGGAACGGCGGCATTTGCCGACCTTGAACGCGCCGCCGCCTCGGCAAAATCAGAGTTTGCCGTAACTGCAACAGCGCTGTCAAAGGCCCGCATGAAGGCCGCAAAGAGGCTGGATGCAGCGGTGGCCAAGGAACTCGCCCCGTTAAGGCTTGGCAAGGCGCATTTTGAAACGCAAGTGATATGCGACGCGGACAGTCCGACCTCGGATGGCTATGACCGGGCTGAGTTTATGGTGACCACCAATCCAGGTGCGCCGGCAGGGCCGTTAAAAACCATCGCCTCGGGCGGTGAGCTGTCGCGGTTTGTACTGGCGATGAAGGCGGCGCTGGCGGCGAAAGAAAACCGCACCGTTATCATCTTCGATGAGGTTGACGCCGGCGTTGGTGGCGCGGTCGCCGACGCGGTGGGCGAGCGATTGGCGCGATTGGCGCGCGATGCACAGGTTTTGGTCGTAACCCACTCGCCGCAGGTCGCCGCCCGCGCGCAAAGCCATTGGCGCATTGAAAAGAGCCAGACCAAAAACCGGACGACAACCTCCGTGACATTGCTCGACGCCGATGATCGCGTGGAGGAAGTCGCGCGGATGTTGTCCGGCGCGAAAGTCACCAAGGAGGCGCGCGCCGCCGCGCGGCAATTGCTTGGCGGGACGGTGCGTAAATCAACCGCCAACAAGCCGGCGCGAAAGAGGCTTGCCAATGCGCGGTGAGGGGCGTTGCATAGCTAGGTTTGGCGTCCGTACATGTTTTTGTCGGCGCCGTACGGAATTTTTGTTTTCATGGGCGCAAGGTTGCGGCGAGATTGCGGCGCGGCCGATGCGGGAGCTGGTAAGCGCTGATGTCGACGCACCGTGAAAAGAAAAGCGAAAGGCTGGAAGTGAGACTATCTCACTCTGAAAAACAGGCGTTTACAGACGCCTGCCGTGAGAATGGTTTAAGCCCCAGCCAAGCGGTGCGCCAGTTCATTGACGCTTATATCCGGCAATCGCGTTTGTCGCGTATCAAAGCGATAACCAAGGAGGTTACCATGATCGCGAAACGCAACCCTGCAAAATCGGTTTCGACCCTTGCCGCGACGGCTGCCGCCGTCTTCTTTTTGACCGCTGCGCCTTCGGCGGCGAACGAGGCGGAGTTCAAGGTTTATGACGCAAATGAAGACGGCGCCATCACACTTGGCGAAATAGCACAAGGTGCCGACAATGAAATTATCTTCTTGCTCGACAGGGACGGTTCAGGCGGCGTCACCCTTAACGAGTTTGACACGACCGTCACGATTTATAGCGTTGGCGATTTTATGATTGGCAGCTCCAACCTGAATCAGCGCCGTATTGTCCGGGTCAAGCAGGAAATCTTTGATTTCAGCCAGGGCGGCCTTGCGTCTTCCAGCAATGCGGCGAGC
>JAJFFX010000048.1 GCA_021776455.1 Hyphococcus sp. | reverse complement strand
TTGCGCATCAGCGATTCAAGCGGGCCACGGTTGAAAAAATACGCCCAGATATGCGCATAAACCGCCGCCAGCAGGCAGAACGTGACTGCAGCGATGAACGCATCGCGCGGCGTCTGTCCGCCAAGCATGCCGAATGCGTCAAGCGTTCCCATTCCGATTACGATATGGGCGAAATACAGCGTCAAGGTTTGGCGTCCCGGCTTTGTGGTCAGACCGAGAAGACCTGCGGCTTTCAAAGGCCGCTCCATCAAAAGACACATGCCGATAACCAAGCCGGCGGCGGCGGCGCCTGCGCACATGTATAAAGGCATGGGCGGAACCGGTGTGGTTGAAAACAATATCGCCGCTTCGCTGTTCACGCCGCCGGCGATGTCCGTCAGCCATATGGAAAGGGCCGTACTGAGTGCGAAAACGCCGGCGCCGCCGAGCGTCAGCCGCCGCTGCACGGCGCGGTCTCCAAGGTCCATACGGCTGAGTAATATTCCGAATAAGACAAAGGCGAGCCAAGGAAAAACCGGATGCCAGCCATTAAAGAACAGATTGCGGAGGAACCCTCCCACTGTCCAAATATCCGTATAGATATAATTTTTCCAGTCCCATCCGGCATCGTAATCGAGAAGGACCGCCATTACGACGAATCCTCCAACCAGGGCAAACATAACGAGTGTCAACGCCCAGCCGGGCGCGCGCAAGAGCGCCGCGCCGAAGAGGAAATAGAATGCATAATAGTGAATGATATCCGCTTCAAAGATGAGGGTGTTCAGCAGGCCTGCAATCAACAGAAAACTCGATCGCCTTAGGGTTACGGGCAGCGTGGTGTTCCTGTCATATCGCGCGCCGCCCAGCCCCAGCCCTATGCCGGCAAGCACGACAAAAACCGCCGCTGCGCGTCCTTGCAGCGCTTCGGCCGCGATGGCGAAAACGTCGTCGCCCTCTCCGCCCGTCATGACAATATTAAAATTCACGATCACCATGCCTGCCAGCGCGACAAAGCGGGCGAAGTCTAGCCCCTCCAGCCGTGAATTATTTGCTTTAGGACGAGGCGTCTCTGCCTCCGTTGGAAGCGTCGCGGACAAATATTTTCGGGCGTGCATGAACTATTTCCGGCATTCGCCGTCACTGCCTTCATATCGGGTCCAGTGAATAGTTTCGCCGAATATTTCGCGCCCCTCATAAACGCGCAAATGGATTGCTTGCCCCGGCTTCTTTTTCCGAATGGTCACGCTGTAGACTTTGTCTGTCTCCGGATCGTATATCCATCCGCCCGTAAGGCTCTCGCCGACCGCATTCAGATCACCGAGTATAGGGGCGCGGCAGAGTTGGTTGTCCAACGCATCGTTTCCTGTTGAATCAAACTTGACGAGGTAGCCGCAAAATCGCTCCGGCGCGTCCACACAGGTTTCGATAGAGACTATGCTGTCATTGTCTTCAGTGCGCCACCAACCTGAAAAACCCGCCGCCTGCGCCGGAACGAGTGCAAATGGGATAAGCGACATCAAAAGAAATTTCCCTGCATTCATCTTATTTTTTCCTGTCTCTAACCACTTCATCATCGATGAGTTCCGCACTCAGTGTTTTGCTTTTTTTAGTCCCTGTATTAGCGTGGTCCATGCGATATCGGCGGCCTGAGCATCGGTTGCGTGTCCCTTGCGGACCATTTCCCACGCTGCATGGATGAGATGGTCATAAGTCAGAACAAACCATTCGGTTGGACAGGACGAGTGGAACAAACCTTCTTTCTTCGCCTTCTCGACCAGTTTGATGAACTCGCTTTCCTGTTTTTTCGTTTGGGCGCAGACATCCGGTAAAGCCTGCAAAGGTTCATGCGCCAGAAACCAATGCCGGTCGCCGAGGGGGATGATGGCCTTGAAAATCTTTCGGATTGCGGCGGAATAGGACAGCGCGTTCCGGCTCGCCATGTCGGCGGCATGCGCTGTCTCGCGCATGGCCTGCCGGGTGAGTTCGCACACCAAGTCCGCCCGACCGTTGAAATGACGATGCAGCGTTGCGCGGCCGACGCCAGCAGCGGATGCAATTTCGCCAAGCGAGGCAGAAGGATCGGCATTCAAAACCTTGAAAGCCGCCTCAATAATTGCATCGCGGACAGGCAATCGCGTGGGGTTAGTCATGAGACATTTATGTCTCATATGATGTATTGATGTCAAGCTCGTTCGCCAGGATTTCAAGCCGTTTGGGCTACGCTGCCGATAGAGCTAGACAGTGAGCATAAATTGCGGACGCTCTGCGCTATCAGGCGTTCGGTGTTTGAAGCGTCCGCCGTGAAAGACGGCAAAGCCCTGACCATCGCCGCGCTATGTCGATCAAGAGCGCGCGCAGCCGCTGCCGGTAATCCATGAACCCGGCATCGCGTGCAGCCTATCGCTAAAATGCGTCACCCCGGCGATTTTGCTTCGCCTACGAATGTTCACAGCAGAAATATAATCGTATTGATCAAATTATCGATGACCGTTCCTGTCGTCAAAGGATTGGGGCAGGCATCTTGGGGAAACAGGGATTCATAACATGAAAAATCTACTCGCCATTGGCGCTATAAGTATTTTGTCATTTACGTTTGCACAAGCAGACGAACCGCAAGCGCAAACTACTGATTACACAATTGTGGCCGCCCATATCGCCAAGACCATGCGGTCCAACCACTACAACCCTGCTGAACTGGAGGCGCCAAGCTACAGGCGGGTGGAGGCGGCGGTTGCGGCGATGGCGGAGACTGCCAGCTCCGATGAAGCTTTCATCGAGGGCTTTCGGAAGATTTGGGAAGAAGGCCCGTTCTCGCATGTCGAACTTAACCCAGCGAGGGGAACGGCTGACGACGTGGCGGCTTATCTCGATAATTTGCGGATCGGCGGCGGCGGTGCGGTTCTGACGTGGCAGGGCGATGTGGCCATTCTCACGGTGAACACGATGATGGGTCTCGATACGATTGAGGAGATTGACGCCGCCTATGCAACGATTGCTGATAAGGGCGCCGATCGCCTGATTATCGATCTGCGCGAAAATGGCGGCGGCGCATTTGCGGTCCGTCCACTGGTTGCTCACGTGCTGGAACAGCCATTCGATGCGGGAGGCTTCGTATCGCAGCGCTGGAATGCAGAATACGACCATACGCCGACCGCATCTGACATGGAGGCTGTTGAGCCTTGGGAAGGCTGGTCTATACGGGCGTTCTGGGCTGATGTTCAAAAACAACCTCTAACGCGTTTACGCTTTGCGCCGGTTGAGCCTGTTTTCATGGGTCCGGTTTACATCCTCACCAGCGAACGCACGGCGAGCGCTGCCGAAATGGCCACCGACGCCCTCAAAGCCTCAGCGCGTGCAGTGATCATCGGCGAAAATACTGCCGGCCAAATGCTATCACAGAAAATATTTGACGTGCCCGGCGGTTTTCATCTGAGTTTGCCCATTGCCGATTACTACTCGGCGGCAAACGGACGGATCGAAGGCGTTGGCGTGAAGCCCGACATCGAGACGGACGCCGCCGAGGCTATGAACGTTGCGCTTCGCCAATAGGGAGGCGCAAAGAGCGCGGTCGGAACGAAAATGCAAGGACAGAAAGTACGAATGGACGCAGAGTCAAATCATACGCTTTTGTTTTCGGCGGGTTGGTAGTTGAGCCAAAAAACGTAGAAACCGCTCCCGTTTTTAGCGTCTGAAGGCCCCCCGTTAACGGATGATTAACTGGCTCAGTGGTGCAGAGAAGGGCGAGCGCGCCTCTATTACCTTGTTTTATAGTGTTATTGCCGCAATAGGATTTCCATACGGATTTTTTACCTTAGCCACTTAACATCAAAAAATAGCCAAAAATGATGTGCGGGCATGGTTGCGATTGCTGAAATAGAAGAATTTGCCGCCTTTGAGATCGCCAGGGACCGCGATCAGTTTCTTCGCGAGCTGATTAGGGAATTGTCCGGTACGCTTGAGGAGGTTGTTGGCGCTGAAGACGCGGCCGGGTTTATCAGCGTTGTTGGCGCGCGGCTGGGCGAGGTCATGAACGAAGAATATTGTGAGCATGCGCGTGTAAAATCTCTATCCCTGCAACAAATCGCCGCCTGCATGATTGATTTGAAACAACGTATTCAAGGCGATTTTCAAGTTGAATCCATTAGCGCTGAGCGGATCGTATTGGTCAATTCCCGTTGCCCATTTGGGGCGTATGTCAAAGGCCGCCCCTCTCTGTGCATGATGACGTCAAATATTTTTGGTCATATCGCGGCGCAAAATACGGGCTATGCGGAAGTCACGATCCCCGAGGCGATCGCCAAAGGAGATGGGCGTTGCCGTGTCGTCGTTTCGTTTGCGCCGACAAACGATGGCGCTGAAAAAGAGGACGCGCGCGAATATTATGCGTGCAGCTAATGTTGCGATGTACGGAGAGCTTTTTGAACGCGCAAACGAGGCATGCATAATATTTGACGACCAGTTTGCAGTCATTAGCGTCAACCGTTCAGCTGCGAAATTGCTCCGTACTACAATTGATACCCAACAGCCGAAATTTGTAGATCAATCAAAATTGCGCAATGCGCTGGAACGGGCGTCATCCACTGGTGAATGGACACCGCTTAGTCTTACACTGGCGGGCGCAGACCAAAATTATACGTTTGATGCACGCCTGCGCCGTCTTCGCGATGAACCTAACATATTACGCTTTATCATATCTCTCAAAAAGGAGGGGGCAGACAGAGAAGCGTTCAAGATGCTACGGCAGGAAGTCATTCATGCGCATGCGCGAGGCATGGCGATAGAATTGACAAAAAAACGCCTGGCGAATGTTATCGCTGCTACGGAAGCCGGTTGCTGGGAATGGGATGTAAGGTCCGGCGAGATCTGGGTGAACGATCATTGGCGTAATATGCTCGGCCTTGAAGGTGACAAGGACGACACTTACTCGATCCATCAATGGAAATTACTGTGCCATCCCGACGACATCGGCAAAGGGTGGACGCATATCAAGGCGTGTTTGCGCGGGAGGACGCAAAGGCGCGTCCTGGAGGCGCGCGTTCGTCACAAAAAAGGCCACTGGGTGTGGGTTGCCATCAATAGCCGCATTGTTGAGCGTCATGAAGACGGCGATCCGGCGGTGATTGCCGGGACCCAAGTCGACATTACCCAACGGATGGCGCATGAGCGCGCGCTGGAAGAAAAAAGCGTTCAGGCTGAGGCGGCGAATATTGCAAAAAGCCAATTCCTGGCGACGATGAGCCACGAATTACGCACCCCCATGAACGGCGTGTTAGGCATGCTCGACGTTGTATTGAAAACGCCGCTAACGGCGCAGCAAGGTGAGTATCTCGATGTTGCGAGGAAATCGGCGCAATCGCTACTGCGGATTTTGAATGATGTTCTCGACTTTTCGAAACTGGAGGCGAATGCGGTCGACATAGAAAATGTTCCCTATTCACCGCGCAAGGTCATCGACGACGTAGCGACGCTGTTGCGACCCAAGGCAGAGGAAAAGGGGCTAAAGCTTAAAATCGATAGCCGATTGGAAATACCTGAAAGGCTTGTCGGCGATGCGGTCCGGCTACGACAAGTGCTCGTCAATCTCATTGGCAACGCTATTAAGTTTACTGATAAAGGCCATGTCGAGGTCTCGGCGGGATTGGGCAAAACACGCAGTTCCGATCAGTTGATGATTACGGTCCGTGATACCGGAATCGGCATTTCGAAAACAGCGACGCCCAAGCTCTTTAAACATTTTGCCCAAGCCGATTCCTCGATGAGCCGCCGCTTCGGCGGGACCGGGCTCGGTTTGGTTATCTGTAAGCAGATCGTCGAACTCATGGGCGGCGAAATCGGCGTGCGTAGCGAAGAAGGAAAAGGCAGCGCATTTTGGTTCACTGTCCCCGCCCAGAGTGTAGCAAGTTGTGATGCGGGGGACGCTGTTTTGAGCGGCGAGAAAGCTGCGACCGCGGTCGCGCCCGTCGCCCGGTCAATGCGCGTTCTTGCAGCAGACGATCACCCGGTGAACCAGCAGGTGCTCAAGCTGTTTCTGGCGTCCTTAGGTCATGAGGTCGTGATGGTTGAAAACGGAGAATTGGCGGTTGCGGCCATGGGTACGCATTCCTTTGACGCCATCATTATGGATATCGAGATGCCGGTCATGGATGGCGTCGCCGCGACGAAGGCAATACGTGCGCGCACTGGCGCTGACCGGGATACGCCCGTCATCGCGGTGACGGCGCATGCGTTGTCGGGAGACCGGGAGAAATATCTCGACGCCGGCATGAATGATTACGTCAGCAAGCCGTTCAATCAGGATGAGCTTCAGGCAGCGCTGGCGCGCGTTGTTGAGGGCAGGGCGGTTGATTGTGCGGACACGGGAACAGAGCGCGCCGAAAATGCGACCGTTGCGTCATCTGCCGGATAAGTAAATTCAGTAGCCCACGCTCCTATGGCGTGCGCAAACACCATGGCCATCAAAATAATGGCTCGGCCTATCTAAAAAAACCCAGCTCAAGCATCCTCAAGACGGTCGCCGATTTCGTTGACGCGGGCGACGGCGGCTTCAATGGCGCGGCTGGCGGCGCCGGCGGTCTCCGGGTCCAGGTTGTCGGTTGCGTCTTCAAGGTCGGCTATTCGCGCTTTGGCCTCAAACAGCTCGTCGCAGACCGTCAGCGCTGACAACAACATCAGCCTTGCGTCGCCAATTTGTCCAAGTTCCTTGGCGAGGTCTGAGACATGCCGGTCAAAATAGGCGGCCAGTTCCTGAAGCCGCGCTTCCTGACCGTCATCGCAAGTGACCCGGTATTCGCGCCCGTTCAGTTGAATTTCCACCTGGGCCATTGTTTCAGCCTTTTCCATTCGCCGGGTTGTTGTCCAAAAGTGTTTTTATATCACTGATCGCCGCGCCGACGCCCTTGGCTGCACGGTCTGCATGCGTGCGCGCCGCCTGAGCCTGGCGGCGGGCGGCGACAATCTCATCACCGCTCGCGGTCCGGTCGTCAAACTTGCCATCGATTTTGGCTTCAAGATTGTCGAGCGCATTGGCCAGGTCGATAACGGCTTTTTCTATCACAGACATTAGGGCGCCTATCCGGGTTAGGGATTTGTATGAACGCCAATCTGACGGGCGCAGTTGATTCTGTCCAGCGCTGTCGCGACGTGCGCGCGAAGCGGCGTCTGGGGACAATCTGCACCCCTTGACCCGTAATCCGCCCCGATGCATGAAGCGGCGAACGTATTGTCCCCGTTTTGCCCCGGTATCAGAGGAATTTAGATGTCTGGAACCCCGCCTGCCGGCGTCGATTTTTCGCAGATGGCAAACGCAATCCGGGCGCTTTCCATGGACGCTGTGGAAAAAGCCAAATCCGGCCATCCGGGCATGCCGATGGGTATGGCCGATGTCGCGACCGTTTTATTCACCCAGTTTTTGAAATTTGATGCGGGCGATCCGTCCTGGCCGGATCGTGACCGGTTCGTTTTGTCCGCCGGCCACGGGTCGATGTTGATTTATTCGCTTGGCTATCTCCTCGGCTATAAAGGCATGTCGATTGAGGACATCAAAAATTTCCGCCAGCTAGGCTCCAAGACGGCGGGCCACCCCGAATATGGTCACGCGCCGGCGGTTGAGACGACCACAGGCCCGCTTGGGCAAGGGCTCGGCAATGCCGTCGGCATGGCGCTCGCCGAGGCGCATTTAAATGCGCGGTTCGGTGATGGGCTGGTCGATCACCACACCTATGTCATCGCCGGCGATGGCTGTTTGATGGAGGGCATTAGTCAGGAGGCGCTTTCATTTGCCGGTCATTTGAAACTCTGCAAGCTGATTGTTCTGTTTGACGATAATGATATTTCGATTGACGGGCCGATTTCACTTTCGGATTCAACCAACCAGCTTGAGCGGTTTGCTGCGTCGGGCTGGGCGACGGCTCGCGTTGATGGTCACGACCGGGACGCAGTCGCTGCGGTTATTGAGGCTGCGCGAAGCTCTGACCGTCCGACGCTGATCGCCTGTAAAACCCAGATTGGCCACGGCGCGCCAACCAAAAGCGGCAAGGCCGCCGCCCATGGCGCGCCCTTGGGCGCTGATGAGATCGCCGGCGCCCGCAAGGCGCTCGACTGGCCGCATCCGCCGTTTGAAATTCCCGAGCCGGTCTTAAGCGCCTGGCGGGATGCCGGCATGCGGGGGACCCCCGCCCGCACGGCATGGGAAGAGCGCTTCAAGAGTGACACCAATTGTGAGGCCTTGCGCATAGCGCTCGCAGGCGACTATGCCGGCGACCTGTCGTCGGCGATCCGCGCACACAAATCAGCGCTGGTCAGCGAACCGAAGAAAGTTGCAACCCGTAAAGCCTCCGAAATGGCGCTGGAGGTGGTCAACAGCGTCATTGACGAGACTGTTGGCGGTTCGGCGGACCTGACCGGCTCGAACAACACCAAGACCAAAGGTCTCGATATTCTCGATACGGAGAATTACGCCGGTCGGTACATTCATTACGGCATCCGCGAGCATGGTATGGCGGCGGCGATGAGCGGGATGGCGCTGCATGGCGGCGTGGTTCCCTATGGCGGCGCCTTTATGGTGTTTGCCGATTATTGCCGCCCGTCCATACGGCTTGCTGCACTGATGGGGTTACGCGTGATTTATGTCATGACCCACGATTCCATTGGCCTTGGCGAGGATGGCCCCACCCACCAGCCGGTTGAACATCTGGCGGCGCTGCGGGCGATCCCTAATCTCAACGTGTTTCGCCCTTGCGATGCGGTGGAAACCGCCGAGTGCTGGGAGGTGGCGTTGAAAAATATTGCAACGCCATCGGTGATTGCGTTGACCCGCCAGGCGCTGGAACCAGCGCGTCTTGCCGAGGAAGATAAAAACCTTTCCGCCCACGGCGCCTATATTGTCGCCGATGAAGCAGATTATGACGCAACCATTATCGCCACTGGCTCTGAGGTTGAGGTGGCGATGGCGGCGCGGGCGAGGCTCTCGGGAGAGGGTGTGAGGGCGCGTGTCGTCAGCGCGCCGTCGTTTGAGCTGTTTGCGATGCAGTCAGAGAGCTACCGGCTGGAAATCCTTGGTGACAAGCCGCGCATTGGCGTTGAGGCGGCAATCCGTCAAGGCTGGGACCCGTTCCTGCGCCTTAAAGACGGGTTTATCGGCATGACCGGTTTTGGCGGCTCCGCTCCGGCGGCGGATTTATACAAACATTTCGGCATCACCGCGGACGCGGTTGTCGGTGAAGTGAAAAGACTGATTGGTTAGGAGAATTTGATGGCGTTGAAAATTGCAATTAACGGTTTTGGACGGATCGGGCGGCTGGCTTTGCGCTCTATTGTTGAAAATGGCCGCAAGGGCGTTGATGTCGTTGCAATCAATGATCTTGGTCCTGTTGATACGAATGCGCATCTCGTTCAATATGACTCCGTGCACGGACGCTTTCCCCATGAGGTGAAGGTCACCAACGACACCATCGATGTGGGCATGGGGCCAATCAAGGTGATTGCCGAGCGGGACCCGACAAAATTGCCATGGGGCGAGATGGATGTTGATGTCGTGTTTGAATGCACCGGCATTTTTGCCGCGCGCGACAAGGCGGCGATGCATCTGGAGGCTGGCGCCAAGCGGGTTTTGGTGTCCGCGCCAGCGTCCGGCGCCGACAAAACCATCGTCTTCGGCGTCAATCACGGCGCGCTGACGGCGGATGACGTTGTCGTCTCTAATGCCTCTTGCACGACCAATTGCCTCGCGCCGGTTGCAAAAATTCTAAACGATACAGTCGGCATCGAGCAGGGCTATATGACCACCATCCACTCCTATACCGGCGACCAGCCGACGCTCGATACGCTGCATAAGGATCTTTATCGCGCCCGAGGCGCGGCGACCAACATGATCCCGACATCGACCGGAGCGGCAAAAGCTGTGGGTATTGTGTTGCCGGAACTCAACGGCAAACTTGACGGCTCGTCAATCCGCGTGCCGACGGCCAATGTCTCCGTGATTGATCTGGTGTTTACGCCGAAGCGGGAGACCACCGCAGAAGAAATCAACAATGCAATGGTCGAGGCTGCAAATGGCGCCCTGCGCGGCATTCTCGCCGTAACCGACAAGCCGTTGGTGTCTTCCGATTTCAACCATGATCCGCACTCATCCACATTTGCTCTGCCGCAAACTCAGGTGATGGATGGCAAATTGGTGCGGGTTCTGGCCTGGTACGATAATGAATGGGGCTTTTCAACGCGGATGACCGATACGGCGCTGGAAATGGCGAAACATCTTTAGAGGATAGCGTGGCCGATTACCGAACGCTCGATGATCTTGATGTCGCCGGCAAAACTGTGCTGGTGCGGGTCGATTTTAATGTGCCGATGAAGGATGGCGTGGTGACCGACGCCACCCGCATCGACCGCGCTTTGCCGACCATTCAGGAGCTGTCGAAAAAAGGCGCCAAAATGCTGCTGCTGTCGCATTATGGCCGGCCCAAGGGCGAACCCAATCCGGCGCTGACGTTAAAGCCGGTGCGCAAAGTTTTGAGCGACAAGCTTGGCGGGCCGGTTGAGTTTGCCGAGGATTGTATTGGCGATGCGGCCCGCAAAATCGCTAAGGGCTTAATCGATGGCGATGTGGCGTTGTTGGAAAACACCCGGTTTCATCCGGGTGAAGAGGAAAATGATTTTGCGTTCGCCCGCGAGCTTGCCGAGCTTGGAGACCTCTACGTCAATGACGCCTTTTCGGCGGCGCATCGCGCCCATGCCTCGACGGTGGGGGTTGCGTATTTGCTGCCATCCGCGGCTGGACGCGCAATGGAGCGCGAGCTTGACTATCTGAAAGCCGCGCTCTCCGAACCGGTGCGGCCGATGATGGCGGTGGTCGGCGGCGCTAAGGTCTCAACCAAAATTGAATTGCTGCTCAATCTTGTCAGCCGCGCCGATATTTTGGCGGTCGGCGGCGGCATGGCCAACACATTTTTATATGCCCAAGGTCAAAGCGTCGGCAAATCACTATGCGAGCCGGATCTTGCAGCGACCGCTTTGGAAATCATCGCCCAGGCCAAGCAATCGGGGTGCGATCTTGTCTTGCCGGTCGATGTAGTGGTCGCTAAGGAATTTGCCGAGGGCGCTGATCGTGAAGTGCGCGCGCCGGACGGCGTCGCTGCCGATGAAATGATCCTCGACCTTGGACCGGAGACCACCGATCTTATCGCTGCAAAAATTGAGAACGCCAAAACCCTGGTCTGGAACGGACCGCTTGGCGCCTTTGAAATCAAACCATTCGATACAGCGACGGTTGAGGCGGCGCGGTTTGCGGCCCGGCGGGTTAAAGAGGCGGGGCTCGTCGCCGTCGCCGGCGGCGGCGATACGGTGGCGGCGCTCGCCGCTGCCGATGTGGTTAAAGATTTCACCTATGTGTCGACCGCGGGCGGCGCATTTCTTGAATGGCTGGAAGGCAAACCCTTGCCGGGGGTCGCTGCGCTTGAAGCGTCGGCGGCGAAACAAATAGATGGGGCGTAGAACATGGATCTGATGGCGCTAAATAAAATAGCAACAGCGATGGTCGCGCCTGGCAAGGGTATTCTTGCAGCGGATGAATCGTCCGGTACCATCAAGAAGCGCTTCGATGCGATCGATACGCAATCGACCGAAGACAATCGTCGCGACTATCGCGAAATGCTGTTTCGCACAGACGCTGCGATGCGCGAGCATATTTCCGGCGTGATTTTATTTGATGAAACCATCCGCCAGATGGCGGCGGACGGAACTACGCTGGTCAAGCTGATTGAAGATGCAGGTTCCATTCCCGGCATCAAGGTCGATAAGGGCGCCCATCCGCTTGCCGGCGGGCCCGGAGAAAAAGTCACCGAAGGCCTCGATGGTCTGCGCGCGCGTCTTAATGAATATTACAAGCTCGGCGCACGGTTCGCAAAATGGCGCGCAGTGATCGATATTGCCGGGGACGAAATTCCATCCGGCTACTGTATATCGGCAAATGTCCATGCGCTCGCGCGCTATGCAGCGCTATGCCAGGAAGCCAATATCGTCCCGATTGTCGAGCCAGAAGTATTGATGGATGGCAATCATGATATTGACCGCTGCTATGACGTCACTGAGTTCACATTAAAGTCGCTGTTTGATGAACTTTATGCGCAAGACGTGGCGCTTGAGGGAACAATCCTCAAACCGAATATGGTGATCTCCGGCAAAAAATGCGCAAAGCAAGCGGGCGTTGATGACGTTGCGGAGATGACGGTCCGGGTGTTGCGCGCCAGCGTCCCGGCGGCGCTGCCGGGCATCGTCTTTCTTTCCGGCGGCCAGTCCGACATTGAGGCGACCGCGCATCTCAATGCGATGAATGCAAGCTATAAAGAGCAGATGCCGTGGGCGGTATCATTTTCCTATGGCCGCGCCTTGCAGGCCGCGCCGCTGAAAGCATGGGGCGGCAAGACGGAAAACATTGCGGCCGCACAAGTCGCCTTCGCCCACCGTGCTAAGATGAACAGCCTTGCCCAACTCGGTGACTGGTCCGAAGGGCTGGAAAACGCGGGTTAGGATTTGGGACGCTTCATTCTACCTTTAGGGCTCATCCCCCTCCGTCAGCGAAGCTGACGGAGGGGGGGTGTCCCAAGAGATAATCAAGACACGCCAAGTCTGGTAAGTGTGGATGCTGCCAAAACGGCAGCACCGCCCCATGCAATCCCCCTTTCAGAAAAATTTCAAACACAGGCCTTGTAATTTTCCGGCGCCGCGGCGACATTGAGTGAAGTAAACTGCTTAGTGTAATGCTATCCGGTAACACGAGGAAGTGAGCCCGCTATGCCTGATCCGAGTACACCTGTGGATGAAGTCCCGGCCGACAAGATTGTGTGGATTGAGGGGTTTCCGACCCCGCCGGAGCCGCCGATCCGGCCATTTCATGCGCTGGTTTCGGTATGGCGTCTGGTCCGCAACAAGGAAGATACGCGCCAGGTGTTTGAAATCGTGCAGGCGCTGTCCGGAGGGGCTGCGAAGCGTTTGTTTGCGCGATTTGTCGCCACGCCCTATGGCCGGCGTGTCATTACCCAGCCGGTCAGGCTGGAGAATATTCTAAGCGACCACAAAGCGCTGCGCGCGCTTCCCGAAGGTAGTCTTGGCCGTGCCTATCTCGACTTCATGGAAGGTGAAAACCTGACTGCGGAAGGACTAATTGATGCGGCCGGGGAAGCCGGCATTGATTTTCGTGGCGAGACCCAGTTTCCGCAATATCGCCGCCTCTTCCTTCATCTCGATGTCTCCCACGACCTCTGGCATGTGCTGTCCGGATATGGCCGCGATGCGTTGGGCGAGCTTTGCAACCTTATCTTCAGCCGCGCCCACACCCGTACACGCGGCTTCGGGTTCATTGTGTTCATTGGCGCTATTGCGCAAAAATTGGAACAGCCGTCAGCGCCAGTATTAAAGGCGTTGGCCGAAGCACGCCGTAATGTACGCGGAGCCGGTTGGGTGCCTGAATTTGATGTAGAGGAAATGCTGCCGCTTCCGCTTGCCGAAGTCCGCCAACGGATGAATATCGCCGAACCGGTTTTTTATAATTCGATCCCTGATGAAGTGAAAGACAACCTTCTGAAGCCGAAAGTGAAACAGACACAGACCGAGCGCGAGGGCCTGCGCAATCCGGAACCGGCGCTGTAATCTATGCGCCGACCGGAAGCGGTTGCGCGTCTTGTAAGGGTGAAAAAGGCGTGCATGCCTCGTAATTGACCGCTTTCTGGATTATTATCTCGCCTATGAGCGATGCCTGCCAACTTTACCTTATCACCCCGCCGCAAATCGCCGATCTTGCGCGCTTTGCAGACCGGCTGACCGCAGCGCTGGATGCGGGCGCCGTCGCCTGCATTCAGTTGCGCCTGAAAGGCGAGAACGGCGGCGAGCCGGCGGAGGCGGAGGTGCTGGCGGCGGCTGATGCGCTATTGCCGGTCGCGCAGAAATACGATGCGGCCTTTCTGGTCAACGACCGGCCCGATCTGGCGCTGAAAGCCGGCGCCGACGGTGTCCATATAGGTCAGTCCGATGCGCCTTATGGGCAAGCGCGTGCGCTCCTCGGCGATGGCGCAACGATTGGCGTGACCTGTCACAATTCGAAGCACCAAGGCCTCATCGCCGCCGAGGCGGGCGCCGATTATGTCGCCTTTGGCGCCTTCTTTCCGACCAAGACCAAGGTAGCGGCTGTGACGGCCGATAAAGATATTCTCCAATGGTGGGCGTTCGCCACCACCACGCCAAGCGTCGCGATTGGCGGGATCACGCCGGAAAATTGCGCGCCGCTGGTCCGCGCCGGCGCTGATTTTCTCGCCGTATCCGCGGCGATATGGGACGCGGCCGATGGTCCCGCCGCTGCGGTGAAAGCCTTTCAGACGGCAATCGCTGCGGCTTAACCATATCGGGTAACCCAATCGGAACGATCCTTGCACCACTGTCATAGCCGTAATCCAAACGGCGGTGTGACAGGGAGGCAAGCGCGATGAAACTCAACTGGATCGTTATTATCGGCGGCGTACTTTTAGTTGCGGTGACGTTCTCCGCGGCGTTTCTTGAAGGCGCGAATGCGGCAGCGGAAGCGGCTGCAAAAACCGCTATGGCTTCGCAACAGGTGACGACGCGCTAGCGCAGCTGTTCGAAAAAGCGTAACTACGTTACGCATGCAACGCCCGTTTACATATTCATTTCTTGCCCTATTCGCCCTCATTACATTTGCCTGGGCGGCGGATGATAATGTCGCGGCGGTGCGCGCGGCGTTTCAGCATTTGAAGGCGGAGGAGTTCACCCAATCGCGAGAGATTGCCGCGCCGTTGGCGGAAGCCGGAGACGCCGACGCGCAACACTTGCTGGGGTACATCTATGAGAACGGGCTCGGCGTGCCGCGCGACATGGCGCGGGCGCTGTCATTTTACAGCAAGGCCGCCAATCAGGGACAGGCGGATTCGCAATATGCGCTTGGCGATCTGGCGTTCACCGGCGACGGCGTCAAACGCAATCTTGAGCGCGCCGCCGGCTGGTACAAGCTCGCCGCCGCGCGCAGCCATGCTGGCGCCAAAGCACAGCTCGGCGTTATGCATGCGCAAGGCCTGTTTTTTCCAAAAGACATCAACAAAGCGATTGGCTATTTTGAACAAGCAGCAGAAGCGGGCGATGCCGACGCACAATATAATCTTGGCGCCATTTATTTAACCGGTGAGGGCAAGCCGCAAGACTATGCAATGGCCGCGGGCTTGTTTGAAGAGGCGGCGGAACAAGGCCACGCCCTGTCGCAATTCAACCTGGCGCTGCTTTACGATTCAGAACTGCTCGGGGCTCCGGTTCCAGAAAAAACCGCCCGCTGGATGCGCGCGGCGGCAGGCGAAGGCATGCCCGACGCGATGGTGGCGATGGGGCTCCTGACCCATGAAGGCCGCGCCGGCGCCGGCGAGGAAGTGGCGTCCGACTGGTTTGAGCGCGCCGCCAAAGCCGGTAATGCGCAAGGACAGTTTCTTTATGCGGTGGCGCTGACGGAAGGCGACGGCAGGGCGAAAGATGTGCGCCAGGCGTTGATCTGGGTTGAGCGGGCGTTGGCTAATGATGCGCTGACCGAAGACATCGCATCGGGCGCCCGGGCGCTGCAACGGAAGTTGAAAGCCCAGCCGTCAAACTGAAAAGCCTAGTGATCGGCAAAGATTCCCGTTTCGTTCTCGTGCGAACGCCCTATGCTGGGGCAATGAACCAGGTGATTCGCATTTTTGGGATCGATCCGGGCTCGGCGGCAACCGGCTGGGGCGTGATCGATTGCGCCGGCCCGCGCCTGAGCTATGCAGCGTCGGGCGTTATCCGGCCCAAGCGTGGGGCGGCTCATGCGCAAAAGCTCTGTGATATTTTCACTGCCTTGCAGGCGCTGATTGAAGAGCACGCGCCCGACGAGGCGGCGGTCGAGGAGACATTCGTGAACGCCAGCCCGCGCGATGCGCTGGTATTGGGGCAGGCGCGCGGCGTGGCGCTGCTGGCGCCGGCGCTTGGCGGTCTGCCGGTAGCGGAATATGCCGCCAATTCGGTCAAAAAATCGGTGGTCGGGCGCGGCCATGCAGACAAGCGACAGGTGATGGCGATGGTGAAAGTGTTGTTGCCGACATGCGGCGAACTGGCTGCCGATGAGGCCGACGCGCTGGCGGTTGCGATTTGTCACGCCCACCATGCGGGTATGAGAAGGCTGGAGGCGGCGTCATGATCGGCCGGCTCAAAGGAAGCGTTGTTTCAATTGGCGAGGACATCGTGCTGATCGATGTCATGGGCGTCGGCTATGAGGCTTACGCTGCGTCGCGCACGCTACAAGGCCTGGCCGTCGGCGAGGCGGCAACGCTCTTTATAGAGACGATTGTGCGCGAGGACATGATCCGGCTTTATGGCTTTGAAAATGAAGCCGAGCGGCAATGTTTTCGTCTGCTGCAAACCGTGCAAGGCGTCGGCGCCAAACACGCGTTGAACATGTTGCAGATTTTACGCCCGGACGAGCTTTATGATGCCGTGGCGGCAGAGGACGTGACCGCGATTTCTCGCGCCCATGGCGTCGGCAAGAAAATCGCCCAGCGCATTGCCACCGAGCTGCAATCGAAAGTCGGCGCGCTGGCAAAAGCCAGCGGGCAAGGCTTCGCCGCCGCGGCGCGAGCGAAAGCTGGCGCCAACACGTCAACCGATGCGGCCCTGGCGGCCAAGACCGACGCAGTCTCTGCGCTTGCCAATCTCGGCTATGAAGGGCTGGACGCACGCCGCGCCGTTGCCCTGGCGGCGGAAGGCATCGACAGCCCCGGCGTAGAGGCGTTGATTAAAGCGGCGCTGAAGCAGTTGGCGGCGTGAGTATTTTGAATTAGGCATAGCGCATGGCAAGCTCACAAGAAAATTCAACTACGTCGTTCTTGCATCAACATAACGAGTCCATGAGGCATGTTGAAAAAATTCTATATTTTCTCTCTGCCGCCGTTATTGGCGCGGTTAGTTTTGGTCAGTTAGATTTCACACTTGGAATTTTTATTACATTTTCTTTTTTGTTTCTGTTTTTTGCCTATGGTTTTTGGTTTCTCCATTCACAATTTGAAGCGGATGGCATTCAATACGATGAGGCATATCGATATGCCAATGAGTCCGATCCTGTTGGGCACCTCACATCGTATTTTGATAACAAAAGTAGGTTGTCTGCATATCTGCTAATTTTTTTGGTTTTTGGATCATCTGGCTTGTTATTTTGTGGGCTCATAGATCAGTTCATCGAAAGCACAATAATTCCGGCATTGCCCGAAACACTTATAGTGGCCATGTTGGTTGGTGGGTTTTGCGCGCTGCTTTCAATTTGGATTTATATGTATCTAGCGCTGGGTAAATCTTTGGAAGATTTCCAAGTGCTTGATGAGGGCAAAGTGTGACATGGCTGAACCCGCATTCAATGATGACCGCCTGATCGAACCAGAGCGCAAACCGGAAGACGCGGACGCTGCCTTGCGCCCTAAGCGCCTTGACGACTTTGTTGGCCAGCCGGGGGCGAAGGATAATCTGCGGATATTTGTCGAGGCCGCGAAAACCCGTGGCGAGGCGCTGGACCATGTTTTGTTTCACGGCCCGCCCGGCCTCGGCAAGACAACGCTGGCGCAGATTGTCGCCAATGAGCTGGGCGTCAATTTCCGCTCGACCTCCGGGCCGGTGATCACCAAGCCGGGTGATCTCGCCGCCCTCCTCACCAACCTGGAAGCGGGCGACGTTCTCTTCATTGACGAGATCCATCGCCTCACCCCGGCGGTGGAGGAGGTGCTCTATCCGGCGATGGAAGATTACGCGCTCGATCTGATGATCGGCGAGGGCCCGTCGGCGCGCTCGGTGAAGATTGATCTGCCGCGGTTTACGCTGATCGGCGCGACGACGCGGTCCGGGCTGTTGACCAAGCCGCTGCTTGACCGGTTCGGCATTCCGCTGCGGCTCAACTTTTATTCCCACGAGGATTTATGCGCGATTGTCCGTCGCGGCGCCGACAAGCTCCGTGTTGAGATGCGCGCTGACGGCGCGATGGAAATTGCGCGGCGCGCACGCGGCACGCCCCGCGTCGCCGGCCGGCTCCTTCGCCGGGTGCGCGATGTGGCGACGGTGGAAGGCGCCGGCGCCATCGATGAGCGCGTCGCTGACAAGGCGCTGGCCCGCCTGGAGATTGACGGCCTCGGCCTCGATCTGCTCGACCGGCGCTATCTTCGTCTGATTGCGGAGCATTTTGGCGGCGGCCCGGTCGGGGTGGAAACGCTGGCCGCGTCACTGGCTGAAGCGCGCGACGCGGTCGAGGACGTGGTTGAGCCCTTCCTCCTCCAATGCGGCCTTATTCAGAGGACGCCAAGGGGCCGCGTCTTGTCGGTCAGCGCCTGGAAGCATTTGGGGATGGCCGCGCCGAAAGCGCTTGAAAGCGATCTTTACGAATAGGCCGAAAATAGCTGGCTCCCTCTTGCAAATGTCGAAACCGCTGCGGCGTGACCGTCATCCCAATGTGATATATTTATTGCGCTAACTGGGAGGAACTCATGAAATTTTTAAGTGTGATGGTTTGCGTATGCAGCCTGGTCGCGGCTGGCGCGACGGCGGCGGACGCTGTGGAAGTCAAATCGCTCGACGGCGCCGCATCGCCGCCGGCAAAAATTGAAATGCTGTCCTGGATGGTCGGCCATTGGGACGGCGAAGGCTTTGGCGGTACGGCGATGGAAGTTTTTGCGTCTCCCGTGGGCGGCCAGATGATGGGCATGTTCCGCCATATTAACGCCGACGGCGCGCCCAATTTCTATGAGCTCTATTTGATTTCAGAAGTCGGCGAGAGTGTGGTCCTGCGGCTCAAGCATTTCTCGCCCGACTTTGTCGGCTGGGAAGAAAAGGGTGGCTTTGTTGAATTTCCGCTGGTCAAAATTACCGATGATACGGTCTATTTTGACGGCCTGACATTCGCGATGACCGGCCCCGATGAAATGCAGGCGGCCGTTAACATTAGCGGCCAAGGGGTCGCCAGCCTGCACTATCGCCGCGTGAGATTCGATTAGAGGATTTCTTTTGCGCCGAGCTTGCGTTTGACAGGCTGGCGGCGCCTTGAGACAAGCGGGCAAGACAAGGATATTGCGCTTGACCGCCCACTTCACCCACCCGATCCGCATCTACTACGAAGACACCGACTTTTCCGGCGTCGTCTATCATGCGGCCTATTTGAAATTTTTTGAGCGCGGGCGAACGGAAGCCTTGCGGGCGAGCGGCGTCCATCACGCCGAACTTTTAAAGCGCGACGACCCGCTCGCCTTTGCGGTCCGGAAGATGACCACCGAATGGGTCGCGCCGGCGCGGATTGACGATGTTCTGGAAGTGCGCACGGCGTTCCTATCGGCCAAAGGCGCGCGAATGTTCCTCAAACAGGAAATCTGGCGCGATGAGACCCTGATCGCGCACGCTGAGGTTGAGGCGTTTTGTATGACCCTCACCGGGCGTCCGCGCCGCCTGCCAGATGATATTGCAGTGCGCTTTGATGGTGGCGGGCGTGGGTAAAACCTTGTTTACCGGTCATTAAAATTTGGTCATTGCCGCGTTTAAGGCGTCCCGGCGCCGCTGAATTGACCAATTTCCCGTGCAAGGGGGATTAAACAGCGGCGCTTTCAATGTTAACCATGGTTTAGCCGATGCGCCGGCATATAGCGCAGGCCTTTTCGTTTGCGCCAATTTTGGCGTTTGTTGGTTTCGTCAGGTCCCGGTTTGCGGGTCGTATCAGGGGTTACAAAGAAAATGGAAACAGAAGTCGCAGCAGTCGCGCTGGGAGGCGATTTCAGCCTCTGGAGCTTGTTTCTGCGCGCGGACCCGGTGGTCAAATC
>JAJFFX010000047.1 GCA_021776455.1 Hyphococcus sp. | reverse complement strand
GTATTAAAGTTTTACGCAGCCGGGCCATGATTTTGCCAGGCCAGTATTGGTCCACCTGAGGAGGGGAATATGAAACTAAAGACAACACTACTAGCCGCCGCTGCGTCGTTGGCGATTGCGCCGGCAGCTAACGCAGAAGGCTTTTACGGAGCCATCGGCGCTGGCCTTAGCTATATGGGCTATGAGAATGATGTCAGCAATGATGTGCCGAGCGGGTCCGGGCCTTTTGCCTTTGACAGTTCTGCTGATTACGACAATGGAATTGGCGTCTACGCGGCGCTTGGTTACGAATGGGGCACGGGGCTTCGCACGGAATTAGAATTTTCCTATCGTCAAAGCGATATCAGTCAGATTGACCCCATGCCAGGCTTTAGCGGTTTTCCAGCGGGGTCAATCGCAGGCGACACGACCACATACGCTTTTATGGGTAATCTCCTTTATGATTTTGAAGGCTTCAGCGACTCCGTAACGCCTTATGTTGGCGTTGGCGCGGGAGTCGCCACTGTTGACCACACGGTTGCAGGCTCAGTCGCTGCAGGTGGCGCGCCGACGCCAGCGCTGTCGATTGCTTACGGATCCTCCAGGACATCGTTGGCCGGCCAAGGTATTGCGGGCGTCGCCATCGATCTGGCGGAAGGTTTGGCGCTTGATATTTCCTACCGCTATTTTGCTCCCATTAAGCGGACGTTCACGGGGACTCTGAATGGTTCCCCGGCTGCCATTAAGGCGGGGGCTGCATCGCACAACCTTTTCGCCGGCTTGCGCTGGAGTTTTGGTGGTCCGGCGGCGCCAGCTGTTCAGTACAAAGATTGCTGGGACGGCTCGAGTGTGCCTATGGCCGCCGAATGCCCGCCGCAGCTGGTTGAAGATCAGTCAGCCGACCTCGATCCAATCGGGTTTACGGTTTACTTTGACTATGACAAAGCGAACCTTACGCCGCAGGCTTCAACATTGATTGCAGAAGCTGCTGATCGTGCGCTTCAAAACGACATCGATGGAGTGGTCGTATCGGGCAACACAGATACGTCTGGTTCTTCAGCCTATAACCAGGCGCTTTCCGAGCGTCGCGCCAAGGCTGTTCGCGAGGCACTCATTGCGAACAATGTTCCCGCCGACCGGATCCGTAGCGAAGCTTACGGCGAGTCCAATCCGGCTAAAGCAACACCAGACGGCGTGCGCGAGCCGCTCAATCGTCGTTCGGACGTAACGATCTCTTTCGAATAACCAAGAACGAAGACGCAATAATCAAACCGACGCAGCTTGCTGTGTCGGTTTTTTTGTGCTGACAATATCTGAAACGCGTCAGGGCTGGCTGGCGCTTATTCTTCCGCGTAAAGCTTCAAAAATGCTGTAACACCGCCGGTCACCTGCTGGGTGATGGCGGCGTTAAGATCTTCCGGCGCCGCACCCAATAGTGCGTGCGTATAAAGCGGCTCAGTGATCAACGCGCCCAACTGCCAGATTGCAGCCTCGGGGTCATTGATTTTCAAAACGCCCTTCGCCGCCAGGCGGACGAGAATGGGCGCGTATTTCTTGACCATCCATTGTGGTCCGTGGGCGAGATAAGACTGGCCAATCGTTGGCGTGCGTTCAGCTTCAAAAGCGGCGATTCGGCGTAGCGATAAGGCTTCAGGGTCTAATACGCCTTTCACGAATTCTAGGCTTAGCTGCATTAGTAGCTCGCCAGGCGGCAGGCTGGATTCAATCTCATCGATATTCACGGGGAGAACTTTTCTACAAGTGTCTTCGATTGCGGCGCCGAAAAGCTCTTCCTTTGAGCGAAAGCGATTGTAGACCGTGCGTTTTGAAACCGCCGCTTCTAGTGCAATCTGATCCATGCTTGCAGCATCAAATCCGTGCGCGAGAAAGGTCTTGCGCGCGGCAGTGACGATGGCTTCAGTCTTTTGGTCGACTGGCATATCTGCCTGGGTCGCTTGGATTGTCATATAGGTTGCGCCCGCCTCTCGTGGTTCGCATTTCTCTCGACATCGATCATACGCAGTTTGCTGGCGGATGAACATATGCGCCCTGTTGAATTGCCAGTATCGGTATTTACGCCCTGTTAACCATCTGCGTCGAAGCATGGTCTATGGCCAAAAAACGTGATCGAAAGGCAAAGAACAAAGCCGGTAAAAGACGGTCTGCGGTCAGCCGTCAGGGGTATTTCCGCCTTGTGAGCGATGGCGGGGTGTTTTGCGTGACGATCCTGATTGGTGTTGCGCTTGTTTTCGTCTATATCGCTCGCGACCTTCCGGATACTGGCGTTTTATGGCGTGCTGCAGGGGGGGCGAAAATCACGCTGCTGGATTCCGACGGCGCCCCACTCGGCGTCCATGGCGCCAGCGCTGGTGCGCCGGTGCGCTTGGCGGATCTGCCCGATTACGTTCCGAATGCGATTCTCGCCGTTGAGGACCGAAATTTTTATCACCATTTCGGCGTCAATCCGGTTTCGGTCGGCCGTGCGTTGATTGTGAATATGCGCGAAGGCGGGGTGGTGCAGGGCGGATCGACCATAACCCAGCAGCTCGCCAAGAACATATTTCTGACCAGTGACCGAACGCTCAAGAGAAAAGCACAGGAATTCATTCTCGCACTGTGGCTTGAGCAAAAATTCACCAAGCAAGAAATACTCACACTTTATTTGAACCGGGTCTATTTTGGCGCCGGCGCCTATGGGATTGATGCTGCAAGCTATCGTTATTTCGCAAAACCCGCGCGCTTCTTGTCGCTTGGAGAGGCGGCCGTGCTGGCGGGGCTGTTAAAGGCGCCATCACGGCTCGCGCCGACCCATAATCCGGATGACGCCGGCCGCCGCGGCCGGCTCGTCATAGACCAAATGGTTGCGGCAGGCTTTCTGACGCAAGCTGAGGCGAGCGATGTGGTTTCAAAACCGATCATCCTATCCGTGTCGGACTTGTCGGCGGCGCCGTATTTTATCGACTATATTATGAACCGTGTGCGCATGCGCGCCGGGGATATTGACGCCGATCTTGTGGTGCGCACAACTTTTGACCGACGCATGCAGGAGGCGGTGGAAATCGGCATGGTTGCCGGCATTGCGAGTGCTGACGACGATCTTGTCGAGGTTCAAAGTGCTGCCGTCATTCTCGATGAAGCGGGCGCGGTCAGGGCGATGATTGGCGGGCGCGATTATCGCGAAAGCCAGTTTAATCGCGCCGTTCAGGCCATGCGCCAGCCGGGGTCTGCGTTTAAGCCGTTTGTTTTTCTTGCTGCGGTTGAAGCCGGCGTGACGGCCGACGACATCATCCTTGACGCGCCGCTGAAAATTGGGAAATGGGCGCCCGACAATTATAACAGTAAATTCTTTGGCGAAGTCACGGTGCGTGAGGCAATGGTCCGTTCACTGAATTCAGCAACTATTCGCCTGCAGGAGAGGGTTGGGCGCGGGAATGTGCGCCGAACAGCGCGCGCCATGGGCTGGACAGGCAAGCTAAATCCAGGGCCGGCTTTAGCGTTAGGAGTCGACGTGGTGTCGCCGCTGCAGCTTGCCGGCGCGTATGCGCCCTTTGCCAATGGCGGATTTCGTGTTGAACCACATGTGATTGTCAGTATCGAGACTGCTGACGGCGATACCGTCTATCGCCGCGAGGGGTCTTATGCCGGTCAAGCGGCGTCGCGGGATGCAATTGGGGCGACAAACGCGATGCTGGCGAGCGTTGTTGAATGGGGAACCGGCCGGGCGGCAATGACGCCGGGTTATCAGCCAGCTGGCAAAACCGGCACCTCGCAGGAAAGCCGAGACGCCTGGTTTGCAGGCCATGCAGGTGGTTTCGTTTGTGTGATATGGGTTGGTCGCGATGACAACGCGCCGATGCCGGGCATCACTGGCGGCCGTGCGCCGGCGATCATCTGGCGCGAAGTTATGGTCCGCGCCTTGCCGCCGGTATATGTCGCGCCGATGGTCCCGATTTTTGATGATCCGATTGCAGAAGTTTTGAAAACGCGCGGATAAGCGGATAAGAAGACGCGCTATGCGGCTTGAACGCCATATGAAAAAAGCGCTGCACCATTGGCGTTGAACCAGTTTTCCGCCGCCCGTGCATCAACCCCGAGCGTTGCGACCTGGCGCCAAAATGCCGGCGAATGGTTCATATGTTCCAGATGAACACATTCATGCGCGGCGACATAATCAAGAATAGCGTCTGGCGTCATTATCAGGCGCCATGAAAAGGACAGCGTTGCGTCCGACGAGCATGAGCCCCAACGCGAGCGCGTATCGCGAATGCGAAGCGCCCGGTGTTTTTTGCCGAGTTGTTGGCAATAATGTCCGACCCGTTCGGTAAGCGCTTTTCGCGCCTCGCGTTTCATCCAGTCCGCCAGCCGGCGATTGAGATGGGCGCCATCTCCGCCGACCCGGATGACGGGCAGAAGTTCATTATCTATGCGCACCGGCGCGCGCAGCCCGCCATCGCGGATGATAGTGTGGAGCGCGCCGCGATAAGGGATGCGCATACCCTCGGCAAAGACCCGGGCGCGCAGCTTTTCGTCGAGCTGACCGGCAATCCACTCGGTGCGTTCATGGGCAAAGGCGATGGCCTCAGCCAGATTACGCTTGGCCGGCGCCGTCACCAAGATTTCCCCAGCCACCGGGTCTACCTTTAAAATCAACCGCTTGGCGCGCCGGTTTACACGGGCGATCAACGGCACTGGGCGCTCGCCAATGTTGATTTCGGTTCGGGTAATGTGATTTATCGGCATGAATAAAACTTTGAACTGACAAGTATCTTCCTTGGTTTTGCAAAAAGATCAAATTGCTTTTCGAAAATATGCAAAGAATAATTTTCACCCAAGGATTGTTGGCAAAATTGCGACCCTTTTGATTATGACCGATACCGCATCCGACAAGAACAAACCCGCCACAGCGCCGAAAGATGCGCCGGCGACGCCGATGATGGTGCAATACCATGCCATCCGTGAAACCGTTGGCGATGCATTGCTATTTTATCGTATGGGCGACTTCTATGAGTTGTTCTTCGATGACGCCATAACCGCCGCGGGCGTTCTCGACATCACGCTGACCAAACGTGGCCAGCATGGCGGCGAGGGCATTGCGATGTGCGGCGTGCCGTTTCATGCCTTCGAGCCTTACCTTGCCAAATTGATTAAGGCTGGTTTTAAGGTGGCGATCTGCGAGCAGATGGAAGACCCGGCGGAAGCAAAAAAACGTGGACCAAAATCGGTAGTGCGCCGCGAGGTGGTGCGCACCGTTACGCCGGGAACGATCATCGAAGAAACATTGCTGGATGCGCGCGCCAACAATTTCCTGTGCGCTGTTTCGGTTTTGCGCAACGGTGAGGCTGCGGCGATGGCATGGGCGGACGTATCGACCGGCGAGCTATCGGTGCGCGGCACAAGTAAAGACGATATCGCCTCAGACATTGCCGTCATTGCGCCAAAGGAATTAATTGCTCCGGATATGGAGCAAAGCGATTGGGCTGCGTTGATTGCTTCGGTTTGTCCCGCCGACCGGCTGACGCTGCTGCCGCATCAGCAATTTGATTCAACTGCGGGTCAGCGCCGGTTGTTGGATGTGTTTGGCGTTGCCTCGCTTGACGGGTTTGGTGATTTTGACCGTGCCGAATGCGCGGCGCTGGGCGCGTTGCTTGGATATGTGGAACTAACCCAAGCCGGGAGGATGCCGGCTTTGAGCGCGCCAAAACGCGCCGCAGCCACGCAGGCCATGGTGATTGACGCGGCGACCCGGGGCTCCTTGGAGCTGACCCAGGCGCAGGCCGGCGGGCGCAAAGGCTCACTTTTATGGGCGGTCGACCGGACCGTCACCGGCGCCGGCGCGCGGCTGTTGGCGGCGCGCATGTCGGCGCCGCTGACTGACCCGGTGAAGATTAACCACCGCTTCGATGCGGTGGGTTTTCTTGAATGCGCGCCGGACTTGCGCGCTTCGGTTCGCGATAGTCTCAAACAAACGCCGGATATTGCCCGCTCACTGTCGCGGCTTTCTTTGGAGCGTGGCGGCCCGCGCGATCTGGCTGCCATTCGCGACGCGTTAATTAGCGCCAGGACCATTGCTGGGACGATAACAGTCGCTCCAAGTCTCAATACGCCGCCGTCGTCGGTTGAGGCTAATCTTATTGCCATCGAGGACCGTGAAGGGGAAGGCTTCTCCGCGTTGATCGCAACTTTGCGCGCGGCGATTGGCGAGGATGCGCCGATGTTGGCGCGCGATGGCGGATTTATCGCGAAAGGCTTTGAGCCCGGTCTCGATTCGATTCGTGTGCTGCGCGATGAGGCGCGCCGGGTGATTGCCGGCCTGGAAGCAAAGTATCGCCAGAAGACTGGCGTCAAGCCGCTAAAAATTCGCCACAATAAAGTGCTTGGCTATTTTGTCGAAACGCCGCCATCGCATGGCGACAAGCTGGCCTCCGCACCACATGATGAGGTTTTTATTCATCGCCAAACGCTGGCCAGCGCGGTGCGCTTTACCACCGGCGAGCTGGCGGACCTCGACGCAAAAATTACCCGTGCAAAAGATGAGGCGCTCGCCCGTGAGCTGGAAATTTTCGCCGAGCTAACGGGCGCCGTTCTTGAGCGCCGTGAGGCGCTCACAGCCGTTGGCGCAGGGCTTGCGGAAATTGATGTCAGTGCGGCGCTGGCCGAGCTTGCCGCCGAAGACGGTTATGTTCGCCCGGTTGTTGATGACAGCAACGTATTTAACCTCAAAGCCGCGCGCCATCCCGTTGTAGAGCGGGCTTTGCGCGCCGCCGGTGAGGCGGCGTTTGTCGCCAATGATTGCCTCCTCAGCATCGATGGCGAGGCGCGGCTGTGGCTGATTACCGGGCCGAATATGGCCGGTAAATCGACCTTTCTGCGCCAGAACGCGCTGATCGCTATTCTCGCGCAAGCCGGGTCTTTTGTGCCCGCCGCATCGGCGCATATCGGCGTTGTCGACCGGGTATTTTCGCGTGTGGGCGCTGCCGACGATATCGCCAAGGGGCGCTCGACCTTCATGGTTGAAATGGTCGAGACGGCGGCAATCCTCAACCAGGCGACGGCGCGCTCCCTGGTGGTGCTTGACGAAATCGGACGCGGCACCTCGACATTTGACGGGCTTTCCATCGCCTGGGCGGCGGTTGAGCACCTCCATAATGCGATCCGTTGCCGCGGTCTTTTCGCGACCCACTATCATGAGCTGACCGCGCTTTCGGGCCCGCTTGAGCGCCTCGTCAATATGTCAATGAAGGTGCGCGAATGGAAAGGCGATGTGGTCTTTCTCCACGAGGTTGCGCCGGGCGCGGCCGACCGATCTTACGGAATTGCTGTCGCCAAACTCGCCGGCCTGCCCCGCAGCGTGGTGGAGCGCGCGCAAGGCGTACTGGCGGAGCTTGAAAAGCAACGCCATGCGGGCGGGCATATCGATGAATTGCCACTCTTTGCCGCCGCGGCGCCGGCAAAAGGAAGTCAGCCCATAGAGGAGGCCGACCCGCTTGCCGGCGCCCTTGTTGATGCTCTGGCCGATATCAATCCCGATGCGGTCAGCCCGCAAGAAGCGCTGAATCTTCTATATCGGTTGAAAGCTATAAACTCTTCGACCTGAGCGCAGAGATGCCGTCCTACTCTCCGCGTGGTGACAGTCTGGCGGAGTTATGAGGCGTATAGTTGAATTCCTGTCCGGCGCAGGCGACAATCGGTTGCTGCAAATTCAACGCCGGGTTTTTCGTGACATCGCAATCACCATCGAAGACCAAAAGCGCGCAGTTTGACGCCGCCGCATTCGCCGATGCGCTGAAATATGCGGTAGACGCAGAGCGCGCCGGTCAGCGCCATGGCGCAGTCGGCAAGCTGTTGCGCGAGACCATGCTTGCGGTGCGTAGCGATGGGCTTGGCTGCTCAGACCGCGGCGACAAGGTCGCTGCGCGCATCGCCCGCGCAACCGACGCAATTATTAAGGCGCTCTATAAGCTCTCACCCGCATCTGGCGATGAAATCGCGCTTTGCGCCATCGGCGGTTATGGCCGGCGCGAGCTGGCGCCATTTTCTGATGTCGACATTCTCTTCCTTCATCGCTCCCCACAAAACACGGCTGGCGATACCGGCTTGCGCGCGGTCACCGATTTCATGCTGTACGCTTTGTGGGATAGCGGGCTAAAAATCGGCCATGGCGTCCACACGCCCAAAACCGCAGTTGATTTTGCCAAACAGGATATGATTGCACGCACCGCCTATCTCGATGCGCGACTCTTATGCGGGTCAAAAAAACAGTTTGATGATTTCCAAGCCGGTTATGACCGTCTGCGCTGGGGGACGAAAAACCAGTTTGTCGCCGCCAAGGTGAAAGAACAGGATGAACGCCACGTCGCCGCCGGCGAGACCCGGTACCTGGTTGAGCCGGACATCAAAGAAGGCAAAGGCGCCTTGCGCGACGTGCAGACAATTCGTTGGCTTTATAAATATGTCTATGGCGGCTCGATCGGCGAGCACAAAGCCATTGATAAAATTATGGATGTGTCGGAACGGCGTGCGCTCCAGAAGGCGGAGCGATTTTTATGGTCGGTGCGGGTTCAGCTGCATGATTTGCGCGGCCGCGCTGATGAGCGGCTGACCTTTGATATTCAGCCGGAAATTGCAGCCAGGCTGAACTATTCGGACCGGAAAAATATCAGCGCCGCCGAACGATTAATGAAACACTATTTTCTGAACACGGTGGAGGTCGGCCGGCTTACTCGTATCTTATGCGCGAAGCTGGAAGAAGAACGCGCCAAGCGGAGACCCCGTCTGCCGGTGCTGCTGCCAAAGGAACTGCAATCCGATGAAGCGGCTGGCAAACCTAACCTGCGCATTCGTGGCGGACGGCTTGATTTTGCGAGCGTCGCGCGGGCGCGCAAAACCCCGCGCGATTTCTTTCGCCTATTCAGGGCGTTTTCTAAAAAGCCGAAAATCGATTTTCATCCCGATGCGCTGGCGGTCATTGCCGAACAGACGCCGAAGGTAACATCGGACGTTCGCAAGGACGCGAGTATTGCGGCTCTGTTTGAAGGTATCCTAACGAAGTCGTCCGACCCCGTCCGGGTTTTACGGGTGATGACGGAAACCGGCCTGCTTGGGAAATATATCCCGGCCTATGGATCGATTGTGGGGCGTATCGATTATGGGCTTTACCGGCGCTTTACGCTGGACGAACATGTTTTGCGCAGTATTGGCGTGTTGGCGCGTATCCGTCTCGGACAGTTGAAAAACGATCATCCGCTAGCAACCCAAATCATTAAAAATGCGGATGCGCCGCTGATTTATTTTCTGGCCATGTTGCTTCGCGAGTCCATTTGGACATTGAATGATAAATCCGCCCTTCAATGTGAAAGGCTGGTGCAGCGGGTGGCCGCGCGCCTCGGGCTGGGCGCTGAGGACGCAGCACTTGTTGGTTGGGGGGCGGCCAATCATCTCCTTATGGTGCGCACGGCCGAACGGCGCGACCTGACGGAGGCGCGGGCGATAGAAGAGTTTGCGAAATCTGTCGGCAGCCGCGCCCGGCTTGATCTGATGCTGGTTTTGTCGGTTTGCCATTTGCGGATCGTCGGCTGGCATTCCTGGGATGAGGTGATCCGCCGCCAGCTCACTGAACTTTATGAGGCGAGCGCGGCCTGGTTTGAGGAGGGCGAGGCGGCGCTGCATGAACGCCTTGAAGTGCGCGCGGCGACAGTGCGGTCGCAGACAAAGGCGCAGCTTACGGGCTGGAGCGCGGCGGAAAAAGAGGACTTTCTCAGCCAGCTGACGAATAATATGTTTCGCTCCGTTGACCCCGACATCATCGTTCGTTTTGCCCATCTTGCGCAAGCGGCGCAAACCGGCCGCGCCGATGCTGCGGTCACCGTGACACCCCGCGACGGCGACCTTGAGGCAATCATTTATGCTGACGATCGCCCGGGCTTGCTGGCTGATATTGCCGGCGTGGTTGCCGTAAACGGGCTCAGCGTACGGTCAGTGCAAGCATTGACGACGGCCGATGGTAAGGCGCTCGATATTTTTGCGCTGCAATCACCGGACGGCGCGCCGCTTGAAGATTTAAACCAGGCGCGCCGGCTTCATGGTGTATTGTTGTCAGTGGCGCGCAAGGCGCCCGGAAAACCGCCCAGCCTGCGCCGCCGGCTTGGCGACCGGCGGTCGATATTTTCAGTGGCACCGGCGGTGCGTATTGAGATTGACGCATCGCAAGACGCAACGGTCGTTGAGACCGAGGGGCTTGACCGCCCCGGCCTTCTGTTTGAGCTTGCCGCCGGGCTTGCCGAGATGGGCGTCTCAATCGTCTCGGCGCATATCGCGACCTATGGCGAGCGTGCGGTTGACGCGTTTTATCTGTGGGATCGCCAAAAGCGCAAAATCACCGACGCCGCCACACTGCAGCAGATTGAGAAAAAGCTTCTCAGCGTTCTTTCTTCTGGTTCCAGCTTATAAACCCCTCTATCCCGACACGCGAAGACCTCAATTTGCAACTATCCTGGCGGCATTGATGAGCGGCACTATGTTTAAATCCCTGGCGACGGTGAGCGGCATGACGATGGTCAGCCGGCTGCTCGGATTTGTCCGTCAGATTTTAATCACCGGCGTCATTGGCGCCGGCGGCAATCCGGTTGCGGATGCGTTCTGGGCGGCGTTCCGTCTGCCGAATATGTTTCGACGGCTATTTGCGGAAGGCGCCTTTCATGCGGCGTTTATTCCTTTGTTTCAGGGCAAGCTGGTCGGCGAGGGTAAAGCTGAAGCAAAGGTGTTTGCCGAGGAAGTTCTGACCGCCCTGGTACTTATATTAACGCTTCTGACCGCTCTGGTCGAACTTGCAGCGCCGATATTTGTTTATCTTATAGCTGGGGGTTTTAAAGCCGAACCTGAAAAATTTGCCCTGGCGACGTTTTACACCAGGATCATGTTTCCCTATCTGATGATGATGTCGTTGGTCGGCTTGATGAGCGGGATATTAAACTCGCTAAGTCGTTTTGCAGCCTCAGCCGGTGCGCCCCTGGCGCTCAATATTTGTCTGATCTTGGCGATTTTAATATACGCCAAGGCCGATACGGAAATTACCGGTCAGGCGGCGGCCTGGGGCGTCTTTGCCGGTGGGCTGGTTCAGGTTGCAATCGTTGTCTATGGCGCTGCCCGCCAGGGTTATTTTTTAAAGCTGCGCATCCCGCGCCTGACGCCGGGCGTCAAACGGCTTTTTGTTCTCGGTGCCCCCGGCTTCATTAGCGCCGGCGCGGTGCAGATCAATCTCATCATCGGCACCAATATCGCCAGCCGCGAGCCTGGCGCAGTGTCGTGGCTGATGAACGCCGATCAGCTCTACCAGTTGCCGCTTGCAGTGGTTGGGATTGCGCTGGCGGTGGTGCTGTTGCCGATGTTGTCGCGGCGCGTGAAAGAAGGCGATGAGGTTGGCGCGGCGCGCGCGATTGACCGTTCGCTTGAAATCTCCGCGCTGTTATGTTTTCCGGCGGCGGCGGCCTTTGTGGTCATGGGCGTGCCTATTTGCGACGCGTTGTTTCGCGGTCTTGCGGGGGACGCGTTGTCGATTTTCGGGGTGGAGGGTTCGGCTTTTACCGCCCATGATGCGTTGATGACAGGTGCGGCGCTGGCAATATTTGGTTGGGGACTACCCGCCTTTGTCTGGCAGAAAATATTTCTGCCGGCTTTTTTCGCAAGGCAGGATACAAGAACCCCGATGAATTTTGCGATCATCGCCATCTTCATCAATACAGTTCTGGCGCTGGTTTTGTTTCCGCGCTTCGGTTTTTTAAGCGTCGCCTTCGCAACCGCCTTCGCCGCCTGGGTGCAGGTGTTATTGCTTGCATTTGAACTTCACCGGAGGCGGCAGTTTCAGCCCGGCGGGCGGCTTGGCGCGCGGTTGGTTCGGATTCTATTGGCGACGCTCGGACTGACTGTCTTTTTGAGGTTTTCTCTCGGCTATAGCGAAGCTATCGCCGAATATCTGTTCAACCGGGAATGGGTTGCAATCATCGCCATCTCAGGCGTCGGCATGTGTGTTTATGGTTTGTTGGCGCTTCTTCTTGGCGCCGTGCAGGCTTCCGACTACAAGACAATTTCCAGCGATGTCTGACGCATAAAACAGAAAGAGCAAGAATAATGAGCGGCTATCAGGGGCCTATGCGGGTGCTATCCGGCATTCAGCCATCCGGCGGGATGCATCTTGGCAATTATCTCGGCGCAATCCGGAAATTTGTCGATTTGCAGAATGAGTATGATTGCCATTTTTGCGTCGTCGATATGCACGCCATTACCGTCTGGCAGGACCCGGCAAAGCTACGTGCACAGACATTTCATATCGCAGCGTCATACCTCGCGGCTGGCGTCGACCCAATGGCCGCAGCGATTTTTCATCAATCGGCGGTGCGGGCGCATGCGGAGCTCGCCTGGATATTTAACTGCGTTGCGCGGCTCGGTTGGCTCGACCGAATGACCCAGTTCAAAGACAAAGCCGGCAAAGATAAAGAGCGCGCATCGGTCGGTCTTTATACCTATCCGGTGCTTCAGGCGGCCGATATTCTGGTTTACAAGGCGACCCATGTGCCGGTGGGAGAAGACCAAAAACAACATCTTGAGCTATCGCGTGATATTGCTGCGAAATTTAATCATGATTTCAAAACGGAAGATTTTTTCCCGCTGCCGGAGCCTTTAATCAAAGGTCCGGGCGCGCGCATCATGTCGTTGCGCGATGGTAAAGCGAAGATGTCGAAATCGGATGCGTCGCAAAACGCCTGCATTTTTCTTAGCGATGATAAGGATGCAATCGTCCGGAAAATCAAAAAGGCGAAAACCGACACCGAACCTCTGCCGGATAATAAGGAAGACCTGGCCGGCCGGCCGGAAGCGGCAAATCTTGTCGGCATCTATGTTGCGCTCTCCGGGCAATCGGACGCGGAGGTTTTGGCGTCCTTTGGCGGCCAGGGCTTTGGCGCGTTCAAACCTGCGCTCGCAGATTTGGTGGTTGAGAAAATTGCGCCAATCGGCGATGAACTGCGCCGGCTTGAGGCTGATCCGGGTTATCTCCAACAGGTGCTGACGGACGGGGCGGAACGCGCCGCCAGGACAGCCGATCCGATTGTCAGGGAAGTCAAGGAAATCGTCGGGTTTGTGACTTAACGGTAGTCGTTATCTGCCGCCCGCCGGCCCCGGCGCGCGGCCTTTATAGTAAAATGTTGGTTAATTTTTAACGCCTCGCAGCGAAGCTCAAGCCCTATCGGGCGGTTCTTTGAGCGCCAATCCGCGAGGGCAAAGAGGTGAGCGACATTACACAGAGTGAGCCTGGATGTGTGCGTAAAGTTACGCGCCCCGATTGTCCGCTAATCTCCATTGTCGCGCCTTGCTACAATGAGGCGGATAGTCTCGCGCCTTTTGTCGCCGCGATGATGGGCGTCATCAAAGCTGGCGGCGCGCGTTACGAATTGGTGTTTGTCGATGACGGCAGCGCCGACGACACGCGCGCAGAGCTTTTGGCGCTCGCTGATCTCCATTCGCAGATCCGCGTCGTCGCCTTCTCGCGTAATTTTGGCAAGGAAGCAGCACTCACCGCCGGGCTTGATTATGCGGAGGGCGATGCGGTGGTGGTGATGGATGTCGATCTGCAGGATCCGCCGGAACTGATCGCGGCCTTTATTGAAAAATGGCGCCAAGGCTATGACGTCGTTTATGCAACGCGTGATGATCGCGGCGCGGATACATTCGTAAAACGCTATACTGCGGGTGGGTTTTACCGCCTGTTTAACAAAATATCGGCGGTGAAAATTCCGGAGAACACTGGTGATTATAGGTTAATGGATCGCCGCGTGGTTGAAACCATCAAAACGCTTCCCGAGCGCTCGCGATTTATGAAGGGATTATTTGCCTGGGTTGGCTTTAAATCCGTGGGTGTTGATTATGCGCGTCCGGCGCGTGCGGCCGGAACGAGCAAATTTAGTTTCTGGCGGTTGTGGAATTTTGCGATTGACGGTTTTGCGAATTTTTCGACTGCGCCATTACGGGTATGGAGTTATATCGGCTGCGTTATCGCTATGGTTTCATTTCTATACGCCTCGGCGATCATTTTGATCACGCTTGCCACCGGCAATGATGTGCCTGGCTATGCGTCTCTGCTAACCATTATTCTTTTCTTTGGCAGTATACAGATGATATCTGTTGGCGTTCTAGGTGAATATATTGCGCGCTTGTTTGTTGAAGTGAAGGGACGGCCGATCTATATCGTCGATGACGTTTATGTTGGCAGCGAGCACGGCGCTGCGCAGCCCGCAAAAGCCGCTGCGGAATAGCCACTAGGCGGCCCGACGGCTTACCATTCGGAAAATAATATCAATATAAACAATGTGTTATATTGAATTTCCCGGCGTCGCCGTCACTTTGAACCGCTTTGCCACACGCCGCGACTTATGGTCTGAACGCTTAATTTTGCGGAAAGGCTGCGGGCCATGCGCCGGGATGCGGAACGCATATTCGATGAATACCTGGCGGCGGCGGCGCGCGCTGGCGACCGGGCGGCATTTGGCCGGCTTGCGGAACGATGGCAGGCGAGGTTGCTCGCCCACGCCTTTCGGTTAACCGGCGACGGCGAGATGGCGCGCGATGTGGTGCAGGACGCCTGGCGCGATATTGTCAATGCGCTGCCGCGCCTTAAAGACGCTGCGGTGTTTCCGGCATGGGCCTACCGCATCGTTACGCGCCGCGCCGCTGATATGATCCGCCGTACACAGCGCAACCGTCGCACCACAGCGGCCTACGCCGTCGAGCCCAGAGTTGATGCGGTTGCGACCGGCGCCATAGAAGCCGCTGCTGATGGCGGCGTGCTCAACAAAGTGATTGCGTCTCTGTCGCCGGGCCAACGGGCGGCGGTAGCTCTTCATTACAAAGAAGGTTTTAGCGTTACGGAAATCGCCGCAGCGCTGGAGGTTCCGGCGGGCACCGTAAAGACCCGCCTGATGCATGCGCGGCGCAAGATGCGCGACGCGCTGGAAGGAGAAAAATCCAATGAATGATCTTGATCGAGAAATTCAACAAGCCCTTGATGCGGAAGAGCGCGAACTGTTCGAGCAATTCGGCGAGCAGGGATTGTTTACTCTATGGTTTAGCGTCTATCGCGGAAAGCAGGGTTGGATAGCGATAGGTGCGACATTCGTCATGCTGGTTATGCTCGCTGGCGCGGTCTATGCGGGCTGGAATTTTCTGTATGCGTCAACCGGCATTGAGGCCGCCCATTGGGGGGCGATCACCTGGCTTCTGATGACTATGGTCGGGTTCATGAAACTCTGGTTCTGGATGCGTATGGAGTCCAATCGGATGTTGCGCGAGTTCAAGCGCATCGAATTACAAATTGCCCGCTTGCAACCGAAATAACGATTGGTCAAATAGATTGTCGGCGCGGCCAATTTTGCGTAACCTCTCCGGGAGAGTTGGAGAGGTTGCGATATGAGAATTTTGGCGAGCCTTGCGGCGATGTTGCTGGCGTCGTGTTCCGGCGAACAGACGACGCCGGCGGGTGAGGCGGAAAAGCCCGTTGAAGAGGCGTCGCCAGAACTGACGGTGCGCTTTGCGACTTACAACACCTATTTGAACCGGCCGGCTGCGGGCGTCCTGCAAAGTGATTTGCAAACGCCTGACAATGCGCAAGCGAGAAAAGTCGCGGAAATTATTCAACGCATGGCGCCAGACGTTCTGGTGCTTAACGAGTTTGACTATGACGAGGCTGGTGCGGCTCTGCGTTTGTTCCAGGAGAACTATCTCGGGGTTAGCCAGAACGGCGCAGAGCCCGTGATCTACCCTTACGTTTTCGTTGCACCATCCAATACCGGGCTGGCCTCCGGTCACGACCTCAATCGCGACGGCGTTGTTACGACCGAGCCAGGGTCACGCGAATATGGCGGCGATGCGTTCGGCTATGGCGAATTTCCCGGCCAATATGCGATGGCGCTGCTGTCGAAATATCCTATTGACGATGCGACTGCGCGCACCTTTCAGACATTCCTGTGGAAAGACATGCCCGGAGCGCTTTTGCCTGACGACGCGGCGACGCTGGCGCCGGCAGACTGGTATAGCGCCGCGGCGCTTGAAGATTTCCGTCTATCGTCGAAAAATTACTGGGATGTGCCGGTGATCATCGGCAAGGCCCGCGTTCATGTTCTCGCCAGCCACCCGACGCCGCCGGGATTTGACGGCGATGAAGACCGCAACGGCAAACGCAACTTTGATGAAAACCGTTTTTGGGCGGACTATATTGCAGATGGCGAAGGCGCCTATATATATGATGACGCCGGCGTTGCGGGCGGGCTTGAGGTTGGTGCACGCTTTGTGATTATGGGTGACCTCAACGCCGACCCTAATGATGGCGGCGCGGTTGTGGGGTCTATAAGTCAATTGATCAATGCGCCGGCTGTGCGCTGGGCGGACGCGCCAACCAGCCATGGCGGGGTCGTGCAAGCCGGCATTCAGGGCGGCGCCAACCTCACCCATATCGGGGACGCTTCCGAAGACACAGCCGATTTTAATGATGACCCGGAGCGGGGGATCGGCAATCTCAGGCTCGATTATATTCTGTACTCAAAGTTTGGCCTTGGACAACGCGAGGGCGAAGGCGCGTCAGGAATTTTCTGGCCAGGCCCGGATGATACGCATTACGACCTTATCGGGCCTGGGTTTCCGGTTGAAAGTTCCGATCACCGTCTGGTGTGGCGCGATCTTTTGATCGTTGATGAGTAGCGCCGCGTGTGTTTTTCCTGCCCTTAAAACGTCGCGGAAAATAATTCCTGATCGGGCCCGAAGCCGGCGCGCTTCAGGCCATCGGAATTCCAGGCGAAGGCGACATCGCCATCGTCTGAAACAGCGATAATCCCGCCGTCGCCGCCAAGCCGCGCAACGTCTTTGATGAGCCCTGCCGTTGCCTGATGCAAATCAGCGCCCTGATAACGCACACGGCTCGCCACATCCTGGGCGCCGCCGGCGAGGATGAAATATTCGCCAAGCCCGGTGCAAGACGCAGCGACATGTTCATCGGCCCAGCTTCCCGAACCGATCAGCGGCGTATCGCCGACCCGGCCTTCGAGCTTGCCGAAGACGCCGCCGGTTGAGGTCGCGGCGGCGAGCCCGCCTTGCTCATCGCGGGCGACGGCGCCGACCGTGCCATGACCAAGTTCGGCCTGGGTCATTTCTTCCGGCAGGACGCCGACCGGAACCACATAATAAGCGTCCGGATTATCAACGAATTCGAATTTGCGTTCGCGGCAGAAATTTTCAGCGCCGCGGCCGACAAGCATGACATGGGGCGTTTCGTCCATGATGGCGCGCGCCGCCTCAATCGGGCTTATGAGATGTTTGACCGCAGCGATTGAGCCCGCCTTGCGGTGTAACGTGCCGGACCTGCTGGTCATGATGGAAGCGTCAAGCTCGGCGTAACCGGCGGCGTTTGGCGCTGCGCCTTTGCCGGCCATGTAAAGCCCCGAACGCTCCATGTCGCGAACCAGAAGTTCGACAACATCAACGGCCTCGGCGCCATCGCGCAACAGCGTTTGCCCGCGCGCAGCAAGCTCCAGAAGATGCGCCTCTGCCTTTGAATAGTCACGGCCGGCGCGCGCGCCGGCGCCGCCATGGATTGCCAGTGCTGCTTTGGAGGGTTTGGTCATAATTTGTGTTCCGGGACTTGCGCGTACTCTATCGTTTATGTGCGCCTAGCCAACACGCAACGTAACCCCTAAATAGACGAAACTTTATGAGGAGAGAAAAATGACGCGCCTTGCGTTGGTTCGCCACGGCCAGAGCCAGTGGAATCTTGACAACCGGTTTACAGGCTGGGTCGATGTCGACCTCACCGAAAAAGGCCGCGAGGAGGCGAAGAAAGCCGGTGTGCTGTTGCGGGCGACCGGCGCGGAATTCGACGCCTGCCATACCTCGGTCCAAAAGCGCGCCATCCGCACATTATGGATCACGCTTGATGAAATGGACCGCATGTGGTTGCCGGTGACGCGTTCCTGGCGGCTCAATGAACGCCATTACGGCGCGCTGACCGGGCTCAATAAAAAAGAAACTGCGGAAAAACATGGGGCCGAGCAGGTCAAAATCTGGCGGCGCAGCTATTCGACGCCGCCGCCGCCGATGGCGCCGGACAACCCATACAATATGGCCGATGATCCGTGCTATCGCGCGCTCGGCGTTGATGTGCCCGTCGCTGAGTCGTTGCAACTGACACTGGAGCGTGTCGCTCCCTATTTTGAGGCGGAGATTGCGCCGTCGCTGAAGGACGGCAAGTCGCTCATCATCGCCGCGCATGGCAATTCGTTGCGCGCTTTAGTGAAGTTATTGTTGAGCGTGTCCGATGACGATATCGTCAATGTAGAAATCCCCACCGGTAATCCTGTGTTGTTCGAGTTTGAGGAAGGCTCCATCAAACCGTCATCAGTGCGTTACCTTGACGAGACGCGCGCGCAACCCCTGCCGTCTGTTTGTACAAACGTGCATTAATTTTGACTTATAAGACCCCTGCGGAGATATGGAGTTTTGCCAGCATAAGTTGGTGCTAGCCTGCAAATTTGCGCATCAGCGATTCAAGCGGGCCACGGTTGAAAAAATACGCCCAGATATGCGCATAAACCGCCGCCAGCAGGCAGAACGTGACTGCAGCGATGAACGCATCGCGCGGCGTCTGTCCGCCAAGCATGCCGAATGCGTCA
>JAJFFX010000046.1 GCA_021776455.1 Hyphococcus sp. | reverse complement strand
GGGCGTTTCTTGCGGGCCGAAACGGGCAATGACTTTGCCTTTGCGATCGACCAGGAACTTGGTAAAATTCCATTTGATTGCGCGCGTGCCCGCCAGCCCCGGTTTTTGCGCCTTTATCCACTTATAGAGCGGGTGGGCGGCGGCGCCGTTGACAGCGATTTTTTGATACATCGTGAAGCTGACATCAAAGCTAGTGGAACAAAACTTCGCAATCGCCTCCGCATCCCCTTGCTCTTGAGCACCGAACTGGTTGCAGGGAAAGCCGAGGGCTTCAAATCCTTGATCTTTATACTTACGATAGAGCGCTTCCAGCCCTTCATATTGTGGCGTAAACCCGCATTTACTGGCGACATTCACTACTAGCAGCACTTTTCCTTTATAATCGGCGAGGTCTTGCGCCTCCCCGTTCAGCTGGTTGAGATCAAAATCATATATTTCCGCCATCGCTAGGTCCTATTTAATTGCGCTGTCGCAGTGCCAGCAGGTTTCTAAAAAGCCTGAGTTGATCACACTGCCGGGGCTACCAATTGGGCTTCCCGGTGGGGTCTCGGGCGCGCCGACATTCGCTTTTGCGGTCGGCGCCGGGCGGTTAAGATGCGCATCGATGCGCGCCAGCAACCAGTCGCGATGCGCCCGGTTCGCTGCCTGGCCAAGCCGGAAGCCAGGCGCCAATCGCGTGCGCAAGGAACGTAGAAACGCTTCCGCTTCTGCCCGCACGGCCGGGCTTGCGGTCTCGTCCGTCGCCAGAGCAATCAGCACCGATGTAAACCGGGTTTGCAACACCTCAGCTATCCGCCGCTGGCGCTGTGCTGTGGGCGCGGCGAAGAGTTTCGCCTCAAGCGCTGTAAACACATCGCTTAAAGAGAGAGCATCCCGACTGCGCCGCGCCTGTTCAACCAGGCGTGCGGCACGCGCCGGGTGCAACAGCGCTTGCATGGTGATCGCGCCGGATGTATCGGCGGCAGCGATGACGTCAAACATCGGCCCGGTGTCGCCGTCCAACTGCTCGCCATCACCGGCCAGCGGTCCGAAACCGCCATTCATCGGCGTTAGCTGGTCAAGCAGGGCGTCCGGAAGGTCAAGCATCGCCGGGTCCAGCGTTGCCATGAGCGCCGCCAATGCGCGCTGCTGGTCGTCCACCGAAACCGCCCGCCCCGGCGCCAGCCCGTCGCCCATCACACCATAGTTGAATTCAAATCCGCCAATCAGCTTTGCTGCAGCTGCAAGCTGATAGCGGTGATAGAGATAGATGGGTACAATGATTTCTCGTAAAGATCCACGCGGTTGCCCGTTTTGCAGCGAACGCTCACCAAAATTGTTGAGCGCTATCACCCGCACGGCAAGCGTCTCTTCAAGAGCGGCGACGGCGTCCTCGCCATTGTCCCAGACACTCGCGTAAGGGTGCGCGGCGCCAAGAGGGCGTCCATCTCGGTCGCCAACAAAGCGCAAACCGCTCGCATATCCGTCGCGCAAGATTGTCTCAAGGCCAGCGGCCTCATCCGCAGCTTGCGAAAATTCGGCATAAAGCCATGTCGCAGCAAGTTTATCCCATGCGCCGACGCCTTCGCCATAAGCGGCGGAAAAATCGAGACCGCCGTCTCCCGTCACCGTCACATGCGGCGCAGGATAGTCCATCACCGAAGTACGATCATTGGTGGAGGCCGCAAAGTTATGCGCAAAGCCAAGCGTGTGACCAACTTCGTGTGCAGATAACTGCCGAATACGGTCAAGCGCAATTTCCACCGGGTCATCGGCAGCGCCGGTTCCGGATTTAGCGACCCCGGCGAGGCCTTCAATAATCATCCGGTCCTGGCGCACCCGCTGGCTGCCGAGAATGACGCTTGCCTTGATCATCTCGCCAGTGCGCGGATCATATACGCCGCCGCCATAGGACCATCCGCGGGTCTGGCGATGGGTCCATGAAATTGTGTTGTAGCGAATATCGCGAGAATGCGCGCCTTCCGGTAGCGGCTCGACGCGGAAGGCATCGGTAAACCCTGCTGCCTCAAATGCATCCGCCCACCATGAGGCCCCGTCGATCAACGCATCGCGAATCTCGTCCGGCGCACCGCTATCGACATAAAAAATAATTGGCTTTTTCGCAGCGCTACGCTCTGTTTCTGGGTTTTGTTTTTCTAGCCTGAAACGGCGGGCAAAGGCCTGGCGCACGTCTCCCTTCAGCGGCGCTGAAAAATCATAAAATGGCACGTCAATCGCGCCCGCGCGGGGGTCAAACTTGCGCGGTGTGTATCCATCCGCCGGCAGCCGCGCCAGAGAATGATGCTGGGTCAGCGTAATGGCGCGGGGGTAGGCGGCAGTGGCAATAACTTCGCGTTTTGGCGCATCGCTGGTCAGGGTCAAAAACGCGTCAATTTCGATATTGTCCGGGAACGTCAGAACTTCGTCGAAGTCAGCCATTGAACGATCGGCAGAGATTGAAAAGGCGCCGCCTTGTTCGTGGCGTTTTAGTGTCCCAACCACATCCAACGCATCACGCAATACAAAGTTTTGAAAATCGACCAACAGCTCGCCGTCCGGTCCTTCAGCAATAATATCCCCCGACCAGATGAATGACCGTGCAAAGGATTGCTCTACGGCTTTTTTCTCCAATAAGTTCTCAGCGCTGGCGCGATAGTTCCAGTTTTCTTGCTCGGCGATGACTTTGTTCCCATAGCGACGAAATGCAACAATCGCGCCTTCGTCAAACAGGCCGCGATCAAGGCCGATGGGATTGGAGCCAAGGCCGGCGGACAGACCCGCCGAATAGATCGCACGTAATGAAGTTCTGTTTTCATCGGGCGCCGGAAACGCTGCAAATAGTTTTCCGGCCGCCTCGTCGACATAGAGTTTGATGAACCCGTCGCGGCGGCCCATGCCGTTGACGGCGTCAGACCAAGCTTTGCTCGGCGCTGGCGCTGCCCGTTCAACAGGCGCCGGCGCATCGCTGTTTACCGGTTTTTCAGAACAGCCCGCCATCGCAAAAACGAGGACTAAAATAGCCGCAATACTACGCATCAACATCTCCATTCCATAAGAACAAGCGACAATCTGCCGGATTTTCCTCATAAGATCAAAGACTTTGGCGGGACTGCTGAGTTAAAGCCTTGCCGGCGGCGGTGCGCACCGATAGATATTTCGAACATTGCCAAGGAGAAACGCCCCCGTGAAATTTATCGGCACCAGCGACTATATTGCCACCGAAGATCTGAAAGTCGCAGTCAATGCGGCGGTGACGCTGGAGCGCCCGCTGCTGGTCAAAGGAGAGCCCGGCACCGGCAAGACGGTGCTCGCCATCGAGGTCGCAAAATCGCTCGGCGCGCCGCTTCTAGAATGGCATATCAAGTCGACGACGAAGGCCCATCAAGGGCTTTATGAGTATGATGCGGTGGCACGGTTGCGCGACGGTCAGCTTGGCGAGGAGCGTGCGAGAGACGTGCGTAACTACATCAAGCGCGGCAAGTTGTGGGATGCCTTCATGTCTGATGAACGCCCGGTGCTGTTGATCGATGAAATTGACAAGGCCGATATAGAGTTTCCTAATGATTTGTTGCAGGAACTCGACCGCATGGAGTTCTTTGTCTATGAGACCAAAGAAACGGTCCGCGCCAAGCAGCGTCCGATCATTATCATTACCTCGAACAACGAAAAAGAATTACCGGACGCATTCCTGCGACGTTGTTTCTTCCACTACATAAAGTTTCCCGATGCAAAGACCATGGAAGAGATCGTCGAGGTTCATTATCCCGGCATTAAAAAACGCCTTGTCGCGGACGCTTTGAAGATTTTCTATGAAGTGCGCGAAGTGCCGGGCCTCAAGAAGAAGCCATCGACATCAGAGCTGCTCGACTGGCTGAAGCTTTTATTGTCTGAGGACGTGCCGAACGAAATCCTGTCAGAGCGCGACCCGCGCAAGGCGATCCCGCCGTTGCATGGCGCCTTGTTAAAAAACGAGCAGGACGTTCATCTATTTGAGCGGCTGGCGTTTTTATCCCGCCGCGAAGGCGCCTAACCTTAACTATAGTGGGAAGGCGGCTCCCGCGCCCTTCCAAACCGCCCCCAAAACCCCTAAGCTCACCTGGCTGTTGTGTGTAAAGGGGTATTCGGGGATGGAAGGTTTTTGGGGCGCGCTGCCCATTTTGCTGATTGTGCTCTTCTTTCTGGCACGTGGAGTGGCCAACCGCCAGCGTCATACCGAACTCGTCAGCACATTTTCGAAAATCCAAAAGAAACGCAAAAGCCGGATCATCGCTGTCGTTCATCGCACCGAACCGATGGGCCTCCTTGGCATTCCGATGCTGCGCTATATTGATTTGAATGACGCCGAGGACATTCTTGAAGCGATCCGTAGGACGCCGGCGAATAAGCCGCTAGAATTTGTCATGCACACGCCGGGCGGTCTGGTCTTGCCGGCATTGCAAATCGCACGGGCGATCAAAGCGCATCCCGGCCGTACAACCGTCTTTGTTCCGCATTATGCGATGTCCGGCGGCACGCTTATCGCGCTCGCCGCCGATAATATTGTGCTCAGCGAGCACGCCGTTCTCGGGCCTATCGATCCGCAGATCGATGGATTGCCGGCAGCCTCACTGGTTCGCGTTGCACAGGACAAACCTATTCAGGCAACGGATGATTACACGCTCATCCTCGCTGATGTCGGCGCTATGGCGATTAACCAGTTGCAAAGCGCGGCGCGCGAATTATTGTCGGGGACGGTATCTGAAAATGCGGCGATCTCGATTGCCGAGCAATTGTCTTCCGGGCGCTGGACCCATGATTATCCGATACGCCACGCCGAGGCGCTTGAGCTTGGGCTTAATGTTTCCAAAGATATGCCGAAGGAAATCATGCAGCTGATGGCGCTGTTTCCCGATAGTGTCCGGCGTAGCTCCGGCGTTAAATATGTGGAAGAGGAAGCCGCCGCGATTAGCGATAATGCACAGCGCGTGACCATGACCGGCTATGCGCCGCGACAAGGCGCGCGCAGCTTCAGCTATGGACCATGGAATCCGAAAGAGCTGAAGCAGCCGCGCCGGTCTGAAAAAGATGACCGGCCATTGTGGCGTAAGCTGTTATAAGCGCGCCTTCGCTCAGCAGCCCCATCAATATAAGAACTCCGCCTCATCCGGCACGCGCGAGAACGCAATCTTGGCGCCGAGATAGTTGAGATCCAAGCCGGACTGGCTCGCCAGTCCAACCTGTCTGCGATGTGGCGATGATTGCCTCGCGCCGCTGAGCTTGCGAAATTTTGCGTCCGGATCGGCGTTCATCCGGTCAACAGCCCGCCACAGCCGAGCGCGCTTATCATTGCCTTGCTCGCTGGCGGCGTTCGCAAAAAGGTCCCCCTGCTGCATTACCATATCCCCCGGCCTAGCCAATCCATGCAGGTAGACCGTGACGCCGCCAATACGCGCCGCGTCGCTATCCGTGCGCCTATGATCAAGATAATCCGCCCACATCTCATCGAGCGCCTTCAAAAACTGGAAGGAATCCTGCGAATGGGAAAACCGTCGGCGCGTCTCCCACCGATCTTCGGGGCGCAAACGTAAAGACACGCTAAGCCCGCTCGCATGCATTTCATAATGACGGAGCCGGCTCGCGGCTTTGAGAAGGAGCGCGCGCGCCACAATTCTTGCCTGGTCCGGTGGTTCATGGTCTTTGGTTAGAATGCGGCTATGGCCGATCATCGATTTTTTGGTCGGCTCATCGTGGGTGTCATATCCGTGCAACCCATACCAGAAGCGCTCGCCCATCACCGATCCCCATATCGCCCGCGCATGTTTCGACTGTAAGTTCCAAAGCGCAGTAAAATTAGTCACGCCCGCACGCGCCAGCCGCGCCGCCACGCCGGCGCCAACGCCCGGAATATCCGTAAGCGGCATATCGGCAAGGCTGCCCGGAAGATCGCCTAATTCCAAAACCGTAAGCCCGTCCGGTTTAACGCGCTCGGCAGCCAACTTGGCGAGAAGCGTCGACGGCGCCAACCCTATGGAAGAGCGCAGGGCCGGTCCAACATTGTCGGCCAGAGCTTGTTTGATCCGCCGCGCGGTTTCGATAGCCGGCGCCGGCTTGCGCTCCGACCGCGACAAACGATATGCGGCTTCGTCAATTGAATATATCTTCACCAGGGGCAAATGCCGCCCGATTTCCCGCATCAGGGTTTTATGGATCTGAGCATAGCGATCATGGCGCGCCGGCATGACCGCTATGTTCGGGCAAAGTAAACGCGCATCGCGCACCTTGGTTCCGCGTTTGACGCCAAAGGCTTTGGCTTCATAGCTGGCGGCGATCGCGCCGGTATATTCCGACTTTAACGGTGTGACGATCACCGGCCGGCCGCGCAAGTGTGGGTGATCATGCTGCTCGACGCTGGCGAAATAGGCGTTGAAATCAAGAAACAGATAGGCGAGCCCATCCGCTGGATGACCGATGTCCGTGGTTATTTCTGGGGTTGGGCGCATAAGAACAAATGTAGAACATTTGCAGTCCCATGTCTAGCCGCGCCACCGCTGGTAGTCTCTCAGCTTGAAATCCCAGTGACCATTTCCCAAAACCTGCCGTGTCCGTGACCGAAAAGGCGAAAGCCCGAAATCGTCAACAACAGTCAATGAAATGTCCCGAACCGAACGGTCGGGTTAATCCCCAACTCAGTCATTCAGCTTTGCTGTTTGCAATCGCGTTCTGAGCTTTGACGTGTTTCGTCAGTGAGCGGAGCAGTATTATTAGATCTCCTCCTTGATCAGCGCCAAGGCCTCCTGGAGCACAATGCGTAATTCCTTCTGTTCAATTAATATCAACCTTTCATAACTAATGCGGTTTACGATATGATTTTGAAATATCATTGAAGACGCCAGCTCTGCAAATTCGGGGGCAGAAACAGCGCCATAATCCGGAGTCTCCTCTGTGGACGCAAAGTATGATTCCCATTCTGTGGACTTGTAGGCCGATACCCAAAGCGGGCCGACCGGCAGTTTCTGAGTGATAAAAGGGTTCCAATATGTATCAAGGAGCTGAATAACAATGAGTTCGTCTTCCATTGCATCCAGATATTCCGCCGGCAATGCAGAAATGACAGGCCGGAGCTCATTGCTTTGCATGCCTTTAAAGCTCTGCCGGTTCAACACTGACGTGAGAGCGCTCGTTGAATAATCCGTCGTGTAACCATCGACAAAAACTTTACCGACCAAATCCATAGGCACTGTCTCCAAATTCGGGTCGCGGGCCAATTTAAGCAAGGCTTGACCGGCCGAAACGATATCGGCGTGTCGTCTTGAATATTCATCAATCGCCGCGACGTTCGATTGGATTTCGTCATGAAGGCGTTCCAGCGCCACATGCAGAGACCGCTGTTCTGCCCGACCATCCGCCAAAGCATTTATCCAGAATGCTAGCAAGATACCGGCAACCACTATGAAAAAGTCTAGCCCAACCGCAAACCAGTTCTGCGCTTTGACGTGTTTGGTGATGCGACGGAGCAGCACTGCAATCCCCCTTATTATTATTGAACTGGAGCCTTATAGGGTAGTTTGAATGGCTTTTTAAGAGCGACTGTGCCGTTCGAAGCCGTCTTTCCCGACGGCCGAAAAGGACCAATCCTCGCCGTATCTGCCGATCACGCAGACGACTGGATGTGGCCGATCACTAGTCAGATTTCAAACTGATGCACTACCCGCCACTCTATTGCAGCCGCTGCGCCGCCCGCTCGATCTGCGCCGCGGCGGCGTAAATCGTCTCGGCCTCACCCTCGGTCTCCTCCGCCAGGAGCCCGGCAAACGCATTGATCGAAAGATCAAGCTGCTCGTGGGCGACGGCGATCGCTTCGCCCTCGTTGATGTCGCTTGAGCTTTCCGAGGCTAGCATCTCGCGGGCGACCGCAAGAAATCCGAACGCATCTTGATACTCATGCGGATCAACAATCGCCCCGTCATCTGAAACGCCGGCGTCAAATTCCTCCGCCGCTGCGCTAACCATTTTCGATATCGCCAACAGCTTGACCGCCACGCTCGTTTTCGGCGCTGTCGCGCGAATAGCGACAACGAGGTTGGCATATAACGTACTGACATCGCCGCGCTCAGCCGATGCATCCGCAAGCGCGATCAGGCCGTCTGCAAAGCTGTCGGATGCGCGTGCTTCAAATGCCGGAATAAGCGCCTCATAGAGCTCGTTGCTAGGGTGCTGAACATGCGCCGTCGCCATCTCGAAAGCGTCAGCGCGGTAAAGCTCGATAAAGGACAACAGGTGACCGCGAATAAGGCCAAGCCGGTAGATAAACTCAACGTCGTCGTCAGCCGGATTGCCGCTGCGGATTTCAGGTTGTTCTTCAACCGTCGGTTCAAGCGCCTCTGTGATATTCTCGCTGGCGGAGACCGCCTCCGGCGATGGGTCGGTCTCGGTCGCCGTCTCTGAGCCCGTCTTCTCGCCGCAACCCAAAAGCGCAACAGCGCCGGCGACAACGCCGAGCCACAACCTCCCTTGCAAACTTCCTGGCCAACCCGTCCGTAACCTAGGCATTTGCGCCATACTCCCCTCAGTGTCCGTCTGACCCATAATATTCAGCGTTGAAAGGTTTGCCAACGACCGATTGGCCAGCGCGCCCATAATGCTCAAAATTGTGATATTCCAGCATTATCGCACCTTAGCCACAACGTAAGCCATTGAACGCCAAATCTTAATCTTCCGACCAGAATGAAAAAGACGCCCCTTATGTCGATCCCGGCGGCGAATATGCGTCATAGTGATGGCGAGGCCAATGGGCTTGCCTACATAGCGCCGGGCGATTTCTGTTATCGCCGGTGTTCCAGACAAAGGAGATAAAAATGAAATTCATGCTTCTGGCCAATGAGGCGCCCGAAGATTTTGCGCTGCGCGACAACGCAGCAAAATTCGACGCTTTTATGGGCGAATGGTACGCCTTCGGAGCAGCTTTGCGCGAGCAAAAAATTCATGTCGACGCCAGTGCGCTTGAGCCGCCCGCAACCGCGACCGTGGTTAGCGTTCGCGACAGCGTCCGCACCGTTGAGGACGGCCCCTACCCCGACGCCAAGGAACAGCTTGGCGGGTTTTGCATCATTGATGTGCCAGACATAGCGACGGCGCAAGACTGGGCCGCCAAATGCCCGGCGGTAAAAAACGGTTTTGTTGATGTGCGGGCGATTCCTTATCTGGACGGAGGAGAGGCGTCATGAAATATTTGTTTATTCTTTATAGTGATGAAGATGACTGGGAAACAATGGGAGACGCCAAAAGAAGTGATATCTACGGCGCCTATATGGCCTATACCGACGCTTTAAAAAATGCCGGCGTCCATATTTCCGGCGCGCCGTTGTCGCATTCTCGTGAAGCCAAGCGTATCCGCGCGAACGGCGTCCAGGACGGCCCTTTCGCCGACGGCAAAGAACAGCTTGGCGGGTTTTATATGGTTGACGTAAAAGATCTTGACGAGGCGCTGGAATGGGCGGCGCGGTGTCCTTGCGCGTCCATGGGCCATGTTGAGGTGCGCCCGATCTGGAATATCGGGAACTAGCTTATGAGCGATGCGCGGGCGATTGCGAAAGAGGCCGCCCGCGCCTCTTATGGGCGGCTTCTCGCCTGGCTATCGTCGCGGTCACGCGATGTCGCCGCCGCCGAGGATGCGCTTGGCGACGCGTTCCGGGCAGCGCTGGAGACTTGGCCAGAAACTGGCGCGCCGGCGTCGCCGGAAGCCTGGCTCTTAACAGCAGCGCGACGAAAGCTGATCGATGGCGCGCGCCGGCGTAATACTCGCGTACTAAGTACGCCGGCGCTGACCCTCGCCGCCGAGGAAGCCGAGGCCGCAATGCGCGATGACAAGCCGTTTCCGGATGAGCGCCTCAAACTCCTGTTCATCTGCGCGCACCCGGCCATCGACGCCGCCATCCGCACACCATTAATGCTACAAACCGTCCTCGGTCTGGATGCTGCGCGCATTGCTTCAGCTTTTTTGGTGTCGCCGCGCGCTATGAGCGCAAGGCTGGTCCGCGCCAAGCGCAAGATAAAGGTCGCCGCCATTCCTTTCGATACGCCCGGCGAACAAGACCTTGCCTCTCGTCTGCCAGCGGTGCTTGAAGCCATCTACGCCGCATTCGGCGCCGGATGGGACCATGAAGCCGGCGCGGAAGCGGACCATCACGACCTCACCGGCGAGGCGCTTTATCTCGCCAGTCTACTGACGCAATTATTGCCGGATGAAGCCGAGTGCTGGGGCTTGTTTTCACTCATGCTGCATGCAGAAGCCCGTAAAGAAGCGCGCCGTAAAAACGGCGCTTATATTCCGCTCAGTGATCATGACATTTCGCGATGGAACACAAAAATGATCGCCCATGGCGAAGCCGCACTGGCGCATGCCTGGCGGTTAAAACAACGCGGCCCCTACCAGATCGAGGCCGCCATTCAGTCCGCTCATGCCGCAGCCCGGCTTCATGACCGCGACGTCTCTAATGATATTGTCATGCTCTATCAGCAGTTAGTTGAAATCGCGCCAACCATCGGCGCTTATGTCGGCTACGCCGGCGCCCTCGCCGCCGCTGCGCGCGCGGAGGAAGGGCTTCGACTTCTTGATACGCTTGAAGCAGTGAGGGTTGAAAACTATCAAGCCTATTGGGCGGTTCGCGCGCACATTCTAGGCCAGCTCACCCGCAAGCAAGAGGCGGTTAGCGCCTATGAGCGCGCGACTGGCCTTGCCCAAGATGAGGCAACCAGAAAATTTCTGATGCAAAAGAAAAGCGTACTCGGCGCTCAGCACACTGGCAAACTGTAGATGCCCTCCGTTTCATGTTTTCGAAGGCGCTGGTCTCAAATGTCCTGACGTCATTGCGCACGCCAACTACACCGCCGTCATCACGGCAATACATTTTACTGACAGAATATATAAAAGGCCAAATTCCGGCAGCGATGCTTACAACAAAAGCTCCGCCAGCTTTTTTCGGTGGTAAGCAGCGTCGCCAAATTGCGCGGCGCGCCACATCGCGCAGCGACGGTAGAGCTGCGCGTCGCAGTCATATGTGAAACCAAAACCGCCATGGAACTGTATCGACCGGTCGGCCGCGTAGGACAACGTCTTATCTGCTTCTGCTTTTGCCATGCGCGTTGCGATCTCGCCGGTCCCCTGCTCGTTAAAGCAGTGCGCGGCGCTATAAAGATGCGAGCGAGCTTGCTCATATCCGACAAAGGCATCGACCGTTGGGTGTTTCAACGCCTGATAGGAGCCAATCAGCTTGCCAAATTGCTTGCGCGTGGTGAGATAGTCGATGGTGTAATCGATCACGGCT
>JAJFFX010000045.1 GCA_021776455.1 Hyphococcus sp. | reverse complement strand
TATTTTGGCCGATAGAGCGGATATGATAGCGCAAGAAGTTGTGGCGCTGCTCGAAGATGGTGATAAGCGCCGCCAGCTTGGTATGGCGGCGCGGCGCATGGTTTGCCAACATTATCGCTGGAGCGAGCAACTTAAACGTTTTGACTTAGCACTTAGCGGCTATTCCTCTTCGGCGATGGCGCCATCAGAGAAACTGGCGTCGTCGGCATAGTCGGCCTCGCTGTCATGCAATTGCACGCACGGCCCTGCGGGGCGCATATTGACGGCGAAGTCAAAAATATCCGGTCGTGAATAATGACCGGCAATATCGCAGGCCGCTTTCGCCGCACGCACCAGATCGAGCGAGCCTTCGGTGATTAATATTGTTTCCTCAGCACCGGCGACGGCGATAATCTCTCCACGCGGATCAATGATTGCCGACTGGCCGGTATGTTCCCAAACCCCAAGCGGGCGCCACCGTTCCGGGATATGCTCTGCGAGGCGGAGACCTGCAGCGCAGATGACATAGGCGCAAGTCTGGCTGGCAAAGGCGCGCGACAAAAGATGTTGGCGCGCCCAGCAAACCTCGCCGTCGTGCGGTGTCTTCTCCCAGCCCGGCCAGAGTGCGGCATGAATTTGCGTTCCTTGCGACGCCAGTGCATAGGCCGGCAGCATCATCTGGTGTTCCCAACAATTAAGTGCGCTGATGCGTCCATAGGGGCGCTCAAGAACGCGCAGGCCCGCGCCATCGCCGTCGCCCCAGATGATGCGCTCGCCATGAGTGGGTTTGAGTTTGCGATGCCGGTTAAGGATTTCACCTTCACGGCCAATGGTCAGGGCTGTGCAGTAAGCCGTTCCTTCCGTAAACTGATCGATCTCGGCGACACCGATAACCACTTCAACGCCCGCCGCCTTTGCCGCCGCGCATAAGGCGTCGGTTTCCGGTCCGGGAATGGCGATTGCGTTTTCAAGATAGGCAGCGCTTGCCTCCCAAGTCAGGTCGATCACCGGCCCGTCGACCCAGAACGGATAGCCGGGCAACCAGCCCTCACCGAAGGCGGCAATATCTGCGCCGAGGCGCCCGGCATCGGCAATCAGTGCGCAGGCTTTTTCCGTCGAGGCGGCTTTGTCGAACAACACCGGCGCAGCCTGGATTGCTGCAAGCTTGAAGTTTTTGTTTTTGCGCATGTTCAACCACCGGTCATTTTGACGCGCTCCACCATAAGCCGAGCGTTAAGCGGCGTCACTCTATAGGGGGTGTACGGGCTCTGTTTTGCGAATGAAACCCTGCGTTTATGCTGGATTTGACCATGGTCAGCCGTATCCGTGCGGGTCCAGAGGCACATTCATCCAACGCTTGGCTAAAACCTTAACAAAGGGTAAACTGCCGCTTGGTTTTGTAGTTGGGAATGAGGGGGGTCTTATGACTCGGATTTTACTACCGCTGGCGATTGTAGCGGCAATTTTCTTTGGGCCGATGTATAATGTTTCCGGCAAGCTGGCTGATTCCGGCGAGACGGTGATCACGCGTTCCGGCGAATATTTCATCGGTGAAGCGGTAGGCTGTCTTCGTAAATTGCAGGTTCCGTTAGGCGAAGAGTGCGCGTCCGATGGCGTGCTCAACGATTCTACCATGGTCGGAGACGTGATGTCATGGGCGTCGATGCTGGCGGTTGCCGCCGCCGGCCTCGGCATTATCGGTATGCTGCCGTTTATCGGTCGTTTGACTAGCATCGTGACGACACTTGCTGGTCTCGGCGCTGTCGGCGCCGTTGGTTATATGGCGCTGACACTGATGGGTACGGACGGCATCGGTTTGCCGGGTATGCAATGGGGCGCCTATCTCGCCGCCGCACTTGGGCTCTTAACCTTAATATCAGGGCTGGCGGGGCTTCGCGGAAGGTAGCCGGCGAGGAACAGTTTTGCGACAAATAAAAAGGCCGCGTAAAGCGGCCTTTTTTATGCTGATGTTGATTTGCCGTTTTAGCGTAGCGGCGAGCGGTTCTGGTTTAGAAATGACGGCGTGCCCGCCTTTGTTGACTGCGGTTCGGCGTCATCGTCCAGAGAAGCGTTCACCGGGCGCGGCGCCGGCTGCGCGGATGAGGGCCGTGACCGGCGGAAATCTTTTGCTGAAGAGTCAGAAAGCGGATCGTCGGAATGGCGGCAATTGCCTTCGAAATGCGCGCCGGTCTCAACCGATAACGAGCTATGCAAAATGTCGCCATGAATGTGCGCTGTCTTTGCCAGAGAGACGGACTTGGCGCGGATCGCGCCTTCGACCTTACCGCGCACCGTCACCGTCTCACAAATGACTTCACCTTTAACACTGGCTTTCTCGCCGATGATCAGCGAGCCGGCTTTCATATCACCCTCAAGGGTTCCATCAAACTGAATTTCACCGGATGAATTTATGTTGCCGCGCATGATGACATCAGCGGAGATAATCGACGGAACTCCTGAAGGCTTCATAGACCCGGACCTTTTCGAAGACGATTGTACGTTGGCTTGCGGCGCCGGCTTCTCATTGAGCGAGCCGGATTGCGCTTTACTGTCGGATGATTTTTTAGTCTTAGCTTTCGAAAACATATCTACCTGCCTCGATAAAACGACGTGGGTTTACGGGTCGTTTCTTGAACATGATTTCGTAGTGAACATGCGGACCGGTGGAACGGCCGCTAGAGCCCAACTCGCCTACCTTGTCATGAAGATTGACCTTTTGCCTCGCCTTTACGGTGATCCTACTCATATGAGCGTATCGGGTTACAAATCCGTTTCCATGATCGATTTCGACCACGCGTCCAAATCCCGATCGCGTTCCCGCGAATTTCACCACCCCCGCGGCAGTCGCTGTTACCGGCGACGCCCAAGGTGCAGCAAAATCGATGCCGTAATGGCTCGAGTGCCGCCCATTGATGGGGTCCCGGCGGATGCCAAAGCCGCTGGTATAGCGGCGCGCAACGATTAACGGCGACGACAGGGGAAGATGATTGAGGGTGGATTCTACCGCGTTCAGCTCATCAATGAGGGCGGCGGTTCGGTTTGCGTGCTGAAAAAATCTGACGGGTTCGCCATCGTCATTTATCGGATCGATAAACGGGCCGCCTTGTGCAAGCACGATGTTGGAGATTTTCGCCGGGGTGATCAGCGCATCAGGCGAGACGCCGGTGCTGTCGATGACGCGGCGTAATTCATCAATGTCTTTGGCGGTTTTTTCTTCAACTGAGGCCAAGAGCAGCATCTGCTCGAGATACAAATCTGCAGCGGCTTCTTCCATCGCTTCAATTGCGCCGGCTGCGAGGCCGTCGCGCGCGGCTTTTTGTTTGTCGAGCGTCGCTTCCGCCGCCGCCTCTTTACGCAACACCGACATACGGGACTGACGCGGCGTCGGTTCTCCTGGCGCAACGTCGATCATGACGCGATTGCCATTGGTTGGCTTTTGGCCGTTTGGTCCGCCCGCAGCGGCTAATCCGTCAGCCTGCGTATCAAGCAACTGGTCAATGCCGGCTTTGCGTTCAACCATATTGGCGAGCATGCGATGGCGCGACCAGATGTCGTCCATGGTCTCGCCGAATTCGCGCTCAATCGTATTGTTCAGATAGTTGACGTCATCATAGGCTTTTTGCGCTTCATGGAGACGCTTGGAAAGATTGGTCTGCATCACCAGGCGTTCGCGCTCTTTGGCGACGATAATCTGTTCCTTAAAGACGACATTGACTGAGGAGTAAGCAACCCAAACCGCCGCTGCGAGCACCACGACGGCGAGCGCAATCTGGGTCTTTGCGGACATCGAAATAAAGTGAACGACACCATCGCTGCGATGGTAGATTTGCCGCTCTTTAAAAAGCCGGCTCAGTACGCGTTTCATTTTACTGGAACGACGACTCATTCAACTAACGCCCCTTGAACACACAAATTCGATTATGCGCTGCCACCCCTTAATATATTGCAGCGTAAAACTGGGCATTACGCAACAACTATGTGATGGTGTAACGTGTTTTTTTTCAATCTTGGACAGGCTATGTCGCTATAGCACGTCTTTGTTTCATATCGGGTCATAAAACGCTCTCGCCAAGCCGGCCCTCTCCCGGGCCTTGTGATTAAACGGCGGCTTCAGGTCGCCGGTGAAGTATTCTGCCCGCAGCGCATGAAAAGTCTCAATAGGCTCTAGGGACCGAGCATTGCAAATAGCATGAAACCAGCGTTTTCCACAGGCCACATGGCTGATTTCTTCCTCATAAATAATCTCCAGGACAGACGCGCTTTGGTCGTCTCCAGCGCTGCGTAGACGGGCGATCATTCCCGGGGTCACGTCGAGGCCCCTGGCTTCCAGAATGAGCGGAGCGACGACAACACGGGCAAGGAGGTTGTCCGAGGTGTTTTCCGCCGTTTCCCAGAGGCCGTTATGGGCGGGAAAATCGCCATAAGCCGCACCAAGTTCTGAGAGCCGGTGCGTAATCAGGCCGAAATGGCGCGCTTCGTCGCCGCCAACGCTGATCCAGTCGCGCAGGAAAGCCAGGCAATCCAGCTCTAATGAGTTTATTTCACTAGCGAAACGGGCGCTCATATCAAAGGCGAGGTCGATGGCGTTAAGCTCGATATGGGCTATCGCGTGGAGTAGGGCGATGCGCCCCTCGATCGAACCAAGCCGGCGACGAGGAACATCTGCCGGGCGTGTGAGAACAGGCTTGGGCGGTCGTGCCGGATATTTCGGCGGCCGCAAGCGGGCTAAATCTCCGATCTCTGCGCTTGCCCCGAGCGCCGCCATGGCCTGCTCGGCGGCTGCGCATTTCGCAGTTGCGCTCCCGGATTTGAGAACCGCAATTGCTGCTTCCAGCAGGGTTGGCGACGTTGTCGTCAAAGGGCTTTCACCGCATTGAGGACTTCGGCGGCGTGGCCCGCCACTTTCACTTTGCGCCAGATCTGGCGGATCACGCCCTTTTCATCGATCAGAAAGGTTGTGCGCTCAATCCCCATATATTTGCGTCCATACATGTTCTTTTCTACCCAGACGCCATACTTCTCTACAATCTGGCCATCCTCGTCCGCGCCAAGGGTCACCTTCAACCCGTGTTTATCCTTAAACTTCTGATGCTTAGCGGGGGTGTCTCTGGAAACTCCGATAACAACGGCGCCGGCGCGATTGAATTTTGCCGCGTCCTCGGAAAATGCAATCGCCTCCTTTGTGCAGCCGGGCGTATCGTCTTGGGGATAGAAATAGAGGACGATCTTTTTGCCCTTAAGGTCTTTTGACGCGATTTTAGCGCCGTTGCCGGTTTCCATAGAAAAAGCCGGCGCTTTGGCGCCCGATTCGAGATCCTTTATCATCGTTAATCCTTGAAAAATCGAATTTGAGTAGGGCACAATATCCAGCTTTTGGGATTCCGCCAGAGCGGCGCCGCTCTTGCGGCAGCCCAATTTGGTAGGTACGCCTAACGGCTCGGACGTTTTTAGGGGGTGGGCGTTTCGGTATATTTGGGTGCAGTAACAGGGCGACCGGCAACGGTCTGGTATCGATATGAGAAAACGTGCTGCGAAAGCCGGTCTCATTATAATCGAGCTCACTGCTATCGCTATTGCCGTTCTCGCCGCTGGCGGGGCCTTCCTGTTCTGGCGAGTAGAAAGCGGTCCTGTTTCCCTCTCGATATTCAAACCAAGTATTGAGCTTGCCGTTCAAAGCCGCTTGCCGGAAGGTTATCGCTGCGAGGTCGGAACCATCAAGCTTGCGCGCCAAGAAGGTAAGGACGCTTATGTTGTCCGTCTGAGCGGTCTGCAGATTATTGACGATGAGGCCAATGAGGCTGCCAGCGCTTCTGATGTTGGTTTGACGTTTGCTCTAGGTGACTTTTTTGCTGGAGAAGTTGGCCCACGCACTATTATCGCGAGCGGCGCGAAATTTCGCGTTATCAGAAACGCCGATCAGAATGTGAAGTTACCGACGGTACGCGGCAGCTCTAGAAAATCTCCGTTCTCGCGTCTTTCCTCATTGCTTGATCGCAACGTTCTCAACAGTGCATTTGAAAATGCGGAAATGAATGACGCGGAGATCACATTTGTCGATATTGCGTCGGGTCGTTCCTGGATTACGCACAATACGAGCATTGCAATAAAAAATCAAAATCACGGTTTGTCGGCGGTTATTAGCGGCGCCATCGATACCGGAGGCGCGCCGGCCACAATCGTCGTGAATGCGGACTATAGCGAAAATAGCGGCGTCATTATGTTGGACATAAACGGCGCCAATTTTCCTATCGGCGATATTTTAAGCATGTTTTACGGTGATCACGCCGCAATTATTGATGCGCCGGTTTCTGGCGCTGCGGTGATTTCCCTGACGGCGAGTGGCGATGTCTTGGCGTCAAGTTTTATTGCGCGGCTGGAAGGCGGAGCCTTGCGATTGGGATCGACGCCTATGCCTGTTAAATTTATCGAATGGGAATCGCAATTTGATCCCGTAAAGAACGAATTTATTATCGAACATTTCGCATTTGATGTGAATGGCAGTGGCGGCGATCTAAAAGGCGCCGTTAATATTCAATTCGGCGACGATGTTCGCAAACCGGAGTGGATTGGCTTCGACCTTGAGGGCGAGGCGCTGACGGTCAACATTCCGAGCCGAATGCGCACGCCGTTATTGCTTGATAAAGCAGTGGTCTCCGGAGGTTATCATGTAGCCGACCGGAGGATCGACTTCAGCGATATCATGCTGTCTTTGCTAGATGTTCACGCTGGCGGGAATTTCTCCATGTCGTTTCCACGAACGGATGAAGGCGGCGGTAAACCATCGCCCAGCGTTGAGGCGCAAATCAAAATTGATGGCGCTCTTGATCCGGATCGCTTGCTGAAACTGTGGCCATTGGGCATGGCCATGGGCGCGCGCGACTGGGTTGAAGATCGCCTTGAAGCGGCGGTGATTGAAAACATCAACGCGGAAATAGCGCTGCCTGAGGGCGCGGTGGTCAAAGGCCGACCTGTCTCCGACGAAGCGCTGACGATTAGTTTTGATGTTCACGGCGCCAAGGCGTTCTTTGTCAAACAGATGACGCCGCTCACCGCCGGCGTCGGCAGCGGCGTTTTGCGGGGGAACAGTTTTTTATTGAAAGCAACCAGCGGAAGGGTCGGCGCTGTCGCAATTTCTGAGGCGGAAGTTGAGTTTCCGATTTTTACGCCTAAATGGCAGCCAACCTATATTCGTTTTCTAGCGACCGGAAAGTCTGAAGATATACTAGGCGTGCTTGATCAAGAGCCAATGTATTTAATGTCGAAAATAAATCTCGATCCGGATCAGTTTCATGGCGAAGCGCGCGCGCGCATCGAAATTATGCGACCCAACAAACGCGATGTTCCGGCGGAAAATTATCGCTATAGCGGGTTGGCGACATTTGAGGCGATGCGTGTCACCGGCATCACCGGAGACGCAGAGCTTACCGATGCGAAAGGCCGCGTTGATTTGAAACCGCGCTCGGTGACGATCACCGCCGAGGCGCGCCTTTCGGAGGCTCCGATTGATATCATCTGGCGGCAGAACTTCTTTGCTGAGGATGGCCCGTCAAGTTTTTCCATTGCTGGAACCGTGGATTCCTCGACTGGTGACCTCTTCGGCATTTCTTCGCGCCAATATATTCGCGGACCCGTAACCTTCACGGCAAACGCTCTTGGTAAAATTGGAAACTTTGAAACCCTAGAAGCGACAGCTGATTTTGGAAACGCGGTTTTAACAATCGATGCGCTGGATTGGCGCAAACCAGTGGGTGCGCCGGCCGTTGGGGCGATCAGCGCAAAGTTTTCAGACGGCGGCTTTGATATTGAAAAAATTGAACTCAATGGCGACGGCGCCGCCATTTTCGGTAGTCTTCAATTCAAAGACGGCGCTCTAGCGGCCGCGGCATTTCCGCTATTTGAATTGAAAGACGCCGCCAGCCTCAACCTTGCGGCCGAACGCAAACCCACAGGCGAGTTCGCCATCACCGCGACCGGTGATTTCTTGCTGGCGGGTCCGGTGTTGGAACAGATGGTCGGCGGCAACGGTGCGAACGATGATGGCGCGACGGTGAATTGGGGGCCGGGTTTGTTCCTGACCGCGCGCATCGACAAGATGCGCATGCGCGAGGCTGTCGACTATAGCAATGTCAGCCTCGATCTTTGGCGCGATGCAACCACGTTGCAGGCGTTGGATCTTACGGCATTTTCTGTTGATGGCGCGCCGTTAAAGGTGATGTTGTCGCACACCGGCGAAGATGAAGGACCGGGCCAGTTGGTTGAGGCGCGCACCAGCGCCTTGGGTGAGCTGTTAAGAGCAGTCTTCGGCTATAAATCGATTAGGGGCGGTGAAGGTTTGATGCAAATCGGCTTTGCGACGCCCGGTCGCAACGGTTTGTTTGGCGTGATTGAAGCCCAAAATCTTCACGTCGTTGACGCGCCGTTGCTTGCAAGGCTGTTTTCAGCCGGATCTTTTGAAGGTCTCGCCGCCTTGTTGAACGGTGAAGGCATCGATCTGTCTAATGTCTACGGCGAGTTTGATTTAACTGAAAATGTTCTTTCAATCGATAAATTTCGCGCAACTGGTTCGTCAGTGGGGATAACGGCGGTTGGAGATGTTGCGATCTATGATGGAGGCGAGGTGAATCTTAACGGCGCCGTTGCGCCAGTTTATCAAATTAATTCCGTATTGGGGAACACGCCTATTATTGGCGATCTCTTTGTAGGCAAGAAAGGCGAAGGCGTCCTCGCTCTGTCTTACAACATATCCGGCGATCGCTCGGCGCCGGACGTATTCGTGAACCCACTTTCAGCGTTGACGCCGGGCATCTTCCGCAATTTATTTGAGCCGCTGCGGCCTGCCAACGATAACGCGCTGGTTCCGCAAACTGAACAACCGCCGGATGAAGCCGGCGATGCGCCATCTGTGGACACTGAATCCAACCCGTAATCAGATGACGTTGATAATTGCGTGTTTTTTCTTGCCAATGGAAAGCTTGACGGCGCCATCGATTATGTCACCGGGCGCCAGATTGCGTTCCGCGCCAATGGGCTGATCGTTTATTTTCAGGGCGCCCGCCTTGATATGGCGGCGGGCTTCGCCTTTCGAGGCGCACAGTCCTGCGGTCAAGAACTGGTCAATGACCGCCGCGCCGGCTTTAATATCAGCGGCGCCTAGCTGAATGGTCGGCAGGTCGCCGCCAAGCCCGCCTTTTTCAAATGTCTCTTGGGCTGTTGCTGCCGCCCTCTCAGCGGCGTCGCGGCCATGCAACATTGCAGTCGCCTCGCTTGCCAGGGTTTTCTTTGCATCGTTGATTTCCGCACCCTCAAGCGCGCCAAGTCGGCGCACTTCGTCCATGGGCATGGTTGTAAACCGCGCTAGCATGGTCGCGACATCTGCATCTTCGACGTTACGCCAATATTGCCAGTACTCATATGGCGAAAACATATCCGCATTGAGCCACACGGCGCCGGCTTCGGTCTTGCCCATCTTCTTGCCAGACGCGGTCGTTAAGAGTGGCGTCGTCAAGCCGAATACTTCACTCTTGTCTTTGCGCCGGCACAGCTCAACCCCGTTGACGATATTGCCCCACTGGTCGGAGCCGCCGAGCTGTAGTGTGCAGCCGATACGGTTGTAGAGCGCATGGAAATCATAGGCTTGCATCAGCATGTAGTTGAACTCAAGGAACGTCAGCGGGCTCTCGCGGTCGAGGCGCAGTTTGACGCTGTCGAAAGTCAGCATGCGGTTGATGGTAAAATGAACGCCGTAATCGCGCAGGAACTCAACATAGCCGAGCTTAGACAGCCAATCGTCATTATTGACCATCATCGCTTCTTGCGGGCCGTCGCCGAAGCGCAAAAACTGTTCGAACACGCCCTTGATTGAGGCGATATTTTCGTCAATCTCCGCATCCGATAGCAGCGTGCGCTGCGTATCCTTGCCCGACGGATCGCCAACCTTAGTGGTGCCGCCGCCCATCAGCGCAATCGGCCGGTGCCCGGTCTGTTGCAGCCAGTAGAGCAGCATAATCTGGATTAGGCTGCCGGCATGGAGGCTTTTGGCGGTGGCGTCAAAACCGATATAACCGGTGAGGACGCCGGCGGCGGCCTTCTCGTCAAGGCCTTCGAGGTTGGTGCCTTGCGCGATAAAGCCGCGCTGGTCCAGCGTGTTCAAAAATTCAGATTTAAAAGACATTTGCCTGGCTTGGTTTGGGTGCGAATGAGGCCTTGCCCGCATCTAGCATGGCGTGCGCGGATTTCCAATTCTTCATGCGGTCATGGGAAGCTTACAGTTTGCGTTAAAAAAGCCTTCAGACAATTTCGCGACTCTTGGTAAGCAAAATCGAGCCAAGCCAATGGACCCCGCCGATGACTGAAACTTTGACCGCAATTGGACTGATGAGCGGCACATCGCTGGACGGCATCGATGCGGCGATCATCACCACCGATGGTGAGAACGTGGTCGAGACCGGCGCGGTGATGCATCAGCCTTACAGCCGCGATCTCAAAATCTGGGTCCGGCGGGCGATCAAAGCGGCACTGGAAGGGCGCGACGGTGCGGCGGAGATCGGCAAGGCTGCCGGCGAGGTCACCTACGCGCATGTGAGGGTTGTTGAGGACATAATTAAACAGGCCGGGCTCACACGGCAGAATATCGACGTCATCGGCTTTCATGGTCAGACCATCCTTCATCGTCCGCCGCGCGATGGCGGCAGTGTCGGACGGACCTGGCAGCTCGGCGATGGCCGCGTGCTGGCTGATGAGGTCCGCATTGATGTCGTGGGTGATTTCCGCAAAGCCGATGTCGCCGCTGGCGGGGAGGGGGCGCCGTTTGCGCCGATCTATCACCGTGCACTGGTGGCGGCGATGACGCCTCCGCGACATCATGCGGTCGGCGTGATTAATCTCGGCGGCGTTTCCAACATCAGCTATGTGCCGCGCGGCGCGCGCGGGATTGATCTTGTCGCTTTTGATTGCGGGCCCGGCAACGGGCTTGTCGATGAATGGGTTGAGTTAAAAACCGGCGAGCCAATGGACGAAGGCGGAAAGCTCGCCAGCGCCGGCGAGGTGAATGACGAACTGTTGCGGATGATGTTGCTGGCGCCTTACTTGCGCCGCCATCCGCCCAAATCCCTCGACCGTTATGATTTCAAACTAGACCCGGTAATGAAGCTGACGCCGGAGGACGGCGCGGCGACGCTGACGGCGTTTACCGCGGCTTGCATTGAAAAGTCGGAGCGGTTTTTACCGGAACCGGTTGGTGAATGGATTGTCTGTGGCGGCGGGCGGCACAATCCGGCGATGATGGGCGCACTTGGAGAGCGGCTTCGAGCGCCGGTGAAGTCAGCTGAAGATGCGGGCTGGCGCGGCGACGACCTTGAGGCGGAGTGTTTTGCTTACCTCGCCGTGCGCAGCTTAAAAAAACTGCCGCTAAGCTTTCCCAACACCACGCGCGCACCAGCGCCGATGCGCGGCGGCGTATTTTACCGCTCGCCCATCTGAGAAAACCAAGGTGCAAAATGAGCTTTTCATTTTGTACTTTGGCAAGGCCGACTGGCCGCCGCGCCTTATGGCGCGTGAGCCTGCGTGGCGCTTGAACGCCTAACGGCCATTCTATTTGGCCGTTGGTATAAAAATCTTTGCTGGCGTTGTTTGCTAAAGCGCGACGTCGACGCCCACCCAGAATGTCCGCGGTAGTCCCGGACGCAATCCGGCGGGCTGGTCGGCGGCGATATAGACTTCGTTAAAAAGATTTTCGACCTTGCCGCGAAGTTTTACACCGTCAAAAATTTGTAAGTAGCCGGAGAAGTCAAAAATTGTATGCGCATCAAGCTGGTCGCTAGCGGCGATCGCGCCTTGCCCGGCGACGGTGCGTCGCTCTGATTGGTAAAACATGGCGATCTCGCCGCCCCATTTTTCGTCTTCGATGCCGGCGGTTAAAAACAGCTGATGCCGGGCCACATAAGGGAGCTCATCACCGGCGATAACATCGCCCCATGGCCCGAAGGTGGAATTGAATGAAGTTTTAAATTCTGCGTCGGTGAGCGTGTAAACCGCTGATAAGGGGATGTTGAATGGCGTATTGATCCAGGCGGCGGCGTCCGTTTTCGTGACCAGCTCCAGCCCGTAGACATCGACCGCGCCGCCATCAAACTGGTCTCCAATAACGCAATTGCCGCCGGTAGAATCGGTGCAGGTCCCGAGAAGGTTTTGGTAATAGTTGTAAAACCCAATCGCTTCAACGCTTGCCGGCCCGTTCGCCCAACGAAATCCACCTTCCCAATTGGTCGATTTTTCTTCGCTCGATTGTGCGTTGCCGGGCGAGGGTGGGGCAAAGCCTTTATAGACGCCGCCCAGCACCGACAGGTGATCGGTCAGGTCATAGACGACGCCCATAGCTGGAGAGACAGCGGTTAGAGAATTCTCTCGTGCCGAAAGGTTGGCTCCGGTCCGGGTGGAATCGGTTTTTCCGTAGTCTCGGCGTTTAAGGTCGATGGATTCAATCCGTACACCAATTGTAGCGTGAAGCCGGTTCCAGTCGAGATTGTCCTGCAAGAAAGTCGCGACAGCTTCTCCTGTTTGGATACGGTTGGAATCGGAACCTGGCGGGTTAATGCTGGTGCGCACCAGCGCGCTATTGTCGGCGCGGAAGTTTTCGAAATTCTGGAACCGGTCAACCTCGTCCTTGTGCCAGCGCAGGCTGGCTTCCAGCGTATGATCGATGGCGCCGGTCTTGGTCTGGTAGGTCAAGGTTCCCTGAACGCCGTTGGCATAATATTGGCGCGCATTATGGCGCAAGGCGAGTGCGCCGTCGGGGCCTATGAAGCCCGGCGCACCGACCAGGTTTTCAAACTCCGCCGCAAATGCGGTCGGGTCGGCGAGCACCATCGAGGTCGGCACGCCTAAAACGCGCTCAAGCTTGAACCAGTCGCGCTCAAATTCTGTACGGTAGGCGATGACATCAAGCGTTAGGCTGGGCGCGAATTCCGCCGAATAGCTGAGCTGAAAGGTCTCATGCTCGCTGTTGAACACATCTTCCTGCGAGGCGTTATAGCGGCGAACCGGATTGTCGGCGAAGTCTGCGCGCGTCAGGCCTAAATAGGTCTCGTTCGAGGTTTGATCTGAGTACTGATACTTAAATTCCAGGCTTTGCGGAACTGCGGCGCCGTCTTTTGTGAATAGGCCAGCTTTGATCACATAATCGGAGATATCAAAACCGGTAGCGCCGCCAGCATCAATGTCTTTAAAGCCGTCGCTACGGTGCTGAAAAGTCTCGACCAGAATACCGGCGTCAAATGCGCCTGCATTGCCGCGTCCGCCGGCCCAGGCGTGGAGGCGTCGGCCATCGTCGGCGCCATAAAGGAACTGCGCCTTTGCCGACCACTTGTCGGGGATTGGGGTAGAAAAAAGGTTGATGGCGCCGCCAGTTGTACGCGGTCCGTATTTTACAACGCCCGTGCCTTTGGTGACCTCAACGGCGTTGATCCGCCCGGTATAGGGAAAGTAGTAGGCAGAGGGCGCGGCATAGGGCGCCGGCGCTATAGGGACGCCGTCTTCCATAATAGTAATGCGCGCCGAGCGGTCAGAACCGGAACCACGAAGACCGATATTGGGCCGCAACCCATAACCGTCCTCTTCTTGGATATTGAGGCCCGGCGCACGGCGCAGTGTCCTTAAAATATCCGTGTATGACTGTTTTTCGAGTGTCGCGGCGTCGATATAGGTAATCGCGCCCGGCACTTCTTCGAGCCCGCCAGCGGAACCAAAAACCGTGATTTCGTCAACCACCACAAAGGCGATACCGTATTTCTGTTCGACATCTTCGCTCCGGGCAGGGCTGAACGCCGCCATTAAGGCTACCAGGCTCACTACGCCAGTGTATCGTGTTCTCAACATTTTTCTCACCAGCGCCAAGGCTGTTTCTTGCGAATGATTTGCAATTACAGCTTTGCTAAACTCAATGAGAATGACTGTCAATTGCAGCTTTGACGCAGGGAGAAGCACACATCTCTGGCCGACGCCCATCGCGTGTATCCCTTTGGTTCTCCGCGTCCGATGACATTGGCGCTCAACAGGATTACATCCGCACTAAACCGACTGGAGAGGGCGCAAAATGTCCGAGAAAATGAGCACACAAGCGCGGGTCCGATTTTTTGCGGATCATCCCGGCTGGGCCGCCGTTAAAGGACGTGACGCCGCCACAAAGACCTTCAAATTTAGCGATTTCAACGCCGCTTTTGGATTTATGACGCGGGTCGCAATAGCTGCTGATAAGGCGGACCATCACCCAGAATGGTCTAATGTCTACAACCGGGTGGACATCACCCTGACCACCCACGACGCCGGCGGGCTAACAGAGCGGGACGTCGCCCTTGCCGATTTCATCGAAAAGGCCGCAAATAATGCATCAGCATGGCTTTAACGACGAATTGCCACATTCCGGCCCCGGCGGCGCCTTCTATGCGCCCGGCGCAATGCATAGTAATATATTGAAATCACACGAGGGTTGAAAATGGCGACGATCGCACTGGTCGATGATGACGAAAATATCCTGACCTCCATCTCGATGGCGCTGGAGAGTGAGGGGCATGTTGTAAAAACCTTCGAGGACGGCGCTGCCGCCCTTGGCTATATTAATGCAACACCGCCCGACCTTATCGTGTCGGATATTAAAATGCCGACCATGGACGGGATGGAGCTTTTGCGCCGAATCCGCCAGACGTCGAACCTTCCGTTGATTTTTCTGACGTCGAAAGACGAGGAAATTGATGAGGTGCTAGGCTTGACGATGGGCGCCGACGATTATGTCAAAAAACCGTTTTCGCAACGCTTGTTGATGCAGCGAGTGAAAACGCTTCTACGCCGCGCTCAGGCGGACGAAAAACCGTCTGTTGAGGAAGAGAAGAAAATTCTCCGGCGTGGCAATCTGGTGCTTGATCCGATGCGCCATTCCTGTCTTTGGAAAGACCAACCCGTCATCCTGACAGTAACCGAATTTCTGATCCTGCATGCCTTGGCGCAGCGGCCAGGCTTTGTGAAAAGCCGCGACCAGCTGATGGATGCGGCGTATGACGATCAGGTATATGTAGACGACCGAACTATCGACAGTCATATTAAGCGCGTACGGAAGAAGTTTCGCGTTGTCGACAAAGAGTTCAGCTCAGTCGAAACGCTTTATGGTGTCGGGTATAAATACAAGGAAGACTAATCGGCCATGACTGGAGAGGGCGGCAAGGTGCGCAAACGCCGCGCACGGGTGGCGTTGTCGCGGCTGACGGTCACCATCGTCTTCGCCAATCTTATCGGCCTGGTGATCTTGCTGATCGGCTCGTTTGCGTTGACGCAATATCGTGACGGGTTGGTTCAGGCCAAGCTTGAAGGCGTGCGCGCGCAAGCGCAAATCATCGCCGACGTTCTGGCGCAGGTGGCGATTGACGAAAGTTCCTGCCAGCCGGTCGATGAAGCCGACATTGCCCGCCTTGGTGAGGAAACGGCTCTGTGCTCGCTAGCGTTGAGCCAGACCGATGTGCGCGAAGTGTTCAACCGGGTGTGGGACAGCTTTGAAGGCCGGGTGCGGATTTTCAATGCGCCGCAGACATTTGAAGACCCGCCGGTCTCCAGCGCCGATGCTCTGCTGATCGAAGATGTTGTCTTGCGCGAGGATAAAATCATCGCCGAAGAGCTGCCGCCGATTGATCAGGAGGGACGGCGGCGCTCGTTTAGTATGGACGGAATTGGTTATTCGATTGTACGATTTTTCTCCAAGGATTACCGCGATCAGGCGGCGCGGCGCACGATAGAAGCCGAGCTCAACGAAGCTTTGTCGTCCTCGCCGTTTGCCGAAGACCGCGGCGCCGCCTCTGTCCGTATCAACGAAGAAGGCGAGCTGGTTGTGTCAGTGACAGTGCCGATCCGGCGAGTTCAGGCAATCTACGGAATGGTGACGGCGGAAAGCGGCGGCATTGATGCGCTGGTTGAGGATGCGCGTGTCGCCATTCTGCCGTTTTTCGGACTGGGCGTTGCTGCAGCGATCTTGTCTTCGTTGTTGCTGACTGCGATGATTGCCCAACCCATTCGTCAATTGGCGATTGCCGCCGACAAGGTCCGCGAAGGAATCGCCGCGGCGGGGCGCGTGCGCATTCCTGATTTCACAAAACGCCAGGATGAAATTGGCGAACTTTCCGGCTCGTTAAAATCGATGACGGCAGCGATTTATGCGCGCATTGACGCGATTGAGAGTTTTGCTGCTGATGTGGCGCATGAATTAAAGAACCCGCTAACCTCTATTCGCAGCGCCTCGGAGACGCTTGAGTTTGCAAAAACGCCGCAGCAGCAAGCCAAGTTAATGCAAATCATCCAGAACGATGTTGCCAGAATGGACCGGCTGATTACTGATATTTCCAACGCCTCGCGGCTTGACGCAGAGCTTGCGCGCGAGACACGCGAGGCTGTGGATCTGACGCGGCTGATCGGCGACATCACGGCGATGTATGGCGAGACTACAAAACCGGGCACAGCCGGGGTAGAGTTTCACGACCCCATTCAGGCGGTCTATGTGCTTGGCAACCCGACCGCGCTTAGTCAGGTGGTGCGCAATCTGATTGATAATGCCCGCTCCTTCAGCCCCCCGGAAGGCGTCGTGCGCGTCACCCTCGAAGCGCCGACCCAGCGCGAACAGCAGGTCCGCCTTATTGTCGAGGACGATGGGCCGGGCATTCCGCCGGACGGTATCGAATCTGTATTCAAGCGATTTTATACCAAACGCCCTAAAGGAACGGTTTTTGGGAATAATTCCGGCCTTGGGCTGTCTATCTCCCGGCAGATCATCAACTCCCATGGCGGGCATATCTTTGCGGAAAACCGGCTGGAGAACCCTGCCGACCCTACCGGCCCGCGCCGTGGCGCGCGTTTCATTGTTGAGCTGCCCACGGATTGAATTGCCTGATTTTAGTAGACATATTGAGATACAAACGCACGATAAGCTGAACGGTATTGATTCGGGATTGTTGAATGATTGGACTGGTCGTTGTCACCCATGGACGGCTCGCAGAGGAATTCCTCTCCGCGGCGGAACATGTCGTCGGCCCGCAGGAGATGGTCAGAGCCGTTTCCATCGGACCCGATGACGATATGGAAAAACGGCGTCAGGACATCCTGGACGCCGCGCAAGCGGTCGACAGCGGCGCGGGCGTGATTATCCTTACCGATATGTTCGGTGGGACCCCGTCCAACCTGGCGATTGCGGTGATGGAAAAAGCCAACGCTGAAGTGGTGGCGGGGGTCAATCTGCCGATGCTGATCAAGCTCGCGTCAGTTCGGGCCGATGATGATCTGGATGAAGCGGTGAAGGCGGCGCACGAAGCCGGGCGTAAATATATCAATGTCGCCTCCTGGGTGCTTTCCGGCGAAACTCCGGATTAGGGGCGAGCGGTGAGCGAACAAACGGCGACAGCCAGCGCCAAAATCATCAACAAGCTCGGTCTGCATATCCGCCCGTCTCGGCATTTCTCGTCTCTGGTCAAAACCTGGGACGCAATCGTCACCGTCCGCAATCAGGACCGGTCTGCGGCGGGCGATTCGCAACTTGATTTGTTAATGTTGCTTGCAAACGAGGGCACGGTTCTCGAAATCTCGGCGACTGGTCCGCAAGCAGGCGAAGCTGTGGATTCGCTGGTAAAACTGATAGAAGATCGTTTCGGTGAACTGGAATAAGTTTATACCAACGGCTCGTCTATATTGTTGCGTGACGGTCCGACCGTCCTCCAATCTTTCGCCGCCTCGAATAACGTCGACGACGGTCACGTCGCCGATAACTCAAAACCATGCTCAGATTCTTGCTTACTTGTTCTTTTGATCCCGGTTTTGTCGCTTAAGTTTGGCGCGGATGCGTTCAATCTCTGCACGCTCTTTTTCGAGCGCAATTTGGGCTTCCTTTAACGCCTCTTCTCGAAGCGCCAACATTTCTTCGCGTTCAAAGCCACTATCATTTATGGCCTCTGCTCGCTCACGTTCGCGCGCACGTTGAGCAGTTTTCCATTTATGCTGAGCGCGCTTCAGTTCTTTTTTTGCTTCACGTTGTGCGAGGGCGAATTCACGCTTAGCTTCTTTTTGAACGCGGCGGATTTCTGCGCGGTCCTCATCGCTCAGCCTAAAACTCTCGCCGAGTGAGGTGATATCAGGCATCTCAAAGTGAAATTCATTGAGGCCAGCAATTTGAAAGTCTAGGTCGCCGAGTACATCAGCTAAACCTTCGAATGCCTCTTGGCCGTCAAACTCAAAATCATCGGGCCCAAACATAAACTCGTTTTCTGCTGCGAAGGATTTGAGTTCGAGGAATTCTTCACGCATCCGTTTTTCGATTCTTTCACGCTTACCGGCGAGCCGTTTTTCCAGATTTTCATTTACGCTATGATCATGGTCGCTGTGGCCGTTACCTCCATTGCTGGGTTCGATCACAAGAGGAACCGCTGGCTCAAGCATTGAGGGCGCAGCCGGTTCAACCTCTGAAGGGGCCACGAGGGCAGGTTCTGGCGGCGTGACAAGAACGGGTTCTGGTGAAACTCTGACCCTTCGTGAAGGCCTCAACATGGAGTGCGGTTTCGGTGCTGGCCCAGGTGTGGCGACGACGACCGGGGCAGGATCGATATTGACGCCATCCTGTATGACTTCAAAGTGCAAATGCGGACCGGATGATTTGCCAGTGGAGCCGACAGTTCCAATCACTTCTCCTGCTTCGACACGGTCGCCTTTTTGGACAACATAGCCGTCGAGATGGGCGTAGCGGGTGACCAGACCATGGCCATGGTCAATGACAACGACTTTGCCCCAGGCCGTTTGGCCTTTATAGCGTTTCGTCGCATCGATGACTTTGCCGCCGCCTGCCGCACGAATATCTGTGCCGCGCGGCGCCTTGATATCGATGCCCTCATGAGTTTTGCGCTCGCCGCGGAGAAGTTTACTCTTCTTTCCGAACCCAAAAGTGACTTCACCGTCTACCGGTGATTGTGGCAGGGCTTCTTCCGGAGGTTTTGGCGCTACCGCGAGTGCAGCTTGAGCGAAGGCGAGCCCTGTTGCTGCAATAATGCACAGTACAAGGCCGGTCTTTTTAGGCGCGCCAAGCAATGATGCGCCGCCGGTTTTTGACAAGATAGCATTTAGGCGTTCGCGACGTGAGCGTTTGTCAAATGGGGTGAATGAAGGAACTAGCGCGTGATCGCCGCGCGGCGCGCCAGCAGCAAATCGCAAGCCCTCAACGAAACATTGCGCATATTGACGCCGATTTGCGCCGCGGGAAATTACCAACGCATCGGCGGCCTGTTCGGCGGCAAGATTAGTGCGTGCGGCGATGCGGTGAATGAACGGATTAAACCAGAAGACTGCCTTTACGATTGTTATAAGAGCAAACAGCCATGTATCGCCGCGTTTGATATGCGCCATCTCGTGAGCGCCCATCAGGATGGCGTCCCTGACACTGACGCGATCCAGCAAACACATCGGCATTAAGATGGTCGGTCGGATGAAGCCGTGGACACAGACCGAACTGACCGCATCAGTGAACGCATAGCGCGGTGTGCGGGCGATCCCCATGCGCCGGCGCCATTGCTCAAAACCAGCTTCGAGATCGGGTTCATCGACTTCATATGCAAAGCGCACACGGTATGAAAACCAGATCATCCTGACCGCGCCGAGCATTACGAACATGATAAACCCGTAGAAATAAAGGCCAGCGACAGCCGTAAGAATTTCCGTGAGATTCATAGCTGGGCTTTGTGCGACAACGGTGGTTACTGGCGTTACGGGTGCATAGTCTGCTGCAATCGAGGGAGTGTTCATTGGCGGCAGTGGCGGCGGGTTTCGCAAAGACAGGCCGAATGTTGCTGCGATAGGCGCCAACAAAGCCGGAAGCGCAGCAATCAGAAGCGCGCTGGGCCACAGTTTGTCAGCCATGGATAAACCGTCATCATCATGAAATCGGGTGGCAAGCAAAAAAACGATTGGCGCCCAGATAACCGATGCTAGGAGGCAATAGAAAAATGGTTCAATGAGGAACGCCATCATTCATCCTCCCATTTGCCGAGCGCCTGTTCGAGTTCTTCAAGCTCGTTTTCGGAAAGCAGTTTTGAGTTTGCAAAGAAGGCGGCGGCCGGAGCGCCATCGAGTTCAAGCACACGCTTGGAAAAATCCGAGATCATGCGGCCAAGAAGCGCGACCTTGCCGACCTCAGCCTCGTAAATATTGACCCCGTCAATAGGTGTTTTGGTGACCAGTTCTTTATCCGTCATGCGCTCCAACACGGTGCGCACCGTAGAGTAGGACCAGTCAAACTGCTCGGTGATCTCTGTGTGGATTTGCCGGGCGCTCAAATCTTTTGACCGCCACAGCAGTTTTAAAATCGCCAATTCCGGTTTTGTCGGATTATCAGAAATTCGTTCACTCATCGCAGCATCCAACCATTGGTTTAACGGGCGCCGTATATTCAACTGGCCGGCGCCCTGTTACAATTGTCGCAAAATTACTCTAATGCGACAGCTGTAGCAAGAGGCGCAGCAAAATCAGTCCCGTTAAGCGATGAGGCGAGTGGTTTGAGCGACCAGCCGTGACGCTGTGGGCTCCGATGGCCCTGTGAAACCTCGACTGCGGTTAAATCCGCTCCAGGGCCCCAGCCAATCGCTCCAGGTCGGTCGGTGTGGACAGCCGGTGATCACCGGCTTTGGTCAGGGTGATTTCGATATTGTCAGAGGCGATCAGCTCGGCGAATTCAACCGCGTGACGCCATGGCACGGACGTATCCTGCATGCCCTGAAGGATGCGCACCGGGCATGCAATCGCGATAGGTCCGGTCATAACCAGATGGCAGCGGCCGTCATCGAGCAGTTTTTTGGTGATGATTTCCGGCTCGCCGTCATAGTCGCCTGGCAGCTCCAACCGCCCCTCGTTCTCAATTGTCTGGCGCTGCTCTTCGGTAAAACTCGGCCACATAAGTTTCTCGGTAAAATCCGGAGCCGGAGCGATAAAGACGATGCCGGCAATGCGCTCCGGTCTACGGATTGCGAGCAACGCAGCCACCCATGCGCCCATCGACGAGCTGACAAGGATCTGCGCGCCGTCGGTCAGCGCGTCGAAAGCGGCGAGTGCGTCTGCGGCCCATTCGCTGATGCAGCCGTCTTCAAACCGGCCGGATGATTCTCCATGGCCTGAATAGTCAAATCGCAGAAAGGCGCGGGTGCGGCGTTGCGCCCATTGGTCGAGAAACCCGGCTTTTGTTCCAAGCATGTCGGAGCGAAACCCGCCCAGCCAAACGATTCCGGGCCCGGCGCCTTTTCTGCGGCGATAGGCGATCTGCCCATGAGGACCGTCGATCCGGTCGGGTGGCTGATTTTCCATGCGGTTATCGACCATTTCGTGCTTATTATGACAAGTATGGAAGACACCGAATCGCCGATTTTTGCATCCCCTTGTGAGCCCGAAAACCCGCATTCCCGTGTTCAGTATGGTCGCAACGCATGACCCGAAAGCATCACACCATTCTTCAGGTTGTGCCGAGGCTGGATAGCGGCGGCGCGGAGCGAACCACGCTGGAGATCGCCGGCGCTATCGCCCAGGCCGGCGGTCGTGCGCTGGTGGTCTCATCCGGTGGGCGACTGGCTAACGAGATTATCAAGGCCGGCGGCGAGGTTATTGATATGCCTGTGCATTCCAAGAATCCGGCAATGATGTGGCTGAATGCCGGACGGCTAACCCGGCTGATCCGCGAGCGCGGCGTTGACCTGGTTCATGCCCGCTCGAGGGCGCCAGCATGGAGCGCGCTGTTCGCCGCCCGCCGAACTGGCGTGAAACTGGTGACGACCTATCACGGCGCCCACAAAACCGACGCCCCCCTGAAGCGATGGTACAACTCCTCGCTGACCCGCAGCGACTGCGTGATCGCCAATTCACGGTTCACCGCGGACGCAATCGCGACTGCCTATAGAATTGGGCCGCGCCGCCTCCGGGTTATTCCCCGCGGCGTTGATACCGACATGTTCGACCCGACAAAAGTCGACGTTATTCGCGTTAACCAACTTGCCACCCAATGGGGCGTGAAAGTGAAAAACACCGGCTTTCGGGTCCTTTTGGCCGGACGGTTAACCGACTGGAAGGGACATTCGGACGCTATTGAGGCGGCGGCGTGTCATAAATCCCTGTCCGGCACTGGCAATGATCCCGGTTTGACGCTAGTTTTTTGTGGGGGTGCGCAAGGCAATTTTAAATACGAAGCGTTTTTGCGCGCAAAGATAGTCGAGTGTGGGGTGGGCGAGATGGTTCATTTGGTCGGCGATTGCGCTGACATGCCAGCGGCTTACAGCTGGGCAGACATCGTTATAGCGCCGTCAACGCGGCCCGAAGCTTTTGGCCGGATTGCGGTTGAGGCGGGCGCCATGGGCAAACCCGTGATCGCATCCGCCCATGGCGGTGCGCTTGAAACCATCATCGATGGCGAGACCGGCATTCTGGTACGCCCCGGTGATGCGCGTGATTTGTCGGACGCTATTGTGCGGTTAAAAAATATGACCGTTGAGGAGCGCGCTATCATCGGCGGCAACGCACGCGCACGCGCAACAAGTCTTTATTCGGCGACAGCGATGTGTGATGCGACATTGCGGGTTTATGACGACCTTTTAGAGGGCGGGGAGTAGTACGGGTCAATGTTCGGGCGAAAAAAAGAAAATATCCTTGTTATCAAGACTGACAGCCTAGCGGGATTTGTCGCGGCGGAGCCGGCATTTGAAGCTATTCGCCAGGCACATCCGGATGCAAAAATCAGCTTGCTGACCATTTCACCCTTGCAGCGGGTTGCGCGCGCGTCGCCTTACTTCGATCAGGTGGCGGGTATTCCGAATTTTCGCGATGGCGACGCCCGCAAGGAGTTTATTCAACAGCTGAAAGCCGCCAAATTTGCAACTGTCTACGATCTTGCTTCCAACGAGGCTGGCAAAAAACTTTACAGCGCGATGGGTCCGTTTCGCCCGAAATGGCACTGTGCGACGCCGGCCTCCCGACGGACGAAAAACAACCAGAACACCCTATCTGGCCTGCCAGGTTTTGAAAAAATGTTTAGCGACGCCGGCGTTGAGGCGCCGTCACGCTTGCCTGACTTTAGCTGGGCGCTGTCGGCGCGCAAGGATTCGGCCAATATGAAGCCGTCCTGGTACGGGATATCGGGCGCCTTCGGTTTGTTTTTGCCCGGCGATGATGGGGAGAAACGCTGGACCGCCTCCGGCTACGCCGGGCTCGCGTCGATCATGGCCAAGACCGGTTTTATGCCGGTTCTCACCGGTTCAAAAGAGTTGCACCATTTCGGCGACGACATTGCCGACCAAGCGCCGCAGCTGGTTGACCTGACGGGAAAGACAGATCATCTACAGCTAGCCGCGCTCGCCCATGAAGCGGCCTTCTTTGTTAGCGATGACGCGGAGGAAGTCGACCTTGCTGTTAGCGTCGGGTGCCAGGGCGTCTTGATTGTGAGTGCAAAATCACCCGTTTCCGTGCATGACGGTCGCCATGTCGTCACTTTGACCTCGGACTCCGGGCTTGGTGCGGTTGACCCCGCCTTTGTCTGGCGCACGCTTTCTAATATGGGATTGATTGAGACGCCTGATGATGCTCTCCATTCCGCCGCCACCCGTTGATAATTGACGCCAAACCCCTATATATCGCCGCTTCTGATCGTAACTGTGACGCCATTATGGGTTTGTCACAGATTCAGAACCGTGACTGACAGTTAGCAACCAAAGGAGAGAAGTTCATAGCACGCAAACCTTTCACACCCGTGGCGCCGAAAAGCACCGGCCCGCGCGTGAATGAAGAAATCGGCGTACCGCAAGTCCTTTTGATCGATCATGAAGGCGAAAAGCGTGGCGTCGTGAAAACAGAAGATGCAATTGAAATTGCCGAAAACGCCGGGTTGGACCTAGTCGAAGTATCGCCCAATACGCAGCCGCCTGTCTGCAAAATCCTTGATTACGGGAAATACAAATACCAGCAGCAGAAAAAACGCGCTGAGGCAAAAAAGAAGCAGAAAGTCGTTGAGATCAAAGAGATCAAAATGCGCCCGAATATCGATGACCATGATTATGGCGTTAAGGTCAAAGCGATGAAACGCTTCTTTGAGGACGGCGATAAGGTTAAGGTCACCTTGCGGTTTCGCGGCCGGGAAATGGCCCACCAGGAGCGCGGCGCTGATTTGTTAAAGCGCGTGCAGGACGATTTTGAGGAGATTGCGAAAGTCGAGCAGTTTCCGAAAAAAGAAGGCCGCCAGATCATGATGGTGCTGGCGCCGCGATAGGCCAAGCTTAACGTTACGCCTTTAAAAACCGCCTCGCGCTAACCGCTTGAGGCGGTTTTTTGCTGGCGTATGATTTGCTTTACCATATCTGCGCGCGGGGCACTGGCGTGGCTGTTTGTACCAGGATGGCGCCAATTTTGCGGGTAAACGGGAGAACGCTTGTTCGGATATGTCTTTTATCGGCTGGATATTCGTCGGCGGCGCTTATTTGCTGGGCTTGCTCACCGGGTGGTTTGCCTGGCGCGTGCGCCACAGCGACCTTACGGACCAACAAGCAGGAGAGACTGCGATGACGCCTGACCCACAAACCAACCTAGCACCGGATGCTGTCTCGGCGAGTTTAAAGCTGGAAGCGCTTGCTGCAGAAATTAAAAACGCAAAAGTCATGCTCCATGCTGAGACCGAAGAGCGCGAAGAGCTGGCAGCGGCCGTCGCCTCACTTGAAGATGCGCTCAAACGCGCAAATGGGCGCCTGAAACTCATCTTGAAATCTGTAAAACGCGCTAAGACCGAGGAATAATTGCGCTACGCCTCGGGTGTTTGCGTCCGCGGTCGACCGATGCGGCGATAGGCGATGAGCAGCGGGATGAACGCCAGAAATGTCAAAACACTGGCGAGGATAAAGGGTGCGCCTGGAAAATAGACGTTTGCGCCGGTTTTTAAAATAGTCACGCCGGCAATCGTAAATGGCGTTCCGGGGGCTGAGAATGCCGCGAAAATCTGGGTCATCAGCGGCGGTCCGATAATCATCGACAGGCTGGCGATAGCGGCGATGGCGCCTTGTAGCTCGCCTTGCGCATCTGGCGGGATCGTGCGCGACATGATCCCTTGCAGCGCCGGTCCGGTGATGCCGGCAAGCGATGAAATGGCGATCAACGCATAGACCATCCATTCAGCATCGGCGTAAGCAAAAGCGACATAGGTGATGGCAGCGATAAAGGCGCCGGTGAGCGCGGCGGCGCGCTCTCCAATCTTGGGGATAATGACCCGTGTCAGGCCGCCCTGAACAATCGCCGCCATCAGGCCGACAAACATCAATGATGCGCCAATAAGGCTTGACGACCAGTGGAATTTTTCGATGGCGTAATAAGACCACACCGATGGAAAGGTCCAATGCGCCAGCTGATAAAGGAAAATGGCGCCGGCGATGGGCAACATCACCGGGTATTGACGAAATTGCTTGAAGTTGCCAAAGGCGTTAGCGCGCCGCCAATCGAACGGTCGCCGGTTTTCGGGGCTGTGGGTTTCTGGAAGGGCAAACAAGCCAAAGAGAAAATTTGCCGCCCCAAGCGCTGCGACAAAATAAAACGGCGCCCGTGGTCCGATTTGATCGCCAAGAAGACCGCCAATGCCGGGCCCGATAATGAAGCCCAGACCAAAAGCCGCACCCATAAGCCCGAAATTAGCCGCGCGCTTTTCGGGCGGGGTAATATCGGCGATATAGGCGTTGGCGGTTGAAAATGTTGCAGCGAAGGCGCCGGCGAGAAGCCTTGCAATGATAATGACGCCGATAATCGGCGCCACAGCCATCACCAGAAAATCAAACGCATAAGCCGCCATCGAGACCAGTAAAACCGGTCTGCGCCCAAAGTGGTCAGACAGGCCGCCGATAATCGGCATCATGATGAATTGCATCAACGCATAAACGAAAGTGAGGTAGCCGCCCCACTTCGCCGCCTGATCGAGACCTTCCCCCGTCACATCCATAATCAATTGCGGCATCACCGGCATGATGACGCCAAGCCCGATCATGTTGAGCATGACCGTCAAGAAGATGAAGGCAAGCGCAAACCTGCCGGGCGTTTTCACCATGAGTGAACTTTCAATTGGCCGGGTGAGGCGCCTTATACGCTCGGCTGGGTGATTGGTGTGATCTTGAGGGCGATAATTTGATTTCGTCGTCTTCGCAGGATGTTAAAACGAAATCCGTGGAATGAAAATGTCTGTCCGACCTCGGGGATACATTGGCCTTCGTGGATGACCAGTCCGGCGACGGTGACGGCTTCATCATCGGGCAAGCCCCAGTCCATTGCGCGGTTGAGGTCGCGGATGGTGACATTGCCGTCGACATTTGTGGAGCCGTCCGCCTGCGGCCTGACGCCTTGGACTGGACTGTCATATTCATCTTCGATTTCGCCGACGATCTCTTCGAGGATGTCTTCCATGGTGACAAGCCCCATGATCGCGCCATATTCATCGACAACCAGCGCAAAATGCTCTTGTTTGAGTTTGAAGGCGGCGAGCTGTTCCTGCAGCGTTGTTGTCTCGGGAACAAAATAGGGCTTGCGCGCCATAGCCGTAAAATTGATCGCGTGCGCATTGCCGTTGGCGCTCCATAAGGCGCGCAATAAATCCTTGGCGTGAAGAATGCCGACAATGTTGTCCGGATTCTCCCGATAGAGCGGCAGGCGCGTATGTGCGCTCTTTAGCGCTTGGCGAATAATCTCATCGTTTTTCCGATCAAGATCGAGCATCTCAATCGATTTTCGGTGGATCATGATTTCCTCTACGCGCAATTCATCGAGCTCCAGTGCGCCGCGAATCAAGTCGCGCGCCTCCTTGTCAACGCGTCCTTCGGAGTGATGGAGATCTATCGCACCGCGAAGTTCTTCGTTGGCGGAGAGAACGGCGCGATCTTTTGAAACATCAAGACCGAAAAGATGCAGGACACCTCGTGCGAAGAGCTGAACAACGCGTGTTATCGGCGCAAAGAGCAACACGACCCAACGCATCAACGGGGCCACAAACATGGCGAAGGCGGCAGGTCGAGCGATGGCGGCGGTTTTCGGCGTGACTTCGGCAAAAACAAGCACAAGCACTGTCATCGTTATGGTTGCAATCACGTTAGCAATACCGGCCTCGCCAAATATGGAAATAAGTAGGCTCGTCGCTAGCGATGTTGCGAGAATGTTGACGAGGTTATTGCCTAGGAGAATAGCGCCAATCAGCCGCTCGCGGTCACGAATAAGAAAGTTGACCCGGCGTGCGCGCTTGTCGCCATCTGATGCGAGCTTGTGCATGCGCGCCTTCGACACGGCGGTGAGCGCGGTTTCCGATCCTGAAAAGAATGCCGAAATCAGGAGAAGAAATATAATGACTCCGACCGGAATGAGAATGGATAGGTCCTGTTCGCTCATGATAGTGTCGCCTTTGCACCCGTTAGCGGGCGATTTTTTCTTTCAGAAATAACCGAACATCATCAACCGATGCGTTTTGAACAATGCGCGCGCCGC
>JAJFFX010000044.1 GCA_021776455.1 Hyphococcus sp. | reverse complement strand
GTCCAGAATTCGTCATTCGCAGGAATACTTCATTATCCTAGAAGGGATGCCCAGATCAGTACTCGAAAATGCTTATCCACAAAATGTCGTCTGGCTAGGCTCACGCGATTTAATCCTATCCTGCGTCGCCAACCAGCGCTTCGACAATCGGGCAATCAGGAGCATCGCTGTTAGCGCATTCGCTGGAGATGTTCTTCAGTGTCCGCTCCAACTTTTTTAAATCTTTGATCTTCTGTGAGACCAATGTGAGGTGTTCCTGCGTGAGCGCATGGATTTCGCCGCAAGTATAGGCGCCGCTATCCACCATCGATAACAGGCTGCGGATTTCATCTATGGAAAAGCCAAGTTCGCGGCTGCGAAGGATAAAGCGCAATCGGCGTTGATCATCAATTGAGTAAAGCCGGTGTCCGGATTCTGTCCTCGCGGGTTCCGGTAATAATTTTATGCCTTCGTAATATCGGATTGTTTCAAGGTTACAGCCGGATCGGCGCGCAAGTTCACCTCGCTTTACATGATCTCGCGCGAGCGTGAACGACATTATAAATTTTCCTCTTGATCCTGTAGTACCTACAGACTCTATATTGGAGTGAGATTAGAGTCGAGCCACTTTAGAGAAACAAAATTCCAATGCCCGAACTAACGGTACGCAACAAACAAGATGGCGCTGAAGCGAACGGCCGCAAGGGCTGGCTTGCGACTGGCGGCGTTTTAGGCGCGCTGCTCGCCTCGTCTTGCTGCATTATTCCTTTGGTGCTCATCAGTCTCGGCGTTTCTGGCGCATGGATCGGCAGTTTGACTGCGCTCGAACCCTATAAGCCGATCTTTATCGGCGTCGCCGTCATGTTTCTGGCGGGCGGATTTTGGCAAGTCTATTTCAAGAAGCCTGAGCCGTGTGAAGACGGCACAATCTGCGCTCGACCGGAGACATCCCGACTGACGAAGGCCGCGCTGTGGATCGCGACCATATTGATATTGCTGGCGCTCACCATCGATTATTGGGCCCCGCTGTTTTATTGAAAGGAAACTATCATGAAGAAAACACTATTAATTACGGCAGCAGTTGCTGCGACGGCAATTGGAGGGCTTGCGCTCGCCACTGTGTCAAAGTCAGCAAATGAAGAGACCGTTGCCGCTTCCGCCGAAGAGACGCAAGCGACGGCGCAATTCTCGATTGAGAAAATGACTTGTGCAACGTGCCCGATTTCAGTGAGCAAAGCGATGAAGCGCGTAGACGGCGTAAAATCAGTGGAAGTTGATTTTGAAACCAAGGTTGCGACCGTCGTTTACGACCCGGCGTTGACAACGGCCGCTGACATTGCAGCGGCGTCAACAAATGTCGGTTATCCCGCGACGGAAATTGAAGCTTAGACAACCGCTTCTACATTTTGTTGAAACATGCGCGGTTGCCAAGAACCGTGCCCAAACTCGCTTGTTAACAAGGCCGATATGATGTCCGACTGTTGCGCTAATGAAGAACAAGGCTCTTACGATCTTATCGTTATTGGCGCAGGTTCGGCGGGTTTTTCCGCTGCCATTACCGCCGCTGAACAAGGCGCGCGGGTCGCGCTGATCGGTTATGGAACCATCGGCGGGACTTGCGTCAATGTAGGCTGCGTCCCGTCAAAAACCATGATCCGCGCCGCAGAAGCGCTGCATGGCGCGCGCGCCGCGAGCCGATTTCAGGGAATAACAGGTGAAGCCAAAATCTCGGATTGGAGCGCGTTGATAGCTGACAAGGATGAACTCGTCACGACACTGCGCAACAAGAAGTATATCGACCTTTTAAGCGCCTATGAGGCAATCGACTATATCGAAGGCGCTGCGCGCATCACCGACGCCGGCGTCATCGTCGGCGACCGGCGCATTAACGCGGATAAAACAATTATCGCTACCGGTTCGTCTGTATCCATTCCTCAAATTCCCGGCATTGACGAGATGCCGTATTTAACAAGCACAACTGCGCTTGAACTGGAGCAACTGCCGAAATCTATGATGGTGGCCGGCGGCGGTTATATCGGCTGCGAGTTGGCGCAGATGTTTGCGCGCGCAGGAACAAAAGTGACGATCGTCACGCGCAGCCGCCTATTACCGGATGCCGAGCCGGAAATCTCCGACGCGCTGACCGAATATTTCGAGGCCGAGGGCATCACGGTTCGACGCGGACTGAAGTATGTCCGCAGCGAAAAATCCGACGAAGGTGTATCGCTCACGATTTCTGTAGCCGGCCAAGAAGAGACATTGAATGCAGAGCACCTCCTGCTGACGACCGGACGCAATGCCAATACCGGTTCGCTTGGGTTGGAAGAGGCTGGTATTGAAACACTGCCCAATGGCGGCATTGTGGTTGATGAACGTTTGCGCACATCAAAGCCCGGCGTCTATGCAGCCGGCGATGTCACAGGCCGAGACCAGTTCGTTTACATGGCGGCTTACGGCGCAAAGCTCGCCGCCAAAAATGCACTCAACAGCAATTCGCATACATATGAAAACGCCGCCATGCCGTGGGTTGTGTTTTCTGATCCGCAGGTTGCTGGCGCGGGCTTGAGCGAGCGCCAAGCAAAAGCGGCGGGCTTTAATGTCAAAACTTCCATTGCGTCGCTTGATCAGGTGCCACGCGCCCTTGCAGCGCGCGATACGCGTGGGCTTATCAAGCTGGTCGCGGATGCTGAAACCGATCGTCTGCTTGGCGCACAAATTCTTGCGCCTGAAGGCGCCGATTCCATCCAGACCATCGTCCTAGCGCTTAAACACAATATGACCGCGAAAGAGCTTGGCGAGACCATTTTCCCCTATCTGACAACCGTCGAAGGATTGAAACTTGCGGCGCAGGGCTTTGGCAAGGACGTAACAAAGCTATCTTGTTGCGCGGGCTAAATTTGACGGAGCACATTAATGGCGACAACCGATCTCAAACTCGAACAACCCGGTAGTCTGCCAAAGCCGGGCCCGATTGGTCGAACGGTTCGTCTCGCATTTGGCGTTGCCTCTCTTTATTACGTCTTTGGTCTTTGGAGCGTTCGAACCGATTTGCTGATCGATGGGAATACGATCCGGCCACTGATCTGGAACGGTATTCTGCCGTCGCTGTTTCTAATCAGCTATGTGGTGAATATCGGATTCTCACATGCATGGAAAAAATGGCCGGTAATAGTGAGCGCCGCCGCCATGCTCATCGCGGCGGGTAGTGGCTTCCTTCAAACTGGTGCGCTCCAATCGCTTTCACTCGCACAGACCATTTGGGCCTTCGAACTTTATCTCTTTACCCATCTGGGCTTGTGTTTTCTGCTTGCTGCGCTGCTTGCAACGCCCGGCTGCGAAATGCGCTCGATCCATCATCTGTTTTCGATCGTCACAGGCAAGCCGACTGCTGAACACCACTGCCCAGTTGGTCCACTGAGCGCAATCGACCGATGGGAAAGAGAGCAAAATAAAGATGATTGAAAAAGACCTTATCGTCATTGGCGTTGGCATGGCCGGGAATACGGCGGCCAACAAATGCGCATCCGCCGGCTGGTCCGTCGCTGTTATTGACGAGTTGCCTTATGGCGGCACTTGCGCGCTTCGCGGCTGCGACCCGAAGAAAATTCTGCGGCGCGGCGCGGAAATCATCGATGCAGCGCGGTTGATGCGAGGCAAAGGCGTCGATGAAAACGGCCTGACGATCAACTGGTCCGAGTTGATGGCGCATAAGCGCACGTTCACCGACAAGATGCCGCCGCGCATCGAAGGCGGCCTTGAAAAGAACGGCGTTGAGACACTCCACGGCGCTGCGCGATTTGTGAATGAAAATACAATTGAACTTGAAGACGGCGCAAAAATTCAGGGGAAGAGGATATTAATTGCGACCGGGGCGAAGCCGAGGCCGGTTACAGAACCTGGCGCTGAATATCTAATCGACAGCACCGGCTTTCTGGAATTGGAATCATTACCGAAACGCATTCTCTTCGTCGGCGGCGGCTATATTTCTTTTGAATTCGCCCATATCGCCCAGCGCGCCGGCAGCGAGGTCGTTATCATTGATCGCGGCGAACGCCAGCTTGAGCAATTCGATCCTGACCTCGTCGATAAATTGACCGCACGCTCCAGGGATATCGGCATTGAGATTTTTGGCGAGACCGAATTGATTTCGATTGAACAGACCGCTGGCGGTTTTGACGTATCCGCACGCAGAAACGGTGAGCGCAAGAATTGGTCTGCCGATCTTGTGGTTCATGGAGCTGGCCGCATTCCAGCAATTAATGATCTTGATCTGGATGCGGCGGGCATTGCGTTTGGCGATAAGGGCGTGAGTGTTTCTGAGTATTTGCAAAGCACGACCAATGCGCATGTTGATGCGGCGGCGACGCGCGGCTCGCCGTTAACCCCGGTCGCCGTCTTCGAAGGCAAGGTCGCCGCATCCAACATGCTGAAAGGCAATAAGGCGACGCCGGATTATCGCGGCGTCCCAAGCGCCGTCTTTACGATTCCGGAGCTGGTGCGCGTCGGGATGCTTGAAAGCGAAGCCAAAGACGCGGGTCATGATTTTCGCGTCTCATACACCGATACGAGTGGCTGGTATTCAAATTTCCGGATTGGCGAGAGCTGCGCTGCGGCGAAAGTTCTAATCGACAATAAAACTAACAAAATCATCGGCGCGCATATGATCGGGCCGGAATACGCCGAACTCATCAATTATTTCGGGCTCGCCATGCGGCTTGGACTGAAATCCCGTGATCTTAAGCAAATGGTGAGCGCCTATCCGGCTGTCAGCTCCGATCTTGGCTCGATGCTTTAGAGAACGATGTGACCCAATCGACGCTTGATACCCGATCTGAATTGGAAGGCTTCCTGAGTGAGGGGTATCTCGCTGCCAATCCGCCGGAACTCCAAAAGCTCTGCATTATCGCTTATCGGCTTCTTGCGCGTGGCAAGCCTGTCTCGCTCCCCGAACTGGCCGAGGCAACATCTTACACTGACCAAAAGATCGAAGAATTGATCGCGTTGATCCCGTCAAGCGCATATGAAAGAGGGTCGGATGGCGCCTTTACCGGTTTTATTGGGTTGAGCATCCACAAAACTGCGCATGAATTCACCGTTGCTGATCGCTTGCTTTACACATGGTGCGTTTTCGACGCGCTATTTTTACCGGCGATTTTGCGAACGGACGCGCTATTGAGTACAGCCTGCCCGGCGACAGGTCGCGAGATAAAAATTTCCATCCGTCCTGACGGCGCGGCGGCAGTTACACCGCCAAACCCCGTCATGTCGATAATCGCTCCTGATCATGAGGCGTGTTGTTCTGATCTTCGCGGCGCATTCTGTAATCATGTGAATTTCTTTGTCGATCAATCGGCATATTCGCAATGGAACAAAGGAAGTAACGCCGGTGATGCCGTATCGCTTGACGACGCGTTCGCGTTGGCGATGCGCCGCAATGACGCCCGATTTCCTGACGTTAAACTTGGTGGCTTATCGTAACGGCTGGCTGGCGTCGTCTCGACCACGATTTACAGATCAACAGACCCCGCAGCGAAGCAATCGCTGCGAGGTCGGGTTGCTATACGGCCGTGACTTTTACAAATCCCTGCCGTTCATTGATGAAGCCGCCGCGCTTAGTGTTAAGCAACTCCTCCAGAAATGGCGGGCACTGGTGATAGACAAATACGGATGAATTGACGCCGACGAGTGCCGGAGAATTCATG
>JAJFFX010000043.1 GCA_021776455.1 Hyphococcus sp. | reverse complement strand
TTTGCACCGCTCGCTGAGCGATGGGCTTTAACAATGGAGGCGTCTATGAAGACGAGAGCGTCATCGCATTCTTGCGCGAGCGCATCAAATATGCCTTTCCAGACGCCACGCTCACCCCATCTCGCATAGCGATTGTAAACGGTCGTTCGCGGGCCATAACGTGCAGGCAAATCGCGCCAGGGCGCTCCGGTTCGTAGAATATAGAAAATGCCGTTCAGCACACAGCGGTCATCTTTGCGTTGCGGTCCACGGCCTTGTTTCGGCAACAATGGCTCGATAACCGCCCATTCGTCATCACTCAGATCAAATCGCGCCATAAACACCTCCCTAAAAGGAAGCGTGAATCACACTTTGCACAAGTAAATCAATCCGCTAAATTGGGTTCACACCCTAACTGCCGAGGCGGGCAAGCAAAGATTTTTGACGAATGCTCCGATCAAATTGACCTATTTTACACTGCCAAAAAACGTGCCGACACTGAAGGTAAAGTGTTGTTGGTTTCGTATGGGGCAGAATGGTGCATCTGGTGTCACGTTTTTGACGCATACGTGCGCGGAGGAGTGGAGAATTTCACATACACATACGGTGACGAGGGCGCCGATGAGAGGTGGACTGAAACCCTTCACGAGCGTGCAGAGTATGATATTTCTAAGCACGCTTATACTCTCGCAAAATTCGTGAGCGAAAGCTTTGTGATCGTACATATTGATTACGAGCACTCACCCAATGGGGATGACGTACTATCTCAAAGCGGTGCTTGGGAAAACTACACTGAAAATATTCCATTTATTTACACTGTTGACAGAAATGGAAATTTCGCGGCAGCACTCAATCATGATGACGCAGAAGTCAGACGAGATACTGATGACTGGTACCGTGGCTATGATCGATTAAAACTCTTAAATCAGCTTGAGGGTATGCGGAGTGCCGCATTACCCTAATTAAGGCTGAGCTGAACGGGGAACGGGCATAGGCAATCACGTGGGCAAACCGCGACAGCAAGCCAACAAAAGCCACTCGACAAATACCTAAACCGCCGCTTCCCGCCTTACTTCACTCACCCGTTCCTTCACGCTTTTTGACTTCAATTGCCCGCAGGCCGCCTGAATGTCTCGGTCGCGCGGCGTGCCGTTCGGCGGGGCGTAGCCGGCGCGTTGGCGATTTCGTGCGTTCCCAATCAGCAATCTCGATCCTTGGTGTAACAACAAGCGGCATTGAAGGCTTTGGGAGAGAGTTATTGTCCGTGAACAAACCTTAGATAGTAATTTGGCTGTTAACTCTTGCCCGGTTCGGTGATGACTGATGAGATCATGTTGTTGAAGGCTGGGCTGAATTGCGATTTGTTGGTCCGCCAATGATCGAGGAGGCCGCGATCACCCTTCAGCACGACGGTCAACCTAACTTGGCTTCCCCGCCAAATATCCCCATCGAGCGCGCCGGAAATATATTGTAAGTGCGAGTTCTGCCAGGTGCGCAGAACATTGCCATAAAATGTTGTTAGTCTGAGCTGGCCCGTCACTGTAAGTTGCTCACCCTTGCGTCCCTTTACGAGCAATGATGCAAATTCCGGACTCTGGGCAATGAAAAATTCTATTTCGCTGAAGCTGTCCTGAAAATCACTGGCGGCTTGCAAGCGTGACGCCATCGTGTTCTGACGCAACTCAAATGAAAGAAATAAAATCCCAGCTAACACCGCGATATTGGCGGCCAGCGTCATCCAGCGGTTTAATCGATCTAAATTCATGTCAGCACCTCATAAAGCCCAATACCAATTCGCCCGTCTTGAATGCTTGCCTCCTTCATAACATATAGGCGCTGTTTAAACTTGCGAACCTCAATGCCCGTTTAGGACCAACAAAAGCCTCCCAGCAACGCCCTAAACCGCCGCTTCCCGCCTTATTTCACTCGCCCTCTTCTTCACGCTTTCTGACTTCAATTGCCCGCAGGCCGCCTGGATATCGCGGCCGCGCGGAGTTCTGATCGGCGAGGCGTAGCCGGCGCGGTTGACGATTTCGGCGAAGGCTTCGATCCGCTCCCAGCTGGAACATTCATAAGGCGCGCCCGGCCATGGGTTGAACGGAATGAGGTTAATCTTCGCCGGAATGCCTTTAAGGAGCCGCACCAGCTCGCGCGCTTCATCGTCTGTGTCATTGACGCCCTTCAACATCACATATTCAAAAGTAATGCGCCGCGCATTGGAGGCGCCGGGGTAATTCCGGCAGGCTTCCAAAAGCTCCGTAAGCGGATATTTCCGGTTGATCGGCACCAGCTCGTTTCGCAACGCGTCGTTGGTTGCGTGCAGCGAAATCGCCAGCATCGCCGATGTGTCTTCGCCAAGTGCATGCATCTGCGGCACCACGCCGGAGGTCGAGACCGTGATCCTTCGGCGCGACAGGCCGATCCCGTCGCCGTCGGAAATCACCTCAATCGCCTTGGCGACATTGTCCAGATTATAAAGCGGCTCGCCCATGCCCATGAAAACAATATTGGAAAGCTGTCGGTCTTCCTTATCGGACGGCCATTCTTCAAGATCGTCCTTCACCGCAATAACCTGGCCGATGATTTCCGCCGCCGTCAGATTACGGACCAGTTTCTGCGTGCCGGTATGGCAGAAGGTGCAATTGAGCGTGCAGCCAACCTGCGACGAGACGCACAACGCCCCGGTGCGGCCGACATTCGGGATAAACACGCATTCCACCTCAATGCCCGGCCCGAAGCCAAGAAGATATTTGCGCGTGCCATCCGTCGAGACCTGCCGCTCGATCACTTTCGGGCGTTCAAGCGTAAACTGCTCGGCTAACGCCGCGCGCATCTCCTTGCCGATATTGCTCATCACGGAAAAATCGCGCGCGCCGAAATCATAGATCCACCGCCACAGCTGGCTGGCGCGCATGCGGGCTTGTTTCTCGTCGAGCGCGAACCGCTCGCCCAGAAGCGCACCAAGCTCGCTGCGGGTTAAGCCGGCAAGGTTTGTGAGCGTCGTCGGAGGCGGGCTGGAGCTGAGATCTAATTGGGCCATAGGCCGACGGATATAGGCGAGCGCTGCTCAGTCGTCTATCAGCGCCTAGATATAATCGAGCGGCAATTCGGTGGTGTGTTTGAGCCGCTCCATGGAGAAGGTCGAGGAGACATCGGAGAACTCGGCGATTGAGATCAGCTGTTTATAGATGCGGTCAAACTGCGCCATATCCGGGCACACCAGTTTCATCAGATAGTCGGTGTCGCCGCTCATCCGGTGCAGCTCCACAACCTCGGGGATCCGGTGCACGGCCTCGGAAAAGTCGCGCAACCATTTTTCGCTGTGCTGGGCGGTTTTGACGGCGACAAAAGCGGTCAGCTTGAGATTGACGGCGGCCGGGTCGATCAACGCCGCGCGCCTGGCGATCACACCCTCCTCCTCAAGCTTTTTGATCCGCCGCCAGCACGGGGTCGGCGACAGGCCGACAGATTCGGCAATCTCACTAACAGGGGTCGATGAATCGTGCTGCAATTGCGCCAAAATGGCCTTGTCGATGCTATCCATTCTATTTTTCTATCATTAAATAGAAAATAATCGCAATAAATAGTTTTTCTAATCGTCTATATAGAGAAAATTTTCATCGAAATCCCCGCATATTGGCGAAAACCACTGAGGGGACGACTTCGCCATGATCAAACGCGCCTTTACTGAACATCCCGCCAGCGTTGGCGAGAGCTATTTCCAGCATATGGGCATGGCGTTCAGCTTCAGCGCGAAGATGATCGCCGCCGGGCTGGCTTGCGCGCTGCATGGGCTGTTTCCGTTTTTGTTTGTCCGCACCGGGAGCCAATGCATCACAGACTTGCATGACTGCATGGTCGCCAATCGCGACCGCCGCCAATGTGCTGAGGCCGGTGAAGAGATGCCAGCGCTGGCGCGCGACAAAGCCGAAATGTCCGCCGCGCAGTAACGCGCCAAAATCTCGCAAAACGTCTTCAATCGGACGCCCAGCTTTACCCTGATCTTAACCAGATTGCGCGAGAGTTCCGCCAACCGTTCTTCGGATGGGAGCTCCATTAAATGTCCGACCAGTCCTTGCAAACCCGGATCGCCGCCATTGGCGCGGATGGCTATGTCACCGCAGACGAAGTTTTATTTTTGCGGCGCTCTGTTTTCGCCAATGGCGTTGTCAGCACTGACGAGCTTGATGCGTTGTTTGCGTTGGGGGATCGCGCACAAGAAGGCGATGCCGAATGGGCGCAGTTCTTCGCCGAGGCGGCCGCCGATTTTTATCTCCGCGAGGAAGATCCCCAAGGCTATCTGACAGAGGCGGAATTTCAAACGCTGAAAGCGCGCGTGACAGGGGCCGGCCACGCCAACCGGTTGGAGCTTGGCCTCCTCATCAAGCTGATGGAGACCGCGACGCAAACGCCCCCGGAAATGGCCAAATTCGTTGGTGAACAGATTAAACAAGCCGTGCTGGGCAAACCGGAAGGGCCGTCGATCGACAAAGTCGAGATCATGCTGACGCGGCGCTATCTTTTTGCCGCCGGCGGCGACGAAAATGTCGCTGTGACGCGCCGCGAGGCGGAGCTTTTATTCGACATTAATGACGCCATCGGCAAAAGCCAGGAAAGCCCCGCCTGGACTGAGCTTTTCGTTCAGGGGATTGTCAATCATCTGATGGTGCATCTTGGCTATAAGGCGCCAAGCCGCGAGGAAGCCTTTCGCCGCGACGCATGGATGCGCGACCAAACGGTCGATGTCGGCGGCTTCTTCAAGCGCATGGTGTCGGGGGGCTTTACAGCCTTGAAGGACGCCTATTCGACCCCTTCCGACGAAGCAGACTTTAACGATCAACGCGACGCCGATGTTGCAGAGGCCGCAAAAGTGACCGGCGCCGAAGCCTCCTGGCTCGCCGCCCGCATCGGCCGCGACGGCGCCTTTGACACCAATGAACGCCAACTCATCGAACGCATGCGCGCGTTGGAAAAAGATCTGCCGGAAGGTTTAAGAGCGCTGCTCGTACGGGCGGCATAAACGCGCAAGCCCATCCACCGGCTAAGACCCGGCGGCGCCTTCGCGAAATTTCCCGACGAATACGTTGATCACATCCGCCCAGCGAGCGATATTCTTCGCCAGATGTTCTGGCGAAACGCCGCCGCCTAGCTCGATCACATAATCAACGCCGACCTGGTTCTGACTTTCCAGAACGTAAGCGCGGCCAAAAACCTGGCTGTCATTGAAGCTGTTGATGATCCGATAATCGCTGGTGGTGACGCTGCGTCCGAGATCGAAATTTGCGAAAAACACCAGGTTCTCACACGCCGGCGGCGTCCCCGAACAGGAAAGCGCCCGTACGAAAAAGCCGAAGTCACCCGCCGCGCCTTGCGCTACCGGCGCGCCCGTGGCCGCATCCTCGATTATTGTCGGGCTCAACCCTGCTGCGCTCAAGGCTGCACTTAGCTGATCGCCATTAACCGCATCCAAGGTCTGCGCCGCCGCAGAGCTAAATGAAAAGACCATCGCCGCTGCAATCGCAGCCAATCCCCGAAGATTGATACCCATAATTTTTACCCCGCCTGAACAACCCCGCCCCCCATCATGGCCGATCCGCGCCCGGCTTGGCAATGGCGGGTTTTATGTGGGCAGTCGGATTCACCCAATTTATGGGTGCTGGATTGCCTATGTTCTGACGTTTCGATCCCCTTCCTGCAGAGCCCCCCTCCGTCACCTTCGGTGACACCTCCCCCGTTATCACGGGGGAGGAATTATGTTGCGTTTGCCACAACCTTTTTCTTCCCCCGCTTGCGGGGGAAGTGGCCGCAAAGCGGTCGAAGGGGGCCCGCAGCGGATCAACATGCGCTGACCTTTCGGCTTTCTTACGCGGCAAAGGGGATATGTGAATGCGATAGGTTTTATGTGGGCAAGACCCAGAAGCTGCTTGTTGACTTGAAAAAGGGGCGCTCTATTTTCGCTAGGCCTGATTGCCGACCGGTCAACCGGGCCTTATCAACAGAGCCTATTCCAGACGACCTTATCATACGGGGATTTCATGGCCGACGGCGCAGCATCCAAGCGACCTCTTTCGCCTCATCTTCAGATCTGGCGCTTTACCGTCACGCTGGCCGCGTCCATTACCCATCGCGGAACCGGCGTCGTGCTTTATGGCGGCCTGTTATTGATGGCGCTGTGGGTGATTGGCCTTGCGCTTAACCCGGCTCTATTCGCCACGGTCTCGGCGATTATCCATTCGCCGCTCGGCTTTATTCTTATCGCCGGTTTTGTATGGTCGTTATCGTTCCACCTGATGAACGGGCTCCGGCACCTCTATTGGGATTCTGGCCGCGGCTTTGCTTTAAAAACTGCGACTATGACTGCCTGGCTGGTCTATATCGCCGCAACGCTCGCGACCGCCCTGGTCATCTGGGCCGGCTATGGCGGGAGCGCTTAGATGTCAAAAAAAGGCACATCGACCTTCATCCTGCAGCGCGCCAGCGCGGTTCTTCTCGCGCCGCTTTCGATCTGGTTTTTATTTGAAATCGTTAGCGCCCTGACCGCCGATTACGCCACGGCGCGCGCATGGGTTGCGGCTCCATGGAATGCTCTCCTGCTTGGTGCGTTTTTCATTATCGGCGCCTTGCACATGCGCATCGGCCTGGCGGAAATTATTGTCGATTATGTCCACTCATGGGCAAAAGACGTTTTTCTTTTCATCAATTGGCTTGCCGCGCTCGGTCTTATCGCCGCCGCCGCATGGTCAATCTATACCCTTTCCTTTGCAGGCTGAAGCATGACCCAAAGTTACGAGATTATCGACCACCAGTATGATGTTGTGGTTGTCGGCGCCGGAGGCGCGGGATTGCGCGCAACGCTCGGCGCCGCGCAAGCCGGCCTCAAGACCGCCTGCATCACCAAAGTCTTCCCGACCCGCTCGCATACGGTCGCGGCGCAAGGCGGCATCTCCGCCTCGCTCGGCAATATGGGTGAGGATGACTGGCGCTGGCACATGTATGACACCGTAAAGGGATCAGACTGGCTCGGCGATCAGGACGCTATTGAATATCTCTGCAAGCATGCGCCGGCGGCGGTCTACGAGCTAGAACATTGGGGCGTTCCGTTCTCGCGCACCGAAGAGGGCAAGATTTATCAACGCGCCTTTGGCGGCATGACCAAAAACTTTGGCGAAGGTCAGGTCCAACGCACCTGCGCTGCGGCCGACCGTACCGGCCACGCCATCCTGCACACGCTTTACGGCCAGGCGGTCAAACACAACGCCAAGTTTTTCATCGAACATTTTGCGCTTGATCTGATTATGTCAGACGACGGAGAATGCCGCGGCGTGATTTCCTGGGAGCTTGATACCGGCAAAATTCACCGCTACGCCGCAAAAATGGTGATCCTCGCGACCGGTGGTTATGGCCGCACCTATTTTTCCTGCACTTCCGCGCATACCTGCACCGGCGACGGCAATGGCATGGTGTTGCGCGCTGGCCTGCCGTTGCAGGATATGGAATTCATCCAGTTTCACCCGACCGGCGTTTATGGCGCCGGCGTTCTCATCACCGAAGGCGCGCGCGGCGAGGGCGGCTACCTCACCAACTCCGAAGGCGAGCGCTTTATGGAGCGCTATGCGCCGTCGGCCAAAGACCTCGCATCGCGCGATGTCGTCAGCCGCGCGATGACGATTGAAATTCGCGAAGGCCGCGGCGTCGGCCCGGACAAGGACCATATTCACCTCAACCTCGCGCATCTCGACCCAAAAATTCTGGCGCATCGTCTGCCCGGGATTTCTGAATCAGCGAAAATCTTCGCCGGCGTCGATGTCACCAAACAGCCGATACCCGTGATCCCCACCTGCCATTATAATATGGGCGGTATACCGACGAACTATCATGGCGAGGTGGTCACCAAACGCGGCGATAACACCGACACGGTCGTGCCGGGGCTAATGGCGATTGGCGAGGCGGCGTGCGTCTCGGTCCATGGCGCCAACCGCCTTGGCTCCAACTCGTTGATCGATCTGGTTGTGTTTGGCCGCGCGGCAGGGCTTCGTTGTGGTGAAGTGGTGGCCGCGCAAGACGCAGCGCCTGCGCTTCCACAATCGGCGACCGACGCTGCGCTCACCCGGCTCGACAGGTTTCGGGGCGCCTCAGGCGCGACACCGACAGCCGCGTTGCGCGACCGCATGCAGCGCGTCATGCAGGAAAATTGCGCCGTCTTCCGCACCGGTGAAGTGCTGGAAGAGGGCGTCAAGAAAATCCATGCGGTCCATGAGGCAATGGAAGATATCGGCGTTTCTGATCGTTCCCTCATCTGGAACACGGACCTCGTTGAGACCCTGGAGCTCGATAACATGATCGGCCAGGCAGTCGTTGCGATGGAAGGGGCGGCCAACCGTACGGAAAGCCGCGGCGCCCATGCGCGCGAAGACTATCCCGACCGCGACGACGCCAACTGGATGAAACACACCGCCGCATGGTTTGCCGGCGGCAAAACCACCATCGACTACCGCCCGGTCCATGACTATACGCTCACGGACGAAATGGACTATGTCGAGCCGAAGGCGCGTGTTTATTGAGCAACGCGCGCTGTGGCGTAAAGGATTTACCGCTGAAAATTCAACGTCGCGCGCCGGTTGGTTGAAAGTCGGGCGGCCCCGTTTGTGGTTTCCGGTTCGAAACGCCATTTGGAAATGGCCCGCAGCGCAGCCTCATTAAAGCATGCATTTGACGACACCCCGGCGCGCGCATTTGTTGTGCGTCCGTCTGGCGTCACGTCAAAGAAGACTGTGACGGTTTCAAGTTCCGCCGCCTTGCGCTCGCATCGCGCCGGATAGTGTGGCGCCTTCGAACGGATCAGCTTCGGCTCAATAATAACTGGAGCGCGAACCGATGGCGCGGCCGGCGCTTCGGCGCGACGCACGGATTGCATTTCATCCGACGCGTTTTCCGGCAGCGCAACATCGACCGCAGCGGTGTCCATCGCATTTGGTGCTGCTTCCATAGAAGAAATATCAAACAGCCTGTCATCAACCAGCATATCCGTGATCACATGATCGGCGCCCTCGGAAGCGATAGGCGCCGGATCGTCCGTCCGAGGCGCTTCGGTTTGGGCGCCGCTATCGGCGGCGACCGGCAGAGGCGCCTTTTTAACGGATGGCTCGCGTGGCGATGCCGGCTCTTCCGCCACTGGCGGGCGAATTTGCTCATTCGCCAATTGCGGCCTTGGCGTTGGCGCTGTTACGTGGCCCATCACCCGCGGCTGAGCCCCCGTCACCGCCTCGGTAGCGCTGCCAAGCCCCGTCCCGTCGGCGACCTGAAAAGTGATCCACAAAACGAAGGCAATAATCACCCCAATAGCCGCAATCGATACCATATGAACGCCAGCGTCTTCATCAGACATCGCCTGCGGGATCTCCACTGGGGCCGGCCGATCCTCGCGCGGCGCGATATCGGTCTTGAACTGGACCGCAATCGCCTCAGCTTCGAGGCCGAGGAAGCGCGCGTAAACCTTAACGAAACCCACCGCATAAGGCAGCGCCGGTAGAGCGGTCGCATCACAAGCCTCAATCGCCTCTAGGTGGCGGGGTTTTATTTTAGTCGCATCGGCGACATGGGCATGGCTGAGGCCGGCCGCGCGCCGGGCATTGGCGAGAAACACGCCCGCCGTTTCGCCCGCTGCCAGCTTCTGGCGCGAAGCGTTAAGATCAATAATTTCCGCCGCTTTTTCCCGCACCATCGAAAGCTGCGCCCACTTTACTCAACCTGCCGCACCGTCGCGGCCAACCACCCCCAAGCATAAAAGGCGCCAGCACAAAGCCCCGCCCTCGCGCCCGTTCTAGCACCGACATCCCCGCTCCGAGCTGCAAAGCCAGTTGGCGCTGCATTTCAAATTATCCCGGCCGTAATTTAGGATATCATCGATCCAGCAAATTGATGAATCGGCGGCAAATCGGAGATGCATATGGCCTATGAATGTTTCGACCTGACGATTGAGGATGCGATCGCGCATATCCGGCTATCGCGGCCGGAGAAGGTAAATTCGATGACGCCGGCTTTCTGGCGGGAGCTGCCCGAGGCGGTAGGCGACATCTCCGATAACGCCCGCGCACGGGTCATTGTTATCTCGGCTGAGGGCAAACACTTCACCGCCGGCATGGACATTTCGGTCTTCATGCAAGGCGGTCTTGATGCGCCGGCGGAAAATCGCGAGACCGCCGCGGAGGCGTTTCGCCATCATGTTAAAATGCTTCAAAACACCTTCTCCGCGCTTGAAGGCGCGCGCCAACCCGTGCTCGCCGCGATCCAGGGCGGCGCCATCGGCGGCGGCGTCGATCTCGTCACCGCCTGCGACTGCCGTTACGCCAGCGCTGATGCTTTCTTTTGTATAGAAGAAACGGCAATCGGCATGACCGCAGATGTCGGCAGCTTCCCGCGGCTGGCCAAAGTTATCCCCGAGGGCTGGGCGCGCCAGCTCGCCTATACTGCAGAGCGCCTGCCGGCCGCCAAAGCGCTGGAAATCGGTCTTGTGAATGAAGTCTTTGACAGCCATGAGGCGCTGTTAGAGGGCGTGATGAAAATCGCCCACACCATCGCCGCACATTCCCCGCTCGCGGTCGCCGGGTCAAAGCGGATGATCAATTATGCGCGCGATCACTCAACGGCCGATGCACTCGATTATATCGCGCTGTGGAACGCAGCAATGTTGCGCGCCGACGACATCAAGGAAAGCTATGTCGCGAAGATGGAGGCCCGCAGCGCGGCTTATGGCGATCTGCATGCGCTGAAAAAATCTTTGTAACGACGCCATGAGCTCCCTGCCCCGGGGATGTCGCGCCAAGGCCCGCCTGCGGCGGGCGTCGCAATGATTTTATGCAGCCTTATACGCTCGAGCCGTGTTGCCGGCTTTTCACACGCTCATGATTGATATATTTATTTATCAAATCAGCGCATTATCTACATCGTCGGCTCAAAGGCGGCGGCCCGCGCGGCAAGTATCTGGTTGAGCGATAACAAAGGCGACTTTAAAATGGTCCAACTGACCCTGCCCAAAAATTCTACTGTCAATAAAAATGGCAAAACCTTCAAGGCCGAGAAAGGGGCAAAGCAAGTCCGCGTCTTCAATGTCTATCGCTATGATCCAACAACGGACGACAACCCTCGGGTCGACACATATGAAGTCGACACCTCGGACGTATCGATGGTTCTCGATGGCCTCATCAAAATCAAAGATAAAATGGACCCAACCCTCGCCTTTCGTCGCTCCTGCCGGGAAGGGGTTTGCGGATCGTGCTCATTCAATATCAATGGCTCCAATACGCTCGCCTGCACCGCCAGCCTCGAAGACCTCGGAGCGGGCGACATCACCATCTATCCACTGCCGAGCCAGCCGGTGGTAAAAGATCTTATCACTGACCTTTCCAACTTCTATAAGCAGCACGCTTATATTGAACCTTTCCTGATGGCGAAATCGGACGAGCCGGAAACGGAATGGAAACAATCCCAGGAAGATCGCGCCAAGCTTGACGGGCTTTATGAGTGCATCCTTTGCGCCTGCTGCTCAACGTCGTGCCCTTCTTATTGGTGGAACGGCGACACGGAGAGCGGGGCTGACGAATATCTCGGCCCGGCGGCGCTTTTGCAGTCCTATCGCTGGCTTGTCGATAGTCGCGATCAGCATACGAATGAGCGTCTCGACAAACTTGAGGATGAGTTCAAGCTCTATCGTTGCCATACGATCATGAACTGTACGCAAGTTTGCCCAAAACACCTTAACCCCGCCAAAGCGATTGCCGAGGTTAAGAAAATGATGGTCAATCGCCCACCACAAAAGACGGCAAAAGCGCCGGCAGAGTAATCCGCCGCGCGCAAAAATTCCTGCCCTGATGAACAAAATTGTATAAAAAACCCTGCCGCCCGCGCCAGACCGCCCTGTTTCCGGCCAATATAGTCAATGGGCGTTAACCATTCGTGGGCTGAATTGTGCTATCATAAACGTTCCGCAACGACGGAGGGCCAGATGCGCATTGCATTGGACTTGGCAATATTCGGCGTGGTGTTGGTTTTTGGGATGACGGTTTTTGAGAGTGCGGCGCTTGGCGCGCTTGCAGGCGTCATCATTGTCGCCGCAGCAGACGCGCTGGTCTGGGACACGAACAAACGCTGAATACATAGATTTAGAGCGCATTCGCATGCGGCCGTCCTTCGCGACGCGAACCTATCGGTTCGCTCCTCACGATGAGGGTGTGTTCTTTTCCAACCCTTGCCCCCTCATCGTGAGGAGGATTTGATATTGGCAAATACCCAATCCGTCGAAAAGGACAGGCCGCATAGAATTAACATTCGAGATCGATCGGCCATCTTTTCCAACGCAAACGGCGAAACGCCGGCCCAAAAATCGGCCGTGCTTTTCGGGCCGGGCGTTTCACTCAATCGAGCGCCGGTTGCGGGTTTGTTAAACGTCGCGACAGCCAACTGAATGGGACCGAAAACGACGTAAGTCTTCACGATATCAAAAAGCCCACGCAGACGAACGATTAAGGTCCCTACGCATGAACGCCGAAAGGGCCTTGTCAGGTGTTCGCGATGTCCGTTGTTTCAGGAGCCAATCGCCTGTCGGGCAGGCCGCATGTCGACATTGGGCAGAGCATAAGACCGCTCAAACGCATGAGGATAACTTTTCACCAAATATAGGCTTTATGGAAGACTACCCTCCCAGGGTTGTATTTTTTGCACCTGCGAATTCCAATAAGTTGTGCGGATTTTAGCCAGCCGGCGTTAGAGCTTTGACTTTAAAAACTCTTTATACGCCGCACCCAGCTCTGGGTTGCTAAGCGCCAGTGCGGCGTTAGCGGTTAGCCATCCAAGGGTTGATCCGCAATCATGGCTGACGCCTTCATATTCGTAGGCGTAAAAGGATTGCTGCGCCATCAGGGCGTCCATCGCGTCGGTCAGCTGAATTTCTCCACCGGCGCCGCGCGCAGTTTTCTCCAATAATCCAAAAATCTCCGGCTGCAAGATATAGCGCCCGGTAATGGCGAGATTGGACGGCGCTTTTGCTGGAGCGGGTTTTTCGACCATCGCTGATATTTCAAACGACCTCCCCGCGCGGTCAGCCTTAGCCGCCACCACGCCATATTTATTTGTGTCCTCCATCGGCACTTCTTCGACAGCAATAATATTGCCGCCGGTCTTTTCATATTCGCCGACCATTTGCGCCAGCGCGGACGGCGCGGCATCTATAACGACATCAGGCAGGGAGACCGCAAACGGCTCGTCGCCGATGATGTCGCGCGCGCACCAGACCGCATGACCGAGGCCGAGCGGCGCCTGCTGGCGGATGTAGGATATCGAGCCCGCTTTGGGGATCGACTTGCGTACGCGCGCCAGAATTTCAGATTTGTTCTTTGCTTCCAGACTGGTTTCAAGTTCAAAGGCATGGTCGAAATAATCTTCGATTGCGCCTTTGCCGCGACCAGTCACCAGCACCACATGCTCAATGCCCGCGTCAAAGGCTTCACGAACCACATAGTCGATCAGCGGACGGTCAACCAGCGGCAACAATTCCTTTGGAATGGACTTGGTGGCGGGCAGGACTCTGGTGCCGTGGCCAGCGACGGGAATGATAGCTTTGCGAACGGGTTTCATGACCACCTTCAATGGGTTGCGGCGTTGGACGTTTTGTCTACTCAGGCGCCTTATTGATGGGACTGACCTCAAGATCAACCGTTTCTTCAATCGGCGCGAGAGACCGCGCTTCTTGCTCGAGGACCTGGTTGAGATTTCGGACCCTGCGCTCCGCATCGACCGTAAGATCATGGTAGAACAGATTGAAATCCTGCGCCCGCCATTGATCGCCAAACCAGTGTTTGCGGCGCAGAAAATTCTGTTGCGGCGGGTCAACGGTGAGTATGCCCTTGTTGCATTGGGCGCCGATGGCTTTGGCGATGGCTGGCGGCGTCTTACCCAGCTGCAGCCCTGTGGCGGAAGCGGCGCCAATATGCATTTCCGCGCTGATCGGCTCTTCACTGAGCGTCCAGCTCAACGGGTTGATGCAAAGCAACGCAGACGCGGGAAGCGGTATTAGTTTTTTGTCATCACTCCAAACCAGTGAGCGATCGTGAAGGCGCCGGCGGTCATCGTCGAATGCCGGTTCGAGATCGATATAAGCGACCACACAGCGAATATCGCCACTCTCTCGGCAGGGCGGGATTGCCGCAAGCCCGTTGTCGAAGATGGACATCGGCGCGGGCGCGCCAATCACATACGCAGCAGCGAGGCGCGTGCGTAATGCTTCATCCTTCGCTATACGGTGCTGTAGCAAACCAAGAACATGTAGCCCGCCTTGCCCATAGCCGACCAAGACGAATGGCCGTTCCGGGCTTCGTTCTGTGAGGAAGGTTTCGAAAGCCGCCTCGACATCGCCAAAAGCGAGCTCACGGGCGGCCAGCCCATCATATTTGTGGGTGAAATTCGCATACAATGTCGCCTGGCGGTAGCGCGGACCATAGACTGCGCCAATTGGCATGAATGGGCCAACCTGATTTGGCGCCGCAACCCGCTTCAAGATGGAGTCGGCCTTTTTTGCGTTGATGGGGGCGTTCCAATGCCTTCGGGCGGCGTAGGTCGTCGAATGCACATAAAACACATCCGCAAGCCCAGCGCCCGCCTCGCTCGGCCATAAAACCCAAGCTCCCCGCGCGCCATAGGCTGGCGGCGGCGGTGGGGTATATATTTGGTAAGGAATGCGCGGACTGAGGTTGAAGCGGGTGATGTTGTCCTGGAAAACAACTGCAATGACAAACGCCGCCGCCAGGCTGACTGCAGCGGTCAACGCCAATGTCTGTCTCATGGTGACCATGAATTTTCCCAGATAACGCCGCCGGATCGGCGTTTATTCGTCCAACAGAGGGGCCATACCCATTGTTGCGGCCAAAAAACCGCCCATCTATTGTTAAAATGTTTATAGGCGCCAAGCAAAGTCGATTTTTCGGTGTTATGTGAATGGCCTGTATTGTTAACCTATGAGTGGACAAACGGTAAAATGAGCGACGAGAAGAACAATTCGAACGATGATACCAGCCACAGCGCCCACGCCCCGCTGATTCAGCCCAAACGGGCAGGGCTTTGGAGCGGGCTGCGGTCGAGCTTCTTGGCCGGGGTGGTCATTGCGGCCCCCGTCGGCATCACCGTAGCCCTGGTCTACTGGTTCGTTACCGGGCCGATGGCTAAACTTGACGCCTTCGTTAAAACCACGCTTCCCGATGGCGGCAGCGCCATTGAGACCTTCCTGCAGGTGTTACCAGGTTTTGGTATCCTCATCGCATTTGTTGCGCTGGTTATTCTTGGCGCGGTCACCAAGAATTTTGTCGGCCGGTCGATTGTTTCCGGCTGGGAGCGATTATTTGAATCTCTGCCGGTGGTGCGCAATCTTTTTAAGTTTTTCAAAAATGTTTTTGAAACTGCGCTGCAACAGTCTGACCGTTCCTTCAAAGAGGTTGCGTTAATTGAATATCCACGCCGCGGTTCCTGGGCGATGGGGTTTCTGGTCGGAGAGACCAAAGGCGAGGTCGCCAACATACTCGACGATCAGGGTGCAGACCTGACCGCCGTATTTGTTCCGACCGTGCCAAATCCGACCTCGGGGTTTTTATTGTTTGTCCCGCGTGAAGACATGCGCATATTGAGCATGAGCGTTGAAGACGCTGCGAAGATGATCTTTTCCATGGGGCTTGTAGCGCCTGAATTTTCATCTCCCGAAGAGGCGCTTAGAAAACTCGAAAAGATCTCTGCTACGCCGCAGCGAACAACTTTGCGAAGCCGCTTGTTCGGTTCCAAACTTAGCCAGAACTCAACAATTTAACTGCGTCATCACGGCTGAAGAGATAGAGCAGCACCCGTAACGCCTCGCCGCGTGAAGATTTTAGTTTCGGATCGCGCCCGGTGATGAGCCTTGCATCATCTCGGGCGGCGGCGAGCAGTTCGCCATGTATGCTAAGGTCGGCCAACTGGAACTGTGGAAAGCCGGATTGCGCCGCTCCGAGAAGGTCACCCGCGCCGCGCAGGCGCAGGTCTTCCTCGGCGATCAAAAAACCGTCTTCAGTTTGCCGCAAAATATTAAGTCGCGATTTCGCGGTCTCGCCCAGCGGTGATTTGTATAAGAGAATGCAGGAAGAGGCCTTGTCGCTGCGCCCGACCCGGCCGCGAAGCTGGTGGAGTTGCGCCAGGCCAAAGCGCTCGGCATGTTCGATAATGATGATGGTTGCATTGGGCGCATCGACGCCGACTTCAATTACGGTTGTGGCGATCAGAACCGATAAGCCGCCGTCATAGAAGCGCTCCATAATCGCGTCCTTATCCGGTCCTGACATGCGCCCATGGATAAGGCCGACGCGGTCGCCGAGGACGGTTTTGAGACTTTCAAAACGTTCTTCTGCTGCAGTCAGCTCTAAAATCTCTGATTCTTCCACCAGCGGGCAGACCCAATAGACTTGGTCGCCTTTTGAAACGGCGCGGCGCACGCCTTCGATGATCTCATCGAGCCGTGATAACGAAATTGTCCGTGTATCAATGGGTTTTCGCCCGGGTGGTTTTTCGGTGATCTGGCTGACGTCCATATCGCCATAGGCGGTGAGCGTGAGCGTGCGCGGAATGGGCGTCGCGGTCATGACTAAAAGATCCGGCCGGGCGCCTTTTTGCGTCAGCGACACCCGCTGATGAACGCCGAAACGGTGTTGTTCATCGATGACGACGACGGCAAGGTCATGGAAGTTAACGCCCTCTTGAAAGATGGCATGCGTGCCGATCAGCATATCAATGTCGCCGCTCTCCAAGCGCTCCAGCTTTTCGCGACGGGCGCCGCCTTTGTCGCGTCCGGTTAATATGTCGAGGCGAATGCCGGTCGCTTCGGCAAGCGGCCCCAGCGATTCGATATGCTGGCGCGCGAGGATCTCCGTCGGCGCCATAAACGCCGCCTGCGCCCCTGTCTCAATAGCTGTCAGCATCGCCAGAAAGGCGACCACCGTTTTTCCGGAACCGACATCGCCCTGGAGCAGTCGCACCATACGCTCAGGCGAGTGCATATCGTCAAAAATTTCACCCAGCGCATGGGTCTGCGCATTGGTGAGGGTGAAGGCCAGCGCGGTCTTGGCTTTTGCGACCAGCCGTCCGTCACCGGCGATGGCGCGGCCTTTGGATTTCACCCGCGCCTTGCGAATCAACATTAAGGCCAGCTGGTTGGCGAGCAATTCGTCATAGGCGAGGCGCATGCGCGCTGGCGTCAACAGGGAAAGATCGTCCGACGATGTTGGGCTGTGCACGGCGGCAAGCGATGATTTCCAGTCGGACCATTGGCGTGCCTGCAACCACGCCTCGTCCTGCCATTCCGGTAAATCAGGCGCGCGCTCCAAAGCATGAACAACAGCTTTGCGCATCACTGCGGCGGACAGACCCGCGGTCAGCGGATAAACCGGCTCGTATAGCGGCAAGTCCTCCGGTTTTTTCGGATCGGCGATATAGTCCGGATGAACCATTTGCCGGCCGCCATTGAAATCTTCCAGTTTACCGCTGACCAGCCGTTGTTCGCCTTCCGGCAGCGCGCGTTTCAGGTAGTCTTCGCGGGCATGAAAGAACACCAAGGTCATGAAACCGGTCTCATCGGAACAAATGACTTTATAGGGCAACTTGCGGCCTTTTGGCGGCGGCTCGTGGTCATCGACGGTGACCAAGAAAGTCGCCAGCTCGCCAAACGCGGCCGCTGAGATTTTCGGGCGCTTGGAGCGGTCGATAATGTTGATCGGCGGTGTCAGCGTGAGGTCGACAATGCGCGGTCCGGCGAGTTTGCCGATCATCGCCGCGATTTTAGGCCCGACGCCAGGCAGCGCGGTGATATCGGCAAAAAGCGGGTTGAGGATGGCAGGTCGCATGGGGCAAATTTATCGGAATTTGCGCTCTGCGTGGCAACCATTTATCCACAACGCCCCAGGGAGAAGAATTCGCCAATGAATATCGAAGATCGCCGTAAAAAGCTGCTTTATCGCGCGACTTATCGCGGATTTAAGGAGGCGGACCTTCTGATCGGCGGGTTTGCAGCGGCGAATGTGGAGAGCTTCGAAGGCCCTGAGCTCGATGAATTTGAGGCGTTGCTTGAGCTTGATGATCGCCATCTCTACGATTGGGCGACGCAGAAATCAGAGCCGCCGAAGCATATTATCGGGCCGGTGTTTGAGCGGCTCATGGCGTTCAGAGTGTTGTAACAAAGATCGAAGCACTGGCGGAATACTCTTTCCATTCACTATCCGGCAAATTTAAGGACCATCACCTATGGCGGAGCACTCCCTAAAGCGCGTCTTGAACAGGTTTGATGCGGCCATTCTTGGCTTTGGCGCAATCATTGGCTGGGGCTGGATCATCCTCGCAGGGACATGGGTGGCCAATGCCGGAATTGCCGGCGCCGTCGTCGCCTTTGCACTGGGCGCGGTCGCGATTACCGTCATTGGACTGACTTATGCCGAGCTTGCTTCGGCAATGCCGGTCGCCGGCGGCGAACATGCCTACACGGAGCGGGCCTTCGGCAAGGTCGCTTCGTTTATCTGCACTTGGTCGATCATTTTCGGATATGTCTCAGTCGTTGCGTTTGAGGCGATCGCCTTGCCGGTCGCCTTTGTCTATCTGTTTCCGGAAGTTAAAGCCTGGCCGTTATGGGAGATCGCCGGCTATCGCGTCCATGCCAGCGAGGCTGCGCTCGGCGGCCTTGCGGCGCTCGCGATCACAATCATCAATATTTGGGGCGTGCGCCTTGCTGTGCGGGTGCAGGCGGTAGTTGTGATTTTCTTATTTGCCGCGGGCGCGGTGCTGGTCGTTGGCGGCCTTGCAAACCTTGAACGCATTCCCGCTGATATTGAAACCTGGAAAGGATTTTCTGGCGTTTTTGCAGTGATCATTATGGTTCCGTTTCTGTTTGTCGGCTTTGACGTCATTCCGCAGTCGGCGGAAGAAATTGCCGGCCCGAAAAAACAGATCGGCGGTGCGTTGATACTTTCAATCTTGCTGGCGGTTGCTTTTTATCTGGTGATTGTCTTTTCCGTTGGGTTGGCGCCAATGGACCCGGAGACTGTCGATATTGCGACAGCGGACGCGGCGGGCGCCTGGTGGCGTTCGGACAAAGCCGCCGCCTTTGTTATTATCGCCGGGATCGGCGGTATTCTCACCAGTTGGAATTCATTTCTGATTGGCGGCAGCCGGGCGCTTTTCGCAATGGCGCGTGCAGGACAACTGCCGCGTTTTCTGGCCAAGGTGCATCCGCGCTTTGGTACGCCATGGGCAGCGGTTGCGTTGGTCGGCGGGCTGTCTGTCGTCGCGCCTTTGTTGGGGCGAAATGCGCTCGTCTGGATCGTCAATGCTGGCGCTTTTGGCATCACCATTGCGTACACGTTCGTTGCCGCAGCGTTTGTACTCCTTCGCCTTCGTGAGCCGGAAATGGAGCGTCCCTTTCGCGCGCCCGGCGGTGTGGCCGTCGGCATTCTTGCCTTTATCCTCGGCGTCGGCATCTTGATGCTTTATATGCCATTTTCACCTTCGGCGCTCGCCTGGCCCGCCGAATGGGGCCTTCTTGCCGGGTGGGCGGTGCTCGGTCTCGTCTTTTGGCTGAAGCGGCCGTCACGTTAACCCAGGCGGCTGAGCGCAAGTATTACTCAACGATCCGTTTTGGCCGAATATCGCCATAGCGTGATCGCGCAAACCATCGCGGGGCCGTTTTGCAAAGATGGCTTGAGCCAATGAGCGTTACGGTTTGCGCTTTTGCGGCATCGCTCAATTCAGCGTCGCCCATCCAAATCTCGACCAGCGCCGGCTGGCTGCCGGTGATATAGATATCCACATCTTTGCCGGGGTCATCTGTGCACAAATCGACCTTCTCGTCGGTGACAATCAGCCACCATTTCGAATAGCGATCGATATCGGTAAAATGAACACATATCACAGACTCGCCATCCGGTAATTCCGCTGTATCCAATGAGCGATGAAAGTCCCACATAAAACCAGCGGTATCGATATCGTCATCAGCGATGCGCCGGCGCGCCCAGCGCAGCCCCCATTTTGACATTTGATCAACAACCGGCGCCAGTTCACGGCCGCATCTGGTCAAACGATATTCCTGCGCCTTTTGTCCGGCCACAGACTTTTTGACGATGAGACCATCAGCTTCGAGTTGCTTAAGCCGCTTGCTAAGGATGGTTGGTGAAATTCGCGGCAGCGCGCGCTGGAATTCATTATAGCGCGTTGAGCCCAAAAAAAGCTCGCGCATAATCAGCAAAATCCATTTGTCGCCGATCATGTCGGCAGCCTTAACGGCGGGGCAAAGGCTTCCGGATTTATTCATTGCGCGCCTCTAAATACAGATTGCTACGCAATGCGTAGTTCGTTGCTATCGATTTGGCTAGCCCGTTGCTACTTGGCGCGCAGTATCGCGCTTTGGCTTGCATCCCTTAAGAACCGGACACAGTCGATAACAAGAGAGAAAACCCATGCAACAACTACCAAAACGATTTGCCCAAGCCATCGCAAAGAATGGATCGGAGACCATGCGCGAGCGTCAAGAACCTTTAACTGCGATTTATAAAAAAGAGCCAGGGCGCGCCCGGATCACCGACCATGCCGCAACACGCAGCATCAATGTTCCAGCATCAACTGCACTTTATACAGAAGTTTTGCCGGGTTCAGGCCCCGCTTATCCAATCGGCGTTCACAAAGCTGTCGGCGGTGAGGGCGACTTTCCAACGCCTGGAGATGTTTTGTGTGCGGCCATGGCGAGCTGCCTTGATAGTTGTATCCGTATCATCGCCAGCCGTCTTGGGGTTGCGTTAAAGACCCTAAGTGTTGACGTAGAAGCGAATGTGGATGTGCGCGGAACGCTTCGTGTTGATGACAAGACACGTGTTGGCTTTCAAAATGTTACCATGCGGGTTGATATTGAGGCGGAAGATCAGGTCACCGATCAGATGCTCGATATCATTGTCAGCGCCGCCGAATATAGTTGCGTTGTTGTGCAAACGCTCCGCAATCCGCCAGAAATTACAATTGAGCGGGTCGGAGCAAACAGCAGCCAAGAAGCACTGACAATAGCTGAAGCCGTCTAGGAATTTTGCGTACCGTAGCATCGCGTCAATTTGAAATATGAATAGGAGAACTTAAAATGAATTCTACGAGCAAAGAAAAGTATCTTAAAATCGCACTCATTGCCTTTGGCGTCATCTTTATGCTGGTCTATCCGATCGGCATAGTCTGGCCGTCGGGCTGGGTCTGGCATGGCGGCGGCGGGCAATATTATTTACAGATGATTGCGGGCGTATACGCCGTGCTTGGCGTGTTTTTGATTATGGCGGCGCGCAATCCTTCAGACCACAAAAGTCTCATATCCTTTACGATCTGGTCGAGCCTCGTTCATGCGGCCATTATGGGTGCGCAAGCGCTGGGCGACAATCATGAACACGGCCATCTGATCGGTGATGTGCCAGCGTTGATCCTGGTCGCGGCCGTCTTGTGGTTCCTGTCACCATCGACGGTTAAACAGCAGGCTTAACCGCTACAGATGGTTGCAAACGTCGGCGCCAATCCCTAAACCACGGCCAAACGCGACCGCCAAATCCGGCGGTCGCGCATTTTGCGTTGAGGGCATATGAGCCAGGCTACAAAAACCATGGTCTCCGGCGTGACGCAAATTGGCGCTGAAGCGGCCTGGCGATTTGATGGACGGTTGCCGGTTTATGGAGCGCCGGAGGGCGCTGACGCGATGGCGGTCGCGGATGCGACGCGCGCGCGCAATGGGCTGGTGGTGCATGTTGCGCGCGATGGCGCCCGCGCGGCGGCGATGATCCAGGCGCTACAATTTTTTGCGCCTGAAATTGCAGTGTTAGAATTTCCCGCCTGGGATTGCCTTCCCTATGATCGGGTGTCGCCCTCCGCCGCTGTCTCTTCACGGCGCATGGCCGTGCTCGCGGCCATCGGCTCTATGAAGGATACAGGACCGATGATTGTGGTGACATCGGTCAACGCCGCGATCCAGAAGACGCCGCCGCATGAGGTGATCAAAAAGGCGGCGCTATCGCTGGCGCCCGGCGCCGCGATCACCATGGACGACATCACCGGTTATCTTGGCGCTAATGGCTATGCGCGCGCATCGACGGTGCGCGAAGCCGGGGAGTTTGCCGTGCGCGGCGGGTTGGTGGACATTTTCCCGCCCGGCGCCGACGAGCCGGTGCGGCTCGATTTCTTTGGCGACAGTCTGGAAACCATCCGCGCCTTTGACGCCGTCTCGCAACGCACAACGCGCCAGCTCACCCGGTTTGACCTCACGGCGGCTTGCGAAATTTTGTTAACGGACGAGACTATCACGCGATTTCGCACCGGGTTCGTCAAAGCTTTTGGCCCCGCTGGCGATGACCCGCTTTATGAGGCGATCAGCGCCGGGCGTATGCATGCGGGCGCGGAACACTGGCTGCCGTTGTTTTATGAGACAACCGACACGCTGTTTGATTTTATCGCCGATGCGCTCGTCTTTACCGACCATCAGGCGGATGCGGCGGCGGAGGCGCGCCTTTCGATGATCAACGATCATTATGAGGCCCGCGCAGAAGACGCAAAAGCTGCGCGGCCGCGCCGTTCAGAATTTTCAGCGCCCGCCTACCGGCCGCTTAAACCGGAATTACTTTACCTGACGCCGGATGAATGGCGCACACGTCTTGATAATGCCAACCTTCGCCCGCTCTCGCCTTTTGCGCCGGCGGATAATGAGCGCTGTTACAACCTCGCCGCTAAAGTCGGGCGCAGCTTTGCTGCTGAACGGGCCGCAGAGAAAATCAATGTCTTCGACGCCGTCGGTCAACATGCGCGCGCGCTGGCCGATAGCGGTAAGAAGACGGTGATTGCCTGCTGGTCAGAAGGGTCGGCCGACCGCATGGGCTCGGTGCTTGACGATCATGACGCTGGCGACATCGTCCATGCCGCAGACTGGCTGGCGGTTGGCGCCAATAGCGCACAATTGCAGACGGCGGTGCTGGGGCTCGAAACGGGATTTGAAACCGCCGACACTGCGTTCATTTCCGAACAGGACATTCTTGGCGACCGGCTGGTGCGGCGGTCGCGCAAAAAGCGCGCTGACAATTTTCTCACCGAAGCCTCAAGCCTCAGTGTCGGCGATATCGTTGTTCATGTGGAACACGGTATTGGGCGCTATGAGGGTTTGAAAACGCTCGAAGTGCAGGGCGCGCCGCATGATTGTCTTTATTTAGTCTATCATGGCGGCGATAAATTATTTCTGCCTGTCGAAAATATTGACCTCCTATCGCGCTTTGGATCGGACGATCCGGGCCAACAGCTTGACAAGCTTGGCGGGGCCGCCTGGCAGGGGCGCAAGTCAAAGATGCGCGCGCGCATCAAAATGCTCGCCGAACAGCTGATAGCCATCGCCGCAAAGCGAGCAATGCAGACCGCAGAAGAAATTGCGCCAACTGCGGGGTCTTATGATGAGTTCTGTGCGCGCTTTCCGTTTGCGGAAACGGAAGACCAGCAAAATGCGATCGCCGACGTTCTGGAGGACCTTGCCAGCGGCCGGCCGATGGACCGGCTGATTTGCGGTGATGTTGGATTTGGCAAAACCGAGATAGCCTTGCGTGCAGCGTTCGCCGCCGCGATGACCGGACGCCAGGTGGCGATTGTGGCGCCGACGACGCTGCTAGTGCGCCAGCATTTCAAAGGCTTTACTGACCGTTTCAAAGGCTTCCCCGTCAAGATCGGGCAGCTTTCGCGCATGGTCACCGCAAAGGAAGCCACCGCCGTTCGCGAGGGTGTCGCGAGTGGTCAGATCGATATCGTGATCGGCACGCACGCCTTGCTGGCCAAGACCATCAAGTTTCGCGACCTCGCGCTTCTGGTTATCGACGAGGAACAACACTTTGGCGTCAAGCACAAAGAGCGCCTGAAAGAATATCGCGGCGACACCCATGTGCTGACACTGACGGCTACGCCGATCCCGAGGACGTTGCAGCTCGCCATGAGCGGCATACGCGACTTGTCTCTTATCGCCACGCCGCCGGTCGACCGCCTGGCGGTGCGCACCACGGTCGGTCCGTTTGATCCTGTGGTCGCGCGTGAAACGCTGTTGCGTGAGCATTATCGCGGCGGTCAGAGCTTCTATGTCGCCCCGCGGATTAAGGATTTGCAGCAGATAGCTGAATTTTTGCGCGATGAAATCCCGGAGCTGAAATATAAAATAGCCCATGGCCAGATGAGCGCCGGCGAGCTTGAAGACATCATGACCGCCTTCTACGAAGGCAAGGTGGACGTCCTAGTTTCAACCACCATCATCGAATCCGGCCTGGATATTCCAACGGCGAATACGATGATTATTCACCATGCTGATATGTTTGGTCTGTCCCAGCTTTATCAATTACGCGGCCGGGTAGGGCGCTCAAAACAGCGCGCCTACGCTTACCTGACAATCAACGCCCGCAAGAAACTAACCGACGGCGCCGAACGACGCTTAAATGTGATGCAATCGCTGGATACGCTCGGCGCTGGCTTTACGCTGGCGTCCCATGACCTTGATATTCGCGGCGCCGGAAACCTTCTCGGCGAGGAACAGTCAGGCCAGGTCAAAGAAGTCGGCGTTGAACTTTATCAGCACATGTTGGAAGAGGCTGTTGCAGAGCTGCGCGGCGGCGGTGCGGCAGTTCAAGACGTGTGGTCGCCGCAGATTAATGTCGGCGCCTCGGTGCTTATTCCTGACACTTATGTCGCTGATCTCGATGTCAGGATGGCGCTCTACCGTCGCCTTGGCAGGATGGAGCAGGAAGCGGAAATTGACGGTTTTGCAGCCGAGCTGGTCGACCGGTTTGGGCTGATGCCGGCGGAAGTCGATCATTTGCTTGAAATCGTCGCCATCAAAATGATTTGTCGGCGCGCCGGCATCGCGAAGATCGACGCCGGTCCGAAGGGCGCAGTGATTTCGTTCCGTAATGACAGTTTCGTCAATCCGGCAGGGCTTGTGGTGTTTATCTCAAGCTCGCCGCATGATGTGAAATTGCGTCCCGATCAGAAGTTCGTTTATCGCCAAGCATGGCCAGGTGATAAATTACGCCTCAAAGGCACGCGAAAGATTGCAGTAATTATAGCGGAAATAGCCGCCGAGGCGGCGTAGCGGCGGCGTCTATATCCTTAAGCCCGGCTGCGACGCATTCTTCTATGCACATCCCGCGGGCACGCGAATAGGATTTTGTAAAAACGTTGACGGCATATGGTTTTTGAGTTCGTTCATTACGAAAAGCAGTGTTGGCTATAACACCGCTAATCCGTAAGCCAATTTTCTCTGCGTCCTCGACATTGGTCGCCGGGCTAAGGATGATAAATTTTTTCCTTGAAATCCGCGCCACCATATCTTCGGCGCGCGTGACCCTATTGATAAGGCGCGCCGCATGATTGAGTGTTCTGGCTGTGCTCGCCTGATCATCTGCATCGGACAGGCTGACCAATGTGATCGACAAGGCCCTGCCGGTCTGGTCAGCGCGCGCGCATATCCGGTTTCCGTGCTCGGTGAGGAATAATGAAGTAAAGGCGCCGGAGCGGGCGTCTCGAATACCCTCTCCCTTGCAGCTTTTAAGAAATTTACGCATGGACCGAAGTAATCTGGCGCGCCGCGATGCGAGCTGCGCCCTTGAAGCAAGCTCGACAGATATTTGCTGCGCCAATACAAAATCTCTGGCGCCTTTACGTGCATAATTTGACAGATCGGCGGGGTGGTCGGCAATCTGGATAATGGAGAGATGGGCGTGTTTGGGATGACGCCGCAGGGTGCGGATGAAGGCCAGCATGGGATCGTTTTCCGCCGTCGGCAGAAATATGGCGCAATCGAAATCGTCATGTTCAAGCGCGCGCATCGCCTGTCCCGCATTAAGAACACAAGTTGCTTTTCCGGCAACCGCATTGACTGCGTTGACAGCGGCTATGGCCGCCGGGCCGGGCCTGCCGGCAATCAGAATGCGGGCTTGCGTGTTGGTTGTTGTGACCACTGGAAATTCGACAAGCCGATTGAGCGTGGCAAGGCTTTTTAAGCGCTCGCCGGTTTCCTCTGCGATATTGCGCAAGCGGATAATTTCTCGGCATCGGACAGTAACATGATCAACCTCGTTATGAGCGGGAATGACCTCCCCAAAGCGTTTGAGTGCTGAGGGCGCGGAAACTTCGCATGTCGGATCAACAAGGAAGACTAATGGCGATTCGGGCGATTTACGGCGCAGGGCGCTAGCAATGGCCTTTGCTTTGCGCGCAGACACACCCTGTTTCCGCAGGTCAATCAGGCCGATATCAGCGCCCAAGCTTGTGTCCGGTTTTGCAACCTCAAAACCAGCGAGACGAAATGATTTGGTTAACGCCTCAAACGAGGGCTGATCGCCGGGAACGCAGGCAATCCGCACACGTGGCGAAAATATAGTCTCGCTGCTCATCAATCCCGCTCGTAACGACGCGCTTGTGCTTTCCGTTACCGGCGAACTCGCGCTGCATTGCCGCTATCATTCAAGATGCGCGCCGTTTCGGGGTTTTCGCCTGTGGGTTGTTTGCCTGTCTGTTCGCTCGCGGTAGCGGTGATAATTTTCGGCTCTTCTAGACAGATATCGGGCTCGCCAGCGGTCGGGAAAGATCCGGTTGCGGCGCGTTCTTGATAGCAGGGTAGGGCGGCGAGGAATTCCTGCGGTTGATTGTAAGGCCCCGCCTCCCGGTAGAGCTGTGCGGTCTGCACGCCGACATAGCGCCAATGCCAGGGTTCGTAACTATCCTCTCCCGGCAAATAATTATTGTCCGGCGGATAGGAAAGGATAAAGCCAAACCGAAACGCGTTTTCTTCAAAGCACTGAGATGTACGATCGCTTTGGCGCATGAAGCGATCACCGACATTTATGTCAACGGCAAGCCCTGTTTGATGCTCAGAAATCCCCGGCGGCGTCACCGTACCTTTCGCGCCGATGCGATCAAATAATATGCGTTGAGTATTGTAAGACCGGTAGCCGGATCGCAGCGAAATCCGTTCGCCGGACTCGTTACGGCAGAGAGAGATGAGCTGTGCAAGACGCACCGGTAAATTTGCCTCACGAGGGTCGGCATTGGCATCCGGCGCCAGGCGTAGCTTCATTTCATCCGTAGACGGCGCCTTGCTTGTGGGCACAGAATATGCCGCGGTAGACACAAGGTCATCGGGTGCATAATTGTCTTCCAATGGAAAATATTGCGAGACCGGACGGTTGATGTAGGCGCGCCGGTCCTGCACGCGATTGATGACGTATCGCTGCGCGCCGAAGGCGTCACGGAAAAGACCCCGCATATGTTCGTAAAGCGCTTGCGCTTCGGTATAGCGGCTCTGCTTTTCGTAAAGGCCCGCCAGCAGTTTGATGTAAAGGCTGAGATCCGGGCTATTGGCGCCTTTGGCCAGTTCCTGGGCATGGAAGGCGTCGAGATAAAGCGTTTCGGCGTCCTTCAGTCGGCCCATTTTGGTGTATAGCGGCCCTAATATTAGAGTGATCTGCACAGTGTCTTGATGGTCGAGGCCCAGTACATTTTTGCGTGTCTCGTATGCGGACGACAAAAGCCCGGCGGCGGCGTATTCTGCTCCTGATCGCGCGCCATAAAATCCGCCAAGGCTTGCCATATGGTTGGCGGTGGCGAGCGTTTGCTCGATGCTGCCGGCAGTGATTTTGTAGGCGTCCGTATGATTGAGGGCGCCAGCAAACGCGCTGTCGACGGCTGCAACCATGTTGGCGTAAGATCTGGCAATGTCATCTGCGTCATCACCATCTAATTGAACGGCAGCGTCACCGGCCAGTTCCAGAAACGACGCATAAATAGATACAGCTTCTTCAATTCGGCCCGCTTCAATATAGGCTTGCCCAAGTTGGTTTTCGATAACCATGCGCGTAGTTTGATCGAGCGCTTCGCCCCAAGGCGTAGTCAGGGCCTGACGCATTAATTCAGCGCCGCGTTGATAATTCTTTCGCGCAATTTGTGTTGTTGCTGTTTTTATTTTTAGCGCCGCGATATCGTTATCGCTCGCCTCACCCTTGAGACTTAAAGCAATTGCACGCTCGCCATGCGGCGCGGCGCGGCTTAGCGCCCCAGCGTCTACGAGCGCCTCGAAATGGCTCAACGCCGCGTCCGGGTCGGTTCGGATTGTATAATTGAAAACGGCGGTGAATATAATCGCCAGGCACAAAAACGCGCCTGAAAAATACGTCGGAGAACGCAACCCCATCGCGAACGGCCTTCCCCTTGCCAACAAAACCCCAGTACCAGGCAAAAGCCTAGCATTGCGATGCTTTCGAAGCGAGCCTTATGGGGCTTAATTTTTCAGGTTTTCTGGCTATGCGGCTGGATTATGGCTAAACGCGTAGGGAAATGAACGTAAGGCGGCAATATTATGGACGGTGCGGGACGGCGGCGGATTTATCTGATGCGCCATGGGCATGTGGATTACTTCTCCCCGGACATAACCGATCCGCGAGACGTGTCGCTGACGGATGAAGGCTGCAGGCAAGCCGAAGCGGCTCGCGATGCGCTGCACAATATAGAATTCGACATTGCGGTATGCTCAGGGCTGCCGCGGACGGTCCAGACCGCACAGACCGTCCTTTCCGGGCAAAACACCCCTCCCGCGTTAATTGTCAGGGAAGGGCTGGAGGAGCTGAAAAGCGGGTGGCTAACCGCCTCTTCGCGTGAGGAGCTGGCCGCTCGCCTGGCTTATTCCTTTGATGGCGCAAGCGAGCCGGGAGCGGCATTTCTCCCTGACGGGGAGCTGTTCGCTGATGCTGAGGCGCGTATTATAGCTTCGCTGGAAGACCTTGTTTTTAATGATAAATGGCGCACTGCGTTGATAGTCGCCCATGAAGGCGTGAACCGGATTGCCCTTGGCTGGTCCACTGGCGGCGGGCTAGCGACAATATCGTCTTTTGAGCAAGATCTTGGCTGTATCAACCTTATTGATCTCGACGTGACACCGGCTGATGACGGCGCGGGCCTGCAAATTGAGCGCATGCTCATCAAGGCGCTCAATGTTACGCCCTATGATTTCCTCAAACACGGTCTTCCACGCACCAGCCTGGAGCATCTTTTTGACGTCGATTTCGGCGGCGTAAGGCCAAAGCGGCAGGAATACTGAGTATCGATCAGAAAGTTGTGTCTTAAAGTTGACCCAGCTTTGTGATTTACTGGGGGCTGGGGCAATTCTTGGGAGACGTAAATATGTACGGGGTTAAACGCGGTTTCAAAGCGCCGGGAGAATTCGGCGTCAGCGATATACTCGGGCTTGGACTTGCGGGTGCGGCGGGCATTATTGCGGCGCTGGTGACGGATTATCAACAACAGGGCGAGGCTTCTGCGTTGTTCACCATCAACCAGTGGATCGTTCAGGCTGGCGCATTGCTAGGGTTTTCAGAAATCCCGTTATGGATGGTCGTAATCGGTATGACTACGGTCGGCGCTGTCTCGATTTTTTATTTTCAGCCAATCACAAGGCAAGGCGCCTTTGCGCAAGGGTTTGGTTTACTCGCCGTTATTATGACGGCAGTACCTGCCGATCTTGCCGGCGGTATTGAGGCGATCAATAATAGCTTGCCTGGATTGCAACCGGTCGGAACGCGCGAGGCTTCGGCAGGCGCGCAGATTATAAACGCCGCCTATACGCCTGGCGAGGCGTCGCTCTATTTTGTACAGAACGATCATGACCCGGCAAAATATGACGTCCATCTTCGTATAAATTTTCCCGACGGGTTTTCTTCCTCTATCGACACATTGATCCGTACAGGCGCCATTCGCGGGAGGCTCCATAATGATGATACAGGTGAAACCTGGAACTTATTTCGTTCTGCTGGCGGCACGATGAGCCGCGAGGGAAACACTCTATTTATCGAAGCCGGCGTGCCCGCACGTTCGCCGACCGCCCGCTTATGGGTTCGCATTGAAACCAAAGGCTACAGTATTGAAGAGCAGTCGGCGACGGCAACCCTGGGCGAGACTCTGGACTGGTCAATCGATATGAAAACGTCCCGATCGCCACTCTTTCTTCAGCGTTGGGGGCGGAGCTACAGGTACTAGTAAATCGTTTCGTGCTGCTGGCGCGCCTAACGATAGATAATGCTGAAGCCGTGGCGCGGATGGCGGTCAGGAGGTTTAACCAACTCGTGGATTGGGCGGTAAAATTGTTATCTCGAGCGCTGTTTGTCTCTGCGATGGTCTATGGCTGTGTGGCGTTTGCGGCGGCGCCTAGCGCTGCTCAGCCGCAGCCCGATCCCACGCCCATTCCGCCGGCGGCGAGCGACATGCAATGGCAGATCGGCGTTGGGCGGATGATCACCTGGAGCGGCGAAGACCCGTTGATCAATATGCTCAAGCTCAATACCGGCGAGAGGGATTGGCCGGCGGATGTTTTTGACCGGGAAACGCAGACATTTTTGAAGACACCCGATGGACGTATCGGGTTCTTGCGCGAGGGCGCGGGATTTAACCCGTCATTTTACGCAGGCGATTATATTATCGACTGGGACGGCGAGGGGCTTATGTCCACCGGCCTGAAGGGCGCAGGCGTCGTCAGCCGTGACGGCGGGCCGAACCGGCTGCGCGAGCGCTATGCCGGGACCCGGCCCGGGCGGGCCAGCGCGGTGATCAAGGCCGTCGGGCCGGAAGGGCTGCGCAATATCCGCATCTACCGCGCCGAGCACGAGGCCGCGCTCAAAGCCGGCAAAATATTCAACCCCGATTTCGTTCGCCATATTGCCCGTTATGACGTCGTTCGCACCATGGACTGGAACTCCGGCGGCGCGGTCACGCGGGCCGATCAGATCCCTGGCAACGACGCGCAATTCTGGGGCGCCGGCATTGTCCCGCTGGAGGCGCAATTCCGGCTCGCTATGGAGGCCGATGTTTCCATGTGGCTCAACGCGCCGGCCCGGCTGGGCGCGCCGGACGGGTTGATCGATCAGCTGGCGGCGATGGGCAAGGGCCGCCAGGCGGACCGCAAGGCGCTGACGGCCGCGAATTTCGACGCCATTGACGCCTCGCCGGAATGGGACAATTACGCCGCGGCCGTCGTCGCGGCGATGGAGCGGGCGGGCTATCCCGCCGACCGGCCGTTCTATCTGGAACTGGCCAACGAGACCTGGAACTGGGCCGGGGCGTTTAACGCAACGACCGAATGGTATTGGTCCCTGACGGTCGGGCTCGAAGGCAAAACCGGCAATCTCTATCCCGGCAATCCGTCGCGCGGCGCTTATGGGTATTTTTCAGCCAAGCTGGCCGAAGCCTTCGCCAAGGCGCTCGACCAAGCCGGGCGCGGCGAGCAGCCCTGGACGATGGTGATCGGCACGAAAACCGCCGAGGCGGCGCAGACCACCGGAGCTCTGCAAGGGGTGAGTGATTACGCCAGCGACAGCTTTTTACAGCCGATGGCGCGTTATGGCGTCGCCTCTACAGGCTATTATCGCGGGCTGTTTCACAACGCCTGGCGGTTCCGCCTGTTTGGCGAGCGGCTGGACGATGCGGCGTGGCGGGCGGAATGGCTGCGGCGGTTCAACGCCGACCGGGCCGGGTTTGAGCAGTATCTTGCCGACGCGATGACGTCCGATCAAATGCCGGTCCAGAATGTAGCGTGGATCGTCGCCCAGTCTTTGGCGCACAAGCAGATCGCAGAACAGTTTGGCGCGCGCTATATCGGCCAATATGAAGGCTCCAGCCATGACACGCTGGACCGCACGCTTCGGGGGAACCCTGAAGTGTTGGCCTTTTACAAGGCCTGGCAGACCGGCCCGCGCCACGCAGAAACCATCCGTCTGCATGCAGAGAAAATGAGCGAGGCGGCGCCCGGCGCGATCCTGTCCAACTATCAGCACTGGTCGAATGGCGGCGTCACACCCGGCGGGCCGTGGCTGTTTAACAGCCTATGGGGCGCGGAGACAGAGGCCGAGAAGGCGTTGTTTGAGGTGATCGGGGAATGATTGTAGGCTTTATCGGCGGCGCCTAATGGCTTGAAAAATGAGTGCTCAGATAGGTATGAATCACGGATTGGTCTTCCTGGTTCAGGCGCGCCATGCCCTGGGTTTCCACCATCCAGTCAAGTATTTCGTTCCAGCGTTCCGCTGTTGCTTTTTGCTGCATGACTATATTGAGACTATGGCAGGCGCTGCAATAAGCACTGACCAATTCATAACCCTCGTCGCGTGGAAGTCCCCAATAGTCGTCGGATGGGTTGAAAATACGCGCCGCGCGCGCGGTCATTTCAAATGACGGGTCAAGTGCATTAAAATGAACGCTGTATTGCGGCTCAGGGCCCCAGCTTTGCACAAAATCAGCAATGCGTTCGGCGCGCGTGTTCAGTGTTGCCGCTGCGCCTTTCTCAGATGATAGCGCGAAACTATTCTGGCGGGTGAATTTTCGCTCAGCCCCGCCCCAGCCGATAAACACGATTGCGGATGCGAAAAATAACAGGGAAACACCGGGAGCAGATCGCATCATTGCACCGCGAATATAGCGATACGGTGTTGCATATTGTTCAAATATCCCTTCGGGTTCCATCCCGGCGTTGTTGCTGGTTGGGCGCGCCCATTGCTGTCGCGTGCGCGCGCCCAAATTTCGAAATAACCGGCTTCGGGCAGGGTGACGCCAATCCGCCAATGCTGCCAGGCAAATTTGTTGCCGGGCGGAGCAAGATCGGCTGGTTGCCAGGTCGCGCCAAAATCAGTCGAAACATCAACAGCGGCGACATTGAGATCGCCCGCCCATGCATGCCCGCGCACTTCAAAGGGTGCGCCTGGATGCGTTTTGGCGCCGGTCTGTGGATGGGTGATCAATGATTTGACCGGCATGGAGTGGATAATTTCCATATCCTCATCGGGAACAGACGTGCCGGGAGCGACTGGGTAGGCCGGCATGCGGTAAGATTTTCCTGACATTTTGGCGCCATCATGAACCATGTCACGCAGATTAATCCGTGTAAGCCATTTCTGCGAACACGATCCTGGCCAGCCGGGAATGACGAGGCGTAAGGGATGTCCGTTGAGTGCTGGCATGGCCTCGCCGTTTATCGCCCATGCAATCAGATTATGCGGGTCCATCGCTTTTGATATGGGAACGCCCCGCGATAAGGGATGTTTTTCCGGGTCGCCTGATAGATGTTTGTCGACGCCGTAATGTGCTGTGTAAACGGCGCTGGGCTTTACGCCGGCCGCACCGAGAACGTCGCTAAGGCGCACGCCTGTCCATTGCGGGCAGCCGACGGCGCCAAAGGTCCACTGATTACCAGATGCGCCAGGCTCGAAAAACTTGCGTCCATTCCCGCCGCATTCGAGCTGCAATTGCAAAGTAACGGTCTCAAAACGCGCCTTGAGATCGGCGATGGTTAGATCGAGCGGAGTTGCGACCTCACCATCGATAACCAGCCGCCAGTCCTTGGCTGAAACCTTTTTGACATCAGGTGGAAGGCCGTTATTGCGAACAAACAAACGCGCGGCGGGCGTGATGGTGTCGTCCAGCAGGTGAGGCGGTGTCTCCATGTTGATTGGGCGGTCGTTCAACAGGGTGAGGCCGTCCTTATTCAATGTGGCGGGACTGACGGCTTGCGCCAGCGCCACGGGCGCCAGTCCGGGCGTCAGAAACCGCACAAATGGAATGGGCGCCCCGAGTGCTGCGGCAAAACTGACGCCGCCGGCTGTTTTCAATAGAGCGCGCCTTGACGGTTTGACGCCGCCCCTGCCGTTGAGAAAAGCTTTCGGTTCCGTCATGAGTTCAACCTTCGCAGCGGTGAGTAAAAAATTCTAAAGTCGCCATATCGTGCATTTGTTCCTCCATCGGCTGCAATAGATGTCTGTTAAAAGCCGTGAAAATAGAAAAGCCGCCGGGCGTCTGGTCTCGTATGCAAATCAAGAGATATCATATCCAATCGATTGATTTTTCTCGCGCTCTTGACGGTAACTTGCTGTCGTAGTTCATACGCAAGCGATACTATGCCGGATAGTCGTCGGTTGGGAATTCGGGGAAATACTGAACGTGAAGTTGTGCTATAACACGACACCGCGATCATACTATCGGCTGTTCAGGCGTTTCGTTTCAGGAAAGGAAAATTCGTGTCCGCACCCCAACTCCTGATTCACAGCAAAGACGACAATGTCGGCGTTGTCGTTGTGGAGGGCTTAGGGGCTGGAACCGATATGCTCTGCGTCGTAACCGAAGACAATTCCGATCTGTCTATGACCGCGACGATGGCGATCCCGATTGGCCATAAAGTCGCGCTCTGCGATCTCAGCCAGGGCGACACAATTATCAAATACGGCGCCGATATCGGCATTGCGATCAAAGACATCGCCAAGGGCGAACATGTCCATGTCCACAACATTAAAACCAAACGTTGGTAGCGCGATGACGACAGTGGAGACATTCTGGGGCTATCGGCGTGAGAACGGTCGCGTCGGCGTGCGCAATCATGTTGTGATTTTACCGGTTGACGATATTTCCAACGCCGCCGCCGAGGCGGTCGCAAACAATATCAAGGGCGCGCTTGCTTTGCCGCATGCCTATGGCCGGCTGCAATTTGGCGAAGATCTGGATTTGTTTTTTCGGACCATCATCGGCATTGGCGCCAATCCAAATGTTGCGGCCTGTGTTGTCATCGGCATTGAGCCTGGGTGGACAAAGAAGGTTGTTGATGGGATCGCCAAGACTGGCAAGCCTGTAGCCGGGTTTTCGATTGAACAAAATGGCGATATCGCAACTATCGCCGCCGCCTCGCGCCAGGCGAAAGACTATGTCCATTGGGCGAGCGAACAGGCGCGTGAGGAATGCTCAATCTCTGAGCTTTGGATTTCAACCAAATGCGGCGAGTCTGACACGACCTCCGGTTGCGGCGCCAATCCGACCGTCGGCAATATGTATGACAAGCTGATCCCCAAAGGCGTCTATGGCGTGTTTGGCGAAACGTCGGAGCTGACCGGCGCGGAGCATTTGTGTCAGGCGCGCGCCGCAACGGCAGAGGTCGGTGAGAAGTTTCTTGCCACTTTTCAGGCCTATCAGGACGAGGTCATTGAACCCCATAAGACATCCGACCTTTCAGACAGTCAGCCCACGAAGGGAAATATCGAGGGTGGATTATCAACAATTGAAGAAAAGGCGTTTGGCAATCTTGAGAAAATAGGCCGGAAAGTCAGCTATATCGATGTGCTGGGCCCTGCTGAAGCGCCGATGAAGGGGCCGGGGATGTATTTCATGGATTCCTCTTCGGCCGCGGCGGAGTGTGTTACGCTGATGGCTGCGGGCGGTTTTGCGGTTCACACATTCCCGACTGGCCAGGGCAATATTGTCGGCCATCCGATTGTGCCGGTGATAAAGCTATCGGCTAATCCGCGTACGGTGCGCACCATGAGCGAGCATATTGACCTCGATGTTTCCGGTGTGTTGCGTCGCGAGTTGACAATGGACCAGGCGGGCGATGCGTTGATCGACATGGTTGCGCGCACCGCCAATGGCCGTGTGACATCAGCCGAAGCGCTTGGGCACCGCGAATTTATTATAACGAAACTCTATCGCAGCGCGTGATTATAGTTTTTTGAATTTATCCAGAGTTTTCTACCGTTCGGTAACGATCTCAATCACGCCGATCCGAACTTGGTTTCGACATCTATGCCGATACTTTTTAGAAATGCTGTTGGCAATATGCCGCCGGCGCAGATAATAACGTCATCATTCGCCACTTTCTTTCGGACGCCATTCTTTTCGATAACGATATGCTCGGGTGCGATTTCATATATGGTTGACTCCATCACCACCTTTATAACGCCATCCGATTTTAGTTTTTCGACACGTTCACGATTGCGTTGGCGGGCGCGTGAGAATGCGGCGCTTCGGTAGGATAAAATAACCGTTGATCCTTCTTGTTCGCCGATCTCGGCCGCCGCCTCAAGGGCGCTGTCGCCGCCGCCAACAATGAGGACGCGTCGGCCAGCATATTGCTCTGGGTCAATCATGCGATAGACGACCTTTGGCGATCCTTCACCCGGCACGCCAAGTTTACGCGGGGTTCCGCGCCGGCCAATGGTCAACAATACTGTTTTCGTCTTGTAGACATGCTTAGGGGTGGTGACTTCAAAGCCGCCCTGAATTTGTTTTACCTCTGAAACACGCTCGCCATAATGAATAATGATCCCGGACTTTTTCTCTACCGAGGTCCAAAATTCCAGGAGATGTTCTTTGCTCGGGTCTTTAAGTTTGACCTTGCCGATGATCGGCAAGTCGACTGGCTGGGTCATCACGAGTTTACCGCGCGGATAATGCGCAACGGCGCCGCCAAGGGTTTCTTGCTCAAGGGTGACGCTCTTTAGCTTATGCTGTTTTGCAGCGAGCGTGGCTGAAAATCCGGCAGGCCCGGCGCCAATAATGACCGTATCAATATAATCGACATTCGTTTTGGCGAGCGATGCATGAAGTGCATCCATCGCCTGATGACCTTGTTCGATAGCATTGCGAATGAGCCCCATGCCGCCAAGTTCACCGGCGATGTAAATACCCGGAACGTTGGTTTGAAAATCAGCGCCGACAAAGGGGATATCAACGCCGCGCCGCTCGGTGCCAAACACAAGTGAGATCGCTGAAGTCGGGCATGCCTTGGCGCAAGCCCCATGGCCGATGCAGTGGGTCGGTTCAATCAGAACGGCTTTACCTTTGATGATCCCCAAAACATTGCCTTCCGGACATGCCGCAGCGCAGGCGCCGCAACCAAGGCAGGCGGAAGGATCAATCGACGGATGTAATGATGGCGGTTCGATTAAACCGGCCTCGGCGGCGGCGGATTGGACGGCGCTCGCTCTGCGGGATGCGCGATTGTTAAGATAATAATACGTCGCCAGCACGACGCCGAGTGGTAGCAGATAGACGATGATCAGGAAATTGGCGTCCACGGTTTTATCGAACACCAACGCCCAGGGCTTGCGCTTCGGCAATGATGCGGGCCCTGGTTTCTGGGGCGTTTTCAAATGCGTTGAGCGCTGATTTTAAATCCTCCACCGCCTCGCCCTCGCGACCGAGAACGGTCTTTGAACGGATTAGCCGTATCCACCCATCGGAGTCATCCGGGTTTTCTTGAAGGCGAGCGGCAAGGCTGGCGACCATGCTTTCGATCATCGCCTGGCGATCATTCATGGGCTGTTCCATTGCCGCCATGACTTGCTCTGTGGTTGGCCCGCGTGGGGCGGTGTTGGTCGCGTACGGCGCGGCGGCGATGCGGCCGTCTATATTGATGCCGGCCTCATTAGCTTTATCGAAGACCCGCTGGCGAAGACCGTCGACCCAATCTGCGCCGGCGGGCGCCGTATTGATCATATCAATCCATGTGGAAATCGCACCGCCCGCATCGCCGGCTTGATCCAGCGCAAGGCCTTTGAAAAATCGCGCGCGGGGGTCATCAGCGTTGAGTGCAAGCACTGTATTGAATATGGCAAGCGCTTCATCACTCACCAACCCGCCTGCCGCCCTCACCATGGATTCGCCGTAGGCTGACTGATTATCTGCGTTGTCCGGGGCCAGCGCGACAGCGCGCTTATAAGCATCCAGCGCCTCGCTATATTGCTCCCTATTAAAATAAGACCAACCCAGCATGCGCCACCCGTCGACATCATTTGGGTTGTTTGCAAGTCGTGCGACAAGGCCTTCGACCATAGCTTCAACCGAGCTAAGAGATTGCGTCGTCGGTATCGGTTTAGGCTGCGGTTGAATGGCAGCGGTGAGCGCCCCATGCTCTGAAGAGGGTACCGATGGGCTGCCTTTAACAGTATAAAGACCAACACCGCCGGCGATCACCATGCCGGCAATCGCTAGTGCTGTGGATGTTCGCGACAGGGGCATTTGCGCCTCCTTGGTTGTTTTTATTGATGATACGCTCAAGAGTCGGCGCTGTGCCTCGACACGAAGAGCTTCTGCCTCAGGCGTTGAAATCACGCCATGGGCTTCTTCCTTGTCGATCTCATTAATCTGCTGCTGATAAAGATGCGCGCGGCTGTTGGGCTGAGGCGCTTCCGCCGCCGTTCGCAATAACGGCCCGGCGGCAAACGTTGCGGCAATCCCAAGAAAAACCGTAAGCACAATCCAAAGCATCAAGCGGCATCCCTTTTGATACGTTCTAACAGCGCCTCTTCCTCGTCAGACAATGGCGGCTGCGAAATAATAGCGGGGTGGGTTTTTGATTTGCGAAGATAGATTGCAAACTCGCCAAAAGCCGTCAGGAGAAACAGCGCCGGGCCAAGCCACAACACTAGCGTGTCGGCTTGAACCGGCGGGCGCAGTAGAACAAAATTGCCGTAGCGCTCCACAAGATAGGCTTTGACTTGGCCATCTGTGTCGCCGGCCACCAGCCTCTCGCGAACAAGAATGCGCATATCGCGTGCGAGAGGCGCGCTGGAATCGTCAATGGATTGGTTTTGGCAGACGACACATCGCAATTCTTTGCTGATTGCGCGTGCGCGCGCTTCAAGAACGGGATTTGCGAGCACTTCGTCTGGCAAGACCGCGCCTGCGTTAAGCGATGCGAGAGTTGAAAGCACAATAATGAGAGCGATTAGGGGACTGCTTTTCATGATGCCGCCTCGTCTTCCAGAGACAAAATCAAAGGCTCAATTACTTGCCGCCAGACATCTTCCGTAATCGGTCCGATTTGTTTGTATCTTATGCGCCCGGTGCGATCGATCACATAGGTTTCCGGTGCGCCCGTGACGCCAAGTTCGATCGCCAGCTTGCTGCTTTGATCTTCGCCGACCAACTCGAAAGGATCGCCAAATGCAGCGAGCCAGGCGGCGCCGTCTTCGCGCTTATCCCTCCAGTCAACACCGTAAATTGGAATACGCTTTTCGTCAGCCAGGCGCATTAATGTTGGGTGCTCGATGCGGCAGGAGATACACCAGGATGCAAAGATATTAATAAGAGCGACCTCGTCTTTAACGTCGTCGTGTTTAAAACCCCTATCTTCAGCGCGCACAGGCGGCAGATTGAAATCTGGCAACGGCTTGTCAACGAGCGCAGAGGGCAGAGCGCGTGGATCGTTTGTGAGGCCAACGCCAAGCCCTGCACCGATTGCAATCATGACAACTAAAGGGGCGAATACGGAGAGTTTCATAAAATACCCTATTCCGCAGGAGCTGGCGCTGTGGCCGTTGAAGGTTTGCTGGGCATTTTTACGCGGGCGCCTAGCCGGAAACGGCGATCACTCAGTGAGACAAACCCGCCAATCGCCATGCCGAGCGCGCCAAGCCAGATCAGTGAAGCCATGGGATGGAAATAGCTACGAACGACCCAGCCTGAGGCTTGGCGCTCACCCAGCGCAACATAGATGTTGACTAATAAATGGCTTCGAATTCCCGCTTCGGTAGTTTGTTGTTGGCGTACTGGATAAAACCGCCGCTCGGAAGATAAAGTCGTGACGGGTTTGTTGTTCCGCGAAATTTCAAAAATGGCTTTTTCCGCATCAAAATTTTGTCCCGCGGACTGGACGACGTCAGCAAGTTTTATCTCATAGCCTGATAATGTGAACGCCTCGCCCGGCGCCAAGACACGAATATCTTCACTTGTCCAGGAACTCATGGCGACAATCCCGGCAACGCATACGCCCATTGCGGCATGTCCGATCAACAGGCCATAGGCGGTGCCCGGTAGTGCGCGCGCAAGCCGAACAGAGTGTATGATGTCCGCTTTGCCCAACTGCACACGTTGTGCAAACGCCGTGAGCGCGCCGAGAACCAACCACGCCGCCAGACCTATGCCGAGTGCTGACAAAAAATTGCTGCCGAACAATACTGTAAAGCCAATGAGGGCGACAATGCAGACCGAAGGGATCAACAATTTTGATGGCAGCGTGTTCAACTCATCCTTGCGCCACTTAAGCAACGGCCCAAGCGTCATCGCGAACAGCATGGGCGCCATGATCAGCCCAAAAGTCATGTTATAATAAGGCGGTCCAACTGAAATTTTGTCATCGCCAATGGCGTCGATGATCAACGGATAAAATGTACCGAGAAAAACCGTTGCCGCAGCACAAACGAGAAAAATATTATTAAGGACCAGCGCGCCCTCGCGACTGACGGGTGCGAAAGTTGGACCAGCCTCCAGCGATGGCGCACGCCAAGCATACAGAGCAAACGCACCGCAGGTTGCCACGAGAAGGATGGCCAGGATGAAAACGCCGCGCTCCGGATCGAGCGCAAAGGCGTGAACGCTTGTCAGAACGCCGGAGCGCACAAGAAAAGTTCCGATCAAACTCAGAGAAAAAGTGATTATCCCAAGCAGGATTGTCCAGTTGATCATGGTTTGGCGCCGCTCGACGACCAAGGCCGAATGCAACAATGCAGTACCGACAAGCCAAGGCATGAAAGACGCATTTTCAACCGGGTCCCAGAACCACCAGCCGCCCCAGCCAAGCTCGTAATACGCCCACCAGCTTCCCAAAGCGATGCCGATCGTTAAAAAGCACCACGCTGCCAGCACCCACGGCCGCACCCAGCGCGCCCAGGCGGAATCAACGCGCCCCTCGATCAGTGCGGCGACCGAAAAAGAAAACGCCATCGAAAATCCGACATAGCCGAGATATAAAAATGGCGGATGGAAGGCGAGACCAGGGTCCTGGAGTAGCGGATTGAGATCGGCGCCATTGAGCGGCGCCGGATAAAGCCGGCTAAAGGGGTTTGAGGTGAAGACGATAAAGCTCAGAAATGCTGCGCCAATCATCCCTTGTACGGATAAGACGCGCGCCTTTAACGTCGCCGGTAAATCTCGGCCAAATTGCGCCACACACCAGCCGAACAAGGCAAGGATCAACACCCATAAGAGCATCGATCCTTCATGGTTACCCCAGGTCCCAGCAAATTTATAAAGTAGCGGTTTGCCCGTATGCGAATTTTCTGCAACGGTTTTGACTGAGAAGTCAGACGTTAAAAAGCTGTAACATAGCGCGCCAAAAGCAAATGCGATGAACAAAAGTTGTCCGGCGGCGAAACTCTCACCCGCCCGCATCATCGTTTTATCGTTGCGATTGGCGCCGATAAGAGGGATCGCTGATTGCGCCAATGCCAGCATTAGCGCCAGAATAATTGCAAAGAAGCCTAGTTCCGGGATCATCGCAGCGCCATTCATTCGGGGTGAAAACAATTATCGCAACCAAATAGATGATTTGGCAGTTAGTCAGGTAAAAAATTGTTAAGAGAAACGTTTAACGATTGAATGCTAAGCGGAAACAATCTTTCCTTCGAAATTCAATTTCAAATTGCAGATGTGAAGGGGCGGCCGATTGTCTATGCAAGTCACTGTTAGCGAATCAATTGCATTGAAAGCTGCGCCACGAACACAGGACGCCCCCAAGAAGGGGGGACCGCGCAATGACGCCCGTCAGGCGCCCAAAGCGGCGCCAAAGAAGCGGAAAACCGCCTCCCATGGAACCGCAATATTTGGCATATTGATTGTCGTTGGCCTGGTTGGGGGCTGGTTCAATCGCGGCGCCTACATCACGGCTGAATCCGGCTTGGGCTACACGCTCGGTATTGCTGGCGGCGTCGCGATGCTGGCGCTGCTGGCTTATCCGTTGCGTAAACATGTTCGTATATTCCGCCTGGCGGGGCCGATGTCCTTCTGGTTCCGCCTGCATATGGCGCTCGGACTGGTCGGGCCGACGCTAATTCTCTTTCATGCCAATTTTGGCCTTGGATCGACCAACAGCAATGTTGCATTGTGGTCGATGCTGATTGTCTCTGGCAGCGGATTGGTTGGTCGGTTTTTTTATACCAAGATCCACCGTGGGTTATACGGGAAACGAGCAGAAGCGCGTGAGTTGATGGCGGAAGCCTCACAATTTCGAAATACACTTGATCAGGATATCGGCGGGGATATGAAAAGCCGCATCGATGATCTGGAAACAAAAGCATTCGCCACTCCTAAGGGTATGGCTGATGCAGCGGTCAAAGCGATTACGGTAACGGCCCGGTCCCGCCATATGCATGCACAACTGCGCCGCGCCATAAAAAAGAATATGAAAGCCACAAAGCACGCCAAAAATAAAACGGTTATCGCGGAGCACCGCGCCCATCTTTCTTTTTGCAGGCGATATTTTCAGCGCATCGAACAGGCGGCTGAACTGTCGCTTTACGAGCGATTATTCTCAGCGTGGCATATACTGCATTTGCCGTTGTTTTTCCTTCTCATTATCACCGCGAGCATCCATGTCGTTGCGGCCCACCTTTACTAAGCTGTTTCCCGTAGCGGCGCTTAGCCTGACGGTTTGGCTCGGGTTCTTTGCGCCCGCCAGCGCGCAGACGGTCATCGAACGCCTGGTCTCGCCGGGCCCGCTATCCAGTTCACACCAGCAGCTACAAAAGGAATGCGGCGCCTGCCATGTGTCGTTCAAAAAGGATGCGCAAAATGCTCTCTGTCTCGATTGCCATGAAGACGTCGCTGAGGATATTCAACGCCGGGACGGTTTCCACGGCAAGTCGTCAGACGTAGAGGGAAAGCCGTGTAAGACATGTCATACGGAGCATGAGGGCGTCGAGATTGCTATTGCCAAATTCGATTACACGACATTTGATCATGCGTTGACAGATTACATATTAGAAGGCGGGCACAGCGATGTGGCATGCAAGGACTGTCATTTGCGGGGCAAAAAATATAGTGAGGCGCCGTCTGAGTGTGTTTCTTGCCACAAACTCGATGAACCCCACCAAGGCCATTTGGGCGTGGATTGCCAGTCCTGCCACAATGTCAGGGATTGGAAGCAAATCGACTTTGACCATTCGACAACACAATTTGCTCTGCTTGGCGAACATCGCGAAGTAAAATGCAAAACCTGCCATATTGACGAAACCTATAAAGGCCTGCCGTCAAAATGCGTTGATTGCCACAAGCAAGATGATGCGCATGCGGGCGCATATGGTCAAGGCTGTGAAGACTGCCATAGTTCCAATTCATGGCTGAAGACGGTGTTTAATCACGGTCAAAAAACAGGTTTTTCTCTATCTGGAAAACACACTGCGATCGAATGCAATGCCTGCCACACAACGACGCTTTTTAAACCAAAACTCAAGCAGGCGTGTGTTTCATGTCACATCAAGGACGATGACCATAAGGGGCGCAACGGCCAGGATTGCGCAGATTGCCATAAGACCTCGAATTGGCAAACGTCAACGTTTGATCATGACACCAAGACAAAGTTCCCATTACGCGGCGACCACCAAAGCGTGGATTGCCAAGCGTGCCACCTGAAACCGGTGACGAAAAAACTGCCGGGCGTAACTTGTGTTGATTGCCACAGGGATGATGATCCACATGAAGGGGGGCAGGGAAAAGAGTGCGACGCCTGCCATAACAACCTTTCATGGATTGAGAACACGCGTTTTGATCATGATCTATCGCGATTTCCATTGCTGGGAGAGCATAAGCAGGCTGAGTGCAGCGCTTGCCATCTTAGCCAGCGCTATAAGGATGCGGCGACCGAGTGTGTGGCGTGCCATGAAGATGATGACATACATATTGGCGCGCTTGGAGTAGACTGTGGGCTTTGTCATAATCCAAATGATTGGGCTTTATGGATATTCGACCATAATGCGCAAACAGAATTTCACTTAACAGGCGCGCATGAGGGCCTGGCTTGCGGTTCATGCCATCGGCTTCAAAACCAACAAGACGTATCTCAGTCGAGCAACTGTATTTCCTGCCACCGGATGGACGATAAACACCGGGGAGAATATGGCGGCAATTGCGAGCGTTGTCATACGACAGAGAATTTCAAGTTCATCCGCCTCCCTTGAGGGGATGTGTTGACGGTTTAGGATGCGAAAATATTCCTTCGTAGAACATTACATTTTCGAGAATATTTTCTTCCGCTTACCACCATTAAATTCAATTAATAGGCGCGACAATAACCTTTCTTATAAAGTGAATATGCATAGTCTGGCGCAACATTGACGCTACAGATTGAGTTTGTCTGTAAGATTATAAATTGCTGACTCGCGGTCAGTGTTCACGATCGGGGCGCTCGCTCCATGAATGTATCGATGGTGATAGCTTTAGGATTGCGAACGTGATTGCGAGTGCAAAGCGATGCAGAATTTTTTACGCCGCCGTTCTGCGGTGTTGGGCGTTGTTTTCACAAAATTCTAAAAAACATTCAGACAGAATAACTGTTGCCGCGTTTGCCGGTTTTTTTCTTTGTGTGTGTATACCTTCAACGTTAGCCGCGCCAACGCCGATTCAAGTAGAAGATCATTTTAAAACGGGGTTTGCCCTTGAGGGCGCACATCGGCGTGTTGATTGCGAGAGTTGTCATCTAAACGGGGTCTTCGCAGGCGCCCCGCGGCGGTGCGGGGCATGCCACAATGGTTCCCTGGGGGAGGGTAAGCAGCCGAACCATATAAAATCTGGCAATGTCTGCGATGACTGTCATTTAACATCGAGCTGGACGAATGTCTCTTTCGATCATTCCAGCGTCACCGGCTCCTGCACTTCATGTCACAATGGTACGACTGCGATTGGCAAAACGCCGACGCATATGCCAACCGCGAATATATGCGAAGATTGTCACGTCACATCCAACTGGACCAATATCCGGTTTGATCATGCAGCGACGACCGCGCAATGTTCGACCTGTCACAACGGGACCACGGCGCCCGGCAAGCATGCCACCCACATCGCATCATCCAACACTTGCGACGACTGTCATGTGACGTCGAACTGGACAAATGTTTCTTTTGATCACGCTAGCGTCACGGGGTCTTGCTCCGGCTGCCACAATGGTACGACCGCGACCGGCAAGACGCCGACGCATATGCCAACCGCGAATATATGCGAAGACTGTCACGTCACATCCAACTGGGCCAATGTCCGGTTTGATCATGCGGCGACGACCGCGCAATGCTCAACCTGTCACAACGGGACCACGGCGCCTGGCAAGCATGCCACCCATATCGCATCATCCAACACTTGCGACGACTGTCATGTGACGTCGAACTGGACGAATGTGCGCTTTGACCACAATGCCGTAACGGGAACTTGTTCCAGTTGTCATAACGGGACGATAGCAACTGGCAAACACGCCACGCATATTGCAACAAGCGGGCAGTGCGATGCGTGCCATACAAAACTGGCGTGGACGCCGGCGAATTTTGACCATGACAGCATTGTCGGCTCTTGTAACAGTTGCCACAATGGAACGACGGCGACGGGAAAACCGGCAAATCACTTCACTACGTCTTTGCAGTGTGATGACTGTCATCGCACCACCACATGGTTTTCGGTCAGGTACACGCACACCTCGGCTTCGTTCCCAGGCAATCATGGCGGCGGCGTAGATTGTCTGAATTGCCATACGAGTAATGCTCAGACCATCGCTTGGCGCTTCAGTGCGTATCAGCCAGATTGCGCGGGCTGTCATGCCAGCGACTTCAAGCCTGGCCCACATAAAAAATATGAAAACCCCGACACCCGGTACACCGTAAGTGAACTTCGCGACTGCACTGGCGCATGCCATATGTATACCGACAGCTCTCTTACTACGATCAAAGAACGCAGAAACAGTCGGCATCGATCGTCGGATCGCGAATGGTGATGATGGCTGACAAGAACAATCGATACCTGCTTTTTTGTATGATCGGGGCTTTGGTGTTTAACCTGGTTATTGGCTCACAGGTTAAAGCTCAATCGGTCAGCGACCGGGTGCTGTCACGCGTGCGGGTTAGCGAAACCAATGATTGTGCGATCGCGACGATTTCGTTCAATTTTCCGGTGCAAGTGACATCGATCTTTCCGAAAACACAAGGCGATCACGTTCGCATCAATCTGAAGCCGATCGAGGTCGGCCGCATAGACGGGCGTGAGTTGCGGTCTCGTGAGGAACTTCGCCCGCCATCGAGCCGTAATGCCGCGATCCAGGAGATTCAGTATGATGGCGATGCGCCGACAGGGCCGGTGCTGACCGTTACGTTCAAGCGTAATCGCTATTTTAATGTGGAACAAAGCTCAGACTTCAGAGGTCTTGACATTAAAATTGCACAAACGCATATCTCAGAGGCGTGCTCAGGCAATACGCCGAGACTCAGGAATGGTCCCTCCTTCAAGCGCAGCGGGAAGAATGCAACCGCGCAGTCCATCCTGCATTCTTTTCCGAAGACGATTGACACAAACGCCGTTTACGCCCTGAATCTTCTTTCACAACAGCCCGAAATTTCTGTATCTGATATTCCTGACCTGCCAGCACTATCATCATACGTGACATACGCCACGCGGTATGAAGAAGATGGCGTTGTTTGGAATCGTTTGCGGCTTGGCTTTTTTAAAACCCGAACCGACGCCCAGAAAATTGCAGATGAGATAAAGTCAGCATATTCCGATTCCTGGATCGTTAGAACATCCGCCAATGAGCGTGAAGGCGTTTATAATGCATGGCTTGCAAAGCGCCGAGCGGAACAAAACCATGTTGATCAGGGCGCGCGTTCCAAACCCATCGAAGACCTGCTCTCAAATGCGGATGCGGCTATATTGGTTGCCGAGGCGCGTACTTTATTGACGGCGGGAGAAATTTCCCGCGCAATCCAGTTGTTGACCAAGGCTCTGACATTTGATGAAAATAGCGCCTCGCCGGAAGCGCGCGAAATGCTGGGTCTTGCGCGTCAGAAAAATGACCAGCTGGCGCATGCGAAAGCTGAGTATGAAGAATATCTCAGGCGCTACCCAGAAAGTGATGGTGCGCCGCGCGTACGCCAGAGGCTATCAGCGCTATTAACGGCGGGAAAAGACGCCCCGCCCGATCTTCGCGACGGCGCCGCAATTGGCGCTAGTAAATTCGTCAAGCGGCTAACCGCCAGCCTCTCCCAGTTCTATCAGCGTGATGAAAGCACAGTGACGCTGGAGCAGCCAGACCTTGTTCCAGATGCAGACAAACAGATCAATCGCAATGCACTTATTTCCGGCGCTGATATTACCGCTAGCATCAGTAATGATCGCGTTGATGCAAGTTTACGGTTTTCTGGCTCCCACACAAAGGATTTTGAAGATAATAGTCGCGGCGATTTCAAGACGATTAGTGCGCTCTATTTTGACCTTGCAGACAGGGCGACCCGCCTGGCCGCGCGAATTGGTCGCCAAACAAGAAGCACGGGAGGCGTGCTGGGCCGGTTTGATGGCGGCCTGGTGAGCTTTGATGCGACCGATAAAATTCGTGTCAATGTCGTCGGCGGCGCCCCGGTCATACGCTCGCGCGATCTCTTTGTTGACCCGTCGCGGCGGTTTGTGGGCGCAAGCATCGATATCAACCAAGTTGTCGAAGGGTTGGATACAACGGTCTATTTTATTCATCAGAAGGTGGATGACTTAGTAGACCGACAGGCGGCCGGGTTTGAGTTTCGCTATGTTGACGACTATCACTCTGCGTTCGGCTTGATGGACTACGATACTTTCTACGATACGCTTAACCTGGCGCTTTTTAATGGTTCCTGGCGGCTTAAGGACGACACCACGTTCAATGTCGCTTTCGACTACCGATATTCACCGGCTTTAATGACGATCGACGCGCTGCAAGGGCAGGGCATTGAAACCATCGCAGAGCTTCGCTCTCTGTTTACTGATGAGGATCTGTATTTCCTTGCCGAGACGCGTGCGGGGCGCACCACGTCGGGCTCGCTTACGGTCTCGCGCCCGATCACGGAAAAATTTCAGGTCAATGGCGGCGTCACATTGGCCAATATGGCGCCAACGATTGATGCTGGCGGCGTCCTGGGCCAGCCGGGGACGGGTGTTGATGCGTTTTATTCGGCGCAAATCCTGGGATCCGGCTTGTTAACAGAGGGGGATTTGATGTTGCTGGGCATTCGTCTAGACGATACATCGACGGCGCAGCGTTATGTGATCGATCTCAATACGCGTTACCCGTTTAGCCGAAAATTCCGCGTCAGTCCGCGTTTGCGGATTTCTCAGCGAAATTCGAAGACCGTCGACCAGACCCAATTTACAGTAAAACCATCGGTACGTATAAACTACATCCCAAAACGGCTTTTCCAGTTAGAGCTGGAGGCTGGCGGAGAATGGACGCAGACAAACAATGTCCTCGATACGGAATATGTGAAAGGATATTTTCTAATTGGCGGTTATAGATTGGATTTTTGAATAAAGTGTTCTCAGGTGTAAACCAAGGCGGAGAACTGATAGAGGATGGCCATGTTTGACCAATACGAGCAACTTCTGCACGATCAGTTGCGCGATCTTACGCTGCGCGGCGACTATCGGTATTTTGCGCGAATCGAACGAACCGCCGGGCAGTTTCCAACGGTCACGGCGCATGGCTTTTCTCCTGATTTTAGAGAATTTTATCCGGAAACCTCAAAACACTTGCCGCCAATATTCGAGGCGCCGCAAAAAACCATCGTGTGGTGTTCCAACGACTATCTCGGCATGGGCCAGAGCGACCTTGTTAAGTCGGCGATGTGTTCTGCGATCAATACATATGGCGCCGGCGCTGGCGGCACCCGCAATATTGCCGGGACGACAACATTGCATGATAAGCTTGAGACCGAGCTTGCAGACCTTCATGGCAAGCAGGCAGCGCTACTTTTTACGTCCGGATACATCGCCAATGAGGCCGCGCTGTCTACGCTTGGCAGGGTTTTTACGGATTGCGTGATACTTTCCGATGCCGACAATCATGCATCAATGATTGCGGGCATTCGTCATTCCGGCGCTGAGAAAAGAATTTGGCGACACAATGACCTTGATCACCTCGAACAACAGCTGCAATCGATAGATCGATCGCGCCGGAAAATTATCGCCTTTGAAAGCGTCTATTCGATGGATGGCGATATCGCGCCGGTAGCAGAGATATGTGACCTGGCGAAACGGTATGATGCGTTTACTTACCTTGATGAGGTCCATGCTGTCGGCATGTATGGTCCACGCGGCGGGGGCATATCTGAACGTGAGAACGTCGCAAACCGTATTGACGTAATTCAAGGCACGCTCGGGAAAGCTTTTGGCGTTGTTGGCGGATATATCGCTGGCGACGCGGTTTGTATTGATGCAATTCGCAGTTTTGCTCCTGAATTTATTTTTACCACCGCATTACCGCCTGCAATCGCCGCCGGGGCGCTGGCGTCTGTGCGCCACCTTAAGAAATCTTCCGTGGAACGCCTGGCGCAACAACGCAATGTGGCGAAGGTGAAATCATTGTTACGTGATGGCGGCGTTCGGCAAATTGATAATGACAGTCATATCATTCCTGTTTTGGTTGGTGATGCGCGCCAGTGCAAATCGATTTCAAACCAATTGCTCCACGAGCACGGTGTGTACTTACAACCTATAAATTATCCAACCGTTCCAAAGGGAACGGAGCGCTTGCGCATAACGCCATCTCCGCTCCATACGGACGAGCAAATTGCCGAGTTGGTTGAGGCTATCTTTCAACAAATGCTTTGAAATATTTTTTATACAACGGCAAAAAGTGGAAAATATGTTGCGCAGAGTAAAAGCCTGACGACAGGCGCGCAACGCGCTATGTCAGATGGGCTTACATGCGCCTCCAGTATGGATCAGACAAAAGCAGGGACATTGATGGCGCCAGGGGCGGCACCGATTATGGTCTTTATGTTCTTGTTTTCGTTCTTTTTTCTTTTTTTTATTCCCGATGTCCCAACATATATACCAACAATTTCATGCGCTACAGGGCAACATGGTCTCGAGTTCAGTTTTCGCTGATTCGGAACGGCTAGACAGGACGCACCTGATTGCGTTTGGAACCCGCGTCTCTGATGTCGCAAAGCCCCAGCATCAAAGGCTCAGCGCATTAACGCAGAAATCGGCAATTCTCAAATCTGCTGCTGTTGGAGCATCTGACGCGCTTAACAGGGCAGGACAGCTTATCAATGATAGCGCCTTGCCTAATGTTCAGTCTGATGAGGGAGGTTTTTAGTGTTTGCCCGATGTTGGCTAAGATAAAGTTTTTCAAAAGCGAAGATCACAGCGATGGAGGAAAATGCGATAATGATGATTGCGGGGTCCGCCATTCCTTTCATGACGAGAAATGCGCCGAGCGCGACGGCGTCGAGCACAATCGCCGTTATTAGAATCCACGCGCTCGCATTCACATCCTGGCGCAGATGCCGGAAGACGCCCCAGTGGATAACAATATCCATCACCAGGTAGAAGATCGCGCCAAGCGATGCGATGCGGCTGAGGTCGAAGAACGCTGCGAGAAAGGCAGCCAGCACGACGGTGTAGACGAGTGTGTGCTTTTGAATATCGCCAGGCATACCAAAGTGTTTATGCGGTATGAGGTTCATATCCGTCAGCATCGCCAGCATCCGCGAGACGGCAAAGATGCTGGCCAGAAGACCCGAGGCCGTCGCAACAATTGCAATCGCCACCGTGAACCACAACCCGAGTTTGCCGAAAGCCGGACGCGCTGCTTCAGCAAGGGAGTAGTCTTTGGCTTTGACAATTTCCTCGATGCTGAGCGTCGAACCGACGGCCCACACGACCATCAAATAAATGATCAGGCAGATCGCAAGCGAAACAATAATTGCGCGACCCACATTTTTGTTGGGGTCTTTGACTTCACCGCCGCTATTTGTGATGGTTGTGAAGCCCTTGAACGCGAGGATCGCGAGCGCGACGCCGGCGATGAATCCTCCAACGGAGGTTTTGTCCCCAACGCCGGACGACGCGGGTTCAAAAGAGAAGCCAGCGGCCCAAAGCACGGCGAGCGCGAAAAGCAATATCCCGCCAATCTTCAATGCGGCGGTCACCTTGGAAATGCTTCCGATCACCTTGTTTCCGGCGACGTTGACAAGAAAGGCGAAAATAATAAGCCCGACCGCAAGCAGCGCAACGAGCCAACCGCCGTCATCAATATTGAAAAGCTGAAGCGTATAGGTGCCGAATGTCCGCGCGACGAGGCTTTCATTGATCACCATCGAGATTGCCATAAGGAGGGCGGCGGCGCCGGTTATGGTTGTGGGGCCGTATGCCTTTTGCAAAATCATCGCGATCCCGCCGGCCGACGGATATTTGTTTGAAACCTTGATGTAGCTGTAAGCACTGAACCCGCTGATGATTGCGGCGATCAGGAATGCGAGGGGGAACAACGTTCCGGCGAATTCCGCCACCTGGCCGGCCAGCGCAAAAATTCCGGCGCCGATCATAACGCCGGTTCCCATGGCGATCGTCCCGATAAGGGTGAGGCTTCCCTTTTTATATGTCGTCGTCATTGATTGGCTCACCCTTGTTAATCGTTATGGCTTTTCGCCGGAATATATTGAGATCGTTCCCGTCAGCGTAGGGATTCTAGAGACTTCACAAACATGGATGAAGCCGGTTTGTTCCAGAAGTTTCGGAATGATTCCCTCCGCGTTTGACGTTGTATCTTCAACGCCGTCCAGCGCCTGGACGGTGATGCGGAATAGTAGGCGCATAAGCCCCGGCTTCTGGTAACCATAATCTGCGATATGAACTTTGCCTCCTGTCGGCAGGATTTCAAAGATATCCTTGATGATCCGCTTTTTCTCGTTGAGTGGAACCTGGTGCAGAACGAGGCTACTAACGATTTTATTGGGAGGCGCGCCTTCCGACAATCCGCCCGCCGAAAAGAAACCGACTTCAAAGCGTGCATTAGACCCCGCATGCGCGGCCTTCTTCCTCGCCCGGTCTACAGCATCTGAGTCTGGATCGATACCTAGATAGTTAGCGAGCGGCGCGATCGTGTGAATCATCAACGCTAAGCTTCCCGTCCCGCTTCCTATATCGATAATACTGTCTGTGGGGAGAGGCGCGATCTCCCGGGCGAATGTATGTCGCCATTTAGATTCCTGCGTTAGTATAGATATCGCCAAATCGTAAAGCGGCGTTAGCGCCTTGTAGGCCAACGGGGGCGTATAAGCGCGGGTTTCGTTTGATGAAGGTTGGTCAGGCATGGGTCTTACCTTTCACGGACTGTTATATCGGCCGGGAAGTTTTTTCGATTGGCGTGTTGATATGAATACAGCGCATAAACCGGCTTGACTGATCGATATGAGGCCTTGCGCCTATTTCCACGCGCCGAGAGAAAATTGAGAGCGCCCATGCCAGTCATCGAGAGGGCGCCAATACTAAGCGTATCCCGACGATGGCGAGTAGGGCGCCGGCAACAGCCTGCAGTGTAATCGCCTCGCCAAAGAAGAGTGCGCCAAGAAGAATGCCGACAAACGGCACAAGGAAGCTGAAAGCGTTTGCGCGAGATAGGTCCATAACGTTCAGCGCGCTTTGCCATAGCCAAAATGCGAGCGCCGTTCCAAACAGGCTGAGCCCTAAAAGGCTTGCGATGAACTCGGGTGTCCAGGATATGGCGTGAGGGGCTTCCGTCAAAGCCGCAATGAGCGCTAAAGGCGCCGCGCCTATAATCAGCTGCCAACCCATAGCGGCGGAAGGATCCAACTCGCCCGCAATTCGCTTGATCGCGACATTGCCGATGCTGACGCCGGTCGCGGCGAGAAGAACATAGGCGACGCCCTTTGCTGTTGATGCGCCGTCATCCGCAAAAAGACTCGGCGCTGCCACAGTGACGACGCCCAAAAAGCCGATAGCAAGGCCAATATGGGCGCGCGCGCCTAGCCGCTCTTTCAATACCGCATACGCCAAAACTGCGGCGATCAGCGGCTGCGAGTTCGCGATCACTGTTGCAAATCCCGGCGCCACGAATTCTGCGGCGTGAAACATGCCGAGATAACCGAGTGTTGTCGCACCAAAGCCTGCAATGCATAACCAGCCCCAAACCTTGCGCCCGCGCGGCAACGGCGCGCGGACCAACGCGGCGACAATGAGCAGCGCCGCGCCGGCAAGCACGGCTCGTATGGCTGCAAAAGTCAGGTGGGGCGCATAGGACAATCCTGTTGTGATCAGCGGATAACATGCCGCCCACAACCCCATGACAACGATGACGGCCGCTGTTGCAAGGCGTGTGGGCGACGTTTGTCGAATCCGCCTATACAAGCGCTGCAAGACTATGATGTGTGCAGATGGCGTATCCGCCAGCCGTCTGCTGTTTTGACCAAGATCGCTGTGCCCATGCGTTCACGCGATATATCTTCGCCTTTCACGGTTGCTTCCAGATCGATCTTGAATGTTGCGTAAGCGACCATCGGTGTCGCCGAAACGCGAAATTCACCATAGGCATAGGACTTGATCTTGAATTCGGTCGATTCGAATTCAGGTTTGAGATGGTTGTCGCGATAGTCGGTCCAACCCCAGTTTGGGTGAGAGCCCTCAACGATGGTGAAGTCGTCAGACTGAACAACATAGGCCGCCATGCCGTCTACACTGCTCTGGGCCGCCGCTGCAGCATATGCAGTGAGCGCCTGTTTGACGGCATCGGCATGCTCACCCGTGGTCATGAAATGCGGCATGCCGTCCGTCATTTGATGTCCGTCCATACTCATGCTTGAAGCGTTTTCGTCGGGCGCTGCTTTGTGTTCGTGTTCACCGTCATCATGCTTGTGTTGTGCCGCCGCGGTCGACGCCGTGAACATCAGGGCAGCTAACAAAGCGGGGAAAACCTGTCCGGTAACTCTGCGTATCATTCTTCATCTCCTTGTTTGTGTAGTTGCGGATCAATTTCTTCAGCGCCAGATTCATCCAGGCAGGTCGTTTCGATCTGAAGCGTCGAGAAGTAGAAGTGGAATTCGTTGCGCAATAAAAAATGTGCGTCGTTGAGCACGCGCGGTGCGACGGCGGTGTCTTTAACGCGCAAATGCGCGGAAAAGACATTGCGGTTCGAGGTAAGTGTCCAGGCGTGAACATGATGGACATCATCAACATCGTTTAAAGCGCGCAGACCATTCAACACTTCCTTTATATCGACAGAGGCTGGGACCGCTTCCATAAGGACCGTGAACGTTTCTCGAATGATCGAGAAGGACGCAATCAGCAATACAAAACCGAAAACAACGCCCAGAATTGGGTCAATGGCGAGAAACCCAGTGAACTTGATGACGACGGCGGTAATGATAATTAGTATGCTCCCGACAAATGTCTGGATGACATGCCAGAAAGCGCCTTTCATGTTGAGGTTGTCCTTCTGGCCGCGGAACAGCACCGCCAAGGAGATGACTTCCGTAAATATGCCGCCGCCCGCCGCAATCAGCATTGGCGTGGTCGCCAAATCAATTGGCGCCCGCAGGCGCATGAGCCCCATGCCGATCACGAACAGCGCCATGAACAACAGGAAAAAACCATTGAGCAATGCGCCCAGAATTTCGGCGCGGGCATAGCCAAATGTCTGTTCAAGCGTCGCTGGACGGCGGGCGATCCGCGCCGCTAACCAGGCAAGCAAGACGCCGCCGACTGCTGAGAATGTGTGAAACGCATCGGAGATGACGGCGATCGAGCCGGTCGCAACGCCAATCGTCAGCTCAATCAGGAAATAGACGCCGGTCAGCCAACCCGAAATTATGAGCGCGCGGTCACTGCCGCCGCCATGCCCGGTTCCATGACCAATCCCATGCTGCACTTTTTAGGCCCTTTCAGGAGAATTTAGCTGTGCGATTTCCGTCAAAAGAGCTTTTACGCGCGACTGTGCTCGGCCCCTCACATAACTTATTATTGAACCTTCACCGAGATATTGGCTTTGTGATCTGGAACAATATCGTGAACCGTCCCATAGATAACTAAGCAGCTAGGTGATCGCAGACCGGCGACCAGTCCGGCTCGTCTTCGCCCGCATGCCCTTCGGTGATAAAATTCCGTAGTGACTGTACTGTTCACACAGCCATGACACGCGTTCAAATATTGGCGCAACTTTCTCGGGTTACGGATCAACATATCGATTTAAGTCGAGCAGGCCGCCTTCACGGGGGTGTCGGCCAATGGCGGCGTCCTGGAAATAATCCGCCGTTTCCCAGAACAACGGGCTTGATCTCCTTACGCCGAACGCATCAATTAAGGAGAGCCAGCCCTCTTTTGTGCGCACAGCTGAAAGCGACTGGGCGAAGCTATCCAGTTCATCCTCATCGACGACAAAGAACAAATTAGGATAGCTGCCGATTTTCCCTTTCATAATCGTGAGCGTGTCTTTTTCCGGCTCACGTCGCAGGTTTTCTGCGAGCAAAAAGGCGACATTCGTATGGGCTTTGTCATGGATCAACGAGTAGATGTGATCTATGCCGCCCGCATGCTTGATCTTCAATAAAGATAAGTCCGGCATATATTGAACCCAAGGCCCTTGCGTTGATGCGAGTGAGGTTAGCGCAGTGAATTCCGCTGGGTGATGTGTGCGCTGGTCGCCAGCTCGATTGAGTACGTCCGCACGGGGTTGGCCGCTTTGGTCACGCTCAAGCACTCTGAGCAAAAACTCAGCTTTTGGATCGTCGCTTGTAAAGTCTATTTGTGTGTCATGATCTATGTCTATCGGACGTCGATGCAACAGAATCCGAATTTTCGCATGTCCGCCCCTGTACCAATCATCGTGAAGATCGCGGCGGCGATCAGGGGGGAGAAATGACAAAAAAAGATCTTCGCTCTCCATACGAAGTAGATCCATATAAACACGCGTCGTAACTTGATGTCCAACTGACCCAAATACATCAAATCCGGCGACGAGATTGTAGTAAATGCGCTCAAGCGTTGGGAAATCAATCACCCAAGCAGTTTCCGGAACGCCTCCATAAAAGCCGCTGACGACTGTTGCATTGTCGAAATGACGAAATACAGTGAGAAGCGCCGCCCCCGCCTTTGATTCTCCGGGCCAGATCGCATTGAGGGAAGGGCCGGTCATCTCAGGATCGGCGGCGTTGTATCTGCTTTCCCGCAGCTCGGCATATTGACGGTGATGATCGAGATAGGCCGGCACAAGACGCTCAATGAGCGAACCCTCTGCATGTTCGGCAGGGAGCCCTAGAAACGGCGTTGCATCGGCGAGATAGGCGGGGTCGTTGACCGACAAGTCGGCTTCCGGCGCCAAAAACATCACCCAGAACCGGTCTTCAATTACATTCACTGCAACCTGACCGCGGCAGACCGGACCGCGAATGAAAGTGCGGATAAAATATTCCGCGTCGTCGAGCAAAAATTCGTAGCGTGCGCTGGCTGGAATGGCGGCGAATGCCGAGAATGGATTCGATGCAACCGATGGTTCATATGAAGGAAGCTCTAAAACACTCCAATCGGCTTCTAGAAAGAGTTCGCGATAGCGAGATAGTCGGCTCTTTCCGATTTTGTAAGTGATATGGGTTTTGTGAAGAATTGTTTCGGTAACCGGCGATAACCGGTAGTAGAACTTATCAGTTCCAGGATCGTCATAAGGACGCCGCGTTGCGATGGAGCGGATTGGGTCCCCCGGCGGGGTTGTAGAGCGGACAATTTGAAAATAGGCCCTTGTTTCGGCTCCTGAAAAATAAAGATGCGCAAGGAATAAATGCTCGTAGAGATAGCGCGCGACAAGCTGTTCTCTAGGGGTATCGCCGTTCAGGAAATCTTCCCAGTCGGCGACTTGGCTAGTAAGCGTGTCACTCAACGACAAGTCATATTGGAACGGTGGCGCCCCCGCCTCGATCCAAGCGGACATTGCGCTCCATTCATCGTCATTCAACGACGCCATTGCGTATGGCATGCCGCCAAAACGGTTGTTGCGCTCATAACGTTCAAATTCAGCCGATGCGGGGCACGTAAGATCGCGCGTGATATCCAGATCAATAGAATTTGGCAGCGGTGAACCTTGAGGAATCGGGTGTTCTTTTCCGAGAGCGAGCATGCGCCACAAAAGGGATTGCGCTGGATCCGCATCTTGCAGGGTTGGGGCTACATTAAAAAAATCAAGATCGCGCCACGCCTCTGTCGATGAGGCGTCAATGCCTAGTCGCGTCAGGGGCGCTTCGTTGACCCTTGATGAATTGTATACGGGTTGTTTGCTGGCGCCGCGCGTTATTCCTTCCGCAGAGGTCATATTGAACTGACAAGGCGCATCATAGCAGCCGTGGCAGACAACACAACGTCGCTCGACGGTTTTGATGAGGGCAGCAGCATTGAAATCTGTTGCAGAAGGTTCAGGAAAGGCGACAGCTTCATGGTCGGCTGCTTGTTGAAAAAATCCAGATCGCATCGTAGCCAGACCGATGAGGCCGATCGTGACGAGACCTGCTGCCGCGATGATCAAAATCGAAGCAGGTGGGAGCCTTGACTGTGAAGCTCGCCTTCCAAGCAAGTTGCGCCCTTCCTTTGTGGTGTTGTAGCGCCATATCATATAGTCGTTGAGGCGCCTGTATAGCCCATGATCCGGCAAAGCAGCCAACGTCTGCGATCGAAGTATAACCAATGCAGCCACTGGCGCTTATACTTCCATCGAAATTCCTTGAGCATGTAAGCGAGCTCATCCATCTTATCTTATTCAGTCAGATCAGTATTTTCGCTTATCGCTTGGATCGGTCATTAACTCCAGCGCGCTTATCGAATCATCGCTTACAATAGGTAGTTGAATACGCGTCAACGGCGTATTGGATGCTGCTTAAATCAACAAGCGGGTTCCTATATTGCTCTGGAATGACGGCCTTTTCCAGTTTGGAGATAACTGTCGAAAACCGCGCAGACTGATCGCACATAAGGCCGGAATTTGAAAGGTATAACTAAGACATCGCCTTCAAACGCTATTAAGCCGTCATCCGCAAATTCCTTTAGCCTGCGGCGTTCATCCTTGAACAGGTCCGGTGAAGCGCCACGTTCCGCACAAGCGGAACCAAGATCAATTGAATAATTGCACATCAGCCGTTCAATTACTTCGCGCCTCAACCTGTCCTCATCGCTGATTTCAATTCCTCGCATGATCGGCAGTTGGCCGTTTTTAACGGTGTTAAAATAATGTGGCGTATCCGAATAATTTTGAACATAGCCTTGAGGAAATGATCCGATTGAAGAGGCCCCGAAGCCGATCAGGATATTTGCCTGATCGTCAGTATAACCTTGGAAATTTCGCCTCAAGCCGCCGGATTTTGCGAGTTTTGAAAGGGAGTCCTCAGGCAAGGCGAAGTGATCAAGGCCAATAAGGTCATACCCGGCCTTTTCCAGAACCCGCGCGGCCGCGGCCGCCTGTTTGGGTCGCTCAGATGCGCCGGGAAGTGCGTCTTCATCAATCAACAGCTGATGCGGTTTCATCCAGGGCACATGTGCGTAGCCAAAGACCGCGACACGTTCAGGGCGCAGCTCCGCGGTGAGCGTCGCCGTTTCCTCGATATCAGCGATGCTCTGTCTCGGGAGGCCATACATTAGATCGAAGCTGATTGATTCCACCCCGACGGCGCGCAGCATACCGACGGAACGAACAACCTGCCGAAATGATTGGCGCCGGTTGATTGCCTCCTGCATGTGCGTCGCGAATTCCTGAACGCCGAGGCTCGCCCGTGTCACACCTGCTGTCGCAAGAAGCTCCGCCTTGCTTTCAGTCATCGTTCTCGGATCAATCTCGACGGCAATTTCAGTGTCGTCGGCGAAGTCGAAAGACTTTCGCAGTTTTTCCATGATCCGCAGAAAATCCCCACCCGTCAGGATTGTTGGCGTACCGCCGCCCCAGTGCAGACGCCCCACAACCGGCTTTTCAGCGATCAGCCGTTCGACTAGCGCGATTTCCTCCAGCAGGACGTCCATATATTGGGAGACCGGCCCGTAAACTTGTGTTGCGCGCGTATTACAGCCGCAATACCAGCAAAGTTGCCGACAGTACGGCACATGCAAGTAAAGCGAAACGACATCCTCCGCCCGAATTTCACCCAGCCAGTTTTGATAAGCGCTTGCGTTTACACTGTCATCAAAATGCGGCGCGGTGGGATAACTTGTATAGCGAGGCGCATTGCCGCCATACTTGCTGATGTGTTCGGTTTGGTTGATCATGATGCTTTACCGGAACATGGGTGTGGATCGCTTGTTGATAGCGCTTGATGATTTTCAGACCCTTATACGCCATAACGCGGATCACCTTGACGCGGCGTTTAGCCACGCAAAACACGAATGTGAATTCCGTTATGTCCGCTTTGCTACCAGCAAATAAGTCTACACTTCCACCCAGACGGAGCACCAGGTATCCTCAGCGATCTCGCCTTCTACAATCTCGCATCCGCCGGCGCCGTCCCAGAATTTACAATTCGCACATGATTGTCCATCTTTCGGCGTATCCTGATAGTTGACATCGGCCTTTGAATATTTTTCAGCAGCAGTAGCGCTTTGGAAACAGCTGGCAACAATTCCTGCACCAACAAGCAATCCAATCGTGCGTTCCAGAAACACGCGCCGGTCAATTGGCACCGATGTTTTTTCAGCGCTTTTCAAGTATATGGGTGGAAGGTGTTTTTTTATCATTTTCAGGACCTTTCTTTCCTAAGTAAAGCATCCGTAACGTGATCGAGGGTTATTCGCGGCGCCGCACTGCGACGGCGCCTCAAGATGGCGACGTTATTCCTCCGTATTCGGTGCGATATTGTATTCTTTACGCATATAGGCGAGCACGTCGGCGATATCCTGTTCAGTTAAGTCGGGGTTTCCACCCTTGGGCGGCATCGCCATCAACGAACCTTCGCTTTGAAAACCGTCGACGATATTTTTCAGAACGGTGTCGTCAGACTTGGTGAGCCGACCGTCAACGAGCGTTAAGTTAGGTACGCCGGGATTGTTCCTTTGCCGTCTACTCCATGGCAGGCGATGCATGTCTGCGAATAGATCTCTTTTCCGTGCAAAAAATCACCAGGGTTCAAATTCGCAAATGACGAAGCAGGCGTCTCCATTTATTTTGGCGCAGAATCCTGCGTCTTTGTTGCTGCGCTTGACATCAGGAATAACTTGATATCATCCGCAACGTTTCCAGGGAGGTTCGCCCGTACGCGCATATGCTGCACCGATACATCCCACAACTCAGCGTTTAACTCACTCGGGGAACGTAGATTATGGCATCGGCTGCAGTGGTTTGCCCAGGCTTGCGCGCCGCGGGCAGAGGCCGCTGCATCCGATTGCGCCGCAGTCATTTCGGAGTTCGCCGGAGTTTGCGCGATGATTGCAGCCCCAGCCAAGAACGTACTGCCCGCCAGGATTAATATTGACTTCTTCATGACAAACGCCTTTCCGTTAAAATTCGTATGCAAATTGGAAAATGTACCGTGTTTCCGATGATGGATCATCGTCATGGCGCGCGGTAAAGTCGCGCCACTCACCAACGCCCCGCACAACAATTGATGGCGCGATCCAATAGTTTAATCCGACGTCGAGTCTCTCTTCGGCGGCTTCTTCCGCCAGCTCGTCGAGTCCTGTCACTCGAGACTCTGCATAGCGAACGACTGGTTCGAACCTTTGCAGGATCTTGTGATCAGTGATATTGGAGATAGAGTAGGCGATCTGCGCGTACCAGGCTTCGAGTTCGAGTTCCGGCAACGCCTCCACGCCAACCGATCCCTCAAATGCAGTATTCATAGGGTCGCGCTTGGCGTTGAGATATTCGGCTCGTATATCCCAAGGACCGCGGGTGTAAGCCGCGTCGGCGCCCCATAACGTAACTTTGGCGTCGGTGGGGAGCAACTCGTTCATGGCGTCGGGGAGAGGAACCTCATCGCCCTCGTCACCGTGCTCATCTCCACCTACTTCATCCACTTCAGCGATGCCGGATACATCGCCAACCAGAAACGACCCGCCGACCTCAAGATAGGGCGCCGGCAGAAAACCGATGCGGCCGCTAACGGCCTTGTTGGAGTCATCGTCGCCGCCCTTGGCTTCGAATTCCACGCCGCCCTCATGGCTAAGGCGCGGCCCGTTGCCGACGGCGACGGAGTACGTCGCGATTGCTTGCCCGATGGAAACGCAGCCTCTCAGCATGGCGCCAGTGTCGCTCGCAGGTTGCACGCCGTCATTACCAAACCCGGCGGCGGGTTGGCCATCCGGTTAATCCAGGTCGGGTGCATGCGCTCTTGAAACTGTCCAACGGGGCTTAAAAACTGCCCGAGGACGAGGGTCGCATTGTTATGGAGGAAAATGTCGGCCTGCGCGTATTCGAGCTCCAACTCTGTTTCGCCATCGCCATCGATCGCGATTTCTGCTTCGGCCTCCAAAAGAACAAGATCTTTATATTGGAAATGAAAGCCGGGATTGAACCTTGCGGCTGAAAAATCAGCCGTTGTTTCCCCGTCAAAGTCTCTGACAATAAATGTAGTGTCCGCGTATCCGGCAAGATGCCAGCTTGTATCGGATTGGCTGGTAATACGCTGGTACGGCAGGCCCGCCCATAGGCGCGGACCGCTCGGCGCTGTCGCGCGGCGCTGCGCGAGACGTTTGGGAGGGTGATACAGAACTTTGCACGATCGTGGCTGGCTCATCATTTCTCGTGCGGACCGCTTGTTCAGTGGCGTTTGCTGTCAATTGCACGCCTTGGGAGCATTCGAACCCCGCCGAGGTCAGCGGGTAATCAGTTCTTGTGCTTTTTCTTCGCAAAACGCTATGGAGTCATTGGACCGCCAGAGAAACTGATCCGCCGCCCCTTCGTCAGGCTTGCGGTAAAGCACCTTGCAGACGGCGCTGCCATATGTTGGTTGAATGATCTCGATGCTGCGATCCAGATTGTTCGTCAAGCACACATAATTTGATTGCGCAGCAGCTGATCCAGAGGCGTGATAATATCACGGCAGTTGCAGTTGATGTGAGAAGGGCTACAGAGTTTCGAGTGTTGGTTTGTATTGGCGCATGAGTGGCCCTCATTGGTCATGTTCAGCGCAGTCCTTGACTAAGGATCGCCTTAACAGGCATCCATACGGCTCAGGAAAAGTACTCCCTCAGGATTGTGCTGCGACATAATGTACGGACCGTAAGCGCTTCTCTAACCATGATCTTTTGATTGTCGTTCACGGGATCATCAGCTAGCGTCGGCAGTGAATTTTTCCACTGCTGAGGGAATAACGTTCCCCATGCGTAATGACGTTCGCGCATGGCAGTGCGATGCGAAATCAGCGTGAACTGGTATTTGTGGAGACACCGATGAAAACGAAGACCTTGTGGCAAACCGGTGCGGCGATTGTCGCCGCCAGTGGTTTCGGCGCATTTTTTGCCGTTGCGTTCGCCGAGGAGCCTGCGCCGCAACCGCCCGAAGAGGTCCAGGCGGCCGAGGTCGCCAAAGCCCTCGCCGATCCGAGCATCATCCCTGCGGGACAGCGTTCATTCGTCAAATGCCAGGCGTGCCATATGGTTGGAGAAAACGTACAGCGACGCGCCGGCCCGCCGCTCAACGGCGTCGTCGGTCGCGCCGCCGGAACGAACGAAGGTTTCCGGTATTCGCCCGGTATGGCAAAGGTGACAGCAGAGAATCTTGTTTGGACGGTAGAAACGCTTGATGCGTACTTGAAGGCGCCGCGCGACGTCGTCCCGGGAACGACAATGGGGTTTGCAGGAATCCCGAAACCGGAAGAACGCAAAGCGATTATCGCCTATTTGGCGTCATTCGCTTCTGACGGCACGCGCGTAGAAGCTGCGAAGGCCGTGGAATAAGTGGTGTAGAAACAAACCTATTTTTTCTCAAAGGCGGTATCGTCGGCAGCAATTCCGAATATGCTGAGTTTTTTGAATAATAAGATTAAACAGTTAGTACAGACACCGCGGCGATGCACCAAACACGGTTCCTAGCAGGTGATGAGTTGCAAGTCATAGCGGGACCTCGGCATATCGATCGGGTTCGACTTGAAAACGCTCAAGGCAGCGGTCAGAGCAAAAAAGATATCGTTTGCCAAGGTATTCCGTAAACGGCGCCTCTGCCCATTCATCGATGCGCATACCGCAGACCGGATCTTTGACCCAGGAATGTTTTTCTGACTTGCGGTCACGAATTACGCCGTCTTCCAGCCACAAGATGCGGTCCGCCACCTCCTGCGCATGTGGATCGTGCGAGACCAAAACAACAGCACATCCCTGATCGCGCGCGACGTCATGCAGGATCATCAAAACTTCCTGGCCCCTGCGCGAGTCCAGATTGCCCGTCGGCTCGTCGGCAAAGATGAGTTGCGGTTGATTAATGAGCGCGCGAGCAATTGAAACGCGCTGCTTCTCGCCGCCCGATAATGTGGCGGGAAGCGCCGAACGTCGATGAGTTAGATTTAGACGCTCCAGCAGCGCGTCGGCGCGCTGCCGCGCCGCCCGCATGCCGCCGGGCGCCAGGCGGGCTGGAAACAAGACATTGTCTTCGACGGACAGCACCTCAAGAAGATTGAAAGCCTGAAAAACAAATCCGATTTTCAGGGCGCGCAGTTCGGAAAGTTGCGCTTCATTGAGTTTCGTTATGTCGACGCTGTCGATTATAACTTGACCGGCGGTCGATCGCAGAAGGGCGCCGCACATTGAAACGAGCGTCGTCTTACCGGAGCCGGAAGGTCCCATAATCACGACCAGTTCGCCGCGCGCCACTTCTAATGAAACGCCATCAACCGCGCGCACTTGTGCGTCACCGGCGCCGAAAACCTTGACCAGATTGCTTGCCTGTAAGATTGGATTAGACAATTTCAACACCTTTCATGCTTGAAACGCCGTGACTGGGTCAACGTTGACCAGTTTCCGCACGGGGACAATTGCCGCCAGAAGGCTTACGATGAATGCTGCTGTCCCGACCTGGAAAAGCGCATCCAAGGTAAGCCGCAATGTAATCTGAGGGACAAGCCAGGCAGTTAAGGGGATCGCCACTACAACAATCAATATTGCCGCCAGAAAGGCGAGTGTAGTGATAACGCCGATTTGAAACATTATGCTGGCATAGATAGACCGATTGCGGACACCCATGGCCTTCATCATGGCCAATTCACGCTCGCGCTGACCAACATGATTATAGGCCGTGAATGCGATTAGTAATAGGGCAAGGCCGCCGCCAATTATCGTCATGATACTGACGACTTCAAGTCCCATCTGCATGGCTATTTTCCAGTCATTATTGGTAAATTCCGCGCGAGTAAGCGCGTTTATTTTCTCGACATCGCTTTGCAGCCTGGCGGCGAGGGCAATCGGATCGACGCCGGGTTCGGCATCCACCAACAAATAACTAAACGACCCGAATGTCGACATAATGTCGGAAAGATCGTCCATCGCAATGAACGTGATGGAATTCGCCATCGAGAACGTATTTTCGGAAAGGCCCACGATCCGAAAGTCCCGGTCAGCGATTGAAACCTGATCGCCGGTTTTTAAGTTCGCCAGCCTTGCGAGCACCGCTGGCACGACCGCTTCGCTCGGACCGGGGAGCGCCTGTCCGGCCGCCATTTCCCACGGGCCAGCTCTGGAATCACCTTTATTCAGGCCGACAATGAACGAAAACCAATGGCGCTCTCCAGCCACCATCACTGTGTTGAGATAGAGAATCGGTGTGACCTTGCTGACCCCGTCAACTGTTTCGATTTTTTGAGCCTTCCAGTCCGAAATGAATGATGACGCCATATGCATGTTGGATACGCCCTTTTGCATCACCCAAACATCAGCATCGCTCTTTTCAATGTAGGCGACGATCTGATCAGACTCGCCGGCAAACACCGCTTGAAAGAACAGGATTAAGGAAAAGGCGCCGGCAATGGCGCCGACGCTGGCCAGAAGTTGCAGCGGCGCGGCGACAAGGCCTTTGAGGGTCCACATCAACATCGGTTAACTCCTGAACACGACGGCTGGATCCAGCCGCGCGATCATGCGTACTGGCGCCAATGCGCCGATTGAGGCTAGGGCTAGGCAAACTATTGCGGTACGGACGACTGCGGTCGGCTCAACCGGCAAGATCAGATATATCGGCGATAAATCGTGAATGATATTGGCGAGCCCGAGCGACAGGAGGATGCCGATCGGTAAAGCGAATATTGTCAGGAGGCCCGCTTCCAGAACAACTGCCGCTCCCAGGGTTCGAGGTTTGAATCCAAGCGCTCTCATAACGCCAAGACTTGGCAACCTCGCACGGATGGTTGCGAACATGAACATGCCCACGACGAGCGCGCCAGTCCCGTAACTGACGACGATCAAAAGGCCAAGGATCGGCCCCATGAGCTCGCGGCCCATATCTTCATCGTTGCGCGCCAATTGATCGGGGAGAAAAGCATCAGCGACGTCGACCGTCTTTTCAATGCGCGCAGCGACTGCTTGAGGGTCGGCGCCCTCTTCAACATCGACCAAGAGAAAACTAAGCAGCGGGAATGTTGCAATGTCATCAGCCACATCGGATTCAAGATAAAAGTCGATTAGATCGTCGTACACGATAAAGGCGAATGGAGTGAAAAACGCCGCGCTTCTACTTGAAACACCCGATATTTTGAAATCAAAGTCCGAGATCGTGATATTATCGCCTGGCTTCAATCCAAACTTTCTGGACAGTCCCTGGTCAATCACAATCCCGCGGTCAGAAACGACGGGACCGCCAGCAATAATCTCCGTAGGGCCGCCGATTGCGTCGTGGACAAAGATGATGATCGGCATACTGCGCCCACCCTGACTATAGATGACCGACAAGGCGGTCAGCGGATGCGCTTCTTTCACACCTTCCACATCCTCAACGTCTCGCCGGGTCAGCTGCGGAAGAATGGAGCGGGAGGCCAAAAAATTGGAAATACCCGTCTGGCTAACGATCACATCCGCATTGCGGTTCAATACAGCGCTCTGCAACTGCTTATAGAGGCCCGCTAGAAATCCTTCCAGAATCAGAATTTCAGCAATGACCGCTGCAATCGCCAAAACTGTCAGTAGGGAGCGAAAAGAGTTATAGCGAAGTTGTTTTAAGACTAAATCCAGCATTCACGTTACTTTTTTTCGCAATAACACGGGTTATCGAGTCTCAGCTTCGGTAGTATAAGGGCGACCACCCGGCGGAGTATTTTCCATTCGCATGCGGTGATGGTGTAACGATACGACACTATGAGAGTCCATTCTGAGTAACTTAATTCGCTTCTACGGGACTTATGTGGCCAATCGCCCTAGTTGTTTTTCTGTAAACTGAAATACTATATCGTCGTCTGGCTGCGCCAGGTGAAGGTCTTTTTCAGGACATTCAATTTTTGACAGGATGTGCCGGATAACATTCAAGCGAGCTTCTTTCTTGTCATTTGCCCGAACGATGTGCCATGGCGCTGCATCGAAGCTTGTATGGAGCAGCATATCATTTCGAGCTTGCGAATAGTCAGCCCATTTTTCGATGGCGACCTGATCGATCGGGCTGACTTTCCATTGCTTCAATGGATTGGTGCGACGATCGTCAAGGCGTCGCGCTTGTTCGTCGCGATCGATATCGAGATAGTATTTGAGTATTTGAGCGCCATCGCGGAGCAGGAGCTGCTCGAAGGGCGTGACCTCATCCATAAACTTTTGCGCTTCATCGTCAGTGCAAAATCCCATCACCCGTTCGACGCCAGCGCGATTGTACCAAGAGCGGTTAAATAGAACCAACTCCTGATCCGCGGGCAAATAGGGGGCATAGCGTTGAAAATACCATGAGCGCCTGTCATGATCGGACGGCTTCCCAAGAGCTGTCACCCGAGTTTCGCGCGGACTAAGATGTTCGACGATGCGCTTGATTACGCCGTCTTTGCCGGCGGCGTCTCGTCCTTCAAAGATAATCAGAATACGATGATTATGCGCAATTGCGTGGCGCTGTACCTTGACGAGTTCAATCTGGAGCCTCCGCAACACTTTCTTGTATGACGTATGAACTTTGCCGTTCTTAGTATTACGTTCTTTGTTTGACATATGGTTCTAGCAAACTCCTTACGCGTATTTGCGTTCGTGGTCACTGTGGCGATGCTGCTTAGACTCGTCGATCAGCAAATAGTTGCGTGTCAGCGGCACAATGTCCTGGTGTTTGGCGAGCTGTATCTGAAAGACGACATGCTCTCCGTGACGAAAGGAGAGTTCGCTCGCCGAAAGATAATAGTCCCACATCCGAAGAAAGCGGTCATCGTATTTCCGGCCGATCTTCGCCGCGTTCGCTCTGAAGCGCCGCCGCCACTCCCGTAATGTGTCTGCGTAGTGCAACCGCAACACCTCTAAATCAGTCAAAACTAGACCGGCGCGTTCGATCGCGGGCATGATCTCGGAAAGAGCCGGAATATATCCGCCGGGGAAAATGTGCCTTGCCGTCCAGGCGTCTGTGACGCCCGGCCCATTTGGGCGCCCGATCGTGTGAATAAGCGCGACGCCGTCCTCGTTCAAGAGGCGGGCGACTTGATCGAAGTATTCCTGGAAATGCGGCACGCCCACATGCTCAAACATGCCGACGGAGACGATCCGGTCAAAACCGCCTTCAACCGATCGGTAATCCTGAAGGCTGAATTGGACATGACCGGACAATCCTTTTGCGCTGGCGCGCATGCGGGCAACACGAAGCTGTTCCTTTGACAAAGTTACACTGGCGACGCGCGCGTCGGTGGTCTCGGCAAGGGAGATAGCGAGCCCGCCCCATCCGCTGCCGATTTCCAGAACTGAATGACCCGGCTCGATAAGGAGTTTTCTGGCGATAAGGTCTTTTTTCGCGCTTTGCGCCTCCTCCAACGAGACATCGGGCCGCGGAAAATAGGCGCATGAGTATTGAAGATCTTCATCGAGGAACAGGCGGTATAGATCATTGCCGACATCATAATGGTGGGCGGCGTTCTTTTGCGCTCGTCCCGCCGGATTAAACTGGGCGATACGACGTCCGATGCGTCGGACGAAAGTGGGAATAGACGAGCCCGACGTTTTCGACAGGACATCAGACCAAATCAAATCCAGCAGCCCGAAAATATCGTCATTCTCGATTTTTACGCCGCCCTCCATATAGGCTTCGCCCAAGGCGAGCGCCGGATCAAGGACGAGGCGGCGCAACCACATCTGATCTTTGATATGGACGTGAACGGTATCAGCGGTGTTGTCGCCGTAAAACCGCGTCGAACCATCAGGATAAACGAGTTGGAACCCGCCCGTTTTTATGGCGCGCGACAATCGGCCATCAAGAATTCTTCTCCACATAGCCATCTCACCTTTCTCCAGAGGCCCAGTAAGCAAACTGGAGAACCACCTCATGTGGTCCTTTACGTTACAGACGGTTGCCGCCCTCCCGCATTACGCGCTGTTTGATGCGGCCCGCTGTCGCATGTAAATTTGTGTTTTCACTGAGGGATTTGCATTGCCGTCTCGTAGACAAAGATGAGTGCTTCGCGACGAGAGGCACGGTGCGGCGTCGCTTCCCGCAGGAGGCGCCGCAATAGTTTTTGCGAGCTTTTATGGAAACGGATAAAAATCCCGTTGCGACTGAGGCCAGGGCGGTTGTCGAAGCGGCCCTGATTGACGTTCGCCGCGATCTCCATCGGTTTCTCGTGCGGCGATTGGGAAATGAGCATGACGCAGCCGACGTGCTTCAGGAATTCTTTATCCGCGTCTTGAGCCGGTTCGGTGACTTGCGTGACCAAGACAGGCTGAGGGGATGGATGGCAAGTGTTATGCGCAGCGCCATTGCAGACCATTATAGAATGAAGGGCCGCCAATCCCGACTAAAGGATGCCTACCAGGCAGATCCGGCATTAGGCCCTGATGTTGTTGAAGAAGACATTGATCTTGTCGTTTGCGCCTGCCTCTACAAATTATTGCCGACCCTGAAGAATGAATATGCGCAACTCGTTTGGCGTGCTGATTTAATCGGCGAGCCACGCTCGAAAATTGCGGCGGACCTCGGTCTCAATGAGAATGCATTGCGTGTGAAGTTGCATCGCGCCCGCAAAGCGTTGCGAAAACGGCTGGAGCAGACCTGTGAAACATGTCCGGAGCACGGGTTTTTTAGATGCGGATGCCCGCAGATGATCTCGATGCGGGCGCGATTGTCGAAAGCGAAGCTGCGTGACGCCGGCGCTGCTTGACTGGGCGCCGAAATTTTTTGCTGTGCGGGTGTAACGCCGTCTCGATGGTCGCGTCTTTACATAAGGCGGTGTGTCTTTCGATGCGCCTTTTTGTGATTCAATCACGGCGTCTTTCGTTTGGGCGCCATAATGGAGATAGGAATGACCGATAAACAGACCTCAAAAGTCACTGCTGCGAAACCTGGCGCCAAAAAAGCGAATGCGCCTGTCGAATCCGAACAACCGGCATGGCCATCTTTCGCGGGCGCCGCCGGCGCGCAAATGGACGGCGTCAAAGCCCTAGGCGAGGTTTCCGCGTTGCTGGCGAAAATGGCGCAGGATTTGGGCGCACAACAGACCGCCTTCATGAAGGCGAACGCTGAAACCATCCAGAACGCCGCCGCCGCTTATGGCGAGAGCGACCCAAGCGCGCGTTTTGCGCGGCAGAGCAACCTTTATCGCGACTTCATGGAGCGATCAGCGGACCATGTCTCGGCGGTCGCCGAAACAATCTCGGGCTGTTGCTGTGAGGCAATGGATCAAATGACCGAGGCCGCGACCGAAACGGTGAATAAAGCGGCGCAATTGGGTGTGGCCGAAAAATCACAGAAATAGATTCAACAACATTCACAAATATGAGGATCATTACCATGCCAGACGACGGCGCAGTATCAGCAAAGGCAACGCAGAGAAGCGGTTCCCCGAAACCGGCGCGTAAGACTATCCGTCTTGCGGAAAAACCGGCGGCGGAGAAAGCGGCAGCGAAATCCGCGCCAATCGAGCCTTCGAAAAGCCTGACGTCGTTTTCCGATTATCTCATCGACGCTGCGCAGCGCAATATTCTATTCTGGGATACGCTGCGTCAGCGCGCGAACAATATGTTGGAGCACGAACGTCAGGGGCTGCCGCCGCTCTTGAAGTTTAAATACGAAGAAGTCGCCGATGCGGCAGAGTATGATCCGCCAACAAATTATAAACTCCTGAAAATCCTCGAGGTCGATGATATCTGCCTCGATGACTGTCTCGATCCCGAAAAACCGCCGCTCATGATCATTGATCCGCGGGCGGGTCACGGGCCCGGTATCGGCGGTTTCAAGCGCGATTCCGAGGTCGGTATTGCATTACACGAAGGCTATCTCGTTTACTTTGTGGTTTTTGACCCCGATCCCAAGCCCGGTCAAACCCTGGCGGACGTCCTGCACGCGTTAAGGACGTTCGTTGAAACGCTGAAGGCGTTGCACGGTGGAAAGGCGCCGATCCTTTACGGCAATTGCCAGGGCGGTTGGGCCGCGGCGCTGCTCGCTGCCGATTGCGGCGGTCTTGCCGGTCCGGTTGTGATGAATGGGGCGCCGCTGTCTTACTGGGCGGGCGAGGCGGGCGCCAACCCAATGCGCCTTGCTGGCGGGTTTCTCGGCGGCGCGTGGATGACGCATTTTCTTGGTGATCTTGGCGGCGGCGTTTTTGACGGCGCCTGGCTGGTGCAAAACTTTGAAAATCTGAAACCGGAGGGCGCAATCTGGCGAAAATACGCCGACCTTTATCTCAATGTTGATGAGGAAAAGGAACGCTTTCTCGATTTTGAAAGATGGTGGAGCGGTTTTTATCGCTTGAGCCGCGAGGAAATGCTTTCGATTGTCGAAAATCTGTTTATCGGCAACCGGCTTGAGCAAGGTTTGGTCGAGATTTGCGAAGGATGCGTTGTCGATCTTAAAAACATCCGCAACCCTCTCGTCATTTTTGCATCCTACGGCGACAACATTACGCCGCCACATCAGGCGCTGGGCTGGATACCGGCGGTCTATAAATCGACCGAAGAATTGAAGAACGCCGGGCAGCGTATTGTTTATCTCACCAATCAGCATGCGGGGCATCTCGGCATCTTCGTGTCGGCTAAGGTCGCGAAGCTCGAGCACCGGGCGATCCTTGAAAACATTGGCGATATCGAATCGCTTGAACCCGGCCTTTACGAGATGCGGATTGACAACCCAACCGGCGATCCGGATTGCAAAAAAGATCAATATACAGTTCGTTTTGAGCCGCGCCGCGTCGAAGACATCTCCTTTGATTATCCGGAGGACGCATTTGAAAATGTTGAGGCCGTTTCGCAAGCGGCGGAAAGTTATTATGCGAAATTCGTAAGCCCCTGGGTGCGCGCTTGGGCCAATCCTGTCGCCGCCGAAGCGCTTCGATGGATGCATCCGATGCGTGTATCCCGGTACATGTATTCTGAAAAACTAAATCCCTTCATGGCGGTAGTGGCGACCGCCGCGGAGATGGCCGAAAAATCCCGCTGGCGAAATGACCCGCATAATCCTTATCGGAAGGCGGAGCGCACCGCTGTTGATAATATCGAATCCGGCATCAAGCGCGCGCGTATCGCTCGAGACAGCGCTGGCGAGCAATTGTTCGATTGGCTCTACAATCGGCCGGCGCCGCAATTTCCGTTGTTTTGGCCGCAGACGATTATACCTGATGGCAAGGACGGGGCGTGATGAATATCTCCGCCGTCAACATCTCAGGAGAAGAAGAGAGTGGCGGTCAAGATTCTCCGACCCGCTCCGGACATATGCATCGTGCGCGGTCGCTTCGCAGCGATAAGTCAATCCTCACACTGAATTGTGGCTCTTCGAGCGTGAAATTCGCTGTCTTCAATTTTAGCTCTGAGCCTCAACGTATTTTGTCCGGGTCGGTCTCGAATATAGGCGCCGCCGACAGCCGCTCACGCGGCCAAAGTGCAGACGGGGCCGTTCTCTGGGATGAAGAAGAGCCATCCGTCAATCATCCGGCGGCGATTGACGCCGCCATAAACCGGCTTGAGCAAGGCGAACATATTAGCGCTATTGGCTTTGTCGGACACCGCGTTGTCCATGGCGGGCCTGATTGCGATTGCCCTGAACCTGTTACGGCGCAACTGGAAGCGAGACTGCGCCGGCTCATTCCTTTGGCGCCGCTACATCTGCCGGCGAATCTTGAAGGCATCGTCGCTGCGCGATTGCGACTACCGAATGCCCAGCATGTTGCCTGTTTTGACACGGCGTTTCATCAATCTGCACCGCCGATCGCCCGCCGGACTGGCTTGCCGCGTTATATCGAAAAGGATGAAATCCGCCGTTACGGCTATCATGGCCTGTCGTATGAGTTCGTGGTTGAGCACATTCGGGAAACCGAGGGCGCCCACGCGCTTGAAGCGCGAATAATCGTCGCGCATCTCGGTGCAGGCGCGTCGATGGCGGCGATCAGCAACGGACGAAGCATCGACACCACGATGGATTTCAGCACGCTTTCCGGATTACCCATGGCGACGCGCAGCGGCGATCTTGATCCGGGACTTATCTTGTACTTACTGCAGGAAAAGAAGTGGTCCCCAAATGATCTTCAAGCCATGCTCTACGAGCAATCAGGACTATTGGGGATTTCTGGGCGAAGCGGCGACATGCGGAGCTTATTAGGTATCGCGACGGACCCCAATGTGCGCGATGCGATCGATTATTTCTGCTTTCAAGCGCGCAAGCGAATTGGCGCGCTTGCGGCATCCATGGGCGGCCTCGACCGGATCGTCTTTACAGGCGGCGTCGGCGCCAATGCGCCTGAGATCCGCGCGCAGATCTGCCGGCCTCTGGAAGCGCTTTTATCGCTGAAGCTCGACAATGGCCGCAATGCCGGGAGTGAGCCGATCATATCGAGCGAGACATCTTCAATTCAGTTGAATGCTCTTAATACAGATGAAGAAAAGATGATTGCGCGGCATGTCGCAGCGGTTGCGCGAAAAGAGGACGCCTTCGGGCGAGAAGTAATATGAGCGCTCCGCTCGAAACTTTAGACGATCTTTATAAGCTCACAAAAGATGCACCGCCATTGCGTGTTGGCGTCGTTTGCGCAGAAGAAGAATCTGTCCTTGAAACGGTTCGCAGCGCAACAGCGGCCGGTTTGATCAAACCGCTTTTGATTGGCGATCCCAACGTCATATCGGAAAAAGCAGAATCAATCGGATTTGAGATTGATCCCGATCTGATTACAGCTGCATGGACGGAAGAGCAGGCCGCGGCGACGGGCGCTGGCCTGCTCGGCGGGGGCGCCGTCGATACGCTGATGAAAGGGGATGTGCATACAGACGTTTTTATGCGAGCGCTTTTGAGCAAGGGCGCCAACCTGCGATTGCCGGGAAGGCGCGTTAGCCACGTCTTTATTGCCGATATTCCGGCCTATCCACGACTGCTCGGGATCACCGACGCAGCGGTTAATATTCACCCCGACCTGACCGCTAAAGCGCAGATTCTTCAAAACGCCATTGACGTCATGCATGGGATTGGCGTTGAACGACCGAAAGCAGCCATTTTGTCCGCTGTCGAAACGGTCAATGTACTGATCGAATCGACGATTGATGCGGCTGCGTTGACATTAATGGCGCGGCGCGGCCAAATTAAAGGCGCTGACGTTGACGGTCCGCTTGCATTCGACAACGCAGTTTCTATTAAAGCAGCAGAGGTTAAGGGCATCGAGTCCGCCGTCGTCGGCGAGGCGGATATTGTACTCACGCCGGATCTCGTCTCCGGCAATATATTGGCGAAGAACCTCGAATATCTAAGCGGCGCGACCTTAGCGGGCTTGGTCATCGGCTTGCAGGCGCCGATCATTCTGTCGTCTCGCGCCGATCCGCCGCCGGCGCGACTTGCTGCGCTGGCGCTCGCTCGTCTCCTGACCCCCTCAAATGGGCGCAGAGCCTCGCGCATTACCGAGACCGATCTCTCCGATGAGCCGCAAGGCTGCTGTGCGCCAATGCCGGAGGAAGCGTGCTTCCCAGTAGGAACGAATGCGTGATGGATCAGCGGCTCGCCATCAACGACAACAGGATTGAAAGCACGCCACTAGCGGCCGCTCCGTCCTTCGACCAAACCATTGACGCTTTGAGCGGCAAGATTACCGGCGGTCTGTCTCCGACGGCGCTCGCGCTCGCATATGTCGATTGGGCGCTGCACCTCGGGAAATCAGCGGACAAGCGATCGGAACTTTTCGATGACGCATCGACAGCGTATTGGCGATTTATCGACTACTGTCTGCGTGCGTGCGCTGATCCGGACTGCGATATTTGCATTGAACCAGACCGGATTGATAAGCGGTTTTCAGAAGATCCATGGCGGGCGCAGCCCTTTCGAACTTACGCACAAGCATTTTTGATGATGCAGGACTGGTGGCGGCGCGCCACGACGGACGTACCAGGGCTCATGAAGCATCACGAGGACGTTGTAAGTTTCGCAGCGCGGCAGATTCTTGATGTGTTTTCGCCGGCAAATTTTCCCCTGACAAACCCCCAGATCATTCAAGAAACAATCAAAGAGGGCGGACAAAACCTGCAACGGGGCCTCGCCCACTGGCGTGACGATATGCGACGCGCCATCGGCGGCGCTCCGCCCGCGGGCGTTGAAAATTTTATCGTTGGGCGCGATGTTGCGACCACGCCAGGCCAAATTGTTTTCCGCAATGAACTGATCGAGCTCATCCAATATGAGGCGCAAACCGATAAAGCGCATCCGGAGCCCATCCTCATCACGCCTGCCTGGATTATGAAATATTACATTCTCGATTTGTCTCCGGAAAACTCTCTGGTGCGCTATCTTGTGACGAACGGCTTTACAGTCTTCATGATTTCCTGGAAAAATCCGTCTGCTGAGGACCGTTATTTTTCGCTTGAAGATTACAGACGCCTGGGCGTCGAAGCCGCCCGAAAAGCTGTCGCGACGATCGCGCCTGCAGAAAAGATTCATTTAGTCGGATACTGTCTCGGCGGCACGCTCGCGGCGATAGAGGCTGCCGCCATGGCGCGCGACGGCGATGACAGTCTACTGTCATTGACCATGCTCGCCGCGCAAACCGACTTCGACGAAGCGGGAGAGTTGACGCTTTTCATCGACGAAAGCCAGGTAACGTTCCTCAAAAACGTGATGGCGGAGAAAGGCTATCTCGACGCGCGCCAGATGGCGGGAGCGTTCCAACTGCTTCGTTCAAGCGACCTGATCTGGTCTGCGATAGTGAAGAACTATTGGCTCGGCGATCGCCCGCCCATGTTCGATCTTATGGCTTGGAACGCTGACGCAACGCGCATGCCCTATAAAATGCATGCGGAGTATCTTCGAAAGCTTTTTCTAAACAATGATTTCGCGCAAGACCGATACTGCGTCGACGGTCATCCCGTTTCTTTGCGGGATGTGCGGGCTTCCATATTCGCCGTCGCCACAGAGACGGACCATGTAGCGCCCTGGCGGTCGGTTTATAAAATTCAGGCGAGCGCAAGCGCTGATGTGACGTTTGTATTATCAAGCGGCGGCCACAACGCTGGCGTCGTTAATCCGCCAGGCGGCAATAAACGCCGCCATCAAATCGCGACACATGATGATCTCGCCGCCTATGTGGATCCAGACGCCTGGAAAGATGAGGCGATACACCACGAAGGTTCCTGGTGGCCGTGCTGGCTTGGTTGGTTGACGGCACGATCGTCGGCTATGGAGCCGCCGGCGCCTATAATCTCCTCCTTGGAGAATGCTCCCGGCCGCTATGTCTTGGCGCGCTGAGAGATGACGCCACAAGCAACACTCGCCGAGAATTCCGATGCGCCAATCACAATCGTCGGCGCCGGGCCGTCTGGCCTTGCAAGCGCGATTGTTCTGGCGGGCGCGGGGCGAAAAGTCATCGTCCGGGAACGGCGCCGGAGCGTCGGCGCGCGCTTTCATGGTGATTTTCAGGGATTGGAAAACTGGAGCATCAAGCGCGACGTGCTTGAGGAAATAGGCGAACTCGGGATCACGCTGAAATTTCCGCTTCATCCAGTTCGTTCCGGCGTCGCTTATGATTCCACTGGTAATGAGTATGTGGTCGGTGATGAGCAACCATTATATTATCTTGTTCGTCGTGGTTCTGGCGAAGGAACACTTGATGCAGCATTATTGGGAGCAGCGCAGGAAGCTGGCGCTGAGATACGCTTTGACGATGAAGTTGAACGCGTTCCCCGCCAAGCGATTGTTGCGACAGGGCCGCGCCGCGCCGATGTGATCGCTTCCGGTTACACTTTCCGGACGGACATGGAAGACGCCAATCATGTGTGTTTTGACGACCGCCTCGCGCCATGGGGTTACGCGTATCTTTTGATCGCTGATGGCTTCGGCACGCTGGCGGCTTGCATGTTCTGCGATTTCAAGGGGCACGCCGCATATTTGCAAGCCGCTGTGGAGTACTTCCAAACTCGGCTCGGCCTTAAGATGATCCGGCCCAAACCGTTTGGCGGTTACGGCATGCTCTCGCGCGTCACGCGCGTCGAGCGTCGCGGTCGATTGTTGGTCGGCGAACGCGCCGGGTTGCAGGACGCCCTCGCGGGTTTCGGGTTGCGTTATGCGCTTATCTCCGGCGCCCTCGCGGCGCGCAGCATTCTACGAGGCGAGTCCTATAAGACGTTGCTTCGCCGGCGGTTTCGCGGCGTCCACAGTGCGGGGATCGTGAACCGCTTCGTTTTTCAGGCGACTGGAGAAAAGGCGCATTCGTCGGTGTTGGGTCTGCTCTCGAACAATGCGGCGCGTCGCGGCCTGCGGCGCCTTTACGGCGGGTCACTTATCCATAAGGCGCTTTTTCCTCTCGCCGCTTTGCGTTTTGGCGCGCAACTAACCCATCCTGGTTGCAACCATATTGATTGCGACTGCCCGTGGTGCCGGATGACGGGCATGCACTGAGTTCAGAAGTAACACCATGAGGGAGAAGCCAAGATGGCGCGTATGAACATGATGGATCAGGAAATAAATGGAAAACGGATGCATTGATCTGAAAGGAAAGAAAGGTCTCATCGTTGGCGTCGCCAACGAGCATAGTCTTGCGTGGGCGGCATCGCGGCAATTCCGCGCCGCCGGCGCCGATCTTGCGTTGACCTATCTCAATGATAAGGCAAAACCATATGTTGAACCATTAGCGCGGCAAGTGGACGCTGCAATTTTTCAATCATGCAACGTAAATCAGGAAAGCGAACTCGAAGCAGTATTTGAGACGATCGCCGCCAAGTGGGGCCGCCTTGATTTTTGTTTCCACTCGGTCGCCTGGGCGCGACAAGAAGATTTGCACGGTCGCCTGACGGACTGCTCAGCGGAAGGGTTTGCTGAGTCGATGCTCGTATCTTGCCATTCCTTTATCCGGATGGCGCGGCTGGCGGAGCCGTTAATGCGCGATGGGGGCAGCCTGACGACGCTAAGCTTTTTGGGCGCGGAAAAAGTCGTTGATCATTACAACGTTATGGGGCCGGTTAAAGCTGCGCTTGAAAGCGTGGTGCGCTATCTCGCGCACGAGCTGGGAGGCGCGTCGATCCGTGTGAACGCATTGTCTGCAGGCGCGGTGACGACGCGGGCGGCGTCAGGCATAGAGCATTTCGATGAATTGGTGAATGAGACAATCAAAAAAGCACCGCTGCGGCGCACTGTTGATGCAGATGAAGTCGGCCGCGCTGCACTGTTCATGGCGAGCGAACTTGCGAGCGGCATAACCGGCGAAATTCTGCATATAGACGCCGGCTATCACATCGAAGGCATGGTGTTCCATTGATTGACGAAAGCATGAGCGATATGAAAACCACAGTTGAGGATCCAGTTTGTAAACGTATAATCGATCTCGCAGAGACCGCAGGTCAGGAAGACCATGACGGTTGGGCGTATTTCTTTTGTTCACTGGATTGCCGCAACAAGTTCGTTTGTCAGCCTTCGAAATATGCGTCCCAACCACTCCTGGTTGCGCCCAGGCCGCCGCGCCGCGGCGGCTCGAAGCAACCATAAATCAATAAGGGGCCCCTCAGATGGATCATACTCACGCCTCCCACAGCCACGGATCGCCCGCCGGTCACAAACACCCTGCGCATGGTGCCCATCATAACGATCATAGTTCATCCAATGGCGGACATGATCACGCCGCTATGGTTGCCGACTACCGCAAGCGGTTTTGGGTTGCGCTCGCGCTGACGGTCCCGATTCTTGCGCTTGCCCCGATGGTTCAAGAGTTACTGGGCGTTAAGGACCTGCTGTCGTTTCCCGGCGACAGTTATGTCCTCGCAGTCCTTTCAACCACCGTCTACTTTTACGGTGGCTCACCTTTTCTAAAAGGTCTTTTGTCGGAAGTTTCTGCGCGCAATATCGGGATGATGACGCTGATCGGCGTCGCGATTTCGGCGGCTTATATTTACAGCGTGGCCATGGTGATCGTGGGTTCCGAGGAAACTTTTTTCTGGGAGCTGGTGACGCTGATCGCCATCATGCTCTTCGGTCACTGGATAGAAATGAAGTCGGTAATGGGCGCCGGCAAAGCGCTCGAAAAGCTCGCGCGCTTGATGCCTGACACGGCTCATTTGATGCTTGACGATGGCTCCGTGTCAGATGTTCCCGTATCGCAATTGAAGAATGGCGATCAGCTTTTGATAAAGCCTGGCGAAAAAGTGCCCGCCGACGCGATCATCGTCAAAGGAGAAACTTCCGTCAATGAATCCATGCTCACGGGCGAATCAAAGCCGGTTGCCAAGGCCGAAGGCCTGCAGGTCATTGGCGGGTCGATCAATGGCGAAGGGTCGATTACCGTGCGCGTGGCTAAAACCGGCGACGAAACATTTTTATCGAGCGTCATTCGCCTTGTCGAGGAGGCGCAGAAAAGCAAGTCGAAAACTCAGGACCTCGCCAACACGGCGGCAAAGTGGCTTACCTATATCGCGCTCAGCGGCGGGTTTTTGACGGCATTAGGCTGGACGTTGTTGACTGGTCAAGGATTTGCCTTCGCGATGGAGCGCGCCGTCACGGTGATGGTCATTGCCTGTCCGCATGCGCTCGGCCTCGCTGTACCGCTTGTCGTTGCACGTTCGACCGCCATTGCGGCGACGAATGGATTGCTGATCCGCGATCGCACCGCTTTTGAAGAAGCGCGAAACATTCAGGCCATTATCTTCGACAAAACGGGCACGCTCACGCGCGGCGAATTCGGTATCACCGATACGCTCATCTTCAGCGGCGGTTTTACGCCGGAAGAAGTGGTTGCCTTTGCCGCATCGATTGAGGCGCATTCAGAACACCCGATCGCAAAAGGCATCGTTAAAGACACGAAGGAAAAATGGGACGTCACAAATTTCCGGGCTATTACGGGCAAAGGGGCCGAAGGCGTGGTCAAAGGCAAAGACGTCAAGGCTGTCAGTCCGGGATATGTTCGCGCAAAGGGACTTTTTCCTGATGATCCGCGGATTGAGGAACTCAGCAAACAGGGCAAGACGGTTATTTTTGTCTTGATTGAAAATGTTCTGGCCGGGGCGATCGCTCTCGCCGACATTGTCCGGCCGGAATCCAAGAAGGCGATCGCAGAGCTGCAAAGAATGGGCATTCAATGCATTATGCTTACCGGCGACAACAAACAGGTGGCCGATTGGGTTGGTCAGCAAATCGGCCTCGATGAAGTCATCGCCGAAGTGCTGCCGGACCAAAAAGCCGCGAAAGTAAAAGAAATCCAGTCGCGCGGCTTGGTGGTGGCGATGACGGGCGATGGCGTTAACGATGCGCCGGCTTTGGCCCAGGCCAATGTCGGGATCGCCATTGGCGCAGGAACCGATGTCGCAATCGAAACAGCGGATATCATCCTGGTCAAGAGCAATCCGCTTGACGTTGTCGCCATATTGGGGCTCGCTCGGGCGACTTACAGAAAGATGATCCAGAATCTTTTCTGGGCGACCGGGTATAACGCAGTCGCGATCCCCGCGGCCGCCGGCGCATTTTTTCCATGGGGGATCGTTTTAAGTCCGGCGATCGGTGCGGTTTTCATGTCGTCCAGCACGATTATTTGCGCAATCAACGCGCAATTGCTGCGATTGAAAAGTCCATTCTCAAAATGACGAACCAGATAAAAAAGAGGTGAAGAAAGATGCAGGGCGAACATAATCACAACGACGAGGATGACCATCCGAAGCCGTCGCGAGTCTGGACAGCATTTGCGGTATTTGCGGCCGTGATTGGCGTATTGCTGATTTATGAACACCGCGCGCATCTCCTCACGGGAGACGTACTGTTGTACGGGCTGCTTGCCGCGTGCGTAGGCGTGCATCTTTTCATGCATGGCGGTCACGGCGGCCATGGGGGAGGCAATAAATGACTGGCGAGGAATCACATTACGCGAGCTACGGATTGTGGTTGTTGGCTATCGCGAATTCCGCAATCTTCATCATCTTCGCTTTCAGCTTCGCAAAGCCCTTATCTGCCCGGGACTGGCGATCTTTTGGCGCTTTTAGCGCCTTCATTGTCGCTCTTTTTACGGAGATGTACGGGTTCCCGTTGACGATCTATTTTCTATCTGGTTGGCTGCAAACGAATTTCCCAGACGTGGATTGGTTTGCGCATGATTCCGGCCATTTGCTGGAAATGATTTTCGGCTGGCGGGGCAATCCGCATTTCGGGCCGTTCCACTTGATCAGCATCGCGCTGATTTTCGCCGGGTTCTGGCTCCTCTCAGCTGCGTGGCCGGTCCTCTACAAGGCGCAGCGGAGCGGCTCTCTGGCGACGGGTGGCCCCTACGCCCGACTGCGTCATCCGCAATATGTCGGCTTTGTGCTCATCATGTTCGGTTTTCTCCTTCAATGGCCGACACTGTTGACGCTTGCGATGTTCCCAGTGCTTGTCTTTATGTATTGGCGCCTTGCCTTACGCGAAGAGCGTGACGCCGAAGCCGAGTTCGGCGAAGTCTACAAACGGTATGCCGAGAATACGCCGAGATTTATTCCGAAGATCAAAATGCGGAAGCAGACCGCGCGCTGAATGCATCGAGCGAGGTCAGCTCGGTTGATTGTATAAGGAGCAATCTATGGCCGCTGGAGGCGATGACGGCGCCCCTGACGCTGATACGGATGGAAAGCGCCGGGATTTCATTCATATCCTGGGCGGCGCGGTCGCGGCCGCCGGCGGCGCCGGCGCGCTGTGGCCGTTGATCGATAGTTTCAACCCCTCTGCGGATGTCCGGGCCATGTCAAGCAAAGAGGTGGATCTGTCCCCAATGGAATTCGGCCAGCGGATTACCGCTAAATGGCGCGGCAAACCGGTATTTATTTCTCGGCGCACGCCGAAGGAAATAGAGCTTGCACGGATGGATGATCGCGCAAGCCTGAAAGACCCTCAAAAAGACGCCGACCGCGTCGTCAACCCGGAATGGCTTATCGTCATTGGCATTTGCACCCATCTCGGATGCGTTCCTCTTGGGCAGGGCGCTCAAAGCAACCGCGGCGACTGGGACGGGTGGTTTTGTCCGTGTCACGGATCGCATTATGATACATCGGGGCGCATTCGAAAGGGGCCGGCGCCGCTCAATCTTGAGATCCCCAAATATGAATTCGTTGAGCCACTGAAATTGAAAATCGGATGAAATAATCCGGTATCTAATTGCCCCGCCTCACAGCAGAACAATATCCACATGGATTCAAATATGAACAATACCAGCCGATTGAGCGGTCTGTTGATGGTCGCGGCGATGATCGTCGCCTTGTTCATGGCGAATACGCAGTTTTCAGAATTCTATCATGTACTTCACCATACAAATGCGGGCATTCACATTGGTGATTTTACTTACGAAAAGCCGATTTATCTATGGATTAATGAAGGGTTGCTGGTTCTTTTCTTTTTGAAAATCGGGCTTGAGACCAAACGTGAACTTCTTACGGGCGCGTTGTCAGCAAGGCGGGTTAGGCGGTTGCCGTTGATCGCCGCGCTAGGCGGCATGGCGACGCCCGCTTTTATCTACGCCGCTCTAAATTTCAATAATCCCGAAACAATGGATGGATGGGCTGTGCCCGCAGCGACCGATGCAGTGCTGGCTATCGGTATATTGTCCTTGTTTTCATCTCGGAAAGTGGCGCCGCTTATCGCGTTTTTGACCGTAATTGCTGTTTTTGACGACATTGGCGCAATAGCGATTGTCGGAATATTTTATGGGGAAGCCATCAATCTCCCTGCGGCATGGATGGCGCTCGTGCTAACCGGTGTGCTCTTTGCGCTTGGTGCATTTCGCCTCAAGTCCCTCACTCCATATATTGTAACAACCGCTTTTTTATGGGCGGCGCTTTTGGCATCAGGCCTGCACGCCACGCTTGCGGGCGTTGTACTTGGGTTTGCGATTCCTTTACACGGCAATGGGGAAGGGAACGGTCTGCTTGCTAGACTTGAACGCGATATTTCGCCGGTCGTGATGTTGGCGATTGTGCCCGCGTTCGCGTTTTTTAACTCCGGAATCCTCTTCGGGGGAGAGATACTTCGTGATCTGTTAACACCGATGAGCCTTGGCATCGTGGCTGGATTGGTGATCGGCAAACCGATCGGTATAGCGGGTATGTCATATCTGGCGGTGAAGCTCTCATTTGCCGAGCTTCCAAAAGATTTGCGTTGGAGCGATGTATACACAGCATCGGTTTTCGGCGGAATTGGGTTCACGATGAGCATATTCATCGCCTCGGTAGCCTTCCCGTCGCTGGAACAACTCAATACCGCACGCTTGGCGGTTTTGACTGCATCTGTTCTCGCGTCATCCCTGGGCGTAATTTTTCTGTGGGCGCGCCAGCAGTTTGAAATATAGTGAGGGAAAGGGCGCTGCAGAACGTATTATTTTTTGAAAACACATGACCGTTCGCCCAGAGCTAAGTTCGAAGCTCATGACGATTGTGCAGGGCGATCGAATTGGCGAAGCGTTTCGCCTGACCGCAGCAAAGAGAAAGTCAATGAAATTAAAACTCATAACAGCAACCGTTAATATACTTATGGTTGAGGAGGTAGAGAAGCGCCTCAGAGAAATTGCGGCGCCGGGACTAAGCGTGTCGAAGACCAAAGGTTATGGCGACTACAAAAATTTCTTTCAGCGAGACCTGATGACCACCCACGCCCGGCTGCAAATCTATGCGCCCGAATCGCGCGTAAAAGAGATTGTTGGTGCGATCATGGATTCGGGGAGCGCCGGTTTAGAAGGCGACGGCATCGTCGCTGTTAGTCCGGTCGAGACCATTTATCGCATAGCTGACAAAAAAGAGGTGAATGCGGAGGAATTCTGATTGCTGGCGCAATAGCACATCTGTTTCATGTTATAAAAAGCCGCGATAGCGCTGTCGCGCGACAGAGTAGACCGATGACGGTCGGGCTTTATTTGTTCATCGAGATTTCGAATTTACTGCCAACCAGTGGAGGCAGGCTACCCAAACGGACCGGCCACACTAGCAGAGCAGTAGACATTTCGACTTAGGCGGGGAGATTTTATGGTTATCGCGATTTTAATGGCTGTATTGCTCGTTATGCTCACGTTTTCGTTCCATTTTGCGGTCCTACGCTGGCTGTCCGGCGGCATGGCGCAGATCGCAATGACTTCCGGCGTGCGCATTTTTGTTATCGTATTTGTGGCGCTTGCTGCGCACCTAGTCGAGATTGTGTTGTATGCGTTTGCTTATGCGCTTGGAGGTGGCGCGTTGGCTCTAGGCAGTTTTGGAGGTCTGGCGGTCGTGGGGCCGCTCGACTATCTCTATTTTTCGATCGTGAGCTACACGTCGCTCGGACTCGGCGATGTTTTTCCAAGCAATCATCTTCGTTTTATCACTGGCGTTGAGGCGTTGAACGGTCTTCTTCTGATCGCCTGGTCCGGTTCATTCATCTACATCGCAATGGGTCGTCTTTGGCCTTGGCGGACCTGCGTTGAACCCGCGCCGAACAAAAGGCGGTGAATAATGATGAAAAAGAAAGCGGCTTTTGGGTTGGTGCTCGGCGGCGGCGGCGCACGAGGTCTGGCGCATGTCGGAGCACTCAGAGCACTCAATCATCTCGGCCATTATCCCAGCGTTGTGGCCGGCGTTTCTATGGGCGCGGTGGTCGCAGCGACCTACGCATTGAACGATTGTTAGTATCGTCAACTTGTTGATATGGACGTTTCGGGCTTTCCAGCTATTCCCGATTTCAAGACGCCGGGATTGGGAAGCAAAGTCAAGGCCCTGCTTATCGCCGAGCGCGAGATGCGCGATGTACTTTGGATGGGGCGCCGGTTAGCAAACTGTTGCATGGGGACGCGGCGTTCTGGAGGATCTCACCCTTGGTAAGAATTTGGAGGAAAGCCGCGTCCCCGCCTTTCTCGCAGCAACTGATGTTTTGACGGGCGAAAGGGTCATTATGTCGAGTGGCAACGCCGTTGACGCCGTTGACGCCAGCTCGGCGCTGGTAGGCATATTACCACCGTTGCAGGACGGTGACCGCTTGCTCGTTGATGGCGGCTATACCGACATTGCGCCGGTTGACGTTGTCAGGCAGTCAGGTGTCGACTATGTGCTCTCAATTAATCCGGCCAACCAACCGAACAACGAAAAACCAAGGAATGGCCTTGAGGTTTTTCTGCGATCCGTCGAAGTTACGCACAACGTGCATTCAAATATGCGCTTTAATGAGGCGGATCTCATTTTATCGTCGGCATTTTCGCGACCAATCGGTATTTTGGAGTTTCAGCATGAGCGTGATTGTATCGCCGCGGGCGGGCGCGCGGTATTGCAAGCGGCGCGAAAAATCCAAGACGTGTTAGAAAGCACACCGCATCGATCTGACGACTGTACTGATAAATTTGTGTGCCAGGTAGAAGCGATCCCGGTCCAAGATCGTTGCTGCAAACCAGCCACGTCGCTTAGTGGGAATGCGATCCGATAGCAAACAGGTTGCGATCATTAGAATATTTCTGTGATCAATGTAGTCCGGTTCTCAAGGCCTGAAGAGAACAACGCGGTCGCATCATTTTTCTAAAATGCTCCCCTAAAATCTTTCGAGGGAAAGATATAACCCACGCGTATGAATATTTGACAGCATTGCCCCCCGTGAGCTGTCAGCTCTGAAGCCTCTATTCTTGTCCCTGGAGGCGAGCCCTTTGGCGTGCGGAGACGTTGGAAACGAAAAGGAGTTTAACACTATATCGTATAACGATGTTGTTCTTTGCACTCCAGTCCGCACTGCTATTGGCGCATATGGCGGTTCACTGAAAGATGTTGTCGCGTCGGACCTTGGCGCAGCTGTAATCCGAGCAACGATTGATCGCGCGAACCTTGACGTCGAACAGATCAATTCTGTGGTCATGGGCCAGGTGATTCAGGCCGGCGCGCGAATGAACCCTGCGCGTCAAGCTGCGACCGGCGCAGGGATTCCCGTTCATGTGCCCGCGCTAACCGTCAATCGGGTCTGCGGGTCCGGTGCGCAAGCAATCGCCTCGGCGGCGCAGGAGGTGATGCTTGGACATGCAAATTGCATCATCGCCGGCGGCATGGAGAACATGGACCAGACGCCATATCTCGTCATGAAAGGACGTTGGGGCTATCGCATGGGCGACGGGAGGATGCACGACGCCATGCTCCGTGACGGCCTCAATGACGCGTTTAGCGGCGAACATTCCGGTTGGCACACTGAAGATCTTGTTGAAAAACTGGCAATCTCACGTGACGATCAAGATCGATGGGCGGAACGCTCCCAGCAGCGCTTTTCTAAGGCGCAAAAGGCGGGAAACTTTAAGGACGAAATTGTGCCGATCGAAATCAAGGGACGCAAAGGTGCGATATTATTCGATCAGGATGAACAAAATCGGCCGGAAACGACATTTGATCGGCTTGTCGCCTTAAAGCCGGCTTTTCTTGACGAAGGAACTATCACGGCTGGCAATGCGCCTGGCCTCAATAGCGGCGCGGCCGCGATGATTGTCGCGAATGCAGCATGGGCGGCGGAACACAAATTGAATCCGATCGCGAAACTCGTTTCATATGGCGTCGGCGCCGTCGAACCTGGCATGTTCGGGTTGGGGCCGGTCCCCGCCGTTCGTCAGGCGCTTGCGCGCGCCGACTGGAATATTGCTGACCTGGAACGTGTCGAAATAAATGAGGCCTTCGCAGCAATTGCGGTCGCGCTCACAAGAGAGCTCGGACTTGCCGAAGACGTCGTTAATGTCGAGGGCGGTGCCATCGCACACGGTCACCCCATCGGCGCGACTGGCGCAGTCTTAACGGCACGGCTTCTGTATTCCATGCAGCGCGATCAACTTTCGCGCGGGCTTGTGACTTTGTGCATCGGCGGCGGGCAGGGCGTCGCTCTGGCGGTTGAACGAATTGATAGTTGATGTGTGCCGATACCGCCGCTCAGGGAGCGGGGAGCCGTAACGCCGAACCATAACAGGAAGTGTGAGATCGGCCAGCGCCGAACTGAAAATGAAGGAGATCAAAATGACGCAATCAAACGCAAAAGGCGGCGTTTGTCGCCTGTCAGTATTTTCACTGGGTATGAGTCTTGGGTTGTTTTTCTCAATAACATTCTCGCTCTGCGTTGGTTTTGATTTGATGTTTCCGTATTATGCGATGCATGGCGCCTGGCACGACTTGCTGCCCGGATTTGTCTGGTTAAGTTGGGGGTCATTCGCAATCGGACTGGTCGAAACCTTTTTGTACGGATGGTATGCCGCTCTAATTTTTGGACCACTTTATAATCTCTTTGCGGGCCGATAGCGCAGTATAGTTCTTCGTGTGAAATGGTTTTAATGCTTTGGCGACGCGCCTGTGTTGTTCCGCTAATCGCGAGTTCTTGACGAAGGGGTTTCACAATATGCCATTTACCATCACCTTTCTTGGGGCGGTCGGCACGGTCACAGGATCTAAGTATCTCATTGAAACTGGCGACCGCCGACTCCTTGTCGACTGCGGGTTGTTTCAAGGCTTCAAACAATTGCGGTTGCGTAATTGGGCGCCGCCGCCGTTTGATCCGGAAAGTCTCGACGCGGTTGTTCTCACACACGCCCATCTCGATCATACGGGATACCTTCCGCTGCTCGTTAAAAAGGGATTTAGAGGTTCGGTTTACGCAACGCCGGGGACGCGCGATCTTTGCGCGATACTTCTTTCAGACAGCGGCCATCTTCAGGAGCGTGAGACGGAGTTCGCCAATCGGCACGGATATTCAAAACATAAGCCCGCAAGACCTTTGTACACGCAAAAAGACGCCGAGCACGCGCTAGAAAAATTCATATCGGCTCCATTCGATCACAATGTTGAGCTTAGCGAGGGCGTAGGCGTCCGGTTTCTTCCCGCCGGCCATATATTGGGAGCAGCGATCGTTCAAATTACGGTCGCTGGAACGACACTGTTATTTTCCGGCGATCTTGGCCGGCCGGCAAGCGCGACAATGTTGGATCCGGCCATCGTGCGTCGCACGGACTATCTCGTCGTAGAATCAACCTACGGTAATCGCCTACATGAGGTTGGGGATACCGAGGGCCGGATCGCGGAGATCGTCAACAGGACAGCCAAGCGCGGCGGAACCGTTCTTATTCCCTCCTTTGCAGTCGGGCGAGCGCAAAGCCTGTTGTTTCACATTCATCGATTGAAGGCGGAAAACCTCATTCCCGATCTGCCGGTGTTCCTCGATAGCCCGATGGCGATCAATGCCAGCGATATTTTTTGCGAACATTTAAGTGAATATCGGCTTACCGCAGCGGAGTGCCGGGCATCATGTAGTGTCGCGACATATGTTCGTGAAGCGGAAGAGTCGAAAGCGCTCGATTCGAACCCGATGCCCAAGATTATCATCTCGGCGAGTGGAATGGCCACGGGCGGACGCATATTACATCATCTCAAACATTATGCGCCGGATGAGCGCAATACCGTGCTTTTTGCTGGGTTCCAGGCGGGGGGTACGCGCGGGGCGGCAATGACTGCCGGTGCAAAGACGGTCAAAATCCACGGACAGTATATTCCCATCCATGCGGACGTTGAAAATCTGCACATGTTGTCGGCGCATGCCGACGTGGATGAAATCATGTCCTGGCTCGGTCATTTTGAAACGCCGCCGCGACGCACGTTTATCACGCATGGCGAGCCGGCGGCGTCCGATGCCTTGCGTCACCGCATCGAAGAAAGTCTCGGCTGGTCGTGTGATGTGCCGACGTTCAAGGACCGCGTGGAACTTGATTGAAACTGAAAACCACGGTGCACAGAACGGGGATTAAGCGCATGGCGCAACCGGAGCTTTCGAACACTCTTAGGCTGAAGCGTCTCGGCATCGATACGCATCAGGAAGCTGTCATTTATATGCGCCGGGATTGTCATGTCTGCCGCGCGGAGGGGTTTTCGGCGCGCGCTCGCATTCGCGTCAATGCAGGCGTTAGGTCGATTATCGCCACACTGAATTTCATTAACAGCGACCTGTTGGCGCCGGGCGAAGCAAGCCTTTCCGAATCGGCATGGCTCCATCTTGGCGCCGAAGAGGGCGGACCGGTCAGCGTCGCCCATGCGCGTTCGCTCGATTCCCTAAGCAGCGTACGCGCCAAGGTATACGGCAAGAAACTTACTGACGCCGCGTTCGGCGAAATTATGGGAGACGTCGTCGAAGGGCGTTATTCCGACATTCATTTGTCATCTTTTATTACCGCCTGCGCGGCCCGCGGTCTTGATGGCGGCGAAATCGTCGGTCTGACCCGAGCCATGGTTGCTGCGGGTCAGCGTTTGGATTGGGGCGCGCCTCCGATTGTAGACAAACACTGTGTCGGCGGCCTGCCGGGCAATCGCACAACGCCGATCATTGTGGCGATTGTCACCGCTTGCGGACTTACCATGCCAAAAACGTCGTCTCGTGCGATCACATCGCCAGCGGGGACAGCCGACACAATGGAGACGCTTGCGCCAGTCGATCTTGACCTTCGGGCCATGCGCCGCGTTGTCGAAAAGGAAGGCGGCTGCGTCGTTTGGGGCGGCGCCGTTGATCTCAGTCCGGCGGATGACACTTTAATACGGGTCGAACGGGCCCTTGATATCGACAGTGAAGGCCAGCTCGTCGCTTCTGTTCTTTCGAAAAAAGCGGCGGCTGGATCGACCCATTTAGTGCTCGACCTGCCGGTTGGGCCAACGGCGAAAGTCCGTAGCAAGGCAGATGCGGACTCGTTAAGCGCGCATCTTCTGAACACTGCGCGCGTTCTCGGTATTAGTGCAACGGCTCTGCAAAGCGATGGCCGTCAACCAGTGGGGCGTGGAATCGGCCCGGCTCTTGAAGCGCGCGACGTGCTCGCCGTCCTGCAGTGTGAACCATCAGCCCCGCAAGATCTCAGAGACCGTGCTGCGACGTTGGCGGGCGCCTTGCTGGAGCTCGGCGGCGGCGCTGCTGCAGGCGCAGGAGTTGCGAAGGCAAACGCCGTGCTCGACAACGGCGGCGCGTGGGCCAAGTTTCAGGCAGTCTGCGAGGCGCAGGGTGGCATGCGTACGCCACCGACCTCGCGTCATCAAAAACCCATCCTCTCCGAAACGGCCGGTCGCATTGTTACAATCGACAACCGGCGTCTGGCGAAAGCTGCAAAACTCGCCGGTGCGCCGGACGCAAAAGCTGCAGGATTGGAACTTCATGCGGCTCTTGGCCAACACGTCGAAACCAGCGAGCCTCTGTTCACACTGCACGCCGAAACGCGAGGCGAATTGACCTATGCGTTCGACTATATCGAAAGCCATCCGTCCATTTTCGAAATCGAGCTATTGGAATGAAATCTGTTGTATTTTCTCTGCCTGGAAATAAAGGTATGGCGAAAAGCCTTGCGCATAAGCTGGGCGCCGACATTGGATCGCTCCGCACGCGCCGCTTTCCCGATCAAGAGAGCTATGTCCGCTATGAAACGCCCATCGAAGGCCGGAAAATTATTCTAGTTTGCACGCTCGACCGGCCTGACAAAAAAATCTTGCCGCTCTTATTTGCGGCGGCGGCGGCGCGGGATTTAGGGGCAGCTGATATAGGCCTTGTGGCGCCGTATCTCGCCTACATGCGGCAGGACCGCCGGTTTCAGTCTGGCGAGGCCGTTACCTCGAAACATTTTGCGAGCGCCCTCGGACAGTGGATCGATTGGCTTGTGACAGTTGACCCACATTTGCATCGGCTTACCTCATTATCGGAAGTTTACGCAGTGAGATCTGCGGTTGCGCATGCGGCGCCCGCAATCTCGGCGTGGATCCACCAATCAATCAAAAATCCTGTGCTCGTCGGGCCGGACAGCGAAAGCGAACAGTGGGTTTCCGCGGTGTCGAAAAGCGCTGGTGCGCCATTCCTGGTTCTTGAAAAGACACGGCGCGGCGATCGTGATGTCGAAGTTAGTGTTCCCGATGTTGAGCAATGGCGAAACCATACGCCTGTTCTGGTCGACGACATAATTTCAACCGCTCGAACCATGATCGAAACCGTCGGGCATCTACGCGCGGCTGGTCTTGCGCCACCGGTCTGCGTGGGCGTGCACGCTGTGTTCGCCGACAATGCGTATAAAGAATTGCAGGCGGCGGGCGCCGGCCGCATTGTAACGACCAACACAATCACGCATGAGTGCAATAAAATCGACGTTGCCCCGCTTCTTGCGGAGGGCATTCAGAATATTCTAGGTTAGTCTCTGCGGTTCGTGAACAAAAGGCAGTCCGTTCGAAAATTTGTGCAAACTGCGCAGATTAAGCTCTAAAGCGGGCAAAAATTTCCCGAGCGCCGTCGCGCCGCAGCAAAATTACGTCGAATGGTTGCGACCCATATGGACCTTCCATGCCTGGTGACCCTAGCGGCATGCCGGGAACAAATATTCCAATAGCGTCCGGTTTTTCGGCAATCAGTTTTCTTATCGCGTCCGCAGGTACATGGCCCTCAACGATATAGCGGCTGATGACCGCGATATGGCATGATGCCAGCTCGTCAGGTGCGTTCAATTGTTTCCTGACTGGCGTCAAATCCGCCATTTCGACGATGCGAGGCTTGAAACCTGCAGCGGTGACATGCTCAACCCATGCGGTGCAACACCCACATGTTGGCGTCTTGTAAACAACCATCGCGTTGTCTGGCGGTGTCTGCGCCTGACATGCGGCAATGGTTCCCAGCAACACGCCCGTAGTGATGAGTACGCCGCCATTGATCAGGAAAGATCGGCGGGATCCAGGAGCGGCGCGGTTTTGAGTCTGTACACGGGTCAATTCAGAATCCTCTCTTAGGTCAACAAAACATTAGAATGCCCGCCGCACCTTGGGGGAGAATAGGCGCGGCGGGCGATGGGAGCCGGCATAGACGGTGGCCGCCTTTGCCTCTTTTGAAGGCGTCCGCCTCCCAATTTTGTGATACAAAAAACTGAAAACACTTTGTTCGTCGTCCTCAGTCTTTCGTTCGTTCAGTGTTCATGCTCCCCGGTGATCGGCGCTGATGACCAATGGATATGCGCGACGCGCCATCCGCCGAGAACTCTTCGGAGGACCATCGTCTCAACCATGCGCGAATGGATAGCTTTGTCCTTATACGTTCCAGAAATCTCACTTTCGGAAATAACGGTGGTGAGGTCGCCGGTCTCTAGAGCATCGCGTTTCAAGAGGCGGGTTGATGTCGCGCGGAGAAACGCCATGTCAGACGACATGTGGTGGGAGGCGTACTCGGTAAAGGAGCGCTCTGTTCCGCCGCCTTCTGCAATGATAATGTTCGGCAACATCAGTCGTTCCAAAGTCTGTTTGTCGCCCTGTCGAAGTGCGGTCGCGAAAGCATCGACGATCTCTGAGGGTTCTCCTTCGACTACCGGTACGGAGGTGGTTGCTGACGTCGAATCCTGACCGCCGCCGCTAGACGCTGTCGCGCCGGGTTTGTCGTGATGGCCGTCACTATTGTCATGCCCCTCCGGCGCGTCAGCCGCCGGTTTCATTGCGTCGTGATGACCATCACTGTTGTCATGTTCATCCATGCTCGCGCCGTCCGACGCGTCGTTGTCATGGTGGCCGTCGCCGTTGTCATGACTATCAGCAGCCGGAGACGTCATATCCATATTTTCATGATTCGGTTCAGCTTTCGCGGCATCGCCATGCTCATGATCATGCCCGTCGCCGGTGACGACCGGCATGCTTTTTACGCCGAGGCCATAGCCATAAACTATCTTGCCGCCCCACCAAGCGGTGACTGATAAGGAAAGCGCCGCCGCCGCGAGTAGCGTTATAAACATTGCAGACGCGGGCTTTGCGCGGGCCGTCCAACGCCAAAGCGCCAATAATAGAATGGCCGTCCCAGACGGCACCGCCCAATTTCGATGTGTCGTCATTGCGGCATGGGAGGGCGTGTCGTGATTAACCGTGTAATAGGCCTGAAAGCCAGCGGCAATCGTCGCAATAATCGCGAGGGCGCCAAAAGCAAGCATCCAATTGGCGGCGGGTTGTAGCGTATCGCGCCATTTTCCCGCAGGTGCAAACGCCGCCAGCAAATATGAAATGAAGGCGGTTACCGATAGCGCGTAGGCAAAGTGCACCAGAATTGGGTGTATGTTCGGTTCAATTATATTTTCCAATTTTTTGTTCCTCTCTAGAACCAAAGTCTCAAGCCGGCGACAAATGAAACGCTCGACGGATCTTCGCCTTCTGCGCGGACAAAGTCGGCGGTTTCGCCCACAGCGCGCTCCCATGAAACGCCAATGTAGGGCAAAACTGGCGTTTAATCTCATACCGAAGACGCAAGCCAGCTTCTGCGGTTGAAAGCCCGGAGCCAACGCCGTTTTCAGGAACGTCCTGAATTGCGAAATTCAGTTCCGTGCGCGGTTGCAGGATAAGACGCTGCGTCAAAAGCAACTCATATTCCAGCTCAATCCGCGCTGAGACATCGCCATCGTCGCTCACGAACGCGGCGGCTTCGACTTCGAACCAATAGGGCGCGAGACCCTGCACGCCGATGACGCCAAAGGTGCGATCATCGCCGGGTGCAAAGTCGTGGCGGACGCCAGCCTGCACATCGAAATAACGCGCGAAAGCCCGCGACCATAGCGCCTGAATTTCAGCGTCTTCAAATTCATCATCATCAGATGACCACTGTGGTCATGTTCGGCGTCGCCGTCCATTTTTCCCATGTCGCCGTGATCCATGCCGTCCGCCGGCTTCATGTCCTCCATGGCGCACTCGTTGATGGAGGCTGCGACAAGTTTCATCGCATCATCGTGCATTTTGGTCATACAAGCTTGGTGAGCGCCTTCATCAATGTCCAACGAGCACACCGCTGCGATAATGTGACTTTCGCCCTTCTCCAGTTTCAACAGAAAGTGGACACGCTCGCCAACGGCGAAGGCGGAGAGGTTGACGGGTTTCAAAACGGTGAAATCCATGGCCATCTCCTTGAATCCGACTGAATCCTTCGGCTTATGCAAGATGTTCACCGTGGACTTCTTGACATCAAGCGCATTGATGACGCCTTCGCCCATTGGCACATTGCAATGGATAGATTTGTCCAGTTGATGATCCATCTTCGGATCCATCTCGTGCTGCATTTGAGCCGCCCCGACCGATGACAGGGCGAACACAGCCACGACTGCCGAGGCGACGTAGATTGAATAGCTTTTCATAGCGACTCCATTGAATGTAGCGTCTTTGCGTGGTTGGCGCTTCAACGAGCATAGTTTTCATCGAATTCGGTACGTCCTATACGTCGCTCCTGGATTTATCCCTCACCACCAATCGCCAATTGGGGCGCTTCTCCCCCAGGCATCCGGAGTCTCGAACGGGCAAGCGGCGTCCCGGTTGGGCGTTGATGGCCGCTGCAACGCTTGTTGTGAGCGAATAACTCGCCAACACGCCGCCTATTCGGTTCGCTATTCGAGAGCGCACCGCTTGCGAAGGGTTTTGCGGGCGCGGTATACGAGCATTTCCACACTTTTTCGTGATACGCCGAGGATCTCTGAGCATTCGGTCTGTGACCGGCCTTCGATCGAATGGAGAACAAGCGCGGTCCGCATCTTATGAGGAAGCGTTTCAATCGCTTCCGACAGGCGCTGTAGTTCTTGCCGATGGATAATTATATCTTCGACGTCGGGGCCGTGATCCGCCGGTTCAGGGATAAACGGACCGTCATCGTCATCTTTTCCGCCGTCAAGCGACACGAATTTTCGCAGCCGTTGCTTGCGCCCGTAATCGCGACATTTATTCAACGCGATCCTGTACATCCAGGTCGACGCTTTCCATGCGGGATCATAGGTGGAAGCTTTTGAGTAAATGCTCGTAAAAGTGTCTTGCAACAGGTCTTCCGCATCAGCTCGGGCGCCAACATAGCGTAGGATGAATTGAAATAGCGGCGTCTTGTATCGCGACATCAGTTCGGTGAATGCGCCGGCGTCGCCTTCGGCCACGTCGCTCATCAATTCCGCGTCAGATTGTTCCTCCGCATCAATGGGCGTATTCCCTAAGCGTGTCGGCGACATAGCGATCAAAGATTGCCCTTTGGTCTGCATTCATTATGTCGCGCATCTCGTAGAGATGTCGGATTGTTGATTTCTGTAGTTCAAGCATCGCCGCGTGAACATTTTCAACGGCGCCCTCAGCAGCAGCGCCATAGGCGTCTTCGCTCTCCAAAATATCCGCCAGTGCCAGATTGGCGGCCGCAAGACGCTCCCGGTGGGTCTGGTTTTCAATGGCGTACCGCGCTTCAAGCGCTTCCATTAGATGCTTCTGTGCAGCAGATAGGGGTAGTTCTGAGAATAAGCGGTCATGAAACTCATCGTGCGTGTAAGCGGGCGGTTGCAACAGCCGCACGCCGACCCAGGCGCCGCCGGCGCCTGAAATCGCCACAAGAAACAGTGTTACGAGCAGCGGGCCAAATTTAGGCTTCATCTGGTTTTGCCCAATTGTATGAGAGCAAGTTGCGGCGTGTCCGGTGAAAAGACTGACAGGTCCGATACCGGTGAAGCGGCAGATGTTGCGGCCGGAACGAGGCCGACGGCGAACATTCCCATAAGCAGGCTTGCTGCCATGGCGCCGGGACGAAAGGCGGGCAGGGCGATAATCGCGTTTGGAGAAGCCGCTTCTTGAGCGCGAATACGCGCTAATACTTGTAATTCTACTGGCCTTGAAGGTTCGCACGCCGTGCGTTCCTTATACCGCCGCAATATCTCATCAAATCTCGACATAACGCTACATCTCCATTGTCTTTAGAGAGGTATACGCGCCAACCGTTCGGAGCCCTCGCCAAGCTGGGTCCGTAGCAGATTATGCTCAGTGCGTCATCACCCTAGGCGATTTTTCCGGCAATAACTTGACCTTGGTTAATCTGAGCGAATTCCCGATCACCGAAACCGAACTGAACGGCCATCGCCGCCGCCACAATCGCTTCAGCAAGCGGATGTTCGCTGCCTCGTTCGAGACTGGCGGCGAGTTGAAGCAGCGATTGGTCATCAAATCCAGGGCCAGCAATGAGCTTTGAAAGTTTTGGTTTACCTTCCGTCAATGTCCCTGTTTTGTCGACAATGAGCGTGTCCACCTTCTCCATTCTTTCGAGCGCTTCGGCGTTTTTGATCAAAAACGCCGGCTTGGGCGCCGCGGCCGACGCCGACCATGATCGACATCGGCGTCGCCAGACCGAGCGCGCAGGGGCAGGCGATAATCAGTACAGAAACGGCGATGACAAGCGCGTAGGCGAGGGCGGGTTCGGGTCCAAACGCAGCCCAGATTCCAAACGCCAGCACGGCGATGGCGATCACTGCTGGTACGAAATAGCCGGACACTGCGTCAGCGAGGCGTTGGATCGGTGCTCGCGAACGCTGCGCTTCGGCGACCACCTTAACGATCTGCGAGAGCATCGTCTCAGCGCCCACATGGTCCGCCCGCATGATAAATGATCCAACGCCGTTCTGAGTGCCGCCGATCACGCGGTCGCTGGGCGATTTTTCGACAGGCATCGCTTCACCAGTGATCATCGATTCATCAACGGCGCTGCGCCCTTCCAAAACTCCGCCATCGATTGGGATTTTGTCGCCGGGACGAACGCGGAGCCGATCGCCGACTTCGACGAGGCCAAGCGCGACTTCGTCGTCGTCGCCATTATCGCGAATTCGCCGCGCTGTTTTGGGCGTGAGGTCAAGCAGCGCGCGAACTGCCGCGCCCGTTTGTTCGCGAGCGCGAAGCTCAAGCACCTGTCCTAGTAATACGAGAACGGTGATGACCGCAGCCGCTTCAAAATACACAGCGACGGCGCCGCTTTCATCGCGAAAACCTCCGGGAAATATTTGCAGCGTTAGCGCCGCAAGAACACTATAGAGATAAGCGGCGCCGACGCCCATGGCGATCAGCGTAAACATATTAAGGTGGCGGGAGATTAATGACGCCCAACCGCGCTGGAAAAACGGCAAGCCGCTCCACAAAACGACGGGCGTTGCGAGTGCGAGCTGAAGCCAGTTTGATTGTTGTGCCGATATAAAACGGTGTAAGCCGATGCTGGGAATATGCGCACCCATCTCAAGAAGAAAAACCGGCGCCGCCAGCACCAGTCCGACCCAGAACCGCCGGCGCATGTCGAGAAATTCTTCGCTAGGTCCCTCCTGCACGGTCACATCCATGGGCTCAAGGGCCATGCCGCAGATCGGACAATCACCGGGACCGTCTTTCACGATCTCCGGGTGCATGGGGCAAGTGTAGGGCGTGCCCGGCGCCGCCGGCGCTAGTCTATTCCGGCCTTCCGACAAATAGGTTTCGGGACCGGCGGTAAATTTTTCTTGGCAACGCGCGCTGCAGAAATAATATGACGCACCCTGATGCTCGGCCCGGTGTTCAGTTGTGTGCGGATCAACATCCATGCCGCAAACCGGATCCTTGATGGCTAAAGGAGCGTCTTTTGCCGATGATGGTAAAGTGTCGCTGTGGCATTCCTTGACTAATGTTGAAAGGGTGCGCCGCATCAATCGCAGGTCTTTTAGTTTTCGATCGATCTCCGTAATTTTCTGCTCGGCAATTCTTTTTACATCTCTGCTTGATCTGTCTGGATCGGTATAGAGAGAGACGAGTTCGCGGCATTCTTCGAGCGAAACCCCATGCCTTCGCGCCGTATGAATAAACTGCATGAGATGAACGTCGTTGCTGCTGTAGTTGCGATATCCAGCCTCTGTACGCGCCGGCTCAGGCGCCACATGCGCCTCTTCATAATAGCGGATGGTTTTCGCTGGCAGTCCCGATTGTGCCGCCGCTTCGCCGATGTTCATTGCATTCTCTCCTGGCTTCATCCGCGAGTCGTCAGCTCGAACAGTTTCCAACACCAAATACCACCGGTTTTGCGGTTACAGGAGAAAAGATAGGGCTTCCAGTTACTGGAAGGTCAAGGGCAAATTTGCCAAAAATATCATTCCAGGAAACGTCGATAACATTTAACGACCGTATTGACTGAGGAGCTCAATATGCTCGTTGAGTCGTTTAAGGATTGACGTGATGTTCTTCATCTTGAGGACCTCCTCAATACAAAGCTGGTTTTCACTTTCAATAAGAGCGCCTTGGATAGATTGAAGCGCATTGTGAACCCGACGGGTCAGGTTCAGAATTTCAAATGGATCCGCATCTTGTTCTATAAGTGCGGAGACCTTTTAAGCGTACGCGAAATCCGCGCCCATTTGCGCTTTAGTCGTTCGGTGTCTTTTTCAGATCTCTTCACAGGATACTGCAACTCTTTTTTCTGGCGAGCGTAGTGACGGAAAGTGTCCCGCCATGCGCTCGCCACTGGTGAACCAGCAGTTCTCAGGTTTCCCCTCTACATGCGCATCATGTCGCAAGACATTCCGAGAAGTTCATCGGCTGTTGCTTTTTGCGATGGGTCAAGCTTGTCATAGAGATTGGATGTCGCGCCCGAGACAGATTTCAGATTTGCCAGAATGGCCTCCATCATCTCAATGCGCTTACGCAGCGCTTCCGGCGCCGGCGGGCGCTCAACGGTTTGCGCAGCGCCATCCTTCTTCATCATCTTTTGATGCATCTTTGCCATGTGGTCCGCCATGTGCTGATGACTGTCGCGTACGGCGTCAGCATAGGCGTTCCACGCAGATTCCTGGCTCGACTCAATCTTGAGTTCGGCCATGAGAAAGGCGAGGCGGTCTTCAGTCCGGGGCTCGCCCTGGCCGTCGCTCATCATCGGGCAGTCCATCATGCCCTGATGCATCATCATGCCGCCTTTCATTTGACCGCCATGATTCCCTCTGCCTGCATTTGCTCGCCTTTGGCATTTTCGGGATGATGGGACTGGGCAGTGGCAGGCGCGACAATCAATAGCGCTGCGGCCGACATCAATGCTGAAATGACTAGTGTATGGACTCATTTGATCCAGCACCTGATGGCGAAGAGATGTAGCATGGACAGGACGTTCCGGCGAAGTTTTTCGAACCGCGTGGCCAGCCTTCGCATGTCTTTCATGTTGCAAAAGAACCGTTCGACGATGTTGCGTTGCGCGTAAAGATTGGCGTCATGCGGGATCGGCTTTCGTGCATTGCTCTTCGACGGAATGACTGCAAGAGCACCTTCATCGGCTATGTTCTGCCTAATTTTTGCGCTGCCATAGGCCTTGTCGGCGACGATCGCGAGCGGCGGCTTTCCCCAATCGAGAAAGGCGTCCATAATCTGGCTGTCGTGAACATGGCCGCCGGTAATGGAGAGCCGCAACGGGCGGCCTTTGGCGTCTACGGCCGCATGAACCTTACTTGTGCGACCGCCGCGTGAGCGGCCAATACCTTGCTCCAGTTCCCCCCTTTTGCACCGCTCGCTGAGCGATGGGCTTTGACAATGGAGGCGTCTATGAAGATGAGAGCGTCGTCACATTCTTTTGCGAGCCCATCAAATATGCCTTTCCAAACGCCACGCTCACCCCATCTCGCATAGCGATTGTAAACGGTCGTTCGCGGGCCATAACGCGCAGGCAAATCGCGCCAGGGCGCACCGGTTCGTAGAATGTAGAAAATGCCGTTCAGCACACGCCGGTCATCTTTGCGTTGCGGTCCACGACTTTGTTTCGGCAACAGCGGTTCTATCACCGCCCATTCTTCATCACTCAAATCAAATCGCGCCATCAACGCCTCCCTAAAGGAAAGCGTGAATCACACTTTGCATAAACAAATCAACCAGATAAATTGGGTTCACACCCTAG